>NZ_JBIEIL010000007.1:0-351213 GCF_043496865.1 Pseudomonas retamae
CGTTGATAGGTTGGGTGTGTAAGCGCTGTGAGGCGTTGAGCTAACCAATACTAATTGCCCGTGAGGCTTGACCATATAACACCCAAGCAATTTGCTTGCTTCGAAGCTGAAAAGCGAAAGAGCACCAGATTGCGGTGTGTGAAGACGAAACGAACCGAAAGTTCGAAACGCACAAACACCAGCTGTCACATACCCAATTTGCTGAAGCGAGGCCATCTGGTCACGAGTCAGTACCCGAATTTCTTGACGACCATAGAGCGTTGGAACCACCTGATCCCATCCCGAACTCAGCAGTGAAACGATGCATCGCCGATGGTAGTGTGGGGTTTCCCCATGTGAGAGTAGGTCATCGTCAAGATTAAATTCCGAAACCCCAATTGCGAAAGCAGTTGGGGTTTTGTTTTGCCTGCGAGAAAGTTCGATACGTCGTCCAAGCCGACGAATCGACATGGCGAACCTCCCGATCCGGTGCCTTAATGTCTCTCTTTCGGGGCGGGGGGATGAGTATGCGACGTCGCGGAGCCAAATATTGGTTATGGATCAACAGCCGTTTACCGATGCACAGCCATGACGAGACACTGAGCGACGGCTTACAGATCGAGGTCCAGGCTCGCGTAGGTCTGAGTGGCGACACGCAAGTATTCATCGGCGTTTATACGAAAGAGGGGCGAGCGGTCAGTGAAGAATTTCATGACCGTGGCAAAGACATTCCCTGCGAAGTTGCGCTGAAATGGGCAAGCGAGCGAGCCCGGGAGATCGTTATCGATCAACAGGAATTCGCCGCCCCGCATCGTACCCAGATCACCCTGAGCGCAGTGGTGACTGACCCCTCGGTGGTGGCCATCCGGCGAATGGAGATGAGCGAATACGAGCGACTTAAACTCAAGGCGTCGGATGCCTGGTCAGAATATCTGGATGCCAAGAACGCCATGCTCGACCTGATGCGCCTGAGGCGCGTCGACCCAGGCATCTGGGCCGAGAGCAAGGCGCGCCTGCAGCAGGCGATCGACCGTCGCGTGTGCATCCAGCGCGCCTATCTGCGCTGATTACCGTTAAAGCAATTGCGAGCGGCGCAGCGCATCAATGGTGTCGATCAAATCGTCATAGGCCACAGGCTTGCCGAGGTGCTGATCAAAACCTGCTTCGCGAGATTTCTGCATATCGCTCTGCGTGCCATAACCGGTGAGGGCAATGGCTGGCACGTTTTTCACTAGCGGCAATTTGCGTAACGCGCTCATCAGTTCGTAGCCGCTCATGACCGGCATGCCCAGATCGGAAATGATCAGATCGAAGCGCGTGCTTTCAGCTGCTTTCAGTGCGGCGACCGGATGATCGAATGCAGTAACGTCCGCGTCTTCCATTTCCAGCAACATCTTCAGCGTGTCGAGCACTTCGGGTGAGTCATCCACCAACAGGATACGCAGGCCATCCAGTTTGCCAGACGCCACTTCAACTTCTTGCGGCGAATCTTCTTCAACAACATCAATAGCCAAAGGCAGGCACACGGTAAACGTGCAACCGGCGCCTAGCCCCGGCGATGTCACCAGAACCGAGCCATGTTGTGCCTCAGTCAATTGCCTCACCAGTGACAGACCAATTCCCAGACCTTCACGCTGGTGATTGGTGTGCTGCTTTTCCGCTTGGCCAAACAGATCGAACACATGTTCCAGATTTTCCGCAGCGATGCCGACGCCGTTGTCCTTGATGTCCAGGCGGGCCATTTGCGCGCTGCGACTGGCGATCAATTCGATTCGCCCGGTCGGTGGGGTGAATTTCAGCGCGTTGTTCACCAGGTTCCAGATGATCTGCTCAACCCGTGTCGGGTCGGCATGGATGACGAGCGGATCGTCGGGCAACCGTAAATCGACTCGCGTTGCATGCTGCTCATTCAGCACCACCGTATGGATGTCACGCAGTACGGCGCTGAGGTCAACCCGTGTCAATTGCAGCTTGAGCTTGCCGGTGCGCACTCGCGCGACGTCGAGCAGGTCATCGATGATCCGCGCCTGGCTGTTGACCGCATCGCAGATGGTATTGACCGCTTTGGTCGCCGGCCCTGCGGTACGGATGACCGGAAGGCGTCGCAGCAGCTCGGCGTTGAGCTGAATAAGGTTCAGTGGATGTTTGAGTTCATGGGACATGACTGCGAAGAACTCATCACGCAGGGACACCGTGTTACGCGTCTGCGCCAGTTCCTGACTCTGTTCGTCCTGCGCGCGTTTGTGGCCGGTCAGGTCGCGGGCGATCTTCACGTAGCCTTGCAGATAATCGCCGCTGAGCAGGGTGACTTCACCGCTGCAGAAGAAGCGGCTGCCGTCCTTGCGCTGGTGCCAGCGTTCATCTTCGGCGCGGCCGTGGGTACGGGCGGTCGCCAATTCATTCTCGGCCATCCCGGCGGCGCGATCTTCGGCAGTAAAGATAAAATCGTAGAAAGCACCCTCGGCTTCGGCCTTGCTGTAGCCGAAGATCAGCTCGGCGCCTTTGTTCCAACTGGTGATTGCGCCTTGCTCATCGAGGATGATGATCGCGTAATCGCGGGTGCTCTCGGCCACCAGGCGCATGCGTTCTTCGCCCAGGCGCAATTCCTCTTCGGCAGCGCGGCGTTTGGTGATGTCGATGAAGGTCAGCACCGTACCGTCGATATGGTCTTCGCTGGAGCGATACGGCAGTAACCGGGCGATGTACCAGCGGTTATCGGTGCTGTTCACTTCGCGCTCGATCATGTTCAGCGACTCGAACACCTGCGCTGCGTCCTCGGCGAGGTCGGCGTAATTCAAACGATGGGTAATGTCGAGCAATGAACGTCCGGTGTCGACCGGCAGCATGCTGAAAATATCGGTGGCGCGCGGGGTGAACCATTTGATGCGCATGCTGCGATCGACGAAAACCGTGGCGATGTCGGTCGAGGCGATCAGGTTGGTCAGGTAATCGTTGATCTTGTCTGTTTCTTCGACCTTGGTTTTCAGCTCGTAGTTGACCGTCAACAGCTCTTCGTTGATCGACTGCAACTCTTCCTTGCTGGTTTCCAGCTCTTCGGTGGCCGAGCGCAGCTCCTCGTTAATCGCCTGCATCTCTTCGTTGGAGGCTTTCAGTTCTTCGCTGGAGACTTCCGACTGTTCGATGGTGTCCTGCAGGTGCAGCTTGGTGCGTTGCAGTTCGCGCTCGAGGTTTGACAGCACCTGGCTCTCCGTCTGCAACATGGTGGTCGTCGCATCTTCGGCGGGGTCGATTTCCGTTTCCTCGAAAATCACCAGCACGCATTCGCTGTCCGACTCGTCGTCTTTATACGGTTGGGCGATCAGATCGATGCGGAACTGCCGCTCTTCGCGCTTGAGGATCACTTCCCGCGAGCGCACGGTCAGGTTGCTTTGCTGCACCTGGAACAGCGTGGTGCGAATCTCCAGGCGCAGCTCCGGCAGGATCAGCGTCAGCAGGTTGCGCGACAGCTCGCCGCCGACATGCCGCAGAAAGCGCCCGGCGCTTTCGCTCATGTGCAGGATATCGGCGTTGCTGTCGACAATGATGCTCGGCGGCGCCGAACGCTCGATCGCGCGACGATGAATGTCGGCGAATGACAACTTGGGTTGTTCGCTGGGCTTCACTTCCGGACGCGAGACACTGCTGCGCATATAGCCGCCACGCGGCATGGTCGGCGTGCGACGGCTGTTCGGCGTGCCAGTCTTGGCGCGGAAGATGCGGTTGCGCTTGTCCACCGGGGTGAACAATTCATGGCAAGCATCGGCGCTTTCCGAGGTACCGAGAAACAGGAAGCCTCCCGGTCGCAAGGCAAAATGAAACATCTGCAGGATCTCGCGCTGCACTTCGCGATCCAGATAGATCAGCAAGTTGCGGCAGGTGATCAGATCGATCTGCGAAAACGGCGGATCGGACAGCAGGCTGTGCTTGGCGAACAGGACCTTCTCGCGGATTTCCTTGCGGATGCGGTAATGCTCGTCGTCTTTAACGAAATAATGGCGCAGGCGATTAGGCGGTACGTCGGTAACGATGGCTTGCGGGTAAGTGCCGGCGCGGCCGACGCTGATCGCGCGTTCGTCGATATCGGTGGCGAATACTTGCAGATTGGCCTTGCTGTTTTCGACTTGCATTTGGTCGTCAAGCAGGATCGCCAGGCTGTAGGCTTCTTCACCGGTAGAGCAACCGGCGGACCAGACGCGTAATTCCTCTTTTTCAGCCGAGCTGGATACCGACTGCACCAATTGCGGCAGTACTTCGCGTTCCAGCGCTTCAAAGGCTTCGCGGTCGCGGAAGAAGTTGGTGACGCCGATCAGCATGTCGCCCAGTAACGCTTTGGCTTCGTCTGCGGTGTTTTGCAGGTAATCGTAATAGGCGCTGAGGTCGGACTGGCCGGTGACCTGCATGCGCCGCTCGATGCGGCGCAGCACGGTGGCGCGCTTGTAATGCTTGAAATCGTGGCCAGTACTGGCGCGCAGATAGATCAGGATGTCGTGCAGACGCTGTTCGGCAATCGCGGCTTCCTGATCGCTGGACGGCGATTGCACTTTGATGTCGGGGTCATTGGCGCTGGGCAGGGTGATGTTCTGCGAATTGCTCCACAACTCCATCAGTTTTTGCGGCATCTCCACCACGGGCAGCACCAGGTCGACCATGCGCGTTTCGATCGCGGCACGCGGCATGCCGTCATATTCGGCGTCCTCCGGCACTTGCGCGAGGGTGACGCCGCCCTGTTCCTTGATGCGCGACAAACCCACTGCGCCATCGGAGCCGGTGCCTGACAGCACCACGCAAAACGCCCGCTCGCGATGCACATCGGCGAGATCGCGGAAGAACAGGTCGATTGCCAAATGTCGGGTGGATTGTGTGGCGGCGGCGCTCACGCGCAAATAACCATCGTTCATCGACAGCGATTGCGCGGGTGAAATCACGTACACGCAGTTTTTTTCGATCGGTACCGGCTGCGTCACCTGCAGGACCGGCATCCGCGTCGACTCCTGAATGATCTTGTCAGCGACGCTCTGATGATCCGGCGATAAATGCAGGATGATCACGAAGGCCATGCCAGTGTCTTGCGGCATGTGCTCGAAAAACAGCTTGATCGCTTGCAGGCCGCCAGCGGACGCGCCGATGCCGACCACCGGAAAGTCCAGGTGACTGGGGCTCAGGCCTCGGCGCTCGGGAGCAGAGGGCGAGGAGGGTGATTTCGAGGTCATGACTTCGGCCTTGAGAAGGCGACGGATGGGGTCGCGGTGGATCAAAAAACGCATGGGTAACTGCGCAGGATAATCCTGTTTCCGACTTTTTTCCTGCCGCAGTTCGAATGGCGTGCTGGTTGTTTTGTGTTGACCGCGCTCTCGGGCTAAACGCACCAACTATCTTCAAGAGATTCGAGGGAGCGGCCGATAACCCGTTCGGTGACAGCAACGTCGCGCGAAATCGCTTGATAGCATTTGGCCGGCAGCTATCATCTGCGCGCCTGAAATTGCCCTCTCTTCATTTGCCTGGAAATCGTCGATGTCGTCGTATCACCAAAAAAGCTTTCTGATCGTCGATGATTTTTCGGATTTCCGCAGTTCCGTGCGTTCGATGCTGCGTGAACTGGGCGTCAAGGATGTCGATACCGCTGACACGGGTGAACAGGCGCTGAAGATGTGCTCGCAGAAATCCTACGATTTCATCCTGCAGGATTTCCATCTCGGCGACGGCAAGAAAAACGGCCAGCAAGTGCTCGAAGACCTGATGTCGGAAAAGCTTATCAGCCACGAAGCGGTGTTCGTCATGGTCACCGCCGAGACCAGTCAGGCGATGGTGCTCAGTGCGCTGGAACACGAGCCCGATGCGTACCTGACCAAGCCATTCAACCGCTCCGGCCTGGCCCAGCGCCTGGAGCGTCTGGAGCAGCGCAAGACCCTGCTCAAGCCGATTCTGCAAGCCCTCGACCGTGGCAAACCGGTCGAAGTGCTCAACGCCTGCATCGCCTTGTGCAAGCAGGACATCCGCTATTCGCCGCTGTGCCTGCGCTATCGCGCCGATGCGCTGCGCGACATGAATCAGAACGAAGCGCTGGAACGCCTCTATGACGGCATCATTGCCGATCGGCCGTTGCCATGGGCGTTTGCCGGCCTGGGCAAGCTGTTGTTCAAGCGTGGCCAGGTGACACAGGCCAAAGAAGTCTATGAGAAAGCCTTGAAGGTTTTCCCGATGATGCCGGCGCTGTATGACGGCATGGCCGATGTGCTGGTGGCCGAGGGCGACAGTAAAGGCGCGCAACGGGTGCTGGAAGAAGCGATTCGCCTGTCACCGTTGGCGGTGCGTCGTCAGGCCTTGCTGGGCAAACTGGCGATGGCCAACGAGGATTTCGAAACCGCCTCGCGCGCCTATCGTCAGGCCGTGTCGCAGGGCGCGCAATCGCGCTTCAAGGACCCGGAAAGCAACCTCGGCCTGGCGCATGCGCTGATCAGCAAGGGCAGCGATCGTGGCCTCGATACGCGCACGCGACTGGAGATCAACACAACCCTCAGCGCGGTCGCCAAAGAAAACCCGAGTGACCCCGGTCTGCAGATTCGTGCGCGGCTGATGAAAGCTACCAGTCTGCTGCTCAACGACGCCGAGACCGCCGACAAGCTCACCGAACAAGCGCTGATGCGCCTCGACGGCATGGAGCAGTTCATGAGCCCGGAAGCGGCGTTGCTGGTGGCCAAGCAGTTGCAGATGCTCGGGCAGGCCGAAGCGGGCACCTCGATGCTCAAGAGCTGCGCGGAAATCTACGGTGATGACCCGGCGGTGATGAAAGACATCGCCAAGCTCACCGATGACCCGACCATTCTCAGTTCCAGTAACGCCGCTGCTGACCTCAACCGCCAAGGCGTGCGGGTGTACAAGACCGGCAACCTGGTGGAAGCCCGCGAGGTGTTCCGCAAGGCGTTGAAGATGCAACCGAAGAACCTCAGCATCGCGCTGAACCTGGCCCAGTCGCTGCTGCATGGCACCGACACCAGTGTGCCGTCGGCCGAGCTGGAAGAATGTCGGGCCTGCCTGAAAATGGTCGGCCTGATGCCCGACACCGACGCGCGCTTTGCGCGTTATCAGAAGCTGAAAAGCAAGGCGTTTGGCGAATGAATCACAACGAGCAGGCGCTGGATTTTTCCACGGTGATCGCCTCCACCGTTCACGACATGAAAAACTCCCTGGCCATGCTCATGCAGGCGCACAGCCAATGGCTGGCGCGACTGCCGCAAGCGCAGCGTGAGGGCGCGGAGCAGGGCGTGATCGACTTCGAGTTCGCTCACCTCAACGGCATGCTTGTGCAGTTGCTCGGGCTGTACAAGCTCGGCGTCAATCAGCTGCCGCTGCAACCGGCCTATCACGAACTCGACGATTTCATCGAGGCGCAACTGGCCGCGCATCAGGAGGTGTTCGCCAGCCGCGGCATCATCGCCACCTATGAGGTCGATCCGCTGAGCCCGCTGGGTTTCTTCGATCGCGAGCTGATCGCTTCGGTGCTGAGCAACTGCATCAACAACGCCATTCGTTATGCGCGGGAGTCGTTGCTGATCACCGTCAGTGACGAGGCCGGGCAACTGGTCCTGAGCATCAACGATGACGGCGCCGGTTATCCGCGCGAGATGCTTGAGCGTCAGGCCGATTACGTGCAAGGCATCAATCACAGCAGCGGCAGTACCGGGCTCGGCCTGTACTTTGCCCATCGCATCGCGGCGCTGCATCAGCGCAATGGTGTCGAAGGGCGCACGGAAATCAGTAACGGCGGTCCGCTCGGCGGCGGAGTATTCAGTCTGTATCTGCCGTAATAATGGTTTTTGCTGACGCTGCTTGATATTCCGAACAGCCGGAGCCTATTTTGTACGGGTCGCCGTTCGCGGCTCGCACAATAACAAGGATTGCGTCATGACAACCGATGGCCAGCGCTCACTCGCACAGCGACTGACGGGCATTGATGAGATTGAATGTGTAACGCCGGATCTTAATGGCGTGCCGCGGGGCAAAGTGATGACCGCCGAGGGTTTCCTCGAAGGGCGGCGTCTGCAGTTGGCGCGAGGTGTGCTGCTGCAATGCATCATGGGTGGTTATCCGCCGGCGCGGTTTTACGGCAGCGACGACGGCGACCTCGCCCTCGTCGCCGAACCGACCCAGATCCATCGCCTGCCCTGGAGCGACGAGCCGCGCGCCCTGGCGATTTGCGACGCTGACGAGCTGAGCGGCGAAAGCTCGCCGCTGTCGACCCGTGGCCAACTAAAGAAAGTCATTGCCCGTTACGCCGCGCGCGGATTGGCGCCGGTGGTGGCGACCGAGCTGGAGTTTTTTGTTTTCGCGCCCAACCCTGATCCGACCCAAGCGTTTCGCCCGCCCGTCGGCCTCGACGGTCGTCGCGAGGACGGCCAGTCGGCATTCAGCGTCAGCTCCAATAACGGACTGCGCCCGTTCTTCAGCGAAGTCTATAAATGCATGGCCGCGCTGGGCTTGCCGCGCGACACCTTCATGCACGAAATGGGCGTCAGCCAGTTCGAGATCAATCTGCTGCACGGCGATCCGCTGTTGCTGGCCGACCAGACGTTCCTGTTCAAGCATCTGCTCAAAGAGGTCGCGCTCAAGCACGGCCTGACCGTGGTGTGCATGGCCAAGCCGCTGGCGCATACGCCGGGCAGTTCGATGCACATTCACCAGAGCGTGGTCGAGATCGGCAGCGGCAAAAACGTTTTCAGCGACTCGAGCGGCGAGGCGACTGCCATGTTCCGTCATTTCATCGGCGGCCAGCAGGCAGCCATGGCTGACTTCACCGCACTGTTTGCGCCCAACGTGAATTCCTATCAGCGCCTGTGCCATCCGTATGCGTCGCCGAACAATGCCTGCTGGTCCCACGATAACCGTGCCGCCGGGCTGCGCATTCCGGCCAGTTCGCCGGTCGCTCGTCGGGTCGAAAACCGCTTGCCGGGCGCCGACGCGAATCCGTATCTGGCGCTCGCCGCCAGTCTGGCCGCGGGTTTGCATGGCATTGAGCAGGAACTCGAGCCCAGCGAGGCGATCCAGGGCGAGTTTGTCGTGCCGGATAATCTTGCGTTGCCGTGTACCTTGCATGCCGCTCTGGAACGTCTGAAGCGTAGCCACTTGGCCAGGGAACTGTTCGGAGCCGAATTCATCGAAGGCTACATCGCTTCGAAGACCATGGAGTTGACCAGCTTCTTCGATGAAATCACCCCCTGGGAACGGCGTGTTCTAGCAGCCCAGGCCTGACGTACTGTCGCCACCGGGCTAGCCTTTGGTTAGCCCGGTCTTTACTGCAAGGAGCCGCTCGGAACGCCGATGCGCCAAATCTGGAAATCCTTTCGAGCGCTATATTTCGCCTCGCTGATGATGTTGATCGGCTCGGGCCTTCTTTCTACCTATCTGGCCTTGCGTCTGGCCGCAGACAATGTCGACGGCCTGTGGGTCGGTGCGCTGATGGCCGCCAACTATTTCGGCCTGGTACTGGGCGGCAAGATCGGTCACCGACTGATCGCCCGGGTCGGACATATCCGTGCCTATTCGGCATGTGCGGGAATTGTCGGTGCGGCAGTGCTGGGCCATGGTCTGGTCGATTGGCTGCCGGCGTGGCTGGTGCTGCGGACGATCGTCGGCCTCGGCATGATGTGCCAGTACATGGTGATCGAAAGCTGGCTCAACGAGCAGGCGGATGCCAATCAGCGCGGTCTGGTGTTCAGCGGTTACATGATCGCTTCGTATCTGGGCCTGGTACTCGGTCAGTTGATTCTGGTCATGCACCCGGGCCTCGGGCTCGAGCTGCTGATGCTGGTCGCGCTGTGCTTTGCGCTGTGTCTGGTGCCTGTGACGCTGACCCGGCGGATTCACCCGGCCCCGCTGCATCCAGCGCCGATGGAGCCGCGTTTCTTTATCAAGCGGGTGCCGCAATCGTTGAGCACGGTGCTCGGCGCCGGTTTGATCATCGGTTCGTTCTACGGTCTGGCGCCGTTGTATGCCTCGCAGCAAGGGCTGTCGACCGAGCAGGTCGGTCTGTTCATGGGTAGCTGCATTTTTGCCGGTTTGCTGGTGCAGTGGCCGCTCGGCTGGTTGTCTGATCGCTATGACCGGGCGTTGCTGATTCGCTGCTTCGCCGGGTTTCTGGCAGTGGCGGCGCTGCCGTTGGCGGTGTTGCCGCAAGTGCCGCTGGAAGTGCTGTTTGTGGTGGGCTTCCTGTGTTCGCTGGTGCAGTTTTGTCTGTATCCGTTGGCCGTGGCGTTTTCCAACGACCATGTCGAGGGCGATCGGCGGGTGTCGCTGACGGCGATGCTGCTGGTGACCTACGGCGTGGGCGCGAGCATCGGGCCGCTGCTGGCCGGCGTGCTGATGAAATTTCTTGGCAGTCAGAGTCTGTATGCGTTCTTCAGCTTTTTTGCACTGGTGCTGGTGTGGCGGATTCGGCCGAAAGCCGTGACCAATCTGCATCAGGTCGATGATGCGCCGCTGCATCACGTCGCCATGCCGGACAGCATGTCGAGTTCGCCACTGGTGGCGGCGCTCGACCCGCGCGTCGATGAGCAGGTGGTGCAGGAGCAGATGGTCCAGGACCCGGCACCGACCAGTCCAGAGCCGGAACCTGAGCCAGCCGAGCCGCCGCAAGCGGTGGTCGAAGAAGATGTGACCAGCGCAGATGACAAGCCTGCGCCGGATATCAGTGGCGCGCGACCCTGAATCGAAGATAAACACTCGCGCATGAAAAAGGGCAGTCCTGTGAGGGGCTGCCCTTTTTTTTAGTCATTACGGCTCAGAGATCGTCTTTATCAAACCGCCGCGCTTCACGTTGAAGCTGATAAACGAAACGCTCGACGTTGCGCGCCGCCTGTCCGCTGATGTTGTGAAAGCGCAGGCCGGCGAAGGTGATGTTGAGCTTTTCTTCGAAGTGCAGGTAGCGCAGTTCGACGGCGATCGGCTGGTTGCCGAACAGCGGCGGGGCGATCAGGCGGTCGTAGACCTGGCCCAGTTGCAGGCGGTCGGTGATATCGCCTTCGAAACGAAACTTGCAACCGGTCGCGGAAATATCCAGGAGCTTGCCGTGGATCGGCGACTTGAGTTTTTCGCCACCCAGTTCAACGCTGACCAGATCAGTCAGTTTCAGCGCGGCGCGGAAGGCGTTGCGACGCTGGTGATAAACCACTTCGGTCGGTAGCTCGCCGGTGTAGAAGCGGTCGCCGTCGGATTCTTCGATGTTCAGCGTGCCGTTGCATTCCCAGGCGATGCGTACGCCGTCATGAAAACCTTCAACCTTGAACGGCTCGCCGGCGAGCAGGAAGCGTTCGCCATCGCGCGGGATCATTTCGTCCAGAGCGATCGACGCGCTGTCGCGGTCGACTTTGATCAGGTAGCTCTGAAAACGCTGGCTGCGCTCGTGGAAGGTGATGATCAGCGGATCGTGGCTGTCCTGCAGCTGGCGCAGGTTGCTGGAGATTTCCAGTGGCGTGGTGAGCACCTTAGGGGGCTGCGGAGCATCATCCGCGCTGAGGGCGTTGGACACGGTTTATCAATCTCCAGACAAAATATGACGACTAGCCAGCATTTTGCCAGCATGTTCCGCGGGTTGATAGAGCTGGCGCATCAACGGCTCATGCCTGGCTGAGCGGACGCGGTTTGGCGGGCTTGGCAAAAGTGCCGCTGGCGTCGTACAACGCTGGCGGTTCGCCCCCGGTGAGGATTTTCAGCTGATTGGCCGTGGTGGCCTGCTGGATGCGGATCGACTGGCCATTCTTGACGTTGGCTGCCTGGCATTGGGCGATCAGATCGGTCAGGGCATCGCCCTGTCGCAACAACTGCTCGCCAATGCTCGATTGCGCGGCCAGCTGTTGCAGGCCGTTGCGATCGGTCGGCAGATTGAGGCTGGCGAGGATTTCGCTGCGCTTGCGGCCATGCTGTTCCAGCAGAATGATCAACGCCTGCTTGCGCGCCAGAATTTCTTCCAGCAGGGGCATGTCACGACCGTGCAACGCGAGAGATTCGGTTTGCAGCAACTCCAGCAATTCTTGCGCTGGAGCAAAGTCGTCGTCGATCAGTTGCAATAAAGTAGTGTCGTGCATGGCTGGCCTTGGGGTTTAAGCGTCCAAAAGCCTGGCGCCGGCAAAAGCCTAGCGCTGGGCTTCGAAGTTGAGCAGTTTGCTGGCTACACGGTTGCTGTCGACTTTATAGCTGCCATCGGCAATCGCGGCTTTCAACTCGGCCACACGGGCTTTGTCGACAGCAGGCTGATCGCGCAGCTTGTCAGTGACCTTCTGCAACTGTTGAGCCTCATTGCTGAGGTGTACCGACTCCCCGCTTTTGGCGGCATTGGCCTGTTCGGCCTGGGTATTCAGCGGCGCGGAGGGGCTGTTTTCAGCGCTTTCCTTGGCGTTGCTGGTACGTGTGCTGCCTGTCAGTGACGAGGAACTGTTCAAACGGCTGAAATCGATGACCATGATAAAAACCTCTGGGAATTTGGACGCTTGCCATGTTTTCGGCTATCCCATGAAAAACTTTAGGCACATTTTTTCAATGCGCCGGGCTGCATCGCGGCATGTCCTGCTGCGACACAGTTTAGGGAAGCTGGGAGGTCCGCGCCAGTTTTCTCACAGGGCGTTTACATGGCCACTTCCACTTGTCCCGGCGCGGTGACCTGCGCCTTGATCACCCGTTGTGAATTGAGGTTTTTTACCCGGATCTGTTCTTTCAGGCCGCCGTTGGCCAAGGCTTCGCCCGGCATGCGCACCGCCAATGTGCCGCTGCGTGCGGTGATGACTACCTGATCACCCTTGCGAATGACTTCCGCCTGTTCCAGATGGACCTGGGTGATGACCTGATCGGCGACCGTTGGTCGGGTCAATTTCTGCCCGATCGCTTCGTCCACCGAAGTCAGAAAGCCCTGGTTGATCTGGCTGACGTCGCGCTCGCGCAAGGTCACGTCCTGCGGCTCGATAATACCGGCGCGCTTGAGCGCACGCGTGGTCGTCACAATCTCGCGAAACAGGCGGACTTGAGCGGGTACGAACACCGTCCAGGGCGATGTTCCCTCGCAGCGAACCTTCACCGTGACCCGGCCCAAAGGGCGTGCCGGACTCTCCAGCGTCGCTGTCAATTCCTTGTCGCACATCGGCATGCGCATGCGCGGGTCGAGCTGGTTGACTTCGATTTCATAACGGCCTTCGGTTTGACTGCTCGTCAGATAGTCTTCTACGGTGAACTCAAGAAAGCCCTGAGCGACGCCGATAAGCATGTCAGGCAAGGTAACCGCATCAGCATGGGCAGGACTGCCAAAGAACAAGCAGCAAATGGCACACGCACTGGCAAGCGCTCTGCGAAGAGGCGCTGTCAGGTGTCGGGAAAATGTCGTTTGAATGTTCATACGGGTTAAAAAGCAAGCGCCGTGCCGTTTAGCAATGAATGTGCGTCGCAACAACACTTGGCGTTGATGTAGGAGTCTGGGCATGGCTGGTGTAATGGATTCGGTGAACCAGCGCACGCAACTGGTAGGGCAGAATCGCCTGGAGCTGTTGTTGTTCCGTCTCGACGGTCAACAGCTCTATGGCATCAACGTGTTCAAGGTACGGGAAGTGTTGCAATGCCCGTCGCTGACGTTGATGCCCAAGTCCAGTCCTGTGGTGTGCGGGGTGGCAAATATTCGCGGGGCGACCATTCCGATCCTCGATCTGGCAATGGCGACCGGTTCCGGAGCGTTGAAAGACAAGAACAGTCCGTTCGTGATCATCACGGAGTACAACACCAAGACCCAGGGTTTCCTGGTCCGCTCGGTGGAGCGCATCGTCAACATGAACTGGGAAGAGATCCATCCGCCGCCCAAGGGCACCGGTCGCGATCACTACCTGACGGCTGTGACTCGGGTCGACAATCAGTTGGTCGAAATCATCGACGTCGAAAAAGTGCTGGCGGAAGTCGCACCGACGCCGGAAGCGATTTCGGTGGGCGTGGTCGATGTCGAGACCCAGACCAAGGCGTTGTCGCTGCGGGTATTGACGGTCGATGACTCGTCGGTGGCGCGCAAGCAGGTGACCCGTTGCCTGCAGACGATCGGTGTCGAAGTGGTGGCGCTGAACGACGGCAAGCAGGCGCTGGATTACCTGCGCAAGCTGGTCGACGAGGGCAAGAAGCCGGAAGAAGAGTTCCTGATGATGATTTCCGACATCGAGATGCCGGAGATGGACGGGTACACCCTGACGGCGGAAATCCGCGGCGACGCACGCATGCAAAAGCTCCATATCATCCTGCATACTTCGTTGTCGGGGGTATTCAATCAGGCGATGGTGAAGAAAGTCGGCGCCGACGACTTCCTGGCCAAATTCCGTCCTGATGACCTGGCATCCCGGGTAGTCGACCGGATCAAAGCAGCAGATATCAGCTAGGGACCTACTGTCCCTGGTGATCAACACGATTTAAGAGGCGGCACCATTGTCTACGGGTAATTTGGATTTCGAACAGTTCCGGGTCTTCCTGGAAAAGGCCTGTGGCATTTTGCTCGGTGAAAACAAGCAGTATCTGGTCTCCAGCCGTCTCAACAAACTGATGGAGCAGCAAGGCATCAAGTCCCTGGGTGAGCTGGTGCAGCGCATCCAGACCCAGCCGCGCAGCGGTTTGCGCGAGCAGGTGGTCGATGCCATGACGACCAACGAAACCCTGTGGTTTCGCGACACCTATCCGTTTGAAGTGTTGAAGAACAAGGTGCTGCCGGAAGCGATCAAGGCCAGTCCGAACCAGCGCTTGCGCATCTGGTCGGCGGCCTGCTCGTCGGGTCAGGAACCGTACTCGCTGTCGATGTCGATCGACGAGTTCGAGCGCAGCAACCTCGGCCAGTTGAAGATGGGTGTGCAGATCGTTGCCACTGATCTTTCGGGACTGATGCTCAACAACTGCAAGACCGGCGAGTACGACAGCCTGGCCATCGGCCGTGGTTTGTCGCCGGAACGTCTGCAGCGTTACTTCGATCCGAAAGGGCCGGGGCGCTGGGTGGTCAAGGCGCCGATCAAGAGCCGGGTGGAGTTCCGCTCGTTCAACCTGCTCGACAGCTATGCCGCGCTGGGCAAGTTCGACATCGTGTTCTGCCGCAACGTGTTGATCTACTTCTCTGCCGAAGTGAAGAAAGACATCCTGTTGCGTATTCACAGCACGTTGAAGCCGGGCGGGTATCTGTTCCTCGGCGCCTCCGAAGCGCTGAACGGTCTGCCGGACCATTACCAAATGGTCCAGTGCAGCCCGGGGATCATTTACAAGGCCAAGTGATTGCTGCGGCAATACCAAAAACGGGAGCCCTCATGGGGCTGCCGTTTTTTTGTGCCTGCCGTAATTGTTCCTGACACCAATACCCCCTGTGGGAGCGAGCCTGCTCGCGATGGCGGTCCGTCAGTAAAACAATTGTCCTCTGACACGCCGCCTTCGCGAGCAGGCTCGCTCCCACAGTTGTCCGGCGGTGGTGGCAAGAGGCAACCAAGCGGCAAAAAAGCGGCATATGGCGGAAGCCGGTTGCCGCTTTTCTGGCATTGCCGCTTTGCCGATCACCCGCAAAGCCACGGAAACCGGCAGTTTTACACTCTGGCACGGCGCTTGCTAAAGCTCAGTTACGAAAAATCCGGTCACCTGAAGGTTCCCGACATGAGCATCAGCTTCGACAAAGCGCTCGGCATTCACGAAAAGGCTCTGGGCTTCCGCGCCCAGCGTGCCGAAGTGCTGGCCAACAACATCGCCAACGCCGATACCCCGAACTACAAGGCGCGGGATCTGGACTTCTCGAAAGTACTCGAAGCCCAGACCCAGAAAAACGCCCACGGCACCATCGCGCTGAACAAGACCAACAGCCGTCACATCGAAGCTGAAGGTCTGGGCAATGGCGACGAGTCGCTGATGTATCGCACGCCGATGCAGCCTTCGATCGACCAGAACACCGTGGACGCTCAACTGGAACAGTCCAACTACGCGGAAAACGCGGTCGGCTTCCAGGCCAGCTTCACCCTGCTCAACAGCAAATTCAAAGGGCTGGTGTCAGCCCTGCGCGGAGAGTAATCCATGTCCCTGTCCAGCGTTTTCAACATTGCCGGCAGCGGCATGAGCGCCCAGACCACACGTCTGAACACCGTGGCCTCGAACATCGCCAACGCCGAGACCGTCTCCTCGAGCATCGACCAGACCTACCGCGCCCGTCACCCGGTGTTCGCCACCATGTTCCAGGGCGGCCAGAGCGGCGGCAGTGATTCGCTGTTCCAGAATCAGGATGCTGCCGGTCAGGGCGTGCAGGTGCTCGGCGTGGTCGAAGACCAGAGCAACCTCGAAGCGCGTTACGAGCCGAACCATCCAGCGGCCGACGCCAAGGGCTACGTCTACTACCCGAACGTCAACGTGGTGGAAGAGATGGCTGACATGATTTCCGCGAGCCGTTCGTTCCAGACCAACGCCGAAATGATGAACACCGCCAAAACCATGATGCAGAAGGTGCTGACCCTCGGTCAGTAATAAGGGGCGACTGCCATGAGCGTTACCGATACCACCAGCTCCCTGAGCATGAATGACATCCTGGCGAACTCGTCGAAAAAGACCAGTTCGACCACCGATGGCATTGCTTCGGCGACCAACAGCAGCACCGGCGGACAAGCGCTGGGCAAGGATGCGTTCCTGCAGTTGCTGGTGACCCAGCTGAAAAACCAGAACCCGCTCGACCCGCAGGACAACAGCGCATTCGTTGCGCAGTTGGCGCAGTTCAGCAGCCTTGAAGGCATCACCACGCTGAACTCCACCGTGAGTGGCCTGGCCGGCAACTACAACTCGTCGCAGGCGCTGCAAGCCTCGTCGCTGGTTGGCCGTAACGTGATCGTGCAGACCAACACCGCACAGCTCGATGATCCGAGCAAAGGCCTGACCGGTTCGGTCACCGTACCTTCGTCGATTGCCGGTGGCACCGTGACCATCACCGACAAGGACGGCAAAACCGTTCGCACCATCGATCTGGGCAGCCGCGCCGCCGGCGCTGCGAGTTTCACCTGGGACGGCAAGGACACCGCTGGCACCGTGGTGCCGGTCGGGACTTACACCTTCAAGGCCAACGCACCGATCAACGGCGCGGCGACGGACCTGGCGACTTACCTGCCAGCGACCGTCAACAGCGTGACGATCAGCCAGACCGGCGGCGAGCTGATGCTCAACCTCGCTGGCAAGGGCACCGTCGCCCTGTCCAAAGTTCAAACCATTGGTATATAGAGCCGACTAACCCGGCATAAAGGAGTGGAATATGTCTTTCAATATCGGCCTTAGCGGTCTCTATGCAGCCAACAAGCAACTGGACGTGACCGGCAACAACATCGCCAACGTTGCCACCGCCGGTTTCAAATCCTCGCGCGCAGAATTCGAAGACGTGTACTCGGCGACTCGCCTGGGCAGCGGCAGCAAGGTGATCGGCAACGGCGTGCGCCTGGCCAACGTTTCGCAGCAGTTCACCCAGGGTGACATCAACAACACCGGCAACGTGTTGGACATGGGCATCAACGGTTCGGGTTTCTTCACCATGAACAACAGCGGTTCGGTGTCGTATACCCGTGCCGGTACGTTCAAGGTGGATAACGCCGGTTACATCACCAACACCGACTACACCTCGCGTCTGCAGGGTTACGGTGTGGATGCCAACGGCAAGATCATCAACGGCGTGTTGACCGATCTGAAGATCGACACTTCGAACCTGGCGCCGAAGTCGACGTCGGCAGTGACTTCGAGCATCAACCTGAACTCCACCGCTACGGTGATCGACGACACGGTACCTGCGGGCAAATTCGACCCGGCCAATACCGCGACCTACACCAAGTCGTTCAGCACGCCGATCTATGACAGCCAAGGCAACCAGCACACCATGGATCAGTACATGGTGAAAACCGGTGCCAACACCTGGAAGGTCTACACCCTGGTGGACGGTCGTAACCCGGATGCAACCGGCAGCGATCCGAAAGTCACCGCGCCTGTGGCCTCGACCCTGTCCTTTGACGCCACCGGCAAGCTGACCCAGGTCAGCACACCGAATCCGGCGGGTGGCGCGCCCATCATCAGCAGCGACCTGAAACTCACTGGCTGGGTGCCGGGTACCGTCACCAACGGTACTTTTACGCCTAACGGCGCCGCGGCAAACCCGGCTGGCGTGACCATCTCGATGGCCAAGACCACCCAATACAACGCTGATACCTCGCGTACGATCCCGACTCAGGATGGTTACGCCACTGGCCAGATCACCAACCTGACGATCGACGGTACCGGTACGCTGTTCGCCAACTTCAGCAACAACCAGAGCAAGGCGATTGGTCAGGTTGCACTGGCCAGCTTCACCAACGAGCAGGGCTTGCAGGCGATCGGTGGTACCAGCTGGAAAGAGACTTTTGCTTCGGGTATCCCGGGGTACGATGCGCCGGAAACCGGTACGTTGGGTTCCGTGGTGTCCAACTCGCTGGAAGAGTCGAACGTTAACCTGACCAATGAGCTGGTTGATCTGATCAAGGGTCAGAGCAACTATCAGGCGAACGCCAAGACCATTTCGACTCAGAGCACGATTATGCAGACCATTATTCAGATGACCTGATTGGGGTTTGTGATGGTTTTGGGCCCCTCGTTTTGAGGGGCTTTTTTTTTGGCCGTGGCGGCCTGTGGGCCGACCAGGCTCTGGTTGGATTTGTTTGCATATCCGTTGCTTCGGGGGCTGCGGCTGGCGGTTTCGCCCTTACGGCGAGTCCCTTTTTCAGACGCCAAAAAGGAACCAAAAGGCTTTGCTCCTGCGTTCGGCCCTCGCAGGCTCGGGTTCCTTCGCTCCGGGATCGATCCGGGCGCAGCGGCTACGGTTTGCTTCGCTGCACCTCCTTGCGCTGTGTCTGGCTGCGCCAGACGGTCGCTGCGCTCCCACGCCCGGATCGATCCCTACGCTCAGCCTTCCGATGTCGCTGGTTAGGCAAGATCAAGAGCACTCGAGCTGGCGCTCATTGTTGAGTGGTTAGAAGCGTCGCATGGCTTTGGGATTTGTGGTGGATTCGCCCCTCACCCCAGCCCTCTCCCGAGGGAGAGGGAGCCGATTTTCGTGCTTTTCAAATTGTGCATTCAACTCGATATCCCAGGTCAGCGTATCTCCCACATCCACCTCGGTCAGTCCCCTCTCCCTCCGGGAGAGGGCTAGGGTGAGGGGCTTTTGATTTTGCCTTTGATCCGGCTCTTGATCTGGCTTTTGATTTTTTGCCCCTTCGGAAGGCTGAGTGAAGGGATCGATCCGGGTGTGGGAGCGTAGTGACCGTACGACGAAGTCGTACACAGCGGAAGTAGGTGCAGCGAAGCAAACCGTAGCCGCTGCGCCCGGAGCGATTCCGTAACGAAGGAACCCCGAGCCCCAGCGAGGGGCCGAACGCCGGGGCAAAGCCTTTTGCTTACTTTTCGGCGTCTGGAAAAGTCAGTCGCTGTAAGAGCGAAACCGCCAGCGGCAGCCCCCGCAGCAACGGATATGCCGCCAATCTTCCAATCTCCAATCCCCACCCCCCAAAAAAGAAAACCCCCGACAAACCAGAAGTCTGTCGGGGGCTTTCTATTGGGAAGTCTCAGGCGTCTCACAACGCCCGAGTCAGCTCAGCTTATTGGCAAGCTTCGCAATCCGGCTCGTCAATCGCGCAAGCCTTTGGCACGGGTGCCGGACCGGCCGGAGCGGCCAGGACCGAATCATCACCATGGTTGCCGCCGCTGGAAACAGCATTCAGCTTGCCGGTGTTGATGGTCGACTTCTCGGTGCTGGTCGCGGCCAGGGCACGGAGGTAGTAGGTGGTTTTCAGACCACGGTACCAAGCCATGCGGTAGGTCACGTCGAGCTTCTTGCCCGAGGCGCCGGCGATGTACAGGTTCAGCGACTGGGCCTGGTCGATCCACTTCTGACGACGGCTGGCGGCGTCAACGATCCACTTGGTGTCCACTTCGAACGCGGTCGCGTAGAGCTCTTTGAGTTCTTGCGGGATGCGTTCGATCTGCTGAACCGAACCGTCGTAGTACTTCAGGTCGTTGATCATGACCGAATCCCACAGGCCGCGCGCTTTCAGGTCGCGAACCAGGTACGGGTTGATCACGGTGAATTCGCCCGACAGGTTCGATTTCACATACAGGTTCTGGTAGGTCGGTTCGATCGACTGCGATACGCCAGTGATGTTGGCGATGGTCGCGGTCGGGGCGATGGCCATGATGTTCGAGTTACGAATGCCTTTCTGCACACGGGCGCGAACCGGTGCCCAGTCGAGGCTTTCGTTCAGGTCGACATCGATGTACTTTTGGCCGCGCTGTTCGATCAGGATCTGTTGCGAATCCAGCGGCAGGATGCCTTTGGACCACAGCGAACCGTTGAACGTCTCGTAGGCGCCGCGCTCATCGGCCAGGTCGCAGGAGGCCTGGATCGCGTAGTAGCTGACCGCTTCCATCGACTTGTCGGCGAACTCGACAGCAGCGTCGGAGCCGTAAGGGATGTGCTGCAGGTACAAGGCGTCCTGGAAGCCCATGATGCCCAGACCGACCGGACGGTGGCGGAAGTTGGAGTTCTTCGCTTGCGGCACCGAGTAGTAGTTGATGTCGATCACGTTATCGAGCATGCGCACGGCGGTGTTGACGGTGCGCTGCAGCTTGGCGGTATCGAGCTTGCCGTCGACGATGTGGTTCGGCAGGTTGATCGAGCCCAGGTTGCAAACGGCGATCTCGTCCTTGTTGGTGTTCAAGGTGATCTCGGTGCACAGGTTCGAGCTATGGACCACGCCGACGTGCTGCTGCGGGCTGCGCAGGTTGCACGGGTCTTTGAAGGTCAGCCATGGGTGGCCGGTTTCAAACAGCATGGACAGCATCTTGCGCCACAGGTCTTTGGCCTGGATGGTCTTGAACAGCTTGACCTTGCCCGGGTATTCGGTCAGCGCTTCGTAGTACTCGTAACGCTCTTCGAAAGCTTTACCGGTCAGGTCGTGCAGGTCCGGAACTTCGGATGGCGAGAACAGGGTCCACTTGCCGTCATCGAAGACACGCTTCATGAACAGGTCAGGGATCCAGTTGGCGGTGTTCATGTCGTGGGTACGACGACGATCGTCACCGGTGTTCTTGCGCAGCTCGATGAACTCTTCGATGTCCATGTGCCAGGTTTCCAGGTAGGCACACACAGCGCCTTTGCGCTTGCCACCCTGGTTCACGGCCACTGCCGTGTCGTTGACGACCTTGAGGAACGGCACGACGCCTTGCGATTTGCCGTTGGTGCCCTTGATGTACGAGCCCAGCGCACGCACCGGGGTCCAGTCGTTGCCCAGGCCACCGGCGAATTTCGACAGCATGGCGTTGTCGTGGATCGCGTGATAGATGCCCGACAGGTCATCCGGCACGGTGGTCAGGTAGCAGCTCGACAGCTGAGGACGCAGGGTACCGGCGTTGAACAGGGTCGGGGTCGAAGCCATGTAGTCGAACGAGGACAGCAGGTTGTAGAACTCGATCGCACGGTCTTCTTTCTGCTTTTCTTCGATTGCCAGGCCCATGGCCACGCGCATGAAGAAGATCTGCGGCAGTTCGAAACGCACGCCATCCTTGTGGATGAAGTAACGGTCGTACAGGGTTTGCAGGCCCAGGTAGGTGAATTGCTGATCGCGCTCGTGGTTGATCGCCTTGCCCAGTTTTTCCAGGTCGAAGGAGGCCAGCACAGGGTTCAGCAGTTCGAACTCGATACCTTTGGCGATGTAAGCCGGCAGTGCCTTGGCGTACAGGTCGGCCATCTCGTGGTGAGTGGCGCTTTCGGCGACACCGAGGAAACCCAGGCCTTCGGCACGCAGGGTGTCCATCAGCAGGCGGGCGGTGACGAACGAGTAGTTCGGCTCACGCTCGACCAGGGTGCGCGCGGTCATGACCAGTGCTGTGTTGACGTCGGTCAGGGCCACGCCGTCGTAGAGGTTTTTCAGGGTTTCGCGCTGGATCAGGTCGCCGTCGACTTCTTCCAGGCCTTCGCAGGCTTCGGTGACGATGGTGTTCAGGCGGCCCATGTCCAGCGGCGCCAGGCTACCGTCGGTGCGGGTGATGCGGATCGACGGGTGTGCGTTGACGGCGGCTTCGGCCGGCGCGTGGGCAGCGCGTTCTTTCGAACGACCGTCGCGGTAGATCACGTAGTCGCGGGCCACTTTCTGCTCGCCGGCACGCATCAGGGCCAGTTCGACCTGGTCCTGGATTTCTTCGATGTGGATGGTGCCGCCCGATGGCATGCGACGCTTGAAGGTTGCGGTGACCTGTTCGGTCAGGCGGGCCACGGTGTCATGGATTCGCGACGAAGCGGCAGCGGTGCCGCCCTCAACTGCGAGAAACGCTTTGGTGATAGCGACGGTGATCTTGTCATCGGTGTAAGGAACGACAGTGCCATTACGCTTGATCACGCGCAGCTGGCCAGGCGCGGTAGCTGCCAGATCCGAAGTCGAATCGGCGGCCTGCGGCAAGGTGCCCTGCGGGTTCTCGCGAGTTGTGTCGGTTTGCATGGGGGGTGGTCTCCACATTCTCTATGTTTGTTTGGCACCGTCATGGTGCTCACCGTTCTGTACCGAAGCACTGCAACCGACTTGCGTCGGCAATTACCACTTCGGAACAGACGAAAAAGGCTGCAACGCCGCGTCCCTGCCGAAGTTCTGGTTGCGGGACAATGCCCAAAACCGGATTCCTTCCCGGGTGACAGTAATGACTGCAACACCCATACCGTTTTGTCCGCCTGGAACTAAAAAAACGGTGCCATCCGCAAGCGCGGTTTGGGCTTCGAAAAACTTGCTTCGTTCAACCCGAAACTCGCAATAAAGCGCTTGAGTTTCAGGTCTGAAATGTGGTTGGGCGCTTTAGGCAAAAACCCTACATGTAGGGTCTCTGTTTTCGCCGTGCTACAAGATAATGCGTTTTGAGGGGGCTTGCAACGTACGGGCTGTGGATAAGCCTGTGCGTAAATTGTGTAAGAAACAGGGAAAACGCGTGTAGGCCGCGGACCCGCTGAGCCAGACCGTTTGTCACTGTTTTTTTACCCGGAAAAAACGCTTCAGCGGTTTTTTAAGGGCGCGAACCCTACCACAATTTTTCGCCTGGTCCGAACGCATTTACCGACTTGTTTTCCGGGTGGTCGGCGTTTATACAAGCGCTGGGTGCGCAGGCGTTCTTATCCTCCTCGAACATGACAAAAAGACGGGAGGATGGCGAAAATCCTGTGTGAGCCTGCTCGCGATAGCGTCTTTCCGGTCAGCATCTTCATTGGCTGATCAACCGCTATCGCGAGCAGGCTCGCTCCCACAGGGGGCCGGGTTATTCAGTGATACCTTCTTATATCAATAACAACAGCCAGCAGAGGTCACCGGTGGAGCAACAAACCTTTCAGGTATTGATCGTCGAGGATGACCAGCGTCTGGCCGAGCTGACGCGTGACTACCTGCAAGCCAATGGATTGCGCGTGGATATCGAAGGCAATGGCGCGCTGGCGGCGGCACGGATCATCAAGGAACAGCCGGATCTGGTGATTCTTGACCTGATGCTGCCCGGTGAAGACGGTCTGAGCATCTGTCGCAAGGTGCGCAGTCAGTACGACGGGCCGATTCTGATGCTCACCGCGCGCACCGACGACGCCGATCAGATTCAGGGGCTGGACCTTGGCGCCGACGATTACGTGTGCAAGCCGGTGCGCCCGCGCTTGTTGCTGGCGCGGATCCAGGCCTTGCTGCGACGCAGTGACAGCGCGGAGCCCGCCGCGGAAAAATCCCGCCGTCTGCAATTCGGGCCGTTGGTGGTCGACAACGCCTTGCGCGAAGCCTGGCTGAATGACATCGGCATCGAGCTGACCAGCGCTGAATTCGACCTGCTCTGGCTGTTGGTCGCCAATGCCGGGCGCATCCTGTCCCGCGAAGAAATCTTCACCGCACTGCGCGGCATCGGCTACGACGGCCAGGACCGCTCGATCGATGTGCGCATTTCGCGGATCCGCCCAAAAATCGGCGACGACCCCGACCATCCGCGCTTGATCAAAACCATCCGCAGCAAAGGCTATCTGTTCGTCCCCGAAGCCTGCGTAGACCTTGCGTTGTGAACTCGATCTTCCTGCGCATCTACGGCGGCATGTGCGCAGCGCTGATTCTGGTCGCTGTGCTGGGTGTGCTGGCGCTGCACCTGCTCAATCAGGTGCGCAGCGAGCAATACCGTGAACGCCTGGCCCACGGCACATTTTCGCTGATGGCCGACAATCTGCAGCCGATGAACGAAACCGAGCGCCATCGCGCACTGCTGGTGTGGGAGCGTTTGCTCGGCATCCCGCTGGCGCTGAAGAAATTTACCGAAACTGACCTCGATCTGACCCAGCGCACCCGAGTGCAGCGCGGGCAGGCCTTGGTCGAGCAGACCGGACCGCATGCGGCCAGGGTCTATCGACTGGTCAGCGACAAGGAGCAGTTGGTGCTCACCGGTGAGGTGCAGCAGATCAGTGAGCAACTGGCCCGGGCGACGATTTATCTGTTGGCCGATGAGCTGGTGCGCGTGCCGGTCGCCGAGCAGCCGAAACGCCTGGCGCAGATAAAGGAAGAGAAGGGCTTTGGATTCGACCTGCGTCTGGTTACGGCAAACGACGCTGACATGGACGAGGACCAGAGCCGCCGCGTTTCGGAGGGCGACACGGTGATGGCGCTGGGCAAGGGCGGCGACTCGATCCGCGTATTCGCCGGCATGGTCGGCACGCCGTGGGTGCTGGAAATCGGCCCGCTGTATCAAATGAACCCGTACCCGCCGGAATGGCTGGTGCTGATCGCCGCGCTGGGCCTGACCCTGATCGGGCTGATCGTTTATTTGCTGGTGCGCCAGCTCGAGCGACGCTTGCGTGGTCTTGAAGCCGCAGCCACGCGCATCGCCAAGGGTAGCCTCGAAACCCGGGTGCCGGCGCGCGGTGCCGACTCGGTCGGGCGGCTGGCCGCGGCGTTCAATGGCATGGCCGAGCATCTGCAGCAGTTGCTGGCGATCCAGCGCGAACTGGTGCGCGCGGTGTCCCACGAATTGCGCACGCCGGTGGCGCGTTTGCGCTTCGGTCTGGAGATGATCGGCTCGGCGACCACGCCGCAAGCCCTGGAAAAGTACCGCGAGGGCATGGACCACGACATCGAGGACCTCGATAAGCTGGTCGATGAAATGCTCACCTATGCGCGTCTGGAGCAGGGTTCGCCGGCATTGACCTTCCAGCGCGTCGACCTCGACGCCTTGGTCAATCAAGTGATCGCAGAGCTGGCGCCCCTGCGCGCCGAAGTCACTGTGCAGCGCGGTTTGTGCCTGTCCGCCGCGGATAATGACGATGCCTGGGTTGAGGCCGAGCCGCGTTATCTGCACCGGGCATTGCAGAATCTGGTGAGCAACGCCATGCGCCATGCGCGCGGCAACGTGACGGTGAGTTATCAGGTCGGGCAATTACGCTGCCGGGTCGATGTCGAGGATGACGGCCCGGGTGTGCCGGAAGTGGCCTGGGAGCGAATCTTCACGCCGTTCCTGCGCCTTGATGACAGCCGTACGCGGGCGTCGGGCGGGCATGGTCTGGGGTTGTCGATCGTGCGGCGGATCATTCACTGGCACGATGGTCGAGCGATCATCGGCAAGAGCAAGAGCCTGGGTGGGGCGTGTTTCAGTTTGAGCTGGCCGAGGAATCAGGAGCGGCGGTAGGTTGTGTGGTGGCCTTGATGCCGCCTTCGCGAGCAGGCTCGCTCCCACAGGGGATTGCATTTCAAATGTGGGAGCGAGCCTGCTCGCGAAGGGGTCGTGCCAGGCAATGCACATCTTCAGGCCTGAATGCTCACCAGGCTCAACACCTGTTCATCCCGAACCGCAAACTGCGCCTCCAGCTCCGTGCCGTTGCGCCATTCGCTGGACAAATCAGTCAACAACCGCAGCCTGACCTGACCCGCCTCAGTCCATTCCAGCACTTCGGCATGCTCGAAGTAAAAGCGCTGCTGCACGATCGGGTACAGCGCCTTGAACAGACTTTCCTTCACCGAAAACGTCAGCGTCACCCATAGCGCCCGCAGATCCTGCGAGCCGGCGGCCATGCGCTGCATTTCCGCCGGCGTGAGAATTTCCCCGGCCAGACGTTCGGCGCGGTCATCGCTCAGCAGATTTTCCAGGTCCATGCCCAGGCCGCGCCAGTGCTGGCGGTTGGCGACGATCGCGGCAGCGCGACCGCTGCTGTGGGTAATGGAGCCACAGATATGCGCAGGCCATACCGGTGCGCGATCTTCGCCAATGGCCGGAACCGCGCCGTCGCCTTGCAGTTGTTGCAACGCTGCCCGGGCGCAAATCCGCCCGGCGAGAAATTCGGCCTGACGCTTGGCCACCGAGCGCTGAATGCTCGGCGGCGCCACGATCGCGCTGCGCTGATAATCATCAGCCAGCAATTGGGCCGGATCGAATTGCGTGCTGATCAGCACAGTGTCGGGCAACACGATCGGCAACGGCCAATGGCTGTCGAGCGCGGTGCAGCAGGCGGGGAGGGCGGGGGTGAAATTCATGGCGGGCATTTTGCCGGTTAGTCGAGGCAAGGTCGAGAACGGCGGTGCCGCTTTCGCGAGCAGGCTCGCTCCCACACCGCGCACAGAGCGTGGGAACGATCATCCCTGTGGGAGCGAGCCTGCTCGCGAAGGGCCGCGCCTCGGTCATTGCCGGGTCAGCTGAAGATTTTCATGAAAAACGCCTGCATGTCCGCCCAGGATTTTTCGTCCGCTGCCTTGTTGTAACCAATATCCGGGCCGCCATGCTCGCCATGGCTCAGGCGATCCGCATCGGGATTGCTGAAACCATGCTTGGCGCCATCAAGACTGACAAATTTGTAGTCGGCCCCAGCCTTGTCCATTTCCGCCTTGAACGCGGTGACGTTGTCGGCGGTGACCATGCTGTCCAGCGCGCCGTGCTCGACCAGAATCTTCGCTTTGACGCTGCCGGGCGTTGCCGGCGTCTTGGTGGCCAGCGCGCCATGGAAACTCACCACGCCCGCCAGCGGCACACCTTGACGCGCCGCGTTCAACACCACGGCACCGCCGAAGCAGTAACCGATCGCGGCGATTTTATCTGCGTCGGTCTGCGCTTGTTTCTTCAGCAGGTTCAGCCCCGCCTCGAAGCGCTTGCTGGCCGCGGCCGCATCCTGGGTCGCCGCCTGCATGAACGCCATCGCGTCTTTCGGGTGTTCGGTGTTTTTGCCGTCGCCGTACATATCGATCGCCATCGCGCTGTAGCCCAGTGCGGCGAGATCACGCGCACGGCGCTTGGCGTAATCGTTCAGCCCCCACCATTCGTGAACCACGACGACCCCGGGGCGCTTGCCTTTGATGGCGTCGTCATAGGCGTAGTAACCGATCAGTTTTGTACCGTCGGCGCTCTGGTAAGGGATTTCTTCGGTCTTGATCGCCGCCTGGGTGAGGCTGCTGATGGCAAGCAGGGTGAGGGCAAGGAACAAGCGCATGATCGGTCTCCTTCGCGAAAGTGGTCAGAACAGCCTAGTCGATTTGATTCAGGTCAGGTTCAGAGACGGTTCAGGGCCGGTACAGGGGCCGCTCAGTAATCTTGCGCCATACCCCAACAGCACTGTGCAAGAGGAACTACCCATGACTCGTTTGAACAAACTGTTGCTGGCTTTGAGCGTCATGAGCGCCAGTATCGCGGCCCAGGCCGACACGTCTTCGAACTTCGCCGGCCTGACCTTCGGCCAGACCAGCGACAAGATCGACAAGTCCCGCGCACTGAACAACAACCTCGACCACCCGAACGCCACCGGTGCCATTGACGGCAACAACACCTACGGCGTGCGCCTCGGTCAGCAAAACAGCCAAGGCCGCTACTACGCCACCTACGACAACGTGTCGGGCTCGCACAATGGCATTAAACTGCGCCAGGAAAACCTGTTGGGCAGCTACGATCTGTTCTACCCGGTGGGTGGCAGCACCAAATTGTTCGGCGGTGCCACCGCGGGCTTGACCAAGCTGACCCAGGATTCGCCAGGCTACAGCCGCGACAGCGATATCGGTTACGCCGTCGGCGGTCAGTTCGGTGTGTTGCAGCAAGTCTCGCAGAACACCTCGGTCGAACTCGGTTACCGTTACCTGCGCAGCAACGCCAGCACCGAGATGAAAGAGAGCGGCGGCAGCAAGCAGGGCTCGCTGGACTTGACCAGCAGCGCGCAGACTTATCTGTCGGCCAACTATTATTTCTAAAGCGTTGTCGCGGATTCATGTGGGAGCGAGCCTGCTCGCGAAGGCGATTCGTCAGTCAACCTATGGGTTGGCTTACCCACCGCTTTCGCGAGCAGGCTCGCTCCCACAGGTGTGCTACTGGAGTGTCTGAGTGATCTGGAGAGTGTTATGAAACTGTTGGTCGTCGAAGATGAAGCGCTGTTGCGCCATCACCTGCAAACCCGCCTCACCGAGAGCGGTCATGTGGTCGAGTCCGTGGCCAATGCCGAGGAGGCGCTGTACCAGACCGGACAGTTCAACTTCGACCTGGCGGTGATCGACCTTGGTTTGCCGGGCATGGGCGGGCTCGACCTGATCCGCCAGTTGCGCTCGGGCGGCAAGAGCTTCCCGATCCTCATCCTCACGGCGCGCGGCAACTGGCAGGACAAGGTCGAAGGCCTCGCCGCCGGCGCTGATGATTACGTGGTCAAACCGTTTCAGTTCGAAGAACTCGACGCACGCCTGAATGCCTTGCTGCGTCGCTCCAGTGGTTTCACCCAGTCGACCATTGTCGCCGGGCCGCTGCTGCTCGACCTCAATCGCAAGCAGGCCAGCCTCGACGAACAGCCGCTTGCGCTGACCGCCTACGAATACCGCATTCTCGAATACCTGATGCGCCACCACCAGCAGGTGGTACCCAAGGATCGCCTGATGGAACAGCTCTACCCGGACGACGACGAGCGTGATCCGAACGTTATCGAAGTGCTGGTCGGCCGTCTGCGCCGCAAACTCGAAGGCCCGGCAGGGTTCAAGCCGATCGACACCGTGCGCGGCCTCGGCTACCTGTTCAATGAGCGCTGCACTTGATCCGTTCCCTTCGCGTTCGTTTGATGCTCGCCGCCACCACGTTGGCGGTGTTATTCATGCTCGCCTTGCTCCCGGCGATGCAGGGCGCGTTCAGCCTGGCCTTGCAGGATTCGATCGAGCAACGCCTGGCCTCGGACGTGACCACGCTGATTTCCGCCGCGCGCGTCGAAAACGGTCGGCTGGTGATGCCGACGCAGCTGCCGGACGAGCGTTTCAACCTCACGGACTTCCGCTTGCTTGGCTACATCTACGACCGCGAAGGGCGTCTGGTCTGGCGTTCGAAGGCCACTCAGGAAGAACAGATCAACTACAAACCGCGCTATGACGGGCTCGGCAATGAGTTCGCGCGGATTCGCGAAAGCAACGGGCAGGAATTCTTCGTCTATGACGTTGAAGTGAAATTGCTCGGCGGCAAAAGCGCCGCGTTCAGCATCGTCGCCCTGCAACCGGTGCGCGAATACGAAACCACCCTCGAAGGCCTGCGCGAAAATCTCTATCTGGGCTTTGGCGCAGCACTCCTGGTGTTGCTGGCGCTGTTGTGGATCGGCCTGACCTGGGGCCTCAAGGCCTTGCGCCGCCTCAGCCAGGAACTCGACGAAATCGAGGGCGGCACCCGCGAAAGCCTGACCGAAAAGCATCCACGCGAACTGTTGCGCCTGACCGGCTCGCTCAACCGCTTGCTGCTCAGCGAGCGTCAGCAGCGCAGCCGCTACCGCGACTCGCTCGACGATCTGGCCCACAGCCTGAAAACCCCGCTGGCGGTATTGCAAGGGGTCAGCGAAGACATGGCCCAGCGCCCGCAAGAGCGCGATCAGGCGTGGGTGCTGCAAAGCCAGATCGAACGCATGAGCCAGCAGATCAGCTATCAACTGCAACGGGCGAGCCTGCGCAAAAGCGGTCTGGTACGCCATCAGGTCAAGCTGCGACCGGTGCTCAAAAGCCTGTGCGACACGCTGGACAAGGTCTATCGCGACAAGCAGGTGCGCGTGATTTTCGATCTGCCCGAGCACTGCTACGTGCCGATCGAACACGGCGCTTTGCTGGAAATGCTCGGTAATTTACTGGAAAACGCCTATCGCCTGTGCCTGGGCGAAGTGCGCATCAGCGTGCGCGAGTCGCTGGCCGGGGTTGAGCTGTGCGTCGAAGACGACGGCCCCGGTGTCCCGCCGGATCAGCGCGCACGCATTCTCGAACGCGGTGAGCGTCTGGATGCGCAACATCCGGGGCAGGGCATCGGGCTGGCGGTGGTCAAGGACATCATCGAAAGCTACAACGCCCGGCTGGCACTGGGCGACTCGCCGATGGGCGGAGCGGCGTTCAGGATTCACTTTCCGGCGGTGTGAATGGCGCTTGCCCTCACCCTGACCCTCTCCCAGAGGGAGAGGGCTAGGGTGAGGGGCCTTTGATCTTGCTTCCTATAACTCGCGCGCCCGATAAGCCCCCGGTGTCAGCCCCGTCCACTTCTTGAACGCGCGGTGAAACGCCGACGGCTCAGAGAACCCCAACTGCTCGGCAATCTGCTGCAACGACAGATCCGCGCGTCCCAGGTGATAGATGGCGATATCCCGCCGCAGTTGATCCTTGAGCTCCTGAAAACTCGTGCCTTCCTCACGCAAGTGCCGGCGCAAGGTCTGTGGGCTGATGTGCAGGTGCGCGGCCACCGCTTCCAGGTCCGGCCAATTGTTGCTGTCGCGGCTGAGCAAGCGGCGCAGGCGACTGCTCAGGCTGTCGCCATCGTCCGGGCGTGAGAGCAGGTCCGCCGGTGAGCGTTCGAGGAAATGCTTGAGCGTGCGCTCGTCCTGCAACAACGGCATCGACAGGTAGCGGCTGTGAAACAACAGGCTACTGTGCTCGGCGGCGAAGCTCAGCGGGCAGGGGAACAGCAAGTCATATTCAGCGCCATGGTCGGGGCGCGGGTAACTGAAGGTCGCCTGTTCGAGGCGAATCCGCTGGCCGATCAGCCAGCTGCCGAGGCGATGCCAGATCACCAGCAGGCTTTCAGTGAGGAAGTGATCGGGGTCCCACAACCGCGAATCGTCGAGGCTCAAACGCACCCATTCATCTTCGCGGCTGAGGGTCAGGCGTGGCGCGCCGGCGAACAGGCTGTAAAACAGCAGGCCGCGCTGCAGCGCCTTCTCCAGGTTGCGGCAGTGGATCGAGGCGTGGCACATCATGGCGAAACTGCCGGGCTTGCTCGGTGCGTTGCCGAATCCGAGATATTCGTCGTCCAGCGCCAGCCACAAACCCTGGATCAAACGGGCAAATTGTTCCGGTGCGAGGCGCGCACGTGGCTCTTCAAGCAGTTCCGGGCTGATCCCCAATTGCTCGAGCAGGCCTGAATAATCAAAGCCCTGGCGACGCGCGCCACCGAGGGCGGCACGGGCGAAATGACTGGCGATGGTGCGTTCACGCATGAGCGGCAGATCCTGTTCAGGCGACCGATGGTAGCGGCGAGCCCAATGCGCAACAAGGCGGATTTCCGCCAAATTGCAGGACGAGGGCGGGCCAGTTGGCGGAAATCCGCCATGCGCAGGTCTCCGCCCGGTGACACAAAAACGTGGTTGAGCCCTGATATCAAAAGGCTGGCTGCCCATCGCACCAATCTGGCACGGCGTTTGCGATACAAGCGACAGAAGCGTGCATTTATCCCGTAGGAAAACGCCGCTCCAACAACAAATCCCTCCAGTGCAGGAGGGTTCGCAATTAAGGCTTCGCGGCCAACAGATGGATGTTGTCGCGGGACGCTTGAGGAAACCTGCAATGACGACTCGTCAGCCACTGTATAAATCCCTGTATTTCCAGGTGATCGTTGCCATCGCCATCGGCATCCTGCTCGGTCACTTCTACCCACAGACCGGTGTGGCGCTCAAGCCGCTGGGTGACGGGTTCATCAAGCTGATCAAAATGGTCATCGCCCCGATCATCTTCTGTACCGTTGTCAGCGGCATCGCCGGCATGCAGAACATGAAATCGGTGGGCAAGACCGGCGGCTACGCGCTGCTGTACTTCGAAATCGTTTCGACCATTGCCCTGCTGATCGGTCTGGTCGTGGTCAACGTCGTGCAACCGGGCGCCGGCATGCACATCGACGTCACCACCCTCGACGCCTCGAAAATCGCCACCTACGTGACGGCCAGTAAAGACCAGAGCATCGTCGGCTTCCTCCTCAATGTGATCCCGAACACCATCGTCGGCGCCTTCGCCACCGGTGACATCCTGCAAGTGCTGATGTTCTCGGTGATCTTCGGCTACGCCCTGCATCGCCTGGGTTCGTACGGTCGTCCGCTGCTGGACATGATCGATCGCTTCGCCCACGTGATGTTCAACATCATCAACATGATCATGAAACTGGCGCCGCTGGGTGCCTTCGGTGCGATGGCCTTCACCATTGGTGCCTACGGTGTCGGCTCGCTGGTGCAACTGGGCCAGTTGATGATCTGCTTCTACATCACCTGCGTGCTGTTCGTGGTCGTGGTGCTGGGTGCGATCTGCCGCGCTCACGGTTTCAGCGTGTTCAAGCTGGTGCGTTACATCCGTGAAGAGCTGTTGATCGTCCTGGGCACGTCCTCGTCGGAATCGGCGCTGCCACGCATGCTGATCAAGATGGAGCGTCTGGGCGCGAAGAAATCGGTTGTCGGTCTGGTAATCCCGACCGGTTACTCGTTCAACCTCGACGGTACGTCGATCTACCTGACCATGGCTGCTGTGTTTATTGCTCAGGCGACCGACACGCACATGGACATCACCCATCAGATCACCTTGCTGCTGGTACTGCTGCTGTCCTCCAAAGGCGCAGCCGGTGTGACCGGTTCGGGCTTCATCGTGCTGGCCGCCACCCTGTCGGCGGTCGGTCACCTGCCGGTGGCCGGTCTGGCGCTGATCCTTGGCATCGACCGCTTCATGTCTGAAGCCCGCGCGCTGACCAACCTGGTCGGTAACGCCGTAGCGACCATCGTGGTTGCCAAATGGGTCAAGGAGCTGGACACCGACCAACTGCAAGCCGAACTGGCTTCCGGCGGTCGCGGTATCGCCGATACCCGTCCTGAAGACGACCTGGGTGTGGCTGAAGGCGCAACCCCAAGCAGTGTGAAGTAAGCATTGCTTGTCTGGAAAAACCCGCTTCGGCGGGTTTTTTCATGCCTGCGTTTTGAGCGCAACGGTCATACCCGCTGACATTTTCGGTGATTGCCGCAGGGCTGATCGCTGCCTAGGCTGAATGCATCGCCCAAGGAGTTCGCCCATGTCCGCACCGCTGGCCTCACTGAAGGTTCTCGATTTCTCGACGCTGCTGCCGGGGCCGTTCGCCTCGTTGCTCCTGGCGGACATGGGCGCCGAGGTGCTGCGCATCGAATCACCAACGCGCCTGGATCTGCTGCGCGTGTTGCCGCCGCACGACGGCGGCGTGTCGGCCAGCCACGCCTACCTGAACCGCAACAAGCGCAGTCTGGCGCTGGACCTGAAACAACCGGCCGCGCTGGAAATCATCCGCGAGTTACTGAACGAGTACGACATCATCCTCGAACAGTTCCGGCCCGGTGTGATGGAACGTCTGGGCCTGGGTTACGAAGCGCTGAAAGCGCTCAATCCGCGATTGATCTACGTCTCGATCAGCGGTTATGGCCAGACCGGGCCCTATAAGGACCGCGCCGGCCACGACATCAATTATCTGGCCCTGGCGGGGCTGGCCAGTTACACCGGCCGCGCCGACAGCGGACCGCTGCCGCTGGGCATGCAAGTGGCGGACATTGCCGGTGGCTCGCTGCACGGGGTGATCGGCCTGCTCGCCGCAGTCGTCGCTCGCCAGCAAACCGGGCAGGGCACGCATGTCGATGTGAGCATGACCGACTGCGCGTTCAGCCTGAACGCCATGGCCGGCGCCGGTTATCTGGCTTGCGGCAACGAACCGGGGCACGAAGACCAGATGCTCAATGGCGGCAGCTTTTACGACTATTACCGCACGCGGGACGGGCGCTGGATGTCGGTCGGCAGTCTGGAACCGGCGTTCATGCAGGCCTTGTGTGCAGCGTTGGGCCGACCGGAGCTGGCGGTGCAGGGGCTGTCAGCCAAACCTGAGCAACAGCAGGCGCTGAAGGAGGCGTTGCGGGTTGAGTTTGAAAAGCATGATTTTGCGCAGTTGTGCGAGTTGTTCGCCGGCGTCGATGCGTGTGTCGAGCCGGTGTTGAGCCTCAGTGAAGCCGTGGGTCATCCGCAGATGCAGGCTCGCGGACTGGTGGCGCAAGTACCGCGCGCGGAGGGTACGGCGCAGGCGCAGATGGCCTGTCCGTTGAAGTTTTCCGAGGCGTTGCCGGCGCCGCGACATGTCGGGGCGGCGCTGGGGCAGCATACGGATGAGGTGTTGGGGGAGTTGGGGTTTGGTGCTGAGCGGATTGAAGGGCTGCGTTCCGCCAAAGTGATTCTGTAGTCTTTGTGCCGGCCCCTTTCGCGAGCAGGCTCGCTCCCACAATGGATCTGCGATGTTCACAAATCTCTGTGGGAGCGAGCCTGCTCGCGAAGGGGCCAGTCGATACACCGCAAAACTGTCATTCCACCCGCATCTCACCACTGAACACCAGCGTCGTGCGGCAACGCCGGCAGAAATACCGTCGCCCCTGTCGCACCAGGCTATGGCGCTGCGCGGTAAACGGGAAATCACTCTCGGGACACGGGCATTTGTAGATGTAGCGGGTCACGCTGCGGCGTTTGACTTCGTAGGTGTGGCAGCGATCCGGCGGCAGTTCGTAAACGCCGCGCATGATCAATTGCCATTCCTCGCCATGGGGCTGGATACGGTCGCCGAACAATTGATGGGCGATCAGGTGCGCGACTTCGTGGGCCACGGTCTGCTTGAGGAAGTGCTCGGTGTTTTCCCGATACAGCTGCGGATTGAAGCGCAGCTTGTTTTCGTGCAGGTGCGCGACACCGGCTTTCTGCCCGCGCAGCTTGAGGCTGACGACGGGGCGTTTGAAGGAACGTTTGAAAAAGGATTCAGCGAGTTGGTAACAATCTTCGACGCGGGTATTGAGTTGCTCGGGCATGCTTGATGGATCTCCAGAGACGCCGAGTATGCCGCAACCCCGGGCGCTTGCGAATCGCCGAGCTGCCGAATGGTCATCGCGCAAATGACAAGGCCGCCTTGCGGCGGCCCCTCTCAGCAGGCGGATATCGTCAGTTGGTGTACACCGGCCCCACTCCCAGGCCCCAGACGATCACGGTAAACGCCATGATCGCCACCAGCACCACCAGGCCTACCGCCAGCACCGAGCTGGAGAACAGGAAGCCTTCGTCCGGAGGAATGTTCATGAACGTCGGCAAACCCACATACAGCAGATACACCGTGTAGCAGATGGCCGCCGTACCGACGATCATCCCCAGCCACATGTGCGGATACAGCGCCGCCAGCCCGCCGACAAACAACGGCGTCGCGGTATAGGTGGCGAAGGCCACGCAACGGGCCAGACTGGGGTTGGCATCATAGGTACGCGCCATCCAATGGACAAAGGCGCCCATCACCGCAACGCCACCGAGCATCGCCAGGTACGACATGATCGTCATCCACAGCGCACTTTCAAACGTGAGCATCACCGGCGCGCGGTTGCCGATCACCCAGCCGACCTGCGTTGTACCGATAAACGCCGAGACGGCGGGGATCGCCGCCAGTATCAGCGTATGGGTGAGGTACATGTGGCTGATGCTTTCCTCTTGGTCGCCACGGATTTCCTTCCATTCCTGATCAGGGTGGGTAAACAGTCCCACTACGTGATGGATCATGCCATTCACTCCTCTTGATATTGCCATCGCCCCCCAACGGAGCGCCTACGGGCCAGGCGGCCGAGCAAATACAGGTCTTCAGACGTATGCGACCTTATGTCGCAGTATAGAAAGGACTGAACCGCACCGGTATCAGGGGCTTAGAGCAAATCGCGCTGTAAACCGGACGGATAATCGCCTTGGGGTCTGTGCGTGGTGCCCTTTGGCGGCCGACAACGCGTCCCCACAGCGGCGGGGTTTTTGCGTAAAATGCCGGCCTTTCGTCACACCTCACGGATTTCGCGTCATGGGCACTCTTACGGTCAACCAGAACAAACTGCAAAAGCGCCTGCGCCGCCTGGCCGGCGAAGCGGTCGCCGATTTCAACATGATCGAAGACGGCGACAAGGTCATGGTCTGCCTGTCCGGGGGCAAGGACAGCTACACCATGCTCGACGTGCTGCTGCACCTGCAGAAGGTTGCACCGATCAAGTTCGAGATCGTCGCGGTGAACATGGACCAGAAGCAGCCGGGCTTTCCCGAACACGTGCTGCCGGCCTACCTGAAAGAGCTGGGCGTCGAGTACCACATCGTCGAGAAAGACACCTACTCGGTGGTCAAGGAACTGATTCCCGAAGGCAAGACCACCTGCTCGCTGTGCTCACGCCTGCGTCGCGGCACGCTGTACACCTTTGCCGATGAAATCGGCGCGACGAAAATGGCCCTCGGTCACCACCGCGACGACATCGTCGAGACGTTCTTCCTCAACATGTTCTTCAACGGCAGCCTCAAGGCCATGCCGCCGAAGCTGCGCGCCGATGACGGGCGCAACGTGGTGATCCGTCCGCTGGCGTACTGCAACGAGAAGGACATACAGGCCTACTCGGACCTCAAGCAATTCCCGATCATCCCGTGCAACCTGTGCGGTTCGCAGGAAAACCTGCAGCGTCAGGTGGTCAAGGAAATGCTTCAGGACTGGGAACGCAAGACCCCGGGCCGCACCGAGAGTATTTTCCGCAGCCTGCAGAACGTGATCCCGTCGCAACTGGCCGACCGCAACCTGTTCGACTTCACCAGCCTGAAGATCGACGAAACCGCGGCGTCGCGCTTCGTCAACGTCGTCAATCTGTAACCCGATCCAAATGTGGGAGCGAGCCTGCTCGCGAAAGCGTTGTGTCATTCAGCACATGCGTTGAATGATCCGACGCCTTCGCGAGCAGGCTCGCTCCCACAGGGATCTATTTGTTTCATTCGATAGGAGAGGGCATGCGCGATTACAAGTGGCTGCACGAATACTGTCTGAACCGTTTCGGTTCGGCGGCTGCACTGGAAGCCCATCTGCCTGTTCCGAAAACCCCTGCACAACTGCGCAAGATCAGCGATGACCGCTACCTCTCGACCATGGCGCTGCGGGTGTTTCGCGCCGGCCTCAAGCACAGTCTGGTCGACGCGAAATGGCCAGCCTTCGAAGAAGTGTTCTTCAGGTTCGATCCGGAAAAAGTCGTGCTGATGAGCGCCGAGCACCTTGAGCGCCTGATGCAGGACGCACGGATCATCCGCCACCTCGGCAAGCTGAAAAGCGTGCCGCGCAATGCGCAGTTCATTCTTGATGTCGAGCAGGACAAGGGTAGCTTCGGTGCGCTGATTGCCGACTGGTCGGTGACCGATATCGTCGGCCTGTGGACCTACTTGAAAAAGCACGGCCATCAATTGGGCGGGCTGTCGGCGCCGCGTTTTTTGCGTATGGTCGGCAAGGACACTTTTGTGCCGAGCTATGACGTCGTCGCAGCCTTGAATGCGCAGAAGATTGTCGACAAGGCGCCGACCAGCCTGCGCGATCTGGCGACCGTGCAGAACGCGTTCAATCAGTGGCACGAACAGAGCGGCGGGCGGCCAATGAGCCAGATTTCGATGATGCTGGCCTACACCGTCAATCATTGAGCCAATCTGATCGTTCCCACGCTCCGCGTGGGAATGGGAATGCCGCCCGGGACGCTCCGCGTCCCTGAGACGCAGAGCGTCTCTGGATGCATTCCCCTGTGGGAGCGAGCCTGCTCGCGAAAGCGGTTTTTCAGGCGACGCTGATTTCGCCTTCGCCCGCCCGCTTGCGATCAAGCTGATAACGCCAGCGCACATACAGCAGCGCCGAGCAGAACAGCGCCAGGCTCGCGGCCATTTCCAGCACACCGAACCACTGTCGGTTCGGGTCATACGCCGCCAGTGCGCCTTTGATGAAATACAGATTCACCACAAAACACGTCCACGAATGTCCACGGGCGCTGCCCATGATCATCGCCGGTGCGAGCACCAGCCACGGGATCAGTTCGACCAGCAGGATCACCCACGGTCGCGCGCCATGCAGGTCGGCGAACCACAGGTAATACGCCGTGAGCAGGCCGGCGAGGGCGAAAAAGCTCAGCAGGCTGAGCGCCCGCATCGCCTTCACTCGCGGCTCAAGCCAGGCGACCGAGGGCAGGATCTTCGGCTTCTTTGCCATCTCAGCCCACCAGTTTCTGCGCGGTTTTCGCCAGGCGCAGGCCGAGGGCGCGGCACAGCGCCACTTCATGCTGATCGAGACCGCTCTTGCCGTCGGCGCCGGCATGATGGCTGGCGCCGTAAGGCGTACCGCCGCCCTCGGTTTCCAGCAGCGCCGATTCGCTGTACGGCAGGCCGGTGATCAGCATGCCGTGGTGCAACAGCGGCAGCATCATCGACAGCAGGGTGGTTTCCTGGCCGCCGTGCAGGCTGGCGGTGGAGGTGAACACACCGGCCGGTTTGCCCACCAGCGCGCCGGTCAGCCAGAGATTGCTGGTGCCGTCGAGAAAGTATTTCAGCGGGGCGGCCATGTTGCCGAATCGTGTTGGGCTGCCCAGTGCCAGACCGGCGCAGTTTTTCAGATCATCGAGCGTCGCGTAGAGCGCGCCTTCTGCGGGGATGTCCGGGGCGACGGCTTCGCACTCGGTGGAAATCGCCGGCACCGTGCGCAGTCGCGCTTCCAGTCCGGCCTGCTCGACACCGCGGGCGATTTGCCGGGCCATTTCGTTGGTCGAGCCGCTGCGGCTGTAATACAGGACCAGAATGTACGGCGCGCTCACGGCAGCAACTCCAGAATGTTTTCCGGCGGGCGGCCGATGACTGCTTTGTCGCCGACTTCAAGGATCGGTCGTTCCATCAGTTTCGGATGCGCAGCGATGGCGTCGATCAATTGCGCTTCGCTGAGGCTTTCGTCCGCGAGCTGAAGCATTTTGTATTCATCTTCCCCGCTGCGCAGCAACTGCCGCGCGCCAATCCCGAGCTTGCCGAGCAGCGCCTTGATTTGCGCAGCATTCAGCGGGGTTTCGAGGTAACGCACCACGGTTGGCGTCAGGCCGCGGGCTTCGAGCAGTTCCAGTGCGCCGCGGGATTTCGAGCAGCGCGGATTGTGATAAAGCGTCAGATCGGTCATGGCGGGTCGCTTCTGGCGTAAAGTGGCGGCTATTCTAACTGTGCAGCGCGCAATCCAGAACCGTCAGAGGCGATGGGTCGCAGGCGCCTTCGAATTTTCTCAAGGAACACGACATGACACGGCGATTGGCAGCGGCATTGACGGTAATCGGGGCGTTGATGCTGGGGGGCTGCGGCAATGACTACGGGATCGACCAGAACGGCCAGAAGGTCGCGTCCGAGCGTCTCGACAAACACTGGGTGGTGCTCAACTACTGGGCCGAATGGTGCGGCCCGTGCCGCACGGAGATTCCGGAACTCAATCATCTGGCTGACCAACTCAAGAGCAAGAACGTCGGTGTGTTCGGCGTCAACTTCGACAACGTGCAAGGCGCGGAACTGAAAGAGGCCAGCGAGAAACTCGGCATCAAGTTCACCGTGCTGGCGCAGGATCCGGCGGAGCTGTTCGAATTGCCGCGCAGCGAGGCGTTGCCGGTGACTTACCTCATCGACGACAAGGGCAAGGTGCGGGAGCAGTTGCTGGGTGAGCAGACGGCGGCGGGGGTGATGGCGAAGCTTGAGGCGTTGCAGGCGACGAAGTAAGCCGCCAGAAGCCCCTCACCCCAGCCCTCTCCCTGAGGGAGAGGGGGCCGACCGAGGTGTCTTTCGTCATACGTCGACCTGAGACACCGAGTTGATTATGGACCCGTCATACAGGATCCAGTCGATTATGGATTCGGCGAAGAATTTCCATGTCGACGTAACTCTTCAATATCTCCCAATCAGTCCCCTCTCCCTCTGGGAGAGGGCTAGGGTGAGGGGCTTGGCGATTCAAGCGATCAACCCTCTTCCAGCCACCAGCGCAACGGCTTGCCTTCGGCCGGCCAGAACCGCATCTGCTCGATCGGCGAGATGTCCCAGCGCTCGACCTTTTCCAGCGCCTGCAAAAACCGTTGTTCCTGCTCCATCAACGCCGGGGCGCAGAGTTTGCGGGTCTTGCCGATCTTGCCAAACGACAGCTTGTCACCCTCCAGCGTGTACGGCGCGAACCAATGGTTGCAGCCGCCGTTGCCATAGGCGCGACCATCGTCGCCGAGGGTCACGGTCAGATGGCTGTAATCCATCAACGGCCGCTCGCCGATCCATTCCAGAATGTAGCTGCGGTTGTGTTGCAGTTGCACCGGCTCGGCGGCGCAACCCGCCAGACCAACACCGACCAGAGCGGCCAGGGCGAAGCGTTTCATCACGCGGGCTCCTGGCATTTCGGGCACAGGTGCTTGTCGCCCACGGCTTTCCAGCCCAGCTCGGCGATGCGCGCGGTGGCGGCCGGTTTTTCAGCGGCGTTGCCGAGTTTGGCATCGACCGCGAATTCGAAGCTCAGCTCTTTGCCGCAGCTGTCGCAGTTGACCTGCCAGGTGTGGATCGCCAGTTCGCCGAACAGCGGGCCGGTGGTCATCGCGGTCCATTGGCCCGGCGGGTTGATCAGGTGGCGGACGGTATCGACGGTCAGGCGCATGGACAAATCCTTGCTGCCTTTGAGGGTCACCAGCAGGACATCACCGATGCGGATCGAGCCACCGTTGCCGGTGACCTGATAGCGGCCCGGTACGAGGGCGCGGCATTCGGTGAGGGTGTGTTGCGGGTTCATCAGGGTGTAGCGGAAATCGTGTTCGACCATGGGTCCTCCAAATATGCGCGACATGCTAGCACGGCCCCGATTGCAGAATGATGCGCGCGTGCGACCTTCGATCCGGTTCAAATTCGCCAGCACTCATGGCAAACTGCCGGCCCCGAATCTGAAGGAACGGAACATGGCGCTGATCGAATGTTATGAATGCAAGCGGAGCATCAGTTCCGAAGCGCTGGTGTGCATTCATTGTGGGGCGCCGATGGCTGAACACGCCGCCATGCAGGCGAAACCGGCATCCAGCTCAACGATTTCCTTCGGCAGCCTGCCACGCAACAAGGCGGTGCCTGAAGTGTCGATTGCGCCGACGCCCGAGCCGTTACCCAAGGTGATGCCGGCAGCAACCGGGCGGCGCCGCCGTCAGGAAGCCGCGCAACAGGCGCAACAACCGCTCAATCCCGACGGCAGCCGCCCGGTGGAAGGTTGGCTGAAGATTATGGTGTTTCTGCTGCCGATGGTGTTTGTCTGGTTTCTGCTGCGCAATGGTCATTCGGCGAAACAGCGGCTGTTCGGTTTCGGCTGGCTGGCCTTGCTGATCCTGGCGTCTTCGCTGTCGCCGAAGTAACGTCTCGGCTCAACCCTCGACCTGGTTCTGCGGCGCGCCGGCCGCCCAGCTCGCGATGTTGTGCAGCGTTGTCGAGGCAATCGCGCCGAGTGCCTCGCGCGTCAGAAAGGCTTGGTGCGCGGTGACGATCACGTTGGGAAAAGTCAGCAAGCGTGCCAGCACATCGTCCTGCAAGGGCAGGTCCGAGCGGTCCTCGAAAAACAGCTGCGCCTCTTCTTCATACACATCCAGCCCCAGATAACCGAGTTGGCCGTCCTTCAGCGCGTCGATCAGCGCCGGTGTGTCGACCAGACCGCCGCGCCCGGTATTGATCAGCATGGCGCCGGGCTGCATGTGCGCCAGCGAATCACGGTTGATCAGGTGCTTGCTCTGCTCATTGAGCGGGCAATGCAGGCTGATGATCCGCGACTGCGCGAGCAGTTCCGGCAAGCTCAGATAACGCGCGCCCAAAGCGAGTACGTCGGGATTCGGATACGGGTCGTAAGCGAGCAGTTCACAGCCGAAGCCGTGCATGATTTTCGCAAAGGTCGCGCCGATCTGCCCGGTGCCGACAATCCCTACGGTTTTGCCAACCAGATCGAAACCGGTCAGGCCATGCAGGCTGAAATCGCCTTCGCGGGTGCGGTTATAGGCGCGGTGCAAGCGTCGGTTGAGGGCGAGGATCAGCGCCACCGCATGCTCGGCCACCGCATGCGGCGAATACGCCGGCACTCGCACCACGGCCAGTCCGAGGCGTTTGGCGGCGATCAGGTCGACATGGTTGTACCCCGCCGAACGCAAGGCAATCAGGCGGGTGCCGCCGGCGGCCAGACGTTCCAGCACCGCCGCGCTGAGGTCGTCATTGATGAATGCGCAAACCACCTCATGCGCATCGGCCAATGCCACCGTGTCGAGGCTCAGCCGCGCCGGTTGAAAGTGCAGCTCGATGCCTGCCGGGCAGTCGGCGCCGAGGAAACTGTCGCGATCGTAGGTCTGGCTGCTGAAAACGATGGTGCGCATGCAATCCTCCTTGAACATCGACAGGGTTGAATCATCGTCAGCCACTGTAGCGCTGACAGCGCCGCCGGGTATTGCCGTGGATCAGGCGCTGATCTTCGCCTGCGCCGCGAGTCGGTTGATCGCGCGTTCCAGTTCATCCAGCGCCAGGGTGGCTTTCGGGTCGTCCTGTTTGAGCAGGGTTTCGCTGCGCTGGCAGGCCGCGCGCAATTGCGGCACGCCACAGTAACGCGTGGCGCCGTGCAGGCGATGTACACGTTCGAGCAGCGCGTTCTGATCGTGGCTGTCGCGAGCGGCGCGGATGGCTTCGCGGTCGGCTTCCAGTGAGGCAAGCAGCATTGCCAGCATGTCCGCGGCCAGGTCGGCCTTGCCGGCGGCCAGACGCAAACCTTCTTCATGATCGAGCACCGGCAATTCATTGCTGCTCGCCGCGCTGTCGCTGCCACGCTCCGGCGCTTGGTTGCGCAGGGCCAGACCGGTCCATTTCAGCACCACCTGCGCCAGTTGCCGTTCGCTGATCGGTTTGGTCAGGTAGTCGTCCATGCCGCTTTGCAACAACGCGCGTTTTTCATTGGCCATGGCGTGGGCGGTGAGGGCGACAATCGGCAGCGGCGTGCTGTGCCGCTCGCTTTCCCACTGACGGATCGCTTCGGTGCTCTGGCGACCGTCCATGCCCGGCATCTGCACGTCCATCAGCACCAGATCGAAGGATTCAGTCTGCACCGCTTTGACCGCTGCATAGCCGCTTTCCACCGCAAGGACCTTGGCGCCCATGTCTTCGAGCAGCGTTTGCACCAGTAGCAGGTTGGCCGGGTTGTCGTCCACGCACAGCACTTTCGGCGCCCGGCTCGACAACGGTTCGCCCGGCTCATGGCGTGGCTGGCGCGGGTTGACCAGATCGGACAAGGCCCGACGCAGCTTGCGTGTGCACGCCGGTTTGGCCTGCAACTGGCTGTGCGGGTTCGGCACCGACAGATGAAACAGGGTCTGCTCGGTGGTCGGGCACAGCACCAGCACTTTGCAGCCGAGGTGTTCGAGGTCCCAGATGTGCTGATTCAAGCGCTCGGGCAGCATGTCGTTGCTGGTGATCCCAATGACCGCCAGATCGATCGCCTGATCGGTCTGGTGCGCGCCGGTGACGCCATTGGTCAGGCTTTCAAGGGTATTGAACGGGGTGACGTCGAGGCCGCAATCTTCCAGTTGATGCTGCAGGGCCTGCCGCGCCAGTTCGTGGTTTTCCAGCACCGCGACGCGGCGCCCGAGCAGTGGCGCGGCGGGCATGTCTTCGGCGTCGTCGCGGGTTTTCGGCAGGCTCAGGCTGATCCAGAATTCCGAACCTTCGCCCGGCGTGCTGTCGACGCCGATCTCACCGCCCATCTGTTCGATCAAACGTTTGGAAATCACCAGTCCCAAACCGGTGCCGCCGGGTTGGCGCGACAGCGAGTTGTCAGCCTGGCTGAAGGCCTGGAACAACGCGCGCACATCCTGATTGGACAAGCCGATGCCGGTGTCCTGAATACTGATGCGCAGTTGCACGCTGTCTTCGTGTTCATCTTCCAGCATGGCCCGCGCGACGATGGTGCCTTCGCGGGTGAACTTGATCGCATTGCTGACCAGGTTGGTGAGGATCTGCTTGAGCCGCAGCGGATCGCCGACCAGTGACAGCGGTGTATCGCGGTAGACCAGGCTGACCAGTTCCAGCTGCTTGGCGTGCGCCGCCGGGGCAAGAATGGTCAGGGTGTCCTGGAGCAGGTCGCGCAGGTTGAAGGGTATATGGTCGAGCACCAGTTTGCCGGCCTCGATTTTCGAGAAGTCGAGAATCTCGTTGATGATCCCCAGCAGGCTGTCGGCGGATTTTTCGATGGTGCCCAGATAGTCGAGCTGGCGCGGGGTCAGTTCGCTTTTCTGCAATAAGTGGGTGAAGCCGAGAATGCCGTTGAGCGGCGTGCGGATCTCGTGGCTCATGTTGGCGAGAAATTCCGATTTGATCCGGCTCGCCTCCAGTGCCTCTTTGCGCGCCAGATCCAGTTCGATGTTCTGGATCTCGATGGTTTCCAGATTCTGCCGCACGTCTTCGGTGGCCTGATCGACACTGTGCTGCAATTCTTCGCGGGCGTTCTGCAGGGTGCCGGCCATGCGGTTGATGCCCGAGGCCAGTTCATCCAGTTCCTGGCTGCCAAGCGGCGGCAGGCGGGTTTCCAGATGACCATCCTTGAGCTGGGCGACAGCTTGCTTGATCTGCCCGAGCGGGCGGTTGATCGTGCGGCCCATGCGCAACGCCAGCAACGCCGCACCGGCCAGCCCGGCGACAATCAGCAGCAGGCTGGCGAACAGGCTGCGATAACCGCGCAGCAACATGCCGTTGTGCGACAGCTCCAGCTCGACCCAGCCGAGCAGGCGGTCGGATTCTTCCGGGATCAGCTCGCCAGCGAGGTTGCGGTGCTTGCCGAACACCGGCATCAGATAACGCGTTGCGTCATTGCCGCTGCGCCGTTGCAATTGCGCGCTGTCACCGCTTGGCGCCTGATTGAGCATGGTCGGGCCGGCGTGCGCCAGTGGCGAGCGATCCGGCGCCAGGAACGTCACCGCGCGTACGTCGGGTTGTTCCAGCGACTGCGTGGCGATGCGCTCGAGCAGTTCGTTATTGCCGTGGCCCATGGCTGGTGCGACCAGCGGTGCCAGTTGCTCGGCGATCATTTCGCCGCGCTGCATCAATTGGGTCTGCAGGTCGGACTGCTGCGTCCAGGTGAAATAGCCGCCCAGCACCAGCGCCATCAGGCTGGTCGGCAACAAGGTCAGCAACAATACGCGACCTTTGATTCCGAGTTTCTTGAGCACGCCTGTCTCCTGCATCCCGCTGATCTGTTGACTCATGCGTGCATCCGGCACGCGACATGGGCGCAGTGTAGCGATTTGCTCGCGGGCAATCTTCGGAAAAATGTGCCAGCGATGGCGAGGCGGGCACAGGCGCGTTGGTCTGATGGCCGATCCTTGAGTTGCCGCAAGCCCGGCAATCTTGAATAATCGCGCTCAACTGAGAATTACTTGCAGATAATCATGACTCCTGTTTCCGTTGGTCAGCCACGCATTCTTTCCATCGAAGACGATCCGGTACTCGGTGCCTATGTGCATGAACATCTGGGCCGCAGCGGCTTTCAGGTGACCTGGTGCCAGAACGGCGAAGAAGGCCTGAACATCGCCAGGCACCAGCCGTTCGACGTGGTTTTGATGGACATTCTTCTGCCAGGGCTCGACGGCTTGAAGCTGCTGACGCAATTGCGCCAGAGCCATTCGACGCCGGTGCTGTTGATGTCGGCCCTTGGCGCCGAAGCGGATCGCATCAGCGGTTTTCGTCTCGGTGCCGACGATTATTTGCCCAAGCCGTTCAGCATGGCCGAATTGCATGTGCGCATCGAAGCCATCCTGCGCCGCGTCGCCCTTGATCGCCGCCCGGCCATGGCTGCGCTTCCAGTGACAAACGGTGCGTTGCGCTTCGACGATGAGCAATGCGAGGTGTTTTTCCGCGAGCAGGCCGCCGGGCTGACCCGCAGCGAGTTCCGCTTGCTCGACACCCTCAACCGCAACGATGAGGAGGTGCTGAGCAAAGCCTTCCTTTATCAGCATGTGCTGCAACGCGGCTATGCCGCCCACGACCGCAGCCTTGACATGCACATCAGCCAGATCCGCCGCAAACTCAAAGCCATTGGTTACACCGAGCGAGAAGTGCGCACGGTCTGGGGCAAGGGCTACGTATTGAGTGGCGCCGATGAAACGCTCTGAACTGCCGGGGCGGCATTCGCTGTTCTGGAAGCTGGCTCTGCTGCTGGTGGCGTTCTGTCTGCTGATGATCTGGCTGAGCTGGTCGTGGGGGCGCTACATGGAGGAGCGCAATCAGTTTCTCTCCGACGAAGCGCGCGGCACACTCAGTCGCTATGCCGCCCAAGCAGAGCAGGCGTGGCAGCACGACGGCCGCCACGGTGTGGATGACTGGCTGCAAAGCATGGAATTGCGCGAGGCCAGTTGGGTCGGCGTGATTGGCGGCAATTTGCAGTCGCTGAGTAGCGAACCGTTGAACGAGGCGGAAGTGCAGCACCTGACCTTTCTGCGCGGCCTCGACTGGCCAATCCACAAGAAGGGACGACCGTGGCTGCGCGTGCCGTTTCCTAAAGAACCGTCCGCCGGCATCCTCGTCATCGAATTGCCGGAGCGCTTTGTGCCGGGCAAATACCGGGTGTTCTGGCGCGTCATCACTAATGGCGTGATACCCGGGCTGTTTACCTTGCTGCTGTGTGTGGGCCTGTACCGCTTGTTGGTGGTGCCGTTGAACAGTCTGCGTGAACAGGCCAACGCCTGGCGCGCCGACCAGTTGAACGTGCGCCTGTCGAGTGGCATGACCCAGCGCCCTGACGAACTCGGTGACCTGGCCCGCGCATTCGATTCGATGTCCGAACGCCTGCAAACCACCGTCGCCGTGCAACAGCAACTGCTGCGCGACTTGTCCCATGAACTGCGCACACCACTGAGCCGCCTGCGCGTCGCCAGTGAAGGCGAGCAGGGGCTGCCGCAGTTGCGCGAACGCATTGGTCGCGAGGTCGACGGTATGCAGCGGCTGGTCGAAGACACCTTGCAACTGGCCTGGCTCGACACTGACCGCACACCCTTGCCGGACGAAGCGATCCAGGTTCAGGCACTGTGGGAAATGCTCACCGATAACGCTTGCTATGAAAGCGGCTGGCCGAGCTTGCAGTTGCAATGTTCGGTCGATGCATCGTGCTGGGTACGCGGCCATCTCAATACCTTGGCGCAAGCGCTGGAGAATATTCTGCGCAACGCCATCCGCCATTCGCCCGAGGGCGCAATTGTCCGGCTCGATGGACAGCGCGATGGCGATTATTGGCATTTGTGGCTGCAGGATCAGGGCGGCGGCGTGGCTGAAGCGGATCTGGAGCGGATCTTTTCGCCGTTCATTCGATTGGACGGATCGAGACCCGGGGATGGCGGGTTTGGCTTGGGCTTGAGCATTGCGCGCAACGCGGTGCAGCGCCAGGGCGGGTTGCTCTGGGCCGAGAATGCCGGGGCGGGGTTGCGGTTGAATTTGCGCTTGCTGGCGGATGATGGTGTCGCCAGTTCTGACGCCTTCGCGAGCAGGCTCGCTCCCACAGTGGAACTGGGTTCGCCGCAGGTTGTGTGATCTACCGTTAATAGTGTCATCACTGCTGACACTAAACCCTGTAGGAGCGAGCCTGCTCGCGAATTGGCCCTGAGCAGCCCCATGAAAACCGAGTGTTACTCAGATAAAAGTCTCACTACTGGTGAGACTATTGCTGCTTATTCCCATAAACCATAAGCACCGCACTTTGCGTGATATGGCCTGCGCGGGTTTGCCGGTATGATAGGCGCCCCCGCACGTCTGGATTGCGAATACGCCATGACCCTGCAGTACCCAACCATCGCCGATTGCGTCGGCAACACGCCGCTGGTGCGTTTGCAGCGCCTGCCCGGCGCCACCAGCAACACCCTTTTGCTCAAGCTCGAAGGGAATAACCCGGCGGGTTCGGTCAAGGACCGTCCGGCGCTGTCGATGATCACCCGTGCCGAGTTGCGCGGGCAGATCCACGCCGGCGATACGCTGATCGAGGCGACTTCCGGCAACACCGGGATCGCCCTGGCCATGGCTGCCGCGATCAAGGGTTACAAGATGATCCTGATCATGCCGGACAATTCCAGCGCCGAGCGTAAAGCGGCGATGACCGCGTATGGCGCCGAGCTTATTCTGGTCAGCCAGGAAGAAGGCATGGAAGGCGCGCGCGATCTGGCGCAGCGCATGGAAGCCGAAGGCCGCGGCAAGGTGCTCGATCAGTTCGCCAACGGTGATAACCCCGAAGCGCATTACACCACCACCGGTCCGGAGATCTGGCGCCAGACCCAGGGCAGCATCACCCATTTCGTCAGTTCGATGGGCACCACCGGCACCATCATGGGCGTCTCGCGCTATTTGAAAGAGCAGAGCGACAGCGTGCAGATCGTCGGCCTGCAGCCGATGGAAGGTTCGGCCATTCCCGGCATCCGCCGCTGGCCGCAGGAATATCTGCCGAAGATCTATCAGGCCGACCGTGTCGACCGCATCGTCGACATGGCGCAAAGCGAAGCCGAAGACGTCACCCGGCGTCTGGCCCGCGAAGAAGGCATCTTCTGCGGCGTGTCCTCAGGCGGTGCGGTGGCAGCAATGCTGCGCTTGTCCAAAGAAGTTGAAAACGCGGTGATCGTCGCGATCATTTGCGACCGTGGCGACCGTTACCTGTCGACCGGCATTTTCGACGCGCCCAACTGATGGCCAAACACGAGAGAGGCCTGCGCTTCCAGCCCACCGGCGGCAGCAAGGCTGCACAAATCCCGACCGGCAAAAAGCAGCGCTTGAACATCGAGCGCCTGGCCAATGACGGTCGCGGTATCGCGTTTTTCGAAGGCAAGACCTGGTTCGTTCTCGGCGCTCTCGCCGGCGAAGAAGTCGAGGCGCGGGTGCTTGGCGCCCACGGTAAAGTCGTCGAGGCGCGCACCGAGCGCGTGTTCAAGGCCAGCCAATTGCGTCGCCCGGCGCCGTGCCCGCATGCCGGCCGCTGCGGCGGTTGCAGCGTGCAGCATCTGCCCCACGACGAACAGCTCGCCCTGAAACAGCGCATGCTCGCCGAGCAATTGTCGCGCGTTGCCGGCGCTGAGCCGCAAGAATGGGCCGCGCCGTTGACCGGTCCGGAATTCGCCTATCGCCGTCGCGCGCGGATTGCGGTGCGCTGGGACATGAAGGCCAAGCAACTTGAAGTGGGTTTCCGTGCCGCCGGTAGCCAGGACATTGTCGCGATCAGCGAATGCCCGGTGCTGGTACAGCCCTTGCAGCCGATCATGACTCGACTGCCGGAGATGCTGCGGCGTTTGAGCAAGCCGCAGGCGCTGGGCCATGTCGAATTGTTCAGCGGCTCGTCGCTGGCCGTGTTGCTGCGGCACATGGCGCCGCTGTCCGAAGCGGACCTGACGATCCTCAAGGATTTCTGCCAATTCCATGAGGCGCAATTGTGGCTGCATGGCGAAGGCGAGCCGCAACCGGTCGACGCCAGCCAGGCGCTGGGTTATCGCCTGGAACAATGGGACCTCGATCTGGCCTATCGCCCCGGCGACTTCGTTCAGGTCAATGCCGGCGTCAACGAGGCGATGGTCGCCCAGGCGCTGGACTGGCTGAAGCCAAGGCCGGAGGAACGGGTGCTGGACCTGTTTTGCGGTCTGGGCAACTTTGCGTTGCCGTTGGCCCAAAGCGTGCGTGAAGTGGTAGCGGTCGAGGGCGTGCAGACCATGGTCGAGCGCGCCGCAGCCAACGCCGCCAGTAACAATTTGCATAACACAAAGTTTTTTCAAGCCGATTTATCCCAGCCTTTGAGCGATGCCCAGTGGATCGGAAGCGGCTTTTCTGCGGTACTCTTGGACCCACCCCGTGACGGTGCTTTCGAGGTGGTGCGCAAGCTGGCGAGCCTGGGTGCCAAACGGCTGGTGTATGTGTCGTGCAACCCTGCAACTCTGGCGCGCGACACGGTCGAATTGATCAAGCAGGGCTACCGGTTAAAACGTGCCGGGATTCTCGATATGTTTCCTCAGACGGCACATGTCGAGGCCATGGCGTTATTTGAAGCGAGCCAGGACGGCTCGTCTGAATCCGTCTGATCTGTCCGTGCCGCTCGCCTGAGCCCCGCGAGCGCAACCGGGCGATGAGGATCAGCGATTTGACGCATTGAATCTGCGTCGTAGGGAAGGTAAAGCGACATGGTACAGGTGAGAGCACACCAGCCGATCAACACCGACGGCAGTATCAATCTCGAGGCTTGGCTCGATCACGCGGTCAGTGTCGATCTGGCACTGGATCGCGAAGCCTTGAAAGAAGCCTGCGAGTTCGCTCGCGAGGCTGAGCAGCAATCCAACGCGAAGAAGAATCTGTGGGCCGAGGGCTCCGGCAGTTTCAGCACCGGGCTTGAAATTGCCGAGATCCTTGCCGACCTCAAGCTCGATCAGGATTCGCTGGTCGCGGCGGTCTTGTATCGCGGCGTACGCGAGGGCCAGATCGAACTCGCTGCCGTCGGCCAGCGTTTCGGCCCGGTGGTGGCCAAACTGATCGACGGCGTGCAGCGCATGGCCGCCATCAGCGCCAGCCTCAGCCCGCGCCAGTCGATGGTCATGGGCACGCAAGGGCAGGTGGAAAACCTGCGCAAGATGCTCGTGGCGATGGTCGACGATGTGCGCGTCGCGCTGATCAAACTGGCCGAACGTACTTGCGCCATTCGTGCGGTGAAAACCGCAGACGATGAAAAACGTAACCGTGTCGCCCGGGAAGTCTTCGACATCTATGCGCCGCTCGCGCACCGCCTCGGCATCGGCCATATCAAATGGGAACTGGAGGACTTGTCCTTCCGTTACCTGGAGCCCGATCAATACAAACAGATCGCCAAGTTGCTTCACGAGCGACGGCTGGACCGCGAGCGTTTCATCGCTGACGTGATGACCCAGCTCAAGGATGAATTGCAGGCCACCGGTGTCGAGGCCGACATCAGCGGGCGAGCCAAACACATCTATTCGATCTGGCGCAAAATGCAGCGCAAGGGTCTGGAGTTCAGCCAGATCTACGACGTGCGTGCGGTGCGCGTGCTAGTCCCGGAAATGCGCGACTGCTACACCGCGCTGGGCATCGTCCACACCTTGTGGCGGCACATCCCGAAGGAATTCGACGACTACATCGCCAACCCGAAAGAGAACGGCTACCGCTCGCTGCACACCGCGGTAATCGGCCCGGAAGGCAAGGTCCTCGAAGTACAGATCCGTACGCACTCGATGCACGAAGAGGCCGAACTCGGCGTCTGCGCGCACTGGCGCTACAAGGGCACCGACGTCAAGTCCGGTTCCAATCACTACGAAGAGAAAATTTCCTGGCTGCGTCAGGTGCTTGAGTGGCACGAAGAGCTAGGCGACATCGGCGGGCTGGCCGAACAGCTGCGCGTCGATATCGAGCCGGACCGGGTCTACATCTTTACCCCCGACGGTCACGCCATCGACTTGCCCAAAGGCGCGACGCCGCTGGACTTCGCCTACCGCGTGCACACCGAGATCGGCCACAACTGCCGTGGTGCGAAGATCAACGGGCGCATCGTCCCGCTCAACTACAGCCTGCAGACCGGTGAGCAGGTCGAGATCATCACTAGCAAGCACGGCACGCCGAGCCGCGACTGGTTGAATTCGAACCTCGGTTACGTCACCACCTCGCGGGCGCGGGCGAAGATCGTGCACTGGTTCAAACTGCAGGCGCGCGACCAGAACGTCGCGGCCGGCAAGACCCTGATCGAGCGCGAACTGACGCGCCTCGGCCTGCCTGCGGTGGACTTCGACAAGCTGGCCGACAAGGCCAACATGAAAACCGCCGAAGACATGTTCGCCGCCCTCGGTGCCGGCGACTTGCGCCTGGCGCAACTGGTTAACCTGGCGCAGCAACTGGTCGAGCCGGAGCGCGGCAACGAACAGCTGGAACTGATCCCGCGCAAGGCCACCGGCTACAAACCGGGCAAGCGTGGCGACATTCAGATCCAGGGCGTCGGCAACCTGATGACGCAGATGGCCGGCTGTTGCCAGCCGCTGCCGGGCGATGCGATCGTCGGCTACATCACTCAAGGGCGTGGCGTGAGCATTCACCGTCAGGACTGCGCCTCGGTGCTGCAACTGGGCGGGCGCGAGCCGGAGCGGATCATTCAGGTCAGCTGGGGGCCGGTACCGGTGCTCACCTACCCGGTGGATATCGTCATCCGCGCGTACGACCGTTCCGGTCTGCTGCGTGACGTCTCCCAAGTGCTGCTCAACGAGCGCATCAACGTGCTGGCGGTCAATACCCGCTCGAACAAGGAAGACAACACCGCGCTGATGTCGCTGACCATCGAGATCCCGGGCCTGGACGCGCTGGGGCGCTTGCTGGGGCGGATTTCGCAGTTGCCGAACATCATCGAAACGCGGCGTAACCGCACGCCTTGAACATGTGCCGGTTGTTGATCGTTCCCACGCTCCGCGTGGGAATGCCTCAAGGGACGCTCTGCGTCCAGTGACGCGGAGCGTCACGGGCTGCATTCCCACGCAGAGCGTGGGAACGATCAATGTGGGAGAGTTATAAAATTGTATTCACTCGAAGACCTGCTCCACCTGATGTCTCGCCTGCGCGATCCGCAGTTCGGTTGCCCGTGGGACATCAAGCAGACCTACGCCACCATCGTCCCGCACACCCTCGAAGAAGCCTACGAAGTGGCCGACGCCATTGAGCGTGGTGACTTCGATCACCTGCAGGGCGAACTCGGCGACCTGCTGTTTCAGGTGGTGTATTACAGCCAGTTGGCCAAGGAAGATGGTCGCTTCGAATTCGCCGGGGTGATCGACAGCATCACCCGCAAGCTGATCCGCCGTCATCCGCATGTTTTCCCCACCGGCGATCTGTACGCGCCGCTCGACGTGCCGCGTCTGAGCGAAGCGCAGGTCAAGCAGCGCTGGGAAGAAATCAAGGCTGAGGAGCGCGCCGAGAAATCCGCAGCGCCCGAGCAACTGTCACTGCTCGACGATGTGCCGTCCGCGCTGCCCGCATTGTCGCGTTCGGCGAAATTGCAAAAGCGCGCTGCGCAGGTAGGTTTCGACTGGCCGGACGCCTTGCCGGTGCTCGACAAAGTGCGTGAAGAGCTCGACGAAGTGCTCGAAGCCATGTCCGAAAACGATCCCGTCGCGGTGGCAGACGAGATCGGCGACCTGCTGTTTTCCGTGGTCAATCTGGCCCGGCATCTGAAGGTCGACCCGGAAACCGCGTTACGTGGCGCCAACGGCAAGTTTGAAAGACGTTTCCGTTTTATCGAACAGGCATTGCGCGACACCCACCGTCCCATGGAAGATTGCACCCTCGAAGAGTTGGACGCCCTCTGGGGTGAAGCCAAACTTCAGGAAAAGAATATGCCCGGCTGCGGCTGAGCCACTGCCCAAGTGAGTAAGCACCATGAGTATTTCCCTTCGCGACCAGTTGCTCAAAGCAGGCCTGGTCAACCAAAAGCAGGCCAAGCAGGTCAGCAAGGACAAGCAGAAGCAGCAGCGCCTGGCGCACAAGGGTCAGATCGAACTCGATGACTCGCAGCAGCGCGCTGCCCAGGAAGCCATGGCCGAGAAGGTCAAGCGCGACCAGGAGCTGAACCGTCAGGCGAAAGAGAAAGCCGAAGCCAAGGCGCGCGCCGCGCAGGTCAAGCAGTTGATCGAAGTCTCGCGTCTGCCGAAGCTGACGACCGAGGACTACTACAACTTCGTCGACGACAAGAAGGTCAAGCGTATCTCGGTCAACACGCTGATGCGCAACAAGCTCAGCAATGGTTCGCTGGCGATCGTCCACCATAACGGCGGTTACGAAGTGATCCCGCGTGAAGCGGCGCTGAAGATCCAGGAGCGTGATCCACAGCGCATCGTCCAGCTCAACGTCAAGACCGAAGAGGTCAGCACCGAGGACGATCCGTACGCGGCGTACCAGATCCCGGATGACCTGATGTGGTAATCCGCTGAAGGCCACAACGACAAACCCCGCTCATGGCGGGGTTTGTCGTTTTCAATGCTGTGGTTGTTTCAGGAGGAGCGGGCGTCGCGTTGCTGCTCTTGTACTTCGAGTTCGGCCTTATAGTTGTGGGCATCGACTTCGCTGTGGAACATGCCGACCAGCAAGTCTTGTTGATGCACATCCCAGATGCGAATGCCGGCGGCCACGCCTTCATGGGACATGTGTGAATCGTCGCGTTCAGTTACTTTTACAGTCATCTGCTAGCTCCAAATCTCAGGTTATCTGCAGCAAGGCCTGTGCAGGACTCTGTTATAGGATTTGTTAGCCAGCTAAGTAAACGGTTGATTCGCGCAAGGTGTTGTTGCGTATTTTGCAACAGTGCTGCAGCCCGCGTAATCCGCGACATTCGGTCGCAGGGCGTTTGGTTTCATGACAAACGTTTCATTTTCAGACACCCCGGATTGATCGTTCCCACGCTCTGCGCGGGAATGCCTCAAGGGACGCTCCGCGTCCAGTGACGCGGAGCGTCACGGGCTGCATTCCCACGCAGAGCGTGGGAACGATCAGTAGTGAGCTGGGAGTTTCTGCAGGCCAAAAAAAACGCCCCGAACCAGTCGGGGCGTTTTCATGTGCGGCTCAAGCAGCGGGGAATTACTTACCTTCCCAGCGCTTCAGCACCAGCGTGGCGTTGGTGCCGCCGAAGCCGAAGCTGTTGCTCATCACGGTGTTGATGGTGGCGTTTTCGCGGGTCTTGGTCAGCACCGGCAGGTCGGCCACTTCAGGGTCCAGCTCGTCGATGTTGGCAGAGCCGGCAATGAAGTTGCCTTCCATCATCAGCATGCAGTAGATCGCTTCGTGAACGCCGGCGGCGCCCAGGGAGTGACCGGACAGGCTCTTGGTCGAGCTGATCGCCGGAGCCTTGTCGCCGAACACTTCACGCACACCTTTCATTTCCGCAACGTCACCGACCGGAGTCGAGGTGCCGTGGGTGTTCAGGTAGTCGATCGGGGTGTCGACGGTGGACAGCGCCTGCTGCATGCAGCGAATCGCGCCTTCGCCACTCGGGGCAACCATGTCGTAGCCGTCGGAGGTCGCGCCGTAGCCGACGATTTCCGCGTAGATTTTTGCGCCGCGGGCCAGAGCGTGTTCCAGCTCTTCGACCACGACCATGCCGCCACCGCCAGCGATGACGAAACCGTCACGGTCGGCGTCGTAGGCACGGGAAGCCTGTTCCGGGGTTTCGTTACGCTTGCTGGACAGCGCGCCCATGGCGTCGAACAGGAACGACTGGCTCCAGTGCTCTTCTTCACCGCCGCCGGCGAAGACGATGTCCTGCTTGCCCATCTGGATCTGTTCCATGGCGGTACCGATGCAGTGAGCACTGGTGGCGCAGGCAGATGCGATGGAGTAGTTCAGGCCCTTGATCTTGAACGGGGTGGCCAGGCAAGCGGAAACGGTGCTGCTCATGGTCCGCGTTACGCGGTATGGGCCGACGCGCTTGACGCCTTTCTCGCGCAGGATGTCCAGCGCTTCCATCTGGTTCAGCGTGGACGCGCCACCGGAACCGGCGATCAGGCCAGTGCGCGGGTTGGACACTTGCTCTTCGGTCAGGCCGGAGTCAGCAATCGCGTCTTTCATGGCCAGGTAGGCGTAAGCCGCTGCGTGACCGACGAAGCGATAGATCTTGCGATCGATCAGTTCTTCAAGGTTGAGGTCGATGGAGCCGGAAACCTGGCTACGCAGACCCATTTCGGCGTATTCCGGGTTGAACCGGATGCCAGGGCGGCTTGCACGCAGGTTAGCGGAGACGGTCTCTTTGTCATTGCCCAGGCACGAAACGATGCCCAGACCAGTGATAACGACGCGGCGCATGCGAATAACCCTTAGAAGTTGTCAGTGGAGGTGAACACGCCGACGCGAAGGCCTTCGGCGGTGTAGATTTCGCGACCGTCGACAGTCACCGAACCATCGGCGATGGCCAGGTTCAGCTTGCCCTTGAGGACGCGTTTGATATGAATGTTGTAGGTGACTTTCTTGGCGGTCGGCAGGACCTGGCCGAAGAACTTCACTTCGCCCGAACCCAGCGCACGGCCGCGGCCCGGCAGGCCTTGCCAGCCCAGGAAGAAACCGACCAGTTGCCACATGGCATCCAGACCCAGGCAGCCCGGCATCACCGGATCGCCTTCGAAGTGGCACGCGAAGAACCACAGGTCAGGGTTGATATCCAGTTCGGCGACCAATTCACCTTTGCCGTACTTGCCGCCTTCTTCGCTGATCAGGGTGATGCGATCCACCATCAGCATGTTCGGGGCGGGCAGTTGCGCGTTACCTGGGCCGAACAGCTCACCGCGACTGCAGCGCAGCAGATCTTCCCGAGTAAAGGCGTTTTGTTTGGTCATGCGAGCTCCTCAATAATCCCATGCGGCAGGTGGGGCAAATCTTCCCGACCGTTCGAAGCGTTCATGCCTCGAACCGGCAGCCTACTCATAGACTATTGCGTTGTGGTGAAAGTCACAGCACCAAGGACATGAATGTACACTTGTGCACTGAAATTTTTAATCAAGCCCCTTTTGGGGCTCGTTCGGGTGCCTAAGACTGCCGCACTTTCGCTTTTCACGCCAGTCGCAGATGGTCGAAAGGCCCACGTTACGACACCCAGCGCTGCAGAATCTGCTGCAGATCATTACGTTTGAACGGCTTCGCCAGATAATCGTTCATCCCCGCCGACAAGCAGGTCTCGCGGTCGCCCTGCAAGGCGTTGGCGGTCAGCGCGATGATCGGCACCTCGCTGCGTCCGGGCAGGCGGCGGATCTGGCGCGTAGCCTCGTAGCCATCAATGATCGGCAAGCGGCAATCCATCAGAATCGCTTCGAAGTCAGCGCCTTCGGCACTGCGCACCGCTTGCGCGCCATCGGTGGCGACGCTGACCGCAAAACCCAGACTGCGCAGCATCGCTTCGATCACGGTCTGGTTCACCGGGTTGTCTTCGACCAGCAGCACATGACGGCCTTCGCCGTGTTCCCTGCCGTTGAGCGCACGCGGCGCGGCCAGCGGTGGCAAGGCCTGCCTGTACAGCGCCAGAGGGATTTCCAGGGTGAACACCGAGCCGCGACCTTCCTCGCTTTGCGCACGCAACGTGCCGCCCATGCGCTCGGCCAAAGTGCGCGCGATCGGCAAGCCGAGCCCGGTGCCACCGTAACGCCGGGAGATCGAGCTGTCGGCTTGCTGGAAAGCGTTGAACATCAACTCCAGGCTTTCCGAGGAAATACCGATGCCACTGTCGCGCACCGAGCAGGTGAACCACAGCAGTTCATGATCCAGCGACTGCCACTGCGCCTCGATGCTGACGCGGCCCTGTTCGGTGAACTTCAGTGCGTTGCCGACCAGATTGACCAGAATCTGCCGGATCCGCGTCGGATCACCCTGCACCTGCAGGCCGCGCAGATCATCCGGGATGCGCAGGTTCAAGGCCAGGCCACGTTGCGCTGCGCTGTGCTGGAACGACTGCGCGCAGGCGCCGATCAGTTCGGCGAGGTTGAACGGAATGTGTTCCAGCTCCAGTTCCGAACGTTCGATCCGCGAGAAATCGAGAATGTCGTTGATCACCTTCAGCAGGTGTTCGGTGGACTCCGAGGCGAGGGCGGCGTATTCGACTTGCTCCGCAGTCATCTCGGTGGTTTCGAGCAATTGCAGCATGCCCAGCACGCCGTTCATGGGCGTACGCAGTTCATGGCTCATCATCGCCAGAAAATCGGATTTGGCGTTGTTGGCTTTTTCCGCTTCTTCGCGGGTCTGGATCAGTTGCGCCATCGCCTGATGCTGCTCGCGGCTGGCTTGTTCCAGCGCTTGGGCGAGGTTGTTGATGTGCTGCGACAGGGCGCCCAGTTCGGTGTCATCGACTATCGGTAGCGGGGCTTTATAGTCGCCGTCCTGAATCGCCTTCACCGCATCGCCGATTTCGCGGATCGGCTGCGACAGACTGCCGGCCAGACGCCGCGCCAGCACAAACGTGAAGAGCAGGGCGAACAACGCGAGAATGGCGGCCTTGAGGAGGATTTCCTGTTGGCGCTGGCTGAAGGCATCGTTGGACAGACCGACGATCACCCGCCCCAGATAATCCTCGGCGGTTGCGCCGTTGGTGACTTTGCCATCCTGGAAAAAATCATTGTGCAAGGCGATACGTTGCAGGCGCACCGGGGCCTGGAACACTTCGACCTGATGCGGTCGACGGTGCACATCGGCGGGTTGTTCGACGTAGACCAGAATCCGGTTGGCACTGTCCTGGACTTCGAGAAAGCGCACGTTGGGCGTGGCCAGCGTGGCCTTGAGCAGGCTCTCCAGCACTTCATTGTTGCCGGAAATCACTCCGTATTCGGTAGCGGGCGCCAGTTGGTTGGCAATCAACTGGCCGGTGTGGGTCAATTCCTGACGCAGATCCTGAATGCGCACAAAGGTAAAGAAGCTGATCAACAGCAAAGTCAGCAACAGCGCCGGGCCCAGGCTGATCAACTGGGTGCGGGTGTTGATGTCCCAACGGCGACGGAAATTCATGGGCGGCGCTCTCCTTCGGCCAGCAGGCTGGCGACAGACACATCATCGGGCGGTTCGATACCCAGAGAACGAGCCACCTGCGCATTACTTGAGACTTTAAAGCGTGCGGGATAGAGCGCTCGCGGCCAACTGGCCGCTGGCTGGTCGAGCAAGTGGTCGAGCAGGCTCAGCCAGTCGTGCTGGTCGCTGTAGGTGCTGGCGAGGCTGCCGGCACGGACGAAGGCGATGTTGGGGCCGACCAGCGCCATCTGCCGCGAATAACTACTGAGCAACAGATTTTTCGCGGTTTTCGGGCTGTACAGGTCGGGATCATCGAGGCCAAGCAGCACATCGCTGTTCTTCAGCACCGATTGCAATGGGCGGCTGTCGTGGATGTCCTCCCAGCGCTGACTGAAAACGTGCAGGCCCAACGGTTCAGCGGCGAGATTGAGCTCCTTGAGGAGAAATTCGCTGTGCTCGCCGAACAGCACCCCCACGCGTCGCGCCTGCGGCAGAATTTGCCGGATCAATTGCAATTGGCGGCTCAACGGCGGATCACTCCAGAGCAGGCTCAAGTGCGCCGGCTGGCTGCTGCCCAGCCGTTGCCGCGCCTGCAAGCGGCTGATGCGCAACACCAGCGTCGCCGGGCCCTGGGGTTCCTGCAGGCGCCAGTCCAGGCTCGGCAGATCCAGCAAAATCAAGCGCAGGCTGGCCGGCAATTTGCCGGGTGCCGGTAGAGTGGCCAGTGGCTGGAAACGCACGCTGTCGGTCGGGCGCAACTCGCTCAGCGCCTGGACGAAGGCTTGCACGCCGGGGCTGTCCTCGGCGCCGGTCAACAGAATGTCCGCGGCCTGTACCGCGACCCCGTGCAGCCACGCGCTGACGAACAGAAACACCCCGGCCAGCCAGTGACTCAAGGTCGGCGTCTTCCGTGACCGGCCGTAGCGCATGCTAGAACTCCAGCTCGGCGCTGACATACATGACCCGGCGCTCGTCGTAGTTATTGTCGACAAATGTGTTCGGTTCATGATCGAGGCGCTGCTGCAACACGCCGGCCAGTTGCAGTTGCGCCTTGCCCAGTGCAATGCGTTTGGCGATGCGCGTGTCGACCCGCTCGAAGCGGTAGCCGTTGAGGGCGTTGTCGCCGTAATAGAAGAGGGCGCTGTTCCAGCCGTGGCCCCAGTCGCGCAGCCAGCCGGCCGAGCCGCTGTTGCGTGCGGTGAATTGCTGATCCAGCGGATTGCTCGCCTCGGCATCGACGAAGGCGTAAGTGAAGCGCAAACGGTCGGCGCGGCTCACGCGCCAGTCGAGCTGGGTCTCGGTGCCGCGAAAACGTGAGCTGTTGGCATTGCTGGCGATGTACTGGTTGTTGCGCAGCGGCTCGCTGATCATCCCAGTGATCTCGTCGTAGAACAGCTTTACGTCGAGCGCCAGACCGAGTTCGGCGAAATAACCGTTGTAGCCCAGCTCTCGCGAGCGCATGTGTTCCTGATCGAGATCACCCGGACCGCGGGTTTTGACAAAGTAGCGTGCCGAGGATTGCCCGTAGGCCGAGGGCCGCAGTTTGCTGACCTGATAGCTCCAGTTGACATTGTTTTCGAACATGTCCGGCGAGCGGATCGCTTCCGAGTACACCGCGCGCAGACTGTGGCGCGGATTGATCAGGTAATTCACCGCGAAGCGCGGAGTCAGCGAACTGCCGATCAGCCGGGTGTCTTCGAACATCGCGCCGCCCTGCAAAAGCCAGTGTTCGGTCGCGCGCCATTCCAGTTGGCCGAACGCGCGCCAGGTGGTGTCGTCGAGCGTGCCATTGAAATAGGTTTCAGAGTTGGCGCGGTCGTAACGGTAATTCAGGCCGCTGACCAGGCGCAGGCTGTCGGACAGGCTGAGGGTGTCTTGCAGTTCGAGGTCATAGCGTGATTCGCGCGCGCTCTGGTCAATGTCACCGCACAGGGTTCTGCTGGCGCCGTTGCGCCATTGCTCAAGCACCTGATTGGCCAGCGCCATTTCCTGTGGTGTGCCGGGCGCCGCGCCGGGGCCGGTGAAACGGGTGATGTTGCGCGCCAGCCGCTCGGTGTAATTGGGGTTGAGTTGCCACAATTGCGTCAGCTCGGGGCTGAACGACACCTCCGCATCGCAGGCGCGCCAGGTTTGCTGACGGTCCCAGTGTTGCGCCGAGCCCTGGACATACAGGCTGTGCTGCGGGTTGATGTCGAGGTTCCAGCGCACCGAGCCGGCGTAATCCTTGGCTACCACGTCGGAATTGTTCCCGGCGGCGGTAATCCCCGAAAACACCGGTTGGTAGGTATAAGGTCGTTGATTGCTGCCGTCCTTGGCGTTGAGTTGCCAGTCGAGGCTCTGATCATCGCTGAGGGTGTGACTGACGGCGAGGCTCAGGCGATTCAGGCGGCGGCTGTCGCGATAATCCGCGCCCGTGCGATCACTGTCGAAGCCGTCGTCTTCCTGGCCGGATAACGACAGGCGCAAGTCGCCGCCATTCCAGCCAATGCCCTGGCTGGCATAAAAGTCATTGATGCCGCGTTGACCGCGGGTGTACTTCAGCCGGGTGCCGTGGCTGTCTGCCGGATGACGGGTGATGATATTGATCACCGCCATCAGTGCGTTGGCGCCATAGCTGACGGTATTCGGGCCGCGAAAGACTTCGACGCGCTCGACATCTTCGATGGCGACCGGAATGTCGCTCCAGTCCACCGTGGCCAGCCCGGCGCGGTACACCGAACGGCCGTCGATCAGCACCTGCATGCGCCGCGCCTCGCTGGCGTTGGTTCCGTGATAGTTGACCGCGGCCTGGTTGCCGCTGATGTTGCCGACCATCATGCCCGGCACCAGACGCAGCAATTCGCTGATGTCGCGGGCGCCGCTGGCGTTGATCAATTCGTTGTCGAGTACGGTCATGCTGCCCGGCACTTGCGCCGGGGTTTGTTTCAGGCGTGTGGCCGTGAGCACTTGCGGCAGTGCTTCGCTGTCGACGAACAGGTCATCCGCCTGCGCGGCCGGGCAGACCAGCAGCGCCAGCAACAGGGATGAACGCGAAGGAAGAGAACCGACGGACACGACACAGCCTTGAAAGCGAAGAATTGGCGCGCATGTTAACCGAGGGCAGCGACTTTTCCAGTCACGTTGCAGGCATTTTCCTAGGTTTTATTGGTCTTCTTCGTACAAGTGTCGGTAATTGTTGCTGGGGCTGGCCGCCACCGGGTCGCCCCGTATAATGCCGCCATCGCCACTGGTATGGATTAACGGATTGCATATGACTGAACAGCGCCCGATTGCGGTCCTGGGAGGCGGAAGTTTTGGTACCGCCGTGGCCAATCTGCTGGCCGAAAACGGCCATCAAGTCCGGCAGTGGATGCGTGACCCCGAGCAGGCCGAAGCCATCCGGGTCAATCGCGAAAACCCGCGTTACCTCAAAGGCATCAAGATTCTCCGGGGGGTGACCGCAGTCACCGACCTGCAGGAAACCCTCGACGCCTGTGATTTGTGCTTTGTCGCGCTGCCCTCCAGCGCCTTGCGCACGGTACTCGCCGCCCACGCCGAGCGGTTGAGCGGCAAGATGCTGGTCAGCCTGACCAAAGGCATCGAAGCGCAGACCTTCAAGCTGATGAGCCAGATTCTCGAAGAAATCGCTCCGCAAGCGCGCATCGGCGTGCTGTCCGGGCCGAACCTCGCTCGAGAAATCGCCGAGCATGCGCTGACCGCCACGGTGGTCGCCAGCGAGGACGAGGAGCTTTGCAAAGCGGTGCAGGCCGCATTGCACGGGCGCACCTTTCGGGTTTACGCCAGCGCCGACCGTTTCGGTGTCGAACTGGGCGGGGCGTTGAAAAACGTTTACGCGATCATTGCCGGCATGGCCGTGGCGCTGGAGATGGGCGAAAACACCAAGAGCATGCTGATCACCCGCGCGCTGGCAGAAATGACCCGCTTTGCGGTGAATCAGGGTGCCAATCCGATGACCTTCCTTGGTCTTGCCGGTGTCGGCGATCTGATCGTCACCTGCTCGTCGCCCAAGAGCCGCAACTATCAGGTCGGCTTTGCCCTCGGTCAGGGCCTGAGTCTCGATGAAGCGGTGTCGCGTCTGGGTGAAGTCGCCGAAGGGGTGAACACCCTGAAAGTGCTTAAGGCCAAGTCGCAGGAAGTCGGCGTCTATATGCCGCTGGTCGCCGGGCTGCACGCGATTCTGTTCGAAGGTCGCACGCTGGAGCAGGTGATCGGTCTACTGATGCGCGCCGAGCCAAAAACCGACGTCGACTTCATCTCCACCAGCGGTTTCAACTGACTCAGCCGTCACACGCACAGGAAGCAAGCCATGCACGATCCGAAAACCGAAGCCCAGTACGAATCCATTCTCCTGCGGGTGTTGTGGATGATCGTTTACCTGCTGGTCTGGCAAGTGGCGCAATTCATCCTCGGCGCCGTGGTGCTGGTGCAACTGATCTACCGTTTGATCTACGGGGCGCCGAGCGCCAGCCTGATGAATTTCGGCGACAGCCTGAGCCAGTTTCTCGCGCAGATCGGCCGCTTCGGCACGTTTCACAGCGACCAGAAGCCTTGGCCGTTCGCCGACTGGCCGGTGCCGCGCACCCCGGAGGGCGAAGCGCCGCATGCCGTGGCGCCAGCCGCGCATCCGGTTCGAGATGAGGAACCCAAGCTATGAAACTCTGGGTATTGCGTCACGGTGAGGCTGTGCCTCATGGTTCGAAAGTCGACCCCGAGCGCGAATTGACCGAACACGGTCGCAAAGAAGTCTTGCGTAGCGCCGCGCATTTGATCGGCCAGCCGCTGACGGCGATTTATGCCAGCCCTTATATACGTGCACAGCAAACCGCGCAGATCGTGCGCGAGGCACTGGGGTTCCAGCCGGAGATTCGCACGGTCGAGTGGCTGACGCCGGAGTCCGATCCGGACAAGGTCGCCGAACAACTGGTCTCGGTCAGCAATGTCTTGCTGGTCAGCCACAACCCGCTGGTGGGTAACCTGCTCAGCTATCTGCAGCATGGCGCCGGGTATCCGCCGGAGCGGGTCAGCACGGCTGGCCTGGCCGAGCTGGAAAGCCCCGAGCTGCTGATCGGCTCCATGACCCTCAACAGCCTCAAACACCCTTAACGCAACACCCTTGTGGGAGCGAGCCTGCTCGCGAATGCGGTATGTCAGGCGACACTTTTGTCGGCTGACACTCCCTCTTCGCGAGCAGGCTCGCTCCCACACTGGTTATTGCGAACTCCTGAAATTATTTGTTAGAAAAATCCAACCAAGCACTTGCTTGGTTGACTACGCTTGCTCCAGACCAAAAAACAGGAGCGAGTCGCATGTCTGCCGCCTTCCGTTTGCCGCTGGACGTGTTCTACGAACGGGAAGCCCGGCACCCGCGCCAGCGCTTTCTGGTGCAGCCGATTGGCGGTGGGCAGGTCGAGACCCTGACCTGGGCCGACGTCGGCCATCAGGCCCGCAGCGCCGCCCACTGGCTGCGCTCGCGGGAATTGCCACCCGGCAGCCACATCGCCCTGATCTCGAAAAACTGCGCGCACTGGATCATCGCCGACCTCGCCATCTGGATGGCCGGGCACGTCTCGGTGCCGTTGTATCCCAATCTGACCGCCGACTCGGTCGCGCAGGTGCTGACGCACTCCGAAAGCGTGCTGGCATTTATCGGCAAGCTTGATGACTGGCCGGGCATGTCCAAGGGCATACCGGCCGGTCTGCCGACGATCAGCTTGCCGCTGCATCCGCCCGGCGAATTCGATTTCAGTTGGGCCGATCTGCAAAACTGCTCGCCGATCCAGGACGACCCGCGCCCGCCCTCCGAGCAACTGGCGACGATCATCTACACCTCGGGCACCACTGGCCTGCCGAAAGGCGTGATGCACAGTTTCGCCAATCTCGGGTTCGCCACGACCCATGGCACGCAATTGTTCGGGCTCAACCAGAACGACCGGCTGCTGTCCTATCTGCCGTTGTGCCACGTGGCCGAGAGGATGTTTGTCGAGCTGGCCTCGATCTATACCGGGCAAACCGTGTTTTTTGCCGAAAGCCTTGAGACCTTTATCACGGACCTCAAACGTGCGCGGCCGACCGCGATGTTCGGTGTGCCGCGGATCTGGACCAAATTCCAGATGGGTGTGTACAGCAAGATGCCGGCAAAACGTCTGGATTTTCTGCTCGGGCTGCCTTTTATCGGCAAGCGGGTCGGGCACAAGGTGCTCGCCGGGCTGGGTCTGGATGCCTTGCGTGTGGCGTTGTCCGGCGCCGCACCAGTGCCGCAGACCTTGCTCGCCTGGTACCAGAAACTCGGCCTCGACGTGCTGGAGGTGTACGGCATGACCGAGGGCTGCGGCTATTCGCACATCTGCCTGCCGGGGCAATACCGCCAAGGCTGGATCGGCAAGCCATGCCCGCAGGTCGAGGTGCGCATCGATGAATCGGGCGAAGTGCAGGTGCGCAGTCAGGCGACCATGCTCGGCTATTTCAAGGAGCCGCAGAAAACTGCCGAAACCATCACCCAGGACGGGTTCCTGCGCACCGGTGACAAGGGAGAGCAGGACAGTGAAGGGCGCCTGCGCCTGACCGGGCGACTGAAGGAAATCTTCAAGACCAGCAAGGGCAAATACGTTGCCCCGGCGCCGATCGAAAACCGTCTGGCGGTGCATTCGCGCATTGAACAAGTGTGTGTGGTGGGAGACGGATTGAGCGCGCCGTTGGGCTTGTGCGTGTTATCGACCGTCAATCAGGAGGAGGGCCGGGCGAGTCTGCATTCGAGTCTGGAAAAACTGCTGGAAGAGGTCAACGCCGCCCTCGACAAGCATGAACGCTTGCGCCGTCTGGTGGTGGTCAAGGACAGTTGGGCGGTGGAAAACGGCTTTCTCACGCCGACCCTGAAGATCAAGCGCAATGTCATCGAAGACATTTACGGCAGCCGTTTCGAAGAATGGAGCGAGCGCAGCGAGGCAGTGCTGTGGCAGGATTGAGACGACCAGAACAACAAAAGGAAGTCTGCGATGAGCGTGTGGCGTACCACTCCGAATATCGAGCAGTTGAACGCGATTCAGAAAAACACCATCGGCGAACTGCTCGACATTCGTTTCGAGGCTTTCGATGACGACTCGCTGACGGCGAGCATGGTCATCGACCATCGCACCCATCAGCCCTACGGCTTGCTGCACGGCGGCGCCTCGGTGGTGCTGGCGGAAAGCGTCGGTTCGATGGCCAGTTATCTGTGCATCGATGCGAGCAAATTTTATTGCGTGGGGCTTGAGATCAACGCCAACCACTTGCGCGGGTTGCGCAGTGGCCGGGTGACGGCGGTGGCCAGACCGATTCACGTTGGTCGCACCACGCACGTCTGGGATATCCGCCTGACCAGCGACGAAGGCAAGGCCAGTTGTGTATCGCGCCTGACCATGGCGGTGGTGCCATTGGGCGAGCAGCCGCCGGTGCGTTGAACCCTCACCCCAGCCCTCTCCCAGAGGGAGAGGGGGCCTACCGTGTGGTTTTCGCAATCCTCGTCGACCTGATAAATCGAGCTCAGGTCCCGGATACTCCCCCGATCTGCTCCCTTTCCCCTCGCCCCTTGGGGGAGAGGGCTGGGGTGAGGGGGGACGATCTGATTGACACCCATCACCCTGACCAGACTGTCATCATTCCTGGCACTTACAGTCATTGCTGTCAGCGCCACTCTTACGGACAATCAACGCCACGTTTTCCACGCATGGATTTGCCCAGCATGTCGCAACCGATCTTCTTCGCCCACGCCAACGGCTTCCCTTCGGGCACCTATGGCAAGTTGTTCGCGGCGCTGGCGCCCGAGTACCGGGTTGCGCATCTGGAGCAGCATGCCCATGACCCGCGATTTCCCGCAGACGACAACTGGTACAACCTCGTCGACGAACTCATCCATCACTTGCAGCAACAGGATCAGCCAGTGTGGGGTGTCGGTCATTCGTTTGGCGGCGTGCTGCACCTGCACGCGGCACTGCGCTGTCCCGAGCTGTATCGCGGCGTGGTGATGCTCGACTCGCCGGTGCTGACCCGCACCGATCAATGGGTGATCCGCGCAGCCAAGCGCTTCGGTTTTATCGACCGCTTGACCCCCGCCGGACGCACATTGGGCCGCCGCGAAGAGTTCGCCGACCTCGACAGCGCGCGCAGTTATTTTGCTGGCAAGACGCTGTTTCGCGGTTTCGATCCTGAATGCTTCGATGCCTACTTGCACCACGGTTTGCACAAGGTCGGTGACAAACTGCGCCTGCGTTTCGATCCGGCCACTGAAATCAGCATCTATCGCGGCGTGCCGCACACCAGCCCCGCTCATACCCGGCAATTACAGGTGCCGCTGGCGGTGGTGCGTGGGCACAAGAGCCGCGTGGTCATGCGCCATCACACGCGTTTCGTTGCGCGCCTGGCCCAGGGCGAGGCGTTGAGCATGCCCGGCGGGCACATGTTCCCGCTCGAACGTCCGCAGGATACGGCGCGCTTGTTGAAGACCTTGTTCAGCCGCTGGCAAACCCGTCAGGACAAGGATTGCGCATGAACCCGATTTTCGAAGAAGTGCGCCTGAGCCTGCCGCATATCGAGCTGGCCGCGCATTTGTTCGGTCCTGAGGACGGCTTGCCGGTCATTGCTCTGCATGGCTGGCTCGACAACGCCAACAGCTTTGCGCGTCTGGCACCCAGGCTCAAGGGGCTGCGCATCATCGCACTGGACATGGCCGGGCACGGGCATTCCGGGCATCGTCCGAATGGTGCGGGTTACGCGCTGTGGGATTACGCCCACGATGTGCTGCAGGTCGCCGAGCAACTGGGCTGGAAACGTTTCGGCCTGCTCGGGCACTCCATGGGCGCAATCGTCTCCCTGGTGTTGGCCGGCTCGTTGCCGGAGCGCATCAGCCATCTGGCGCTGATCGACGGTGTGATTCCGCCTACAGACAAAGGCGAGAATGCTGCCGAACGCATGGGCATGGCCCTGCAAGCGCAACTGGATCTGCGTGACAAGCGCAAACCGGTCTATCCGACCCTCGATCGCGCCATTGAGGCGCGCATGAAAGGTCTGGTAGCAGTCAGTCGCGAAGCCGCAGAACTGTTGGCCCAGCGCGGTCTGATGCCGGTGCCTGGCGGTTACACCTGGCGCACCGACAATCGCCTGACCTTGCCCTCGCCATTACGCCTGACCCAGGAGCAGGCGCTGGCCTTCGTCGCGCGCATTGCTTGCCCGGCGCAACTGGTGGTGGCCGCCGAGGGCATGCTGGCCAAACATTCCGAGCTGCTTGAGCGCCTGCCCTTTGGCCGTGAAGAGTTGGCGGGCGGGCATCATTTGCACCTCAACGATGAGGCCGGCGCGGATCTTGTCGCAGACTGTTTCAATCGCTTCTTCGCCATTCCTTGACTTGCAGCGGGCAACTGTCGAGGCTGGTCGGGTTGAAATGGGAGACGACAACAATGGATTTCTATACCGCTGCGACCCCGAATCACTCGATCATGCCGATCCGATGAGCCTGACGATGCGCTCAATCAGTCTGTGGGCACTGTGCTGTTTCAGCACGGTTTCGTTCGCCGCCGACGTGCCGGGCAGTCAGGATCTGCCGATCGTGCCACGTCTGGCCGACGCGCAGATCGTCGACTATCGACCGCCAGTCGAGCTTGAGCGGATCTATCCGCTGGGCTCGATCCGCAAGATCAGCGGCCAGTTGCGCTTCGACGGCCAGGTCACCGCCCGTGGCCAGACCACCGCGGTCACTTACGAGTTGCCGCCCGAACATTCCGCTACAGAAGCCTTCACCGAGGCGCGCAAGGCCCTGCAGAAACAGGACGCCGAATTGCTGTTCTGGTGTCAGGCGCGTGACTGCGGCGAAAGCAGCCTGTGGGCCAACGAGGTATTCGGCAACGCCAAACTGTATGGCGCCGACGAGCAGCAGGCGTATCTGCTGTTGCGCCTGGCCGCACCGCGGGACAACACACTGGTGGCGCTGTACAGCATCACTCGCGGCAATCGCAAAGCCTATCTGCATGTCGAGCAGTTCGAGGCGGCAGCGCCACTGGGTGAGTTGCTGCCGACCTCGGCAACCCTGCTGCGCCAACTCAAAAGCACCGGCGAGCTGGATTTCCCCGACCGCGTCGATGCTCCCGACGACACCTGGCTACGGCTGATCTCCCGTGGCCTGAACCTCGATACGACGTTGCGGGTGACATTGTCAGGGCCCAAGGCCGAGGCGTGGCGCCAGGCGTTGATCAGTCAGGGGGTGCGAGCGGCGCGCATGGAAACCGGTACTGTCGAGGGCAAAGGTCTGCGCATCGACCTGTTGCGGTAAGCTACCGGGCGTACATCTTGCCTGTTCGCCCACTCTTTGCCTGACTGACTTTTTCGAGATCACCCATGCTCAATAATGATCGCCTGCTGGTGCAGATCCTTCTGCTGGTGCTGTTCGGCGCCAGCCTGTGGGTGATGGCGCCGTTCTGGTCGGCGCTGTTCTGGGGCGCGGTACTGGCGTTCGCCAGTTGGCCGCTGATGCGCCTGTTGACGCGCTGGCTCAATGGCCGCGAGTCGCTGGCCGCAGCCATTCTGACCCTGGGCTGGATGCTGCTGGTGGCGGCACCGCTGGTCTGGCTGGGCTTCAACCTTGCCGATCATGTGCGCGATGCCACGGCATTCATCAAGGATGTGCAGGTCGACGGTCTGCCGGAAGCGCCGGAGTGGCTCGGTACTTTGCCGTTTGTGGGGGAACGGCTGGTGGGGTTGTGGAACAGCATCGATCAGCAGGGCGCGGCGCTGATGGTGTCGATCAAGCCTTATCTGGGTCAGGTCGGCAACTGGCTGCTGGCGCGCAGTGCGCAGATCGGCGGCGGTATTCTCGAACTGACGTTGAGTATTGTCTTCGTGTTCTTTTTCTACCGTGACGGGCCACGGCTGGCGGCGTTCGTGCACGGTCTGCTGGAACGCTTGATCGGTGAGCGCGCGGGCTATTACATCGAGCTGGTGGCGGGTACGGTGCAGCGGGTGGTCAACGGGGTGATCGGTACAGCGGCGGCGCAGGCGGTTCTGGCGTTGATCGGCTTCCTGATTGCCGGGGTGCCGGGCGCGCTGGTGCTGGGGATCGTGACCTTTCTGCTCAGTCTGATTCCGATGGGGCCCCCGCTGGTGTGGGTGCCGGCCACGGCCTGGCTGGCCTGGAAGGGTGAGTACGGGATGGCGGTGTTTCTCGGGATCTGGGGGACGTTCATCATCAGTGGCGTGGACAACGTGCTCAAGCCGTATCTGATCAGTCGCGGGGGGAATTTGCCGCTGGTGATTGTGTTGCTCGGGGTGTTTGGCGGGTTGATTGCGTTCGGGTTTATCGGGTTGTTTATCGGGCCGACCTTGTTGGCGGTGGCTTATAGTTTGTTGACGGACTGGAGCAAGAGTCAGGGGCGGGTCGAGGAGCGGCGGTAGCTGGTTTTTTCGTTTGACCTTGGCGGCCTCTGGGCCGACCAGGCTCTGGGTGTTTTGGGTGAATATCCGTTTTTTTTGGTGTTGCGGCTGGCGGTTTCGCCCTTACGGCGAGTCCCTTTTTCAGACGCCAAAAAGGAACCAAAAGGCTTTGCTCCTGCGTTCGGCCCTCGCAGGCTCGGGTCCCTTCGCTCCGGGACTGATCCGGGCGCAGCGGCTACGGTTTGCTTCGCTGCACCTACTTCCGCTGTGTCTGGCTGCGCCAGACGGTCGCTGCGCTCCCACGCCCGGATCAATCCCTGCGCTCAGCCTTCCGATGTCGCTGGTTAGGCAAGATCAAGAGCACGCGAGCTAACGCTCATTGTTGAGTGGTTAGAAGCGGGTGGTTGGCTTGGGATTTGGGGTGGATTCGCCCCTCACCCCAGCCCTCTCCCGAGGGAGAGGGAGCCGATCGGTGTGCTTTCAAGTGCTGGATTCAACTCGATATCCCGGGTCAGCGTATCTCCCTAATCCCCCACGGTCAGTCCCCTCTCCCTCTGGGAGAGGGCTAGGGTGAGGGGCTTTTCATTGGCTGACCGCAACAGCCAGCTCAACTCAAGCCGCCACATCCAGATACTTCTACTTTCTACCGGGGACCATTGTGTTTTCAGGTCCGCGGCAGGCGAATCACGGCGGTCAATCCACCGCCTGAGGTTTCTTGCAGATTCAACTGTCCACCCAAACGCTGTGCCGCTTCGCGAGCAATGGTCATGCCCAGGCCGACGCCGCCGGAGTTGCGATTGCGTGAGCCTTCCAGTCGGTAAAAGGGCTCGAACACGGCTTCGCGTTGGCCTTCGGCAATCCCGGGGCCATGGTCGATTACGTGGATCAGTAGTTGTTCGCGTTGATCGTGCAGTTCGATGCGCGCCTGGCCGGCGTAACGCAGGGCGTTGTCGAGCAGGTTGTTGAGGCATGAACGCAGTGCCATCGGCTGTACTGGCAGCGGGGCGCAATGGCCGCTGACCTGTACGTCGGCACCCTGGTCCTGGGCGTTTTCGCACAGCGATTCGACCAGCGCCTGCACGTCCATCAGTTGCAGGGCTTCGCTGGTGCGCTGTTCGTGGAGGTAGGTGAGGGTGGCGTCGAGCATGCCGATCATGTCATCCAGATCCTGACGCATCTGGCCCTGGAGTTTTTCGTCGCTGATGTTTTCCAGGCGCAGTTTCAGTCGTGACAGCGGTGTGCGCAGGTCGTGGGAGACGGCGCCGAGCATGCGCGCGCGTTGCTGGACCTGTTCACGGATACGCCGTTGCATCAGGTTGAAGGTAGATGCTGCTTGTCGCGCTTCGCGTGGGCCGGATTCGTCGAGGGGCGGGCTGTCGAGATCTTCGCTGAGGCGTTCGGCGGCGTCGCTCAGGCGCTGGATCGGCCGGCTGAGCAGTTTGGCGCCGTACCACGCGGCGATCATCAAGGTAATGAACTGGAACGTTAGCGGCACCACCGGGCCACCGAACCATGGACGCGGTGGGCGGGGCGGGTAACGCGGATCGGGTGGCGGCTGTTGCCTCTCGGTACCGTGAGTAAATTCTGGTGGCGGTGGAGGCGGGCCGTAAAGACGGAACCAGGTGAACGCCAGCAGATGCGCGAGGACGATCGCCGCGAACAGCACGCCGAACAGGCGCCCGAACAGTGTGTCGAAGCGCGCCCGCATCAGCCGATGTCCCGTGCGTCGAACAGATAACCCTCGCCGCGCACGGTTTTGATCAGATGTGGCGCTTTCGGGTCATCGCCGAGTTTCTGCCGCAGGCGCGACACCAGCAAATCGATGCTGCGGTCGAATGCTTCGATCGAGCGGCCGCGGGCGGCGTCGAGCAATTGTTCGCGGCTGAGCACCCGGCGCGGACGTTCGATAAATACCCAGAGCAGGCGGAATTCAGCGTTGGACAGCGGCACCACCAGGCCATTGTCGGCAATCAACTGGCGCATGACGCTGTTCAGGCGCCAGTTATCGAAACGGATATTGGCTCGCTGTTCGCTGCGGTCGTCGCGCACGCGGCGCAGAATCGTCTGGATGCGGGCCACCAGTTCGCGCGGCTCGAACGGCTTGGCCATGTAGTCGTCGGCGCCGAGTTCGAGGCCGATGATGCGGTCAGTGGGTTCGCAGCGGGCAGTGAGCATCAGGATCGGAATGTCCGATTCGGCGCGCAGCCAGCGGCACAGCGACAAACCGTCTTCGCCGGGCAGCATCAGGTCCAGCACCACGACGTCGAAATGTTCGGCCTGCATCGCCTGGCGCATGGCCGCACCGTCGGTGACACCGCTGGCGTGGATGTTGAAGCGGGCGAGGTAATCGATCATCAACTCGCGAATCGGCACGTCATCGTCAACGATCAGGGCACGAATGCTCCAGCGCTTGTCATCTTTGGGCTCATCCATCAGGGGCGTTTGGGTGTTGTGCATGGGGCTGTTCGTCTGCCAGTTGGCCGCCAACCACAAAAGATGGGCTGCGAGGTGGTGGTTTTCAGCATAGGCGTCCGGCCTTGAGGCGGGAAGTGCTGTTGTAAGAACGTGTTGCGGCTGGCGAGGCTAATGCGGGTGCATGTTGGCGACATGTCGGCTGTGTATCGAAGTCGACACAATAGCAGCGAGCGCTATGCTGATCAGCGCCGGGGCGACGATTTACCGATCATCGGGTGCCGCGCCGCCGCCGGTTCCGCTACAATGCGCGCCGATTTCGACCTGCCTGAGAGCCCATTCATGTCCGCCTGCCAGACTCCTATCATCGTCGCCCTGGATTTCCCCACCCGTGACGCCGCACTGAAGCTGGCCGACCAGTTGGACCCGAAACTGTGCCGGGTCAAAGTGGGCAAGGAACTGTTCACCAGTTGCGCCGCGGAAATCGTCGGCACCCTGCGAGACAAGGGTTTCGAAGTGTTCCTCGATTTGAAATTTCACGACATTCCCAACACCACCGCGATGGCCGTGAAAGCTGCCGCCGAGATGGGTGTGTGGATGGTCAACGTGCATTGTTCCGGTGGCCTGCGCATGATGGCGGCCTGTCGTGAAGAGTTGGACAAGCGCAGCGGCCCGCAACCGTTGCTGATCGGCGTGACCGTGCTGACCAGCATGGAGCGTGAGGACCTGGCTGGCATCGGTCTGGACATCGAGCCGCAGGAGCAGGTGCTGCGTCTGGCGGCACTGGCCGACAAAGCCGGGATGGACGGTCTGGTTTGCTCGGCACTGGAAGCCACCGCGCTGAAAACCGCGCACCCGTCGTTGCAACTGGTGACCCCGGGGATCCGTCCGGCCGGCAGTGCGCAGGACGACCAGCGTCGCATTCTGACCCCGCGTCAGGCGCTGGATGCCGGTTCCGATTATCTGGTGATTGGCCGTCCGATCAGCCAGGCGGCTGATCCGGCCCAGGCGCTGGCTTCGGTTGTGGCTGAGATCGCCTAAGCCTCACTGAAGATCAGAATGTGGGAGCGAGCCTGCTCGCGAATGCGGTGAGTCAGTCGATGCAGATGTCGACTGACACTCTCTCTTCGCGAGCAGGCTCGCTCCCACATTGGTTTTGTGATGAGTTTAGACTTTCAGCACCAACTTGCCGAAATTCCCGCCGTTGAACAATTTCATCAAGGTCTCGGGGAACGTCTCCAGGCCTTCGACGATATCTTCCTTGCTCTTCAGTTGCCCCTTGGCCATCCATCCGGCCATTTCCTGCGCGGCGCTCGCATATTGCGCGGCGTAGTCCATCACCACGAAGCCTTCCATCCGCGCGCGATTGACCAGCAGCGACAGGTAATTGGCCGGGCCTTTGACGGCTTCTTTGTTGTTGTACTGGCTGATTGCGCCGCAGATCACCACGCGCGCTTTCATGTTCAAGCGGCTCAGCACTGCGTCGAGGATGTCGCCGCCGACGTTGTCGAAATACACGTCGACGCCTTTCGGGCATTCACGCTTGAGCCCGGCGATCACGTCTTCGCTCTTGTAATCGATGGCGCCGTCAAAGCCCAGTTCGTCGACGAGGAACTTGCACTTGTCGGCACCGCCGGCAATGCCGACCACGCGGCAGCCCTTGAGCTTGGCAATCTGCCCGGCGACGCTGCCCACCGCGCCAGCCGCACCGGACAGCACCACGGTGTCGCCGGCCTTTGGCGCGCCGACATCGAGCAGAGCAAAGTAGGCGGTCATGCCGGTCATGCCCAGCGCAGACAGATACACCGGCAGCGGGGCCAGTTTCGGATCGACCTTGTAGAAACCTCTGGGCTCGCCGAGGAAATAATCCTGCACGCCGATGGCGCCGTTGACGTAGTCACCAACGGCAAAGCCGGGATTGTTCGAGGCAATGACTTTTCCCACGCCCAGCGCGCGCATGACTTCACCGATACCGACCGGCGGGATGTAGGACTTGCCCTCGTTCATCCAGCCGCGCATGGCCGGGTCCAGGGACAGGTATTCGTTCTTCACCAGAATCTGCCCCGCCGCCGGTTCGCCGACCGGTACTTCCTGATAGGTAAAGGTCTCACGGCTGGCCGCACCCACCGGGCGTTTGGCGAGCAGGAACTGGCGATTGGTCTGGTTGGTCATGACTGGCACTCGAACGGAATGGAGCTTTGTTGATAGACGCTCGGCGGCCATGGTGCAAGATTGGCTGATGCGGCGAATGCACTTCAATCGACTACGATGATAGTGGCCCGCATAGGTTAATCACTGCAGTTCATGGGGGCATAACCGCTGTGTGGATAGTGCTGACGCGCGATCGAGCGCCATGGCTATGCTGCGCTCCAGCCAATACCAGCATTCCCAACTGTTCGAGGACATCCGCATGAGCATGACGTTTTCCGGTCAAGTCGTTGTCGTTACCGGAGCGGCCAACGGCATCGGCCGCGCGACCGCTCAGGCGTTCGCCGCCGAAGGCCTTAAAGTGGTGGTTGCCGACTTCGACGCGGCGGGCGGCGAGGGCACGGTGGCGCTGATTCGTACTGCCGGTGGCGAAGCGTCCTTCGTGCGTTGCGACGTGACCGTCGAGAGCGATGTGAAAAATCTGATGGACGAGGTCGTCAATACCTACGGTCGTCTCGACTACGCCTTCAACAATGCCGGAATCGAGATCGAGAAGGGCAAACTGGCCGACGGTTCGATGGATGAGTTCGATGCGATCATGGGCGTCAACGTCAAAGGCGTCTGGCTGTGCATGAAGTATCAGTTGCCATTGCTGCTGGCGCAGGGCGGCGGGGCGATCGTCAATACGGCGTCGGTGGCGGGGTTGGGGGCGGCGCCGAAGATGAGTATTTATGCGGCGTCCAAGCATGCGGTGATCGGGCTGACCAAGTCGGCGGCGATCGAGTATGCGAAAAAGAAAATTCGCGTCAATGCAGTGTGTCCGGCGGTGATCGATACCGATATGTTTCGTCGTGCTTATGAGGCTGATCCGAAAAAGGGTGAGTTTGCCAATGCCATGCATCCGGTGGGGCGCATTGGTACGGTCGGGGAGATTGCCAGTGCTGTGCTGTATTTGTGCAGTGATGGGGCGGCGTTTACTACTGGACATTCGTTGGCGGTAGATGGGGGGGTTACGGCGTTCTGATTTTTTTTGTGGGCGTGGCGGCCTGTGGGCCGACCATGCTCTTGGGGTTTGTTTTGGGGGAATATCCGTTGCTTCGGGTGGTGCGGCTGGCGGTTTCGCCCTTACGGCGACTTACTTTTTTACAAGCGCCTAAAAAAGTAAGCAAAAAACGCTTGCTCCTACGTACGGCCCTCGCAGGCTCGGGTCCCTTCGCTCCGGGATCGATCCGGGCGCAGCGGCTACGGTTTGCTTCGCTGCACCTACGTCCGCTGTGTCTGGCTGCGCCAGACGGTCGCTGCGCTCCCACGCCCGGATCGATCCCTCCACTCAGCCTTCCGATGTCGCTGGTTAGGCAAGATCAAGATCAAGGGCACTCGAGCTAACGCTCATTGTTGAGGGGTTAGAGGCGGGTGGTTGGCTTGGGATTTGGGGTGGGGCTGCCCCTCACCCCAGCCCTCTCCCGAGGGAGAGGGAGCCGATGTTTGTGCTTTTCAAAATGTGCGTTCGACTCGGTTTTTCATGTCGGCGTATCTCTTCCATCCACCACGGTCAGTCCCCTCTCCCTCCGGGAGAAGGCTAGGGTGAGGGGCTTTTGATTTTGCCTGCAAGCGATGGCGGCGTTCAGATAACGCAACTGCAATTGACACTCCGCCATCGCCAGCAGGCTGGCTACTATTTACGATCCAGCCACACAGTCTGCGCGTTGCAGAATTCGCGAACACCAAAGTGTGAAAGTTCGCGGCCGAAACCGCTTTTCTTCACGCCGCCGAAGGTCACGCGGGGGTCGCTGGCGGAGTAGCCGTTGATGAACACGCCGCCGGTGTCCAATTCACTGGTCAGTTGCTGAGCCAGTTGTATGTTGGCGGTGTAGATCGTCGCGGTCAGGCCGAATTCGCTGTCATTGGCCAGCGCTACGGCATGGGCGCAGTCGCGGGCGGTGATGATCGAGGCGACCGGGCCGAACAGTTCCTGTTTGAACGAGGTCATGCGGTCGGTGACGTCCGCCAGCACGGTGGGTTCGTAATAATTGCCCGGGCCTGTCACCTTGCCGCCGCCGAGCAGCAACGTCGCGCCTTCTTCCAGGGTGTCGCGCACTTGCTGATCGAGTTCATCGCGCAGATCGAAACGTGCCATCGGGCCGATGTAAGTGTCGGCAGCCAATGGGTCGCCGACCTTCAACTGACGCGTGGCTTCGACGAATTTACGCGTGAACTCCTCGACTACGCCTACCTCGATGATCAGACGCTTGGCTGCTGCGCAGACCTGACCGGAGTTCTGATAGCGACCGATCACGGCAGCCTGCACGGCTTCATCGATGTCAGCGTCGTTAAGCACGATGAACGGGTCAGAACCGCCCAATTCCAGCACGCATTTTTTCAGGGCTGCACCGGCCTGAGCACCGATGGCCATACCGGCGCGGACGCTGCCGGTCAGGGTCACCGCAGCGATGCGCGGGTCGGCGATGGCGGTCGACACGCCTTCTGGCGTCACGTTGATTACTTCAAACACACCATCGGCGAAACCGGCGCGGGTGAACGCGTCGCGCAGCAGGTAAGCGCTGCCCATCACGTTCGGCGCATGCTTGAGCACATAGGTGTTGCCGGCGATCAGCGCTGGCACGGCGCCGCGCAGCACTTGCCAGATCGGGAAGTTCCACGGCATCACTGCCAGAATCGGCCCGAGCGGGCGGTATTCGATACGCGCCTTACCGCCCTCGACCTGAGTCGGTTCGGCGTCGAGCATGGCCGGGCCGTGTTCGGCGTACCACTCGCAGAGCTTGGCGCATTTTTCGATTTCACCGCGGGCCTGAGCAATCGGCTTGCCCATTTCCTGAGTGATCATGGTCGCCATGGCCTCAGCGGTGTCGCGCAGCGCGCCGGCGAGGGCGGTCAGCAAACGAGAACGATCCTGCAGCGGCTTGCGCTTCCACTTGCCGAAGCCGTAAGCGGCGCGGGTCAGCGCAGCATCGAGGGCGGTAGCGGATTCGAATGCATAGTGGCCGATCTGCTCACCGGTCGCTGGGTTGATCGAGATAGCGTGGGTCTGGCTGGAAATCTGGCTCATGGCGTCGTCCTGCGTATGTTCAGTGGATGGGCCTAGAGTAGGGTGGTGTTTGTTTTCTGGAAACTGAATAATAAAGATCGTTTCTTTCACGATTGGAGAATGCCTGTGGATCTGGTGCAACTGGAAATCTTCAAAGCCGTTGCCGAGCATGGCAGCATCAGCGCCGCCGCCACGCAGATCCATCGCGTGCCGTCGAACCTGACCACGCGCATCAAGCAACTGGAGCAGGATCTGGGCGTCGATTTGTTTATCCGCGAGAAAAGCCGCCTGCGCCTGTCACCGGCCGGGTGGAGTTTTCTTGAGTACGCGCGGCGGATTCTCGATCTGGTGCAGGAGGCGCGGGCAACGGTCGCCGGCGAAGAGCCGCAGGGGGCGTTTCCCCTGGGCTCGCTGGAAAGCACGGCAGCGGTGCGCATACCCGAACTGCTGGCGGCATATAACCAATTGCACCCGAAAGTCGATCTCGACCTGTCGACCGGCCCCTCCGGCACCATGATCGACGGTGTGCTGTCCGGGCGCCTCGCGGCGGCGTTCGTCGATGGTCCGGTGCTGCACCCGACCCTGGAAGGCGTGCCGGCCTTCGAGGAAGAAATGGTGATCATCGCGCCGCTCAATCACGCCCCGGTGCAGCGTGCGGCGGATGTGAACGGCGAAAACATCTACGCCTTCCGCTCCAACTGCTCTTACCGGCATCACTTCGAAAAATGGTTCAGCACCGATGCCGCCGTGCCGGGCAAGATCTTCGAAATGGAGTCCTACCACGGCATGCTCGCCTGTGTCAGTGCCGGCGCCGGGCTGGCGCTGATGCCGCGCAAAATGCTGCAAAGCATGCCCGGTAGCGCCACCGTCAGCGTCTGGCCGCTGACCGCGGATTTTCGTTACCTGACTACCTGGCTGGTCTGGCGTCGGGGTGCGGTGTCGCGCAGCTTGAGCATGTTTGTGCGCTTGCTCGAAGAGCGCGGAGTGGTGCCGGCGGATGCCTGACCGCGGCTGCACTCGGCCGCAGTCAGGCATGTGCTCATTGCGATTCGAGGCTGGCGATCAACGCGTCGGTGTCGGTAATGACATGAGCGAACGTCGGGCCGTTGAGCTCGTGGGCGGCGTGCATCATTTCCGCTTTGAACGCGGCGGTCGCATCGCGCACCAGCGTGACGTGGTAGCCAAGTTCCGCTGCATAGCGGGCGGTGGCTTCGATGCAGGTGTTGGCCAGCAGGCCGACGATGATGACGTGGGTGATGCCTTTCTGCTTCAAGCGAAAATCCAGGTCGGTATTGGCAAATCCGCTTGAGCCCCAATGCTCCTGAACGACAATGTCGCCGTCCTGCGGGGCGAAATCCGGATGCCATTCGCCGCCCCATTCGCCACGGGCGAAATGGTGCATGTGCATGATCTTGCACTGCGTGGGCGTGGGGTGATCCCAGTTTTCGTAGTCGCCTTTTTCCCAACGGTGATGCGGTACGATCACCACCGGAATCTGCAGGCTGCGCACCGCGTGATCGAGTTTGCGCAGGTTGTCGAGCAGGCCGTTCTGCTCCGCCATGGGTTTGAGCAAAGGGAAAACCTTGCCACCCTCGGAAAGGAAATCGTTGTACGGATCGACCAGCAGATAGGCGGTGCGGTTCAGCGGATAAACAGGGTTCGACATGGCGGCTTGTTCCACGAAAAGGAAAGAGCGGTGCGCAGGGCTTGTCCTGGCATCGTGTTGATATGATAATCATAGTAACTGTAAAAGAGGCAAGCCCCGATGACTATCAACGATAGCGCGCCCGACACGCTGTGCCCGATTTCACGAGCCGAAAACATCGTCGGTGATCGCTGGACCGTGCTGGTTCTGCGCGAGTTGTTCATGGGCAATCATCGCTACGACGAGATCCAGGCGCAGACCGGCGGCACCCCGCAAATGGTTGCCACGCGTCTCAAATGCCTGGAGGCGGACGGGCTGGTCGAGCGGCGTTTGTACAACGAACGGCCGAAACGCTACGAATATCACCTCACCGCGAAGGGCGAAGCGTTCTACCCGGTGATCCTGGCTTTGCGCGCGTGGGGCGAAACCTGGTGCAAAGCGCCCGAGGAAGGGTTGGCGGTGATCTTCACCCACAAACCCTGCAACCATCCCGCAGGTCTTGGGCCGCTGTGCGCACATTGCGGCGAACCGCTACGCCGGGAAGACCTGATCAGCCAGCCGCAAGCGGCTTATACAGCCGAACGCCAAGGGCGGCGCGAGGCGTTCAAGCATAAATGACAAAATGCTGGATTAGTCCGGGTATGGGAGCGCAGCGAGCGTTTGGTTCAGCCTGGATTGCCGGGGGATGCTGGAACTCAGTCCGAAAATCAAAAGCCCCTCACCCTAGCCCTCTCCCGGAGGGAGAGGGGACTGACCGTGGTGGATGGAAGAGATACGCCGACATGAAAAACCGAGTCGAACGCACATTTTGAAAAGCACGAACATCGGCTCCCTCTCCCTCGGGAGAGGGCTGGGGTGAGGGGCAGCCCCACCACAAATCCCAAGCCAACCCCCCGCTTCTAACCACTCAACAATGAGCGTTAGCTCGAGTGCCCTTGATCTTGATCTTGCCTAACCAGCGACATCGGAGCGAAGGAACCCGAGCCTGCGAGGGCCGAACGCAGGAGCAAAGCCTTTTGGTTCCTTTTTGGCGTCTGAAAAAGGGACTCGCCGTAAGGGCGAAACCGCCAGCAGCAACACCCGAAGCAACGGATATGTACCCAAACCAAAAAAACTCACCGCCTGAAAGAAAGCCTTCGCGAGCAGGCTCGCTCCCACAGGTTTTGCAGCGTCAAAAAATCCCGGGCATTCCACCAAATCCAACCGCTCACGGCGTCCCGTTACGCCCATACAACCGATACCCCTCACGCAAACTCAACCGCTCGTAATAAGCGCTAACCGCCGGAAAATCAGGATGCTCCAGCGGCGTTTCGAACCAGCGATTGACCGACAGCCCGATCGGAATATCAGCCAGAGAAAACTCCCGCCCACTGACGTAAGCCCCGGTCTTGTGCAACTGTCGATCCAGAATCTCCATGTTCCGCGCCCAGTCCCGGCAACCCGCGCCCAGCGCAGCGCTGTCCTGGTACTCCGGGGATTTGCGCACCAGCGCCATCAGCGGATACGACCACGACCGGTTCAGCTCCGAAGCCTGCCAGTCAATCCACTGATCGACCTGCGCCCGCGCCTGCGCCTCAGCGGGATAAAGGTCCGCGCCGCCATAGCGCGTCACCAGATAACGAATGATCGTATTCGACTCCCACAGGGTGAAATCATCGTCCTGAATCACCGGCACCATCGCGCACGGATTGAGTGCCAGAAACTCTGGCGTATGCGTTGACTGAAACCCCGATCCCCAGTCTTCCCGTTCGAACGGAATGTTCAATTCAGCACACGTCCACAGCACCTTGCGCACGTTGATCGACGAAGCTTTACCGAGTATTCGCAACATGGCTTGTCCTTCCAAAGAGCCGACACAAGCCATAAATACCACAGCACAATGCAGAAGGCCCGCACACCGGCGGGCCTCCTTTTTCAGTCTGGTCAACAGCTCACAGACTGCTCGCCAGCTTCGCGCCCATCATCCGTCGACGATACGAGGTATCGCGGCTGGCCAGCCAGAAGTACAGCGGCGAAGTCACCAGCAAGCCCACCAGCCACGACAGATCCGCGCCGTTGATGTGCGCCGACACCGGGCCGACGTAAAGCGGCGTGTTCATGAACGGAATCTGCACGGCAATGCCGATCACATAGGCAAGCAAGGCCTGCGGGTTGTAGCGTCCGTAGATGCCCCCATCGACCTGGAAAATCGACTGGATGTCGTACTGACCTTTGTGTATTGCGTAGAAGTCGATGAGGTTGATCGCCGTCCACGGCACCAACACCACCAGCAGCACCAGCACCATGTCGACGAAGTGGCCGATGAAATCTGCCGACGCACCGACAGCGGCAAAACAGCATGCCAGCAGGACGATGAGCGAAATCACTGCACGGCTTTTCGCGGTGGGAATCCAGCGATAGGCGAAGGTCTGCACCAAGGTGATCAGCGACAGCACCGCGCCGTACAGGTTGAGCGCGTTGTGGCTGATCACGCTGAGCAGGAACAGCACCAGCATCAGCGGGCCGATCGAGCCGGTGGCGAGTTTGACCGCGTCCATGGTGTCCATGCCCACCGGCGTCGCCAGTACCGCGACGGCGCCGAACACGAATGACAGGCTCGAACCCAATGCCGAACCCAGGTAGGTCGTCCAGAAGGTTGACGACACTTTCACGTCGGCCGGCAAGTAGCGCGAATAGTCCGACACATACGGCGCGAACGCGATCTGCCACAACGCCGCCAGCGACACCGTGGCGAGCCAGCCGGACAGGTTGAAACTGCCGCGCGTGAGAAAATCATCGGTCTGAATGTGGGTCAGGATATAGCCGAAACCGACCACGATGCCGATGCCCAGCACCCAGGTGCCGATACGGTTGAGCACATGGATGAAACGGTAGCCAATGATGCCGATGATCCCCGAACCGAGCGCGCCGATGACGATGCCCACCGGCACCGGAACACTGTCGACCACACCGTGCAGCGACTTGCCGGCGAGGACGATGTTGGAGGCGAAAAAGCCGACGTACATGACCCCGGCAATCAACACCACCAGCAAGGCGCCGAGGGAGCCGAACTGCGCGCGGCTCTGGATGATCTGCGGAATGCCCATCTGCGGGCCTTGCGCCGAATGCAGCGCCATCAGCACGCCGCCGACCAGATGGCCGACGAGAATCGCCACGATGCCCCAGAGCAGATTCAGCTGAAACAGCTGCACGCCCAGCGCTCCGGTGACGATGGGCAACGGCGCGATGTTGCCGCCGAACCAGAGCGTGAACAGATCCCTGACTTTGCCGTGGCGATCTTCGGGAGGCACGTAGCCTATCGTGTGTTTCTCAATGAGCGGAGCGGAAGATGCGGTTGCGCTAGCCATGACGAACTCCAAGGCAAGGTTGAGTACGTGGACGTACTTCGGTAAGCGCCGGCACGGACGGCGCACTTGTTGTTGGAGTGATCATGTGCAAAGTGAGGCGCGAGATAAATTAGTAAGTTTGTTGCTTGAAACCTTAAAAAAACAGGCTTCGGCGCGCGGCTCAGAGGCTGATGAACACCAGCATCCGCTGGAGCATTTGATCGCAGGCATGCAGTTGCTCAAGGCTGACAAACTCATCGGGTTTATGCCCCTGAACCATGCTGCCGGGGCCGCACACCACGGTAGGAATGCCAACGGCATCGAACAGTCCGCCCTCGGTGCCGAACGCCACCGTGCCGAATTTCCGAGAACCGCTGAACGCTGCAATCAGCTCAGCGGCCTGACTCTGCGCATCGGTGGCCAGCCCCGGGTACGCCGACAATGCCCGGAAGCGAATATCGCTTTGCGCACTGACCGCACGCATGCGCGGCAACACTTCGCGCTCGGCATAGTCTTTCAATGCTTCGGCCACCAGCGCCGGATCCTGTGAGGGCAGGGCGCGGATCTCGAAATCGAAACGACAATCGGCCGGCACGATGTTCAATGCCTTGCCTCCGTTGATCACGCCGGTCTGCACCGTACTGTAGGGCGGATCGAAGCGCGCATCGTGATGCTGCGGCGCTTTCAGTTGCTGGCCGAGTCGGCCCAGTTCAGCGATCAGTTCGGCGGCATATTCGATGGCGTTGACCCCGAGCGGCGCATAGGCCGAATGACACGGATGACCCTGCACATCGCAGCGCATCGCCAGTTTGCCCTTGTGGCCGAGTACCGGTTTCAGCTCGGTCGGCTCGCCGATGATGCACAGCAATGGTTTGACCGGGCGCTGCTGCAATACCTCAAGCAACGAACGCACGCCGAGGCAGCCGACCTCTTCGTCATAGGACAGCGCAATGTGCACCGGCAGACGCAGCGGCGTCGTGACCAGCGCCGGCACCAGGGCCAGCACGCACGCGATATAACCCTTCATGTCCGCCGTGCCGCGGCCAAACAATTTACCGTCGCGCTCGCTGAGCTCGAACGGCGGCAGGGTCCACGGCTGACCGTCGACCGGCACAACATCGGTGTGCCCGGACAAGACAATGCCCGGTTGATCCACCGGACCGATCGTGGCGAACAGGTTGGCCTTGCTGCGCTCATCGTTGTAGATCAGCACGCTCGGCACGTCGAACCCGGCGAGGTAATCGCGGACGAATTCGATCAGTTGCAGATTCGACTCGCGGCTGGTGGTGTCGAATCCCACCAGCACTTTGAGCAGTTCGACGCTGTTCATCGATCGTCCCCGGCAACGCCATAGCCCGGTGCCCTGGCCGGATCGAGGGCGCGGTCGATGTAATCCTGCAACTGCGGTGCGTAGGCGTTCCAGAGTGTTTGCAACTGACCGATCGGGTCTTCATCGGCCCAGTCGACGCGCAGATTGACGATCGGCCAGGTCTGCTCGCCCACCACCACCACGGCGGCCGAATGCACCGGCCCGGCTTCGCCGCCCAAGGCCTGAGCGGCATGCAGCGCAGCGAGCAAGCGGTCGGCCAACTGGCCTTCGCCGGCTTCGAATGCGCTGACCATTGCCTCGATCACCTCGCGCCCGGCGAGCATGTTGCCGGCGGCCACGCACTGTTCGCCGCTGACGGCATTGTGCACGCCGAGGGTCTGCGCACCGCTGAAATGCGCGGTCTCGCCCAGATGGTTGATCGCGGTGATCTGCCGATACTGGCTGTAACCGTTGCGCGTGAGCACTTTGTCGAGGGCAGCATCCGGGCTCACGCCTTGCTCCAGCAGCCCGAGCACTTCCGGGCCGAGGGAGGGCAGGGTGATGTTCTGGCTCGACACCGCGCCAACGCCCGGCAGCAGCCAGGGGCAACGGGCGCCGACGGCGATGCTGGAGGAACTGATGGCAACGCCGAACTGACCGGTTTCGGCGCAGCGGGCGGTGATGGAAAAAGTCATTTGGGTGATCCTTCTCAGAAATTTGTTTGTCCTTTCTGGCCCTTTCGCGAGCAGGCTCGCTCCCACATTTGAAATGCATTCCCCTGTGGCAGCGAGCCTGCTCGCGAAGGCCGCGACGCGGTGAGATGCCTTACTCTGGAATCACCGCAATCACATCAATCTCCATCAACCACTGCGGTTGCCCCAACGCCGATACCACCAGCCCGGTGGAGATCGGGAACACGCCTTTGAGCCACTTGCCGACCTCCTGATAGACCGCCTCGCGGTAGCGCGGGTCGATCAGGTAGGTGGTGGTCTTGACGATGTGGCTCATGTCGCTGCCGGCTTCTTCGAGCAGTTGCTTGACGTTGCGCATGGCCTGTTCGGCCTGCGCACGCGGGTCGCCCAGACCGACCAGATTGCCGTCGAAATCAGTGCCGACCTGACCGCGCACATACACGGTGTTGCCGGCGCGCACCGCCTGGCACAAATCGTTGTCGAGCGTCTGGTTCGGGTAAGTGTCCTTGGTGTTGAACATGCGGATGCGCGTGTGTGTAGGCTGGCTCATGTGCCGCTCCTCAAAACAGGTTGGGCGGCGCCATTGGCGCCGCGAAAGGAATCAGGCGTCGACGGCGTCGGCGACCGGGCTGTGGACCGCTGAATGCAGCGCGGCTTCACGCTGTTCGGCATCGCGGTATTCGAGGTATTTGCGCTGGGTGGCGATGTGATCGGCGACATGTTTGGCGTCATGCCAGACGCCCCAGATGAACGACGAACCGCGACGCGACTGCCACGGCAAACCGAGGAAATACACCCCCGGCTCAGCCGACACGCCGCGCTGATGCACCGGCTTGCCCTTGTCATCGAAAGCCGCGACCTGTAGCCAGGAATAATCCACGGCAAACCCGGTGGCCCAGATAATTGATGTCACGCCAGCCTCGGCCAGATGCAGATTGCGCAGCGGATTTTTCACGCATTCCGGATCGGCGAAGCGTTTACGCGCCTCTGGCTCTTGCGGCAGATCGAGGCCATTTCTCTCGATATAGGCATCGGCGGCGTCGAGCAGGGCCAGATAATTTTCGTCACCGCGATTGAGGTTTTCGAGCAGGTCCTGCTTGAAGGTCACTACGCCGTTTTCGAACGACTCGGTGACCCCGACCAGGGTCATGCCGCGATGGGCCAGGCCACGAAAATCGATGGTGCGCCCGCCATGAGCGCCGCTGACCGCGATGGTCACGTGCTCGCGGCCCGGTTTCATCGCCGCTTGATCCCATTCGCCCAGCACCCCGAGCCACCAGCAGAAATCACGATTGCGATAGGCACGCGGCGGCCGGTCGTGGGCGCCAACCGACAGATAGACTTGTTTGCCGGAGCGTTGCAGTTCATCGGCAATCTGCACCCCGGATGAGCCGGCGCCCACCACAAGAACCGCACCTTCCGGCAGTTGCTGCGGATTGCGGTAATCAGCGGAATGGATTTGCAGCAAACGTGCGTCCTGCGGTGCGATCGGCGGGATCACTGGCCGCTGGAACGGCCCGGTTGCCGCGACAACACGGCTGGCTTCGATCACGCCTTCCGAGGTCTCGACGGTGAAGCCGGGGCGACCGACATTGCGCACCACGCTTTTGACCTCGACGCCGGTGCGGATCGGCGCGTTGAATTTCTTCGCATAGGCTTCGAAGTAATCGGCCACGCGTTCTTTCGGCGCAAAACCGTCGGGATCGACGTCATCGAATTCCAGACCGGGGAAACGGTCGTGCCACGCCGGGCCGTTGGCGACCAGCGAGTCCCAGCGCCCGGTGCGCCAGCGTTCGGCAATGCGACTGCGCTCCAGCACCAGGTGTGGCACGCCGAGTTTGCTCAGGTGTTCGCTCATCGCGACGCCTGCCTGGCCAGCACCCACGATCAGCGTGTCGATTGTTGTTATGTCAGTGGTCATCTCTACATCCTTCCTAGCAAGGCAGTGGGATTCGGGCCGCTGTTGGCTTGTCCGTTTGGCTTGAGGTCAGACTAGGGAGAGGGGGGATATCGGTAAAATATTATTAAGCTGGGATGTGAAGATAAAATTCTGATGCAGCGCGGCGAAAGCCTTTGAATACGGGGAGTGGGCGACGCGCCCGAGCAAAGCAAGGTGCCCGGGCGACGAAGAAATCTTCATCGCCCGGGCAGTTTTGTCAGCGCTGCAGGAACGCCAGCAAATCTTCGTTCAACGCCTGCGCATGAGTCACGGCAAAACCGTGCGGCGCACCGGCATAGACTTTCAGCTCGGCGCCTTTGATCTGCGCGGCGGCCTGTTTGCCGGTGGTTTCGAACGGCACGATCTGGTCACCGTCACCATGGATTACCAGCGTCGGCACATCGACTTTGGCCATGTCCGGACGAAAGTCGGTTTCCGAGAACGCGGTGACGCAATCCACCGTACCTTTCAAGGACGCCATCAGCGCGATGTTCAGGGTCTGCGTGAGCACGCCGTCGGAAACCGTCTGGCCTTGATTGGTGCCATAGAACGGCGCGGCGAAATCGGCGATGAACTGCGCGCGGTCCTTCAGCAGGCCGGCCTTGATCCCGTCGAACACCGATTTGTCGACGCCTTGGGCGAAGTCGGGCTTCTTGCCGAACAGCGGCGTCACCGCACCCAACAACACCAGACCCGCCACACGCTCGCTGCCATGCCGGGCGATGTAACGGCTGACGTCACCGCCACCCATGGAGAAGCCGACCAGGGTCACGTCGCGCAGGTCCAGATGGTTGATCAGGCCGGCGATGTCATCGGCAAACGTGTCGTAGTCGTAACCGGTCCACGGCTGATCAGAGCGGCCAAACCCGCGACGGTCGAAGGCAATGGTGCGATAGCCGCGGCTGCTCAGGTATTCCATCTGGTATTCCCACATGTCGCCGTCCAGTGGCCAGCCATGGCTGAACAACACGGGTTTGCCGCTGCCCCAGTCCTTGTAATAGATCTCGGTGCCGTCTTGGGTCGTGAAGGTGCTCATGAAAACTCCTTGTGATCGTGTGTGGGTATGACTGAATGCCGAATGGGCCGCGTTCACTATCTGCGCAACCACGGTTTTGCACTTGTACGCAGGTGCTGGTTTTACCCGCGCAACAGCGCCTCGAGGCCGACCAATGGTAGAACATAAGTTTGACGTCAAAATGATGGCCATCTAATATCGCGCCACTATTTTGATGTCACTTTCGTCTCGAGGGATCGAACATGTCCTCACCCGCCCTCGTGGCGCGGTTGTGCGTAGCGTTGCTGTGCCTTTCTCCGCTTCATTTCGCCGTTGCTGCACCCACCCCAGGTGAAACCGACCTTATCCGCGACCGCCAGAATCGCCTGCTCGAAGAGCAGCAGCGCCGTCTCGAAGAACTCAAGGATTTGCCCGGCAAAGGTCTCAAGCCAGCGCAACCGGCAACTCCCACCGATAGCCGCTGTTTCCCGATCAAGGACATCGAACTCAAAGGCGCAGACAGCCTGAGCGAGGGCGAAAAGGCTCGCCTGCTCAAGCCTTACATCGGCGCATGCCTCGGCGTGCCCCAGCTCAATGAGCTGCTCAAAGTCATCACCGACCACTACATCGAGAAGGGCCTGGTCACCAGCCGCGCCTATCTGCCGCAACAGGACCTGTCCAGCGGGCATCTGCAAGTGCTGGTGGTCGAAGGCCGGCTCGAGGGCATGAAGGGCGCCGACAACAGTCGGCTCTCGGATCGCGAACTGGCCATGGCGTTTCCCGGCAAGACCGGCGAGTTGGTCAACCTGCGCGAGATCGAGCAAATGGTCGATCAGCTCAATCGCCTGCCGTCCAATCAGGCGAAAATGGAGTTGGCCCCCGGGCAGAACGTCGGCGGCAGTGAAGTGCGCGTTACCAACAACCCGCAGAAGCCATGGCGCGCTGGCCTGTCGCGTAGTAACGACGGTCAGCGCAGCACCGGCGAACAGCAGTGGGGCACCACGTTCGACTGGGACAGCCCGCTTGGCCTGGCCGATCAGCTGAGCCTGCGCGGCGGTCACGATGCGATGACTGACCATCAGCACACCTCCAATAACGCCATGCTCAATTACAACCTGCCATGGGGCTGGTGGACGTTCAGCTACACCTACAGCCAGAGCGAATACCGTTCGCAGATCGCCGCCAACGGCTACAACTTCAAGCAGACCGGCGACAGCGAAAACCATCAGTTGCGCGCCGAGCGGGTGATTCATCGCGACGCGGTCAGCAAGACCTCCCTCAGCGCCGGCCTGTCGTACCTGCGCACCAACAACTTCATTGAAGACAGCAAGCTCAAGCTGAGCAGCAACCGCATCAGCGAAGCGCAGTTCGGCTTCAACCACGGCCGCCGTGTCGGCAGCGCGTTCGTCAACTTTGACGCCGGCATGCAGGAAGGCATCGGCGCCTTCGATGCGCAGGGCAGCCACGATCCCGGCCCCGGCGAACCCGAAGCGCACTACCGCAAATACAGCGCAACCCTGAGCTACCTGCAGCCATTCAAGCTCTGGGGCGAGTCGTTCAGTTTCAGCAGCCTGATGACCGGCCAACGCAGCGAAGACGTGCTGTTCAGTTCGCAGCGCACCAGCCTCGGCGGATCGTCATCGATCCGCGGCTACAAGGACCAGTCGCTGTCCGGCGACAGCGGTGGTTACTGGCGCAACGACCTGCGCTGGAGCCGTCCGGTGAATGCCGACTGGCTGCAACCGGTGTTCGCCGAGTACGGCGCCAGCCTCGGTTACGACCAGGGTGTGATTGCCAATGATCGCTATAACGGCGATCAGCACGGGCGCATGTCGAGCAATTCGCTGGAGCTGTTCGTCCGCGGCCAGCACGTCGCCGCCAGCGTGACCTTCGCACATTCCCTGGAACGACCGGACGCGCTGCCCGAGCGCGAAGCACCGATCTATTTCCGCCTCGACTTTTTCATCTGATAACGACTTTTAGAGAATCGCCCACATGGACGTTCGTCACCCCGACTCGCTCGCCGATCAGCCCCGCGCAGCCGTAAACCACCAGGAGACGTTCCTTGGCATGCCCAAGCGCGGCCTGGCCTTTCTGCTGGCGAACGTCATGTTCTGGCAACCGATCTGGGCGCAGGCTGACGGCATCGTCGTCGCCAACCCGAATACCACGCTGGATCGCGCCGGCAACGGTGTGCCGATCGTCAACATCGCCACGCCCAATGCCAGCGGTCTGTCGCACAACCAGTTCCACGATTACAACGTCGGCGCGCAGGGCGTCATCCTCAACAACGGTTCTGCACAAACGTCGAACACGCAACTGGGCGGGCACGTCATTGGCAACCCGAACCTGAAGAACAGCGGTTCGGCGCAGGCGATTCTCAACGAAGTCATCAGCGGCAATCCGAGCCAATTGCGCGGTTACACCGAAGTGGCCGGGCAGTCGGCGCGGGTGATTGTCGCCAACCCTTACGGCATTACCTGCAATGGCTGCGGTTTTATCAACGCACCACGGGTGACGCTGACCACTGGTAAACCGGTGCTGGAAAACGGCCGGCTGGATCGCTTTCAAGTCGATCAGGGTTCGGTGGCCATCGAAGGTGCGGGCATTAACGCGACCAATGTTGATCGCTTCGAAATCATCACCCGCAGCGCGAAAATCAATGCGCAGATTCAGGCGCAGAACCTGGCGATTGTTGCCGGTCGTAACGACGTCAATGCCGACAGCCTGAATGCCACCGCGCGCGCCGATGACGGCAGCGCCAAACCGCAGCTGGCGATCGACTCCTCGGCACTCGGTGGGATGTATGCCGGGGCGATCAAACTGGTCGGCACTGAAGCTGGCGTCGGGGTGAAACTTGACGGCAAGCTGATTGCCAGCGGCGGCGATATCCAGCTCGACGCCAACGGCCAGTTGAGCCTGGCCGACACCTCGGCCGCCGGCGCGGTCAACGTCAAAGCCGCCAGCCTTGATGCAAAAAGTCCGATCTACGCCGGCACCGCGCTGAACGTGCAAACCCAAGGCAACCTGACCAATCGCCAGACCTTCGCCGCACGCGACAGCATCACCCTCAGCGCCGGCGGGCAGTTGACCAACGCTGGCACCATTGAGGCCGGCGTCAATCCTGACGGCAGCCGCAATGCCAACGGCGATCTGAGCCTGAGCGCACAGATCGTTGAAAACGCCGGCAACAGCCTTGCCGCCAGCCGCAACCTGAGCGTCAACGCCACGCAAACCCTGAACAACCAGAGCGGCATGCTCAGCGCGAAAAACATCACCGTAACAGGCGGGGCGCTGAACAATTTCAGCGGCCAGGTGCTCGGTGACCTGGGCCTGTCGATCGATCTGCGCGGTGCGCTGGACAACCGTGACGGCGTGCTCGGTTCGGGCGCTGCGGTGTTCGTCAAAGCCGCGAGTCTGGATAACCGCCAGGGCGGTGCGCTGGTCAGCGATGGCAGCCTGACCGCGCGCATCAGCAGCACGCTCGACAACCGCAACAAGGGCGATATCTCGGCCAAAGGCGCCATCGATGTGCAGGCCGGTACGCTGGATAACCGCGACGGCAAAATCATCGGCAAAAGCACGCTGGCGTTGCGCAGCGATGTGGCCGATAACCGGGCCGGGGTGATTCAGGCTGATCAGCAGTTGAGCGTGAATGTCGCGCAACTGGATAACCGTGACAAAGGCGTAATCAGCGCCAAGGCCGGCCTGACATACGCAGGCACCCGACTGGACAACAGCGGCGGTCTGGTCAGCGCAGCGGGGCCTTTCAATCTGACGGCCGCCGAGATTCAAAACGCGGCCGGGCGGATTTCCAGTCAGGGCGACCTGCTGGCGACCATCGGTCTGCTGCAACAGCAGGGCGGTGAACTGGTTGCCCAAGGCAACCTGAACCTCAGCGGTAAAACCCTCGACAACCGTAACGGCGGTCTGGTCGGCACCACCAAAGCGCTGACACTGAGTGTTGACGACATCGATAACCGCAGCGGCGAGATCTCCAGCAGCCTGTTGCTGAACGTCAAAGGCCTGCGCCTGGACAATAGTGATGGCGGCAGAATCCTTGCCGGTACCGATCTCGGTCTGAGCGTCGCCAGACTGATCAACCAGAACAAGGGCTTGATCTCCGCCGTCAAAGGCGCGGCGACCGTTACTGGCACGACGCTGGGCAACAGCGGCGGCACGCTGAGCAGCCTCAATGGCTTGGTGATCACCCTCGACGATGCGCTGATCAACGCTGGCATCATCAGCACCGAAGGCGCGCTGAGCGTCACCGCCGCGCGTATCGACAACCGCAGCGGCAGCCTCGGCAGCGCCGGCAATCTGCGCCTGACCAGCAGCGGCGCCTTGCTCAACTCGGGCGGTTCGATCAGCACTGACGCAGCGCTGACCCTCAACAGCGCCAGCCTGGATAACAGCCACAAAGGCGTGATCTTCGGCCAGGGCATCAGCCGCGTCGAAACCGGCGCGTTCGACAACAGCGATGGCGGCAAGCTCACCAGCGGTGCGGCACTGACGCTCAAGGCCGGGCAGGTCAACAACGCCAGCGGACGCATCGCCAGCCAACAGGCCCTCGACGTTTCGCTGACCGGGCTGGATCAGCAGGGCGGTGAACTGTTCAGCAAGTCTGATCTGACCCTCGACCTGCGCAACGGCCAGTTGAACAACCAGAACGGCTTGATCAACGCGCCGGGCACGCTGCTGCTGAAAAACCTCAACGGCGTGAACAACCAGAATGGCGAAATCTCCAGCCAACAGGCCTTTGCGCTCGCCGCGCAAAGTCTCGATAACAGCAACGGCAAACTGCTCAGCCAACAGGGCCTGGCCCTGCGTATTGCGGCGGCGTTGAACAACGTAAAAGGTGTGATTTCCGGCGCCTCGCTGGACAGCCACAGCGCCAGCCTCGATAACGGGCAAGGCTTGATCAGTAGCCGTGGCGTGTTGCTTTTGACCGCCGACAACGCTCTGAACAACCAGCTCGGAACAGTCATTGCTGACGGCCAACTGACGGTTAACGCCGATGAGTTGGTCAACGGCGAAGGCAGCATTGCCGGTAAAGCAGACGTGAATGTCGGGGCGCGCACCGTCAACAACCAGAAAGGTCAGTTGTTCGCCACCGGTGTACTCAAAGTGGACGCTGATCAACTTGACAACCGGCAGAACGGCCTGCTCGGTTCAAGCCAGGACATGAGCCTGACGGTCGGCGAGCTGGATAACCGTGGCGGCGAAATCAGCACCAACGCTGATCTGCACATCAGCGGCACAAAGCTCGACAACAGCGAGGGCGGCAAAATCTTTACCGGCAAGGCGCTGACCCTGATCGTCGACGAGGTGATCAACCGCAGCAAAGGCCTGATCGACGCCGGTACATCGCTCGATCTACGCGGACGCACGCTGGTCAATGGCGGATCATTGCTCAGTCAGCACGGCCTGCAATTGACCCTCAGCAGCGCTTTCGATAACAGCCAGGGCAAGGTCAGCAGCGAACAGGCGCTTACCGTCAAAACGGCGCAACTGACCAACTCCGGCGGCAGTCTGTCCAGCGCCGGCGATCTCACCGTGAACAGTGACGGTAGCGTCGTCAACCAGGGCGGCCAGATCGTTACCGATGGTGCGCTGGTGCTCAACAGCGCCAGCCTCGACAACCGCTCGCAGGGCACCCTCAGCGCTAAAGGCGCCGTCAGCATCGGCACGGGCGCCTTCGATAACAGCAACGGTCGGCTCAGTAGCGCCGACACGCTGAACCTGACGGCCGGCCAGGTCACCAACGGCGATGACGGCAGCATTGGCAGCCAGAATGCTCTGACAGCTTCGGTCACCGGCTTCGATCAACGCGGCGGCAAACTGTTCAGCAACTCAAGCCTGAGCCTCGATCTGAACCACGGCCAGTTGAACAATGTCGGTGGTCTGATCAACGCACCGGGGACGCTGCTGCTGACGCAGCTCAACGGCGTCAACAACCAGGGCGGCACAATCTCCAGCGCTGAAGCCTTTACGCTTGCCGCGCAAAGTCTCGACAACAGCAACGGCAAGCTGCTGAGCAATCAGAGCCTGACCCTGCGTATCGCCGCAGCCCTGAACAACGTGCAAGGCATGATCGGCGCCGCAGCCATCGATGCGCAGGCCGCAAGCTTCAATAACAGCGGTGGCAGCCTGGTCAGCCGTGGCGACCTCGACCTGAGCGTAGACGGCCTGCTGCGCAACGATGCCAAAGGGCTGATCAGTGCTGCGCAAACCCTTGAACTCAGCAGTGGCGAGTTGAACAACCGCGACGACGGGTTGATCAACAGCCAGGGCCAGCTGACGCTGACCGCCACCGATCTGGACTCCAGCAATGGCGGCGAAGTCTCCGCCAGTGGCGACATCGATCTGCACCTGACCTCGCTGACCCAGAACGGCGGCCGCCTGCTCGGCGATAAAGCCGTCACCCTCGACCTGGCCAACGGTGACCTCGACAACCAGAGCGGCTGGCTCACCGCCAAAGGTCCGCTGACCCTCAAGCGTCTGCGTGACCTGAACAACCAGAGCGGCGAAATCTCCAGCAACCTCGGTTTCGATCTCATCGCCCAAGCGGTGAACAACACGTCGGGCAAAATCATCAGCGGCGAAAAACTGCTGTTGCGCGGCACCACTCTGATCAACCAGAAAGGCCTGCTGTCGGGCTGGCAAGGCCTCACCGTCAATGGCGACAGCCTGGACAACCGCAACGGCGGTACGCTCTCGAGCAAGTTCGCCGATGTATCGGTCGATCTCAAAAACGCACTGCTCAACGGCAACGCCGGCGCCGTGGTCGCGCAGGGCGATCTGAACATCAAGGCCAACTCACTCGACAACAGCGACAAAGGCAACCTCAGTAGCGCAGCCGGGCAGACCCTGACGCTGGGCGGCGCGCTGAACAACGACCTCGGTGGCCTGATTTCCAGTGGCGCGGCGCTGGATATCGTCAGCACGGCGTTCACCAACGCCGGCGGGATAATCAATGCCGAGCAGGCCTTCAACGCCACTGCTTCGCGCCTCGACAACCAGGGCGGACAGATCGCCAGCAATGCGGCGATCACCCTCAACCTGAGCGGCGAGCTGAACAACACCGCCGGCAAACTCGCCGCCGCAGGACCGATGCTGATCAAGGGCGTGACCGATCTGCGCAACCAGAACGGCCAGATCGCCAGCCAGAAAACCCTGGAGGCGCGCACCGGTTCGCTGGACAACAGCAACAAGGGCACGATCGCTGCCAATGATCAGTTGCAGCTCTCCGCGACTGGCGTCGTCAACAACAGTGGCGACGGTCTGATCTACAGCAAGAACGCCGATGTGCAACTGACGGCGGCCAGCCTGGGCAACGGCAAGGGCTCGATTCAGAGTGAAACCGCACTGACCCTCGACGTCAGCGGCGACTTCGACAACCAGAGCGGCAAGGTCATCGCCCAGAACGGCAATGTCCTGGTCAAAGCGGCAAACATCGATAACCGTGGCGGCACCTTGGCGAGCATCCAAGGCGCATTGGAAGCGCGCACCGTGGGCGTGCTGCGCAACGGGTTTGATCTGAATAACAATCGTCAGGGCGGGATCGTTCAGGCGCAGAGCCTGACCCTGTCGGCACTGGCCGGGCTGAACAACAACGGCGGGCGGATTTCCGCACAAGCCGCAGACCTGGGTATCACCACGGCGGCGCTGGATAACGGCAGTGGCGTGCTTTATTCCAAAGGCCTGTTGAGCATTACCGGCACCAGCCTGGAAAACGCCGGTGGCCAGATCGCTGCCAACCGCATCGACTTCGGCCTCAGCGGCGCACTGCGCAATGGCGCGGGCGTCATCGAAAGCACCACTCAACTGACCGTCAAGGCCGCCAGCGTTGACAACCAGAACGGCCGGCTGCGTTCGCTGGGCAACACCGGCAAGACCCTGTTCCAGATCGGCGGCTTGCTCGACAACCGCAACGGCGTGCTGGAAACCGCCAACGTCGACATGACCCTCGCCCTCGGCGGCTTCCTCAATGGCGGCGGGCAACTCAACCACGTTGGGCGCGGCAAGTTCGACATTTCCACCGCCAACGTCATCGGCGCCGGCGGCAGCATCGTCACCGGTGGCCTGCTGGAGCTCAACGCCGACACCTGGAGCAACTCCAACGTCATTCAGGCCGGTCGCCTGAACATCAACGTGCGCGAGTTCAGCCAGACCGCCAGCGGTAAATTGCTGGCTTCGGATGCGTTGCGGATCGTGGGTGGCAACTGGACCAACGATGGCTTGATCGCCAGTGACGGATCGATCGACATGCGCTTGTCCGGCAACTATGGCGGCAACGGGCGCTTGACCAGCCTGCGCGACACCTATCTGTCTGCGGCTTCGATGAACCTTGGCGCGGCCGGCAGTTTTGCCGCAGGTGCGACGTCGACGATCCAGATTGACGGGCAACTGCTAAATGCTGGTCGCATCACGTCCGGCGAAGACCTGACGGTCAACGCTGGCAGCCTCGTCAACCATGGCACCCTTGGTGCGGCGCAAAACCTGATCGTCAAGGCGCCGGTCTTGCTGAACGACCGCGGCCTGATTTTCAGCGGCAACGACATGACCCTCAGCGTCGGCACGCTGACCAACCAGAGCGGCGATTTCTACGGTCTGGGCAACGTGGTGATCGCCGGCTACAGCGGCGGCACGCGAGCGGCGGGGGTGTACAACATTTCCGGTGCGATGGAGAGCGGCGGCGGGTTCACGCTGGATGCCGATGTGTTCGAGAACCGCACCGAAGGGCCAACGGCGTCGGCTGAGCGCAAGTTGATCTCGGGGTTGATCGCGGCCAGTTGCGGTGACTGCGTCGGCGGCACGTTCAATAACTTCCTTGCGACTCGCGAGACGTACCAGTTCATCGACACCGATAACAGCGCATCTGCCGTCCTTAACGTCGGCAAGGACTTCGTCTTCCACGGCGGTACGTTCCTTAACAGCAAAAGCACGATAGCGGCGGGCGGCGGCATCGACATCACCGCGGTCAGCCTGAAGAACATCGGCACCCAAAGCGGGACCATCGAGGTGACCCGTCAGTACAACTTTGAAATGGGCACGGGCACCACGGCGCAGTTCATGGCCAACGTGATCATGCCGTACAACCAGCGCAACAACCCTGATTTCCCGTTTGTGTATTACGTGATTGCGCCGGAAGGCCTGATCCGTAAAGCCATTGCCAAAACCGTGGGCAACGGCATCGTCATTGTCGACGCCGAGACGGGCGAAAACATAGGTAGCCGCAAGTATGGCCGGGCCATGTCGGGTTACAGCGCCGGCTTCGAAACGTCGACGCCCTCGTTGTACGACCCGAATAACCTGATGGCCATACCGACCGAACTGACGCAGTTCCAGAAAGGCGACGCGGTTGAAGTGAGCGTCGATGGCGCGGGTGCGCCCGGCACAACCACCGGACGCAACGCGGTGATTCAGGCTGGTGGCAAGGTCTCGATCAACGCCACCAAAGAAATCGAAAACAGCGTTATCCAGCAGGACTACAGCGCCACCGGCGGCACCAACAAAGTCGCCGATACCAGCGTCAGCAACAGCAACACCACCGTGGTGCGTATCAACAGTCAATTGCCACCGGACCTGGCTCAACAGCAAGTCAATCCGCTGAGTCTGCCTGGGTTTTCCTTGCCGACCGGCGAGAACGGTTTGTTCCGTTTGAGCGGGCAGGGCAGCAGCGACGCTGTCGCCGGCAACATCGGGCCAGCGCCGACCTGGACGGTGAGCACTGAGAAAGTCGATATCCAGGAGCACGCAGTCGCTGCTACCAGCGGTGGACCGCGCAATCTGTTCATCGATGCGCCGGCTGCGGTCTCCGACAGTACGCGCATGGTCGACACCTTCGACCGCAAACCGAGCCAAACGAAAGCGGCCGCCAGCAGCATCGATACCAACGTTCCGGTGGATTCTGCCGGGCCGGGCCTGCACGACCGTGACAACGACATGAAGGAGTCGATCGACACGCGTCCGGTCACCCGCGTGACGGGCCTGCCCGACACCCAGGCACCGTCCAACCCACACAAATACCTGATCGAAACCAACCCGGCACTCACCGACCTCAAGTCGTTCATGAGCTCCGATTACCTGCTCGAAAAACTTGGCTACGACCCCGACCAGAGCGCCAAGCGCCTCGGTGATGGTCTGTATGAGCAACGCCTGATTCAGCAAGCCGTCACCGCGCGCACCGGCCAGGCGTTCCTCGACGGCCAGACCTCCAACGAGGGCATGTTCAAGTACTTGATGAACAACGCCATCGCCAGCAAGGACGCGCTCAACCTGTCGGTCGGCGTCGGCCTGACGTCGCAGCAAGTCGCCGCGCTGACCCACGACATCGTCTGGCTCGAAGAACACGAAGTGAACGGCGAAAAAGTGCTGGTGCCGGTGGTGTATCTGGCGCAAGCCAATGGCCGTCTCGGCCCGACCGGGGCACTGATTGCCGGTAATGATGTGACGCTGATTGCTGGGGAGAATCTCGATAACGTTGGTACGCTCAAGGCTACCAACAACCTGTCCGCCACTGCGGGTAATGACTTGATCAATAGTGGAGTGATTCAGGCTGGCGGGCGGTTGGATCTATTGGCCGGCGACAATATCGTCAATAAGTCTGGAGGTATTATCACCGGTCGAGACGTAAGCTTGATTAGCGTTGATGGTGACGTCATTAACGAACGCACTCTAACGAGCATTGACAATGTAAATCAGCATCGCGACTTTACCGATAATGCCGCAAGAATTGAGGCTGCTAACGAACTGACAGTCTCTGCTGGCCGTGATTTTACAAATTCGGGGGGTACGCTTAAAAGTGGGGGCGATACGTACATTGATGCTACACGCGACATCAACATTCTCGCTGTGGCAGAGCGACAATCAGATATCCTTGGCCGTAATAGAAATGAGATCATCAAGCAGCTTGGAGCGACTATTGAAGCAGGAAGTAATCTAACGCTTAAAAGCGGGCGAGACCTGGCGGTAATCGCAAGTGGAATAAGCGCACAGCGTGATGTTTCCATGACGGCTACTGAAAACATCGTCATAACGTCAGCAGCCGATGAAAGTCACTCGTATTCAAAAAGCAAAAAAGTGACCAAGCAAGAGGATCATGTCAGTCAAGTCGCTTCGACTATTAGCGCCGGTGGGAACTTCACATTGAACGGGGGGCAAGACGTCACGTTGGTCTCAAGCCGCATTACCGCAGGTGAAGAAGCCTATCTGGTTGCCGGCGGAAACTTGGAATTATTAGCTGCTCAAGATAGCGACTATTCTCTTTACGATAAGAAAAAGAAGGGGCGTTTCGGTAGTGGTCAAACCAAGAGAGATGAAGTCACCGATGTGCGTAATATCAGTACCGAGATCACCACGGGTGGAAAGATAACGCTATTAAGCGGGGGAGACCAGCGTTATCAAGCAGCCAGTCTCGATAGTGGCCAAGACATTAGCTTGATCAGTGGTGGAAAAATTACTTTTGAAGGCGTAAAGGACCTACATCAAGAAAGTCATGAAAAAAGCAAGAACAGTATGGCTTGGAGCTCTTCCAAAGGCGAGGGAAAGACCGACGAAATACTGCGTCAAACCGAAATCCTAGCGAACGGCAATTTGGTCATCAATGCCGTCAATGGTTTGAATATCGATATAAAAGATATAAACCAAAAAAGCATCAGCCAAACTATTGATGCGATGGTCAACGCTGACCCGGGGTTGGCGTGGCTCAAAGATGCGGAAAAGCGGGGTGATGTTGATTGGCGCTTGATTAAAGAAACCCACGACTCCTTCAAATATAGCAATTCAGGCATGGGGCCGGCCGCGATGCTGGCGGTAATTATTATTGTTAGCGTCATTACAGCTGGCGCTGCAAGCACAGCTGTAGCTTCCGCAAGCGGGGCCATGGGCGCGACTTCCGCGACAGCTATGGGTAGCACGATGGCAGCGGCGACGGCGACAACTGCTGCCGGCCTTGGAAATGTCATTGCGTCAGCTGTTTTGACTTCAATGGCGAGTACGGCTGCTGTAAGCGCAATCAACAACAAGGGAAATATTGGTACAGCATTTAAGGAGGTTTTTTCATCAGAAAGTTTAAAAGGTTATGTACTTGCCGGTGTCACTGCCGGGATCGCGGCAAAGTTAGGCTATGTTCCAACTGAACTGAAGTTCGATCTGTCGAGCGCTGAAACGGTCGCTACAAAGGCATTGGCAGACGCGCTGGCTAAAACAGCAATCATGGGTGGTAGTCTCAAAGATAATCTGATGGTTTCCGCGTTAGGATCAGCAGTTAGCATCGGCGGCGCGATCACTGCAAATAAAATAGGAGACATAACCGTCTTTGAAAACGGAAAAATCTCCAAAATAGTTATGCACGCTGCCCTTGGCGGTTTAATGGCTGAGGCATCCGGCGGTGATTTTCGAACTGGTGCAATCGCCGCAGGCGCAAACGAAGCGCTTGTCGATTTCCTTGCAGAAAATTTACTACCAAAAAATGTCGATACTAATAGTCTCGAGTATAAGAATGGCGTAAATAATTTAATGTCCGCTTCACAGTTGGTCGGCGTGTTAACCGCAGCATTTACCAACGGTGATCCCTCGGTCGCTGCAGACGTCACAGCAAATGCAACACAGTTCAACTACCTGAATCACACCGAAATGCAGGCGCTTGCCAATGAGCTTGCGACATGTAAAAAAACAAACAGTTGTGACGGTGTGTCAGCTAAGTATTTTGAAACGCATCTGGCAAATCAGGAGGTGCTAAACGCGGTCTGTGATGTCGATATAAGCGGTTGCCAGATAGCATTGCGTGATATTTACAATGCAACGACGGGTTTCATGCGTGGTGATTACGAAGTTGATCTTCCAGCGGATCTAAGGAAGATTATGAATTCGTTCCATGAGTTCAATCTTGATGCGAGCGCTGATCCGACAGCCAAAGTTGCTATGCCGTCTATCGAACGTTTTATCGAGGCGGTAGGGCTGGATATTAATAATCCAGCAGTTAAAATAGTTGCGCGAGATCTTGCTTCGCTTATCATCGCAAAGAAAACCGGAATGCTGGGAGCAAACGGCGTAAAAATTGCGGGGAGCAAAACGATTTGGAAAGGCGTAGGGAAGGAAAGACTTGATGTGGAAAACCCAGATCCCGGCGGTAGGCCAGGTCAACTACACTATCAAGGTGTAGATAACGCCAAATATCTTTATGATCCTATTTCCAATACTTTTGTGGGGGCTCCGAAGTCCGTTAACAAGCTATTGGAAAGACCTGATTTCAAGAAAGCCGTAGAGAAAGGCATGACAAAATATCTAGGAGAGCGACCATGAAATGCAATGCGGCGATGACAGCAGCCTTATCGATGCTGCGGCTGCCTGATAAGCTTTCCGATGACTTGGCTTCAATTGCTGAGGAAGGTTTCTTTCAGCGTAATGGCTGTGAATTTTTAAATTTTTTTAAGTCCTCAAGTATTGCAGTTAGTTTGGATTATCTTCAAGATCGCACCGGCTATGAATGCTACGTCAATTCAATTCATATCGATGACTATGTTGATTTAAACTGGCTAGGTGAAGCTTTGCTATTCGCTAATAGGCTGATTGAGCATTGGTTAGCTCGCTCCAGTCCCGAATTATTGCAAGTCATTGTCTCTTGCGATGAATTCGGCGCTATGGTGAAAGCTCATGTCATTCGGGCTGGCGAATCCTGGTTGCGGGAGAATTTGGACGAATACGACGACCCAGTATTGCTCGCCAGGTCAGATAGTGCGGACCTAATTGAGCTTCTGACGCAGCTAAAAAATAACGGTGCGACCTTTCAGCAGTAAACTTTGTACGAAAAGGGATAAATGGCACAGACCCTGAGGGATCCGCACAAATCTACTCCAGGCTCTGCGCCTGATGAGGACAAATGGGGACAGGCCACGTTTAGAAAACACTCCAAAAACGTGGTCCATCCCCGTTCCCATTCTTTGCAGAAACATGCCAATAATCCCAGCGCTACTCAGTTTATGGACGCAAGGACAGGGCATATCAATGTAATTCAAGAAGTTGAAGGGAAGCTGATCCGAATTATTGTGCCAAGAGACAAAATGAAAATTATTTCCGTTCGTCCAATTAAATTTAACCAAGTTAAAAGTTATTAGGTAAAAAACGAATGGGGACAGACCACGTTTAGAAAGTACTCCAGAAACGTGGTATGACCCCGTTTCCTCTCCTCCCCAAGGAGAAAGGGGGACAGACCACATTTAGAATGTAAACCGAAAACGTGGCCTGTCCCCGTTTACCTGGTTCAGTATCTTGCAGACTTGATACTGCCGGAGAATTACGACCCGGACATGCCGGGAGCCGATCAGGCCAAAGCTAACCTCCTGGCAATGTCACAACTGATCGCGGTGCTCTCCGCCGTAGTTGCCGACACCGACCCAAATATCGCAGCAAACATCGCGGCGACTGCGACGCAATACAATTACCTTTCACACTCGGACCTTGAGCGGGCTGCGCACGAGTTGTCCGCTTGTGGCAATGACGCGGCCTGTGCCAATACGAAATACGCGGAGTATCACGACCTTAGTCAGAAGCAAGACATTCAGGCGGTTGCTCAGTGTGCGGCGAACCCCGCCAACTGTGACAATCTTTCGAGACTTGTCGCTGAAGCCGAGGCGAAGGCGCAGCAACTGAAAGACTTGGCAGCTTCCGCATCCCCTGAAGCTGTCCAACTCTTCAACCTGTTGATTGCAGAGAACTTTGGATTCCAGAATATGCTGGCGGGTATCACCGCAGGGCATTCCGTCGCGGCAATCGCGGACACTCTGGTTAAGACGTTCAGAATGAGCCGGGAAGTGGCGATGGCTACCGCTGAAGGTCTCGTGACTGCAGCGTCTACAATGGGTCCGCTAATCAAGACGACCGCAGGCGGAAAAGGTATAGTCAAGGAAGGCGCAGGCGAAATCGCTGGTACCGCAAAAAAATTCTCAATTGCGGATCGCGTATTTGGCCAGCTCAACGACCCTCGAATGGGTCAGCTTGCAGGAAAGCTTGACGCCGACACATTGCAGATACTTGCCAATAATCCCAGCGCCACTCGGTTTATGGACGCAAGGACAGGGCATATCAATGTAATTCAAGAAGTTGAAGGGAAGCTGATTCGAATTACTGTGCCAAGAGACGAGATGAAATTATTTCCGTTGGCCCAATTAGACCTAACCAAGTTAAAAATTTATTAGGTGAGGGCGATTTTGTCCCGTTACCTTAAGTTCGCGGAGGACTTATGGCTTCAATTCATATTGAGGAAATTCAAAAAATCTTGTCTGGGCAAGGCAATAAAGATGCCTTGCCAAATCAAGCTAATGGGGAGGGTTATTTTGTAGAAATTAGATTGGACAGTTCTACTCGCAAGGCATCTAGGGATGCTGATGAAGAGTATAAGAATAAAGTAATAACTCTGGATTGCCCCTACGGCACAGTAGTTATTTTGTGTGATGAGGAAGGACAGTTAAAATCAATTGAATTAAGTTAGCTGCACTCAAGTGACTTTCCCAGCACCGGCCTTGCGCCGGTGTTTGTTGCACCCTGTTTGCCCTCGGGTAGCACCTTTCCTGCACTCAAGTTGCACTCGAAAGCTAAAGGGGGACAGACCACATTTAATGTAATTGACTGCAATAATACGTAAAAATTTGCCGTCACAAACAAATGGGGACACAAACAAATGGGGACAGACCACTTTTAGAAAGCACTCCAAAAAACAAATGGGGACAGACCACTTTTAGAAACCACTCCAAAAAACGTGGTCTTTCCCCGTTTCCTTGTCCCCGTTTCCTCCTTCAGGGTGTGAAGGGGGCTGTCAGCAACTAAAGATGGGCTTAGAGAGTTTCTGAGGAGACTGCATTGATCAAGGTTATGAAACAAATAAATAGTATAAACGCGTCCGGATATGGAAGTTTTATTCCCGGTATTGATCATGAGTTTTTAGGTGTTGGTATTTATCAGTTAAGTTTTGGGATCGACACTTTCAGGATTTTTCGATGTGGATTTTCGATTTTGTCAAAAGGACTGGAGAAAAACGTTTATTTTAAAAATATTAAAAAAATAAGGAGTCATTTAAATGCGTCGATATTCTCAGAGGCGTCTCAGGAAAGAAAATTTGATATTTTACTTCCATTAGCTATAGAGGCATCGGATGATGAGGTTGTAGTCGAGGTTCCGCTACTGATTTATTCGAGGCTTCTGATTGTTTTGAATGAAATGCGTGACTTGTAGGGCTTAAAGACGGTCAGGCCACGTTTAACGGGTGCGAGAAATCGGGACAGACCACGTTTAGAAGTAAAGGAAGTAAAGGGGAAGTAAAGGGGGGGCAGACCACGTTTAATGTAATTGACTGCTATAATACGTAAAAATTTGCCGTCATGTTTACCTTTCGGCCCGCTAAGCTTTCAGTTCGACCAATTGAAAGGATTCATCGATGCCGCGTAGAGCCCGAGTTTTGATACCAGGCGTACCGCTCCACTTGATTCAGCGAGGAAACAATAAATCTGTCTGTTTCTTTACCGAAGAAGATTACCTTTTTTATTTGGAGACTTTGGTCGAGCAGGCTTCTAAAAATTATTGTGATATTCATGCGTGGTGCTTAATGACCAATCACATTCATTTGTTAGTCAGTCCTCATAATGCCAACAGCGCAAGCCTACTGATGAAAGGTGTCGGGCAGAGATACGCCCAATATATAAATCGTACGTATAGTCGCAGCGGGAGCTTGTGGGAAGGCTGGTATCGTTCTTGCCTTGTTGAGAATGAACGATATTTGTTGTGCTGTTATCGATACATCGAAATGAATCCCGTCAGAGCTAAAATGGTAAATCATCCGGCAGAATATCGCTGGTCAAGTTACCGTGTTAACGCACAATCAGAGCGATCACACATTGTTACCCTTCATGCTCAGTATTTGGCGCTGGGAGGGCAGGGCCGGCAACCGGCAGATGCTTATCGCGAACTGTTCAAAAATGACTTAGAGTCAGGATTGGTTGACCAGATTCGTGACGCGACCAATGGAAATAATGTTTTTGGCAGTTCAAAGTTTGCTATTAATGTTGAGGCAATGATCGGTCGATGTGTGCAGCGAGGGAGCCCGGGACGGCCGAAAAAACCAACAATTTAACGGAAAACGTGGTCTGGCCCCGTTTTCGCTCCCGGGAAGGTGCCTCCAAAGCTTGAGGCATTCACCAATCCCCCCCAAAGCCCGGTAACTCCTTTAACGTGGACAAGTAAGCCAGGAAAAACGTCAGGGAGTATTATTTATTTTCCGCCGGATACGGATCCATCAGCACCGGGAAGTACGTATATCCGATTAATGCCTGCTGGCTCCGCTCCTGTTCCAAGCTTGGAGAGGGGTTATTGGATCTCGGTGAAAAATGGGCAACCGATTAACCCGGCGACAGGCGGAACCGGCACGAAAGGACAAACACATCTGCCTTTGGCACCTGATACCTTTCCGCCAAAAAGATGAGGTGGTAATAATGATTGAGCAGAGAGATTTGGCTGAGTTTAAATCAGCAATTCTTACAGGCGTGATTGTCGGAATAGGATCGTTTGTTCTGATTTTTGATAATAGTGTGTCAGTGCTGATCCAGTGCCCCTTCGCCTGCGGTGATGAGGGAGCGTTGAAATATGGGCACGGCGAAAATCTTCATAGTGCTGTCGTCCTTTTTGAACTATTGAATCGTCGTGTGAAAGAGACGGGTTTAGAAAAAGGAGAAAAGTTGGTAATAACGTTTGATGATCGTAAGTTGCTTGAGATAATTCCTGAGGAAAATGGTTTTGAATCTTATGTTCTCACAACTCGACATGGAATTTGTCCCGTTTCGATCAGTTAGGAGGGCTGGAGGGTAAATGGGGGACAGACCACATTTAGAATGTAAACCGAAAACGTGGTCTGTCCCCGTTTACCCCTTTTCCCTGCCGTGCTGAACTGAAAAGCCCCGAACTGTTCGGGGCTTTTTTATCTGGGGCAAACAATCAGCAGTGACTCAACGAAACGCCGGCACCACATGCTTGATAAACAACTCCAGCGACTTCTTCTTCTCCGCATGCGGCAAGCTGTTGTCACACCAGAAACTGAACTCATCCACGCCCAGTTCCTGGTAGTACTTGATCCGCGGAATGATTTCTTCCGGCGTACCAATCATCGCCGTCTTGTGCAGGCTTTCCAGTTCAAATTCCGGGCGTCCGGCAAACTTCTCTTCCGGGCTCGGCGCGAGGAAACCGTTGACCGGGGTTTGCTTGTTGCCGAACCACGCGTCGAAGGTGCGGTAGAAACGCGAGATGGCTTTGGCGCCGACTTTCCAGCCGTCCGGGTCGTCGGCGGTGTGCACGTGGGTGTGACGCAGCACCATCAGTTGTGGGCGCGGTACGTCGGGGTTGTTGTCGAGTGCGGTCTGGAATTTGTTTTTCAGGTCGACGACTTCTTCGTCGCCTTTCATCAATGGCGTGACCATCACGTTGCAGCCGTTGGCCACGGCGAAGTTGTGCGAGTCCGGGTCGCGGGCGGCGATCCACATCGGCGGGTTCGGTTTCTGGATCGGTTTCGGCACGCTGGTCGAGGTGGGGAATTTCCAGATGTCGCCGTCGTGGGCGTAGTCGCCTTGCCACAGGGCGCGGACCACCGGGACCATTTCGCGCAGGGCCTGGCCGCCGCTGGAGGCGGGCATGCCGCCGGCCATGCGATCGAATTCAACTTGATAGGCGCCGCGTGCGAGGCCGACTTCCATGCGGCCGTTGCTGATCACGTCGAGCAGGGCGCATTCGCCGGCGACGCGCAGCGGGTGCCAGAACGGCGCGATGATGGTGCCGGCGCCGAGGTGGATGGTGGTGGTTTTCGCCGCGAGGTAGGCCAGCAGCGGCATCGGGCTCGGCGAGATGGTGTATTCCATGGCGTGGTGTTCGCCGATCCACACGGTGCTGAAGCCGCCGGCCTCGGCCATCAGGGTCAGTTCGGTGAGGTCTTCGAACAGTTGGCGGTGGCTGACGCTTTCGTCCCAGCGTTCCATGTGGATGAACAGGGAAAATTTCATGACGCTACCTCGAGTCTTTTGTCATTGGCCGGTCGCTTGCTGGCCTGTCGAACTGCCGTGAGCGCTGAACGCTCGCGAGTTTTATCACCCATCAGGCACGCCTTCGAGGACGGCTGGTCGGTTGATTGAATATTGGTATACCATAATACGGGATATCCGCAAAATATTTCTGACCGACACTTCGAACAAGGAAGGCGCAACAGATGAACATCAAACAAAAACTGACCATGGCATTCGCCGTGATCGCCAGTCTGCCGGTGTTGCTGGTGGCGGCGCTGATCATTCTCAATGTCCGCGATGGGGCGCGGGACAATTTCGTCGACAGCACCGGACGCGAAGTGCGTCAGGTCGAAAACGCGATGCAATTGTTCTTTGAGGGTATCAGCCAGAACGTCGCTTATCTGGCCGAGCATCCGCAATTGCAGAGCATCGACGGCAGCCTCAAACGCTATCTGAGCAGCGACGCCGCGCAAGTGCCCATGGGGCCGCAGGATCAGCAGTTGTTCAAGCTGTTCGCCGGGCTGGCCAAGGCGCATCCGGCGTACACCTATCTGTCGCTGGGCACCGAGCAGGGCGGTTACCTGTTCTGGCCGGGCGATGCGCAACTGGCCAATTACGACCCGCGCACGCGGCCCTGGTACAAAACGGCGATGGCCAATCCCGGCAAAACCTTGCGCACCGAAGCCTATTACTGGGCGGCCGATGATGTGGTGCTGGTCAGCACCGTGCGCAGCTTCAACAACCAGTTGGGCAACAATGCCGGTGTGGTAAATATCGACGTTTCGCTCAAGCAACTGACCGATCTGGTCAAGCAGATCCGCCTCGGCGACAGCGGTTATCTGCTGCTGATGGAGGCCAACAACACCGTGTTGGTCGATCCGAGCGATCCGGCGCACAACTTCAAGAAACTCACCGAGCTGGGTGATGGCTACCGGCAACTGGCCGAAGCGAGCAAAGGCCTGGTGGAGGTGGAACTGGCCGGCGAGCGCTACATGGCGCTGGTCTGGCCGTCCGAGGCGCTGGGCTGGCGGTTTGTCGGGCTGGTCAAAGCCAGTGAAGTGATGGCCGGGGCCACGCGGCTGACGTGGATCATCGGCGTTATCGCTGTCGTCTGCGCGCTGCTGTTTGCCATGGCCGGGGCGTGGTTTGCCGGGTTGATGGTCAAGCCGATACGCGGCGTCGCCAGTGGTCTGGAAGGCATTGCCCAGGGCGAGGGCGATCTGACCGCACGCCTGGAAGTGCGCGGGCAGGACGAAACGGCGCAACTGGCCGGCTGGTTCAACCAGTTTCTCGAAGCGATCCGCACCTTGATTCAGCGCATCGGCCAGGCGGCGGGGCAGATCCACAGCAGCTCCGGCAGCGCCACGGAAGTCTCGGCGGAGATGGCCGAAGTCGCGTCGCGTCAGCGCGAGGCGGTGGACATGGTCTCGACCGCGTTCCACGAAATGGTCGCCACTTCCAATGAAGTCGCGCGCTCCTGCAGTCAGGCCGCAGACTCGGCAGACAACGGCCAGCGTCAGGCCCACACCGGGCAGCAGCAGATCGATGCGGCGGTGAGCAGTGTCGGCCGTCTGAGCGAGGAAATCGGTCACAGCGCCGAGTCGATGCAGCAACTGGAGCAGGACAGCAACGACATCCAGTCGATCCTCGGCACCATTCGCTCGATCGCCGAGCAGACCAACCTGCTCGCGCTCAACGCCGCCATTGAAGCGGCGCGGGCGGGCGAGCAGGGGCGGGGGTTCGCGGTGGTGGCCGATGAAGTACGGGCGCTGGCAAAACGCACCTCGGATTCAACCGGCGAGATTGATGCGCTGCTGGGCAATCTGGCGCGGCGTACTCATCAGATGGGCAAGCAGATGCATGCCAGCCTTGAGGTGTCGCAGGAAACCGTGGTGTCGATCAACGAGGCGCGGGCGAGTTTTGAATTGATTCGCGAGTCGGTGGATGTGATCCGCGACATGAACACGCAGATCGCCACGGCGGCGGAGGAACAGCATCAGGTGGCCGAGGATATCAATCGGCACATCAGCCAGATTCATGGCGATGCGCAGTTGGTGGCGAGTCTGGCGGATTCGACCCGTGAGGATGCGCAGAATCTGACGGCGCTGTCGCAGACGTTGAATCAGTTGGTGAGCCGGTTTCGTACGTAATCAATAACCATCAGACACCGTATAAACCTGTGGGAGCGAGCCTGCTCGCGAAGAGGGAATGTCAGGCGACATCTGTGTTGAATGACATACCGCTTTCGCGAGCAGGCTCGCTCCCACATGGAATCCAGAGCGGACTCGAAATCAAACCAGCACCGGCAAAGCCCCCATCTTGCCGTGGCAATACACCAGCGGCCCGGCCACTTGCTCGGGCACGATCAGGTTTTTCACTGCGCCGACCATGATCGCATGGTCGCCACCTTCGTATTCGCGCCACAGTTCGCACTCGATCACCGCCGTCGCATTGGCGAGGATCGGGTTGCCCAGTTCGCTCAACGTCCACTCGATGCCCTGCGCCTTGTCCTTGCCTTTACGGGCGAAGGCGTAGGCTTCGCTTTGCTGGCCGCCAGACAGAACGTGAATGGCAAAGCGCTTGTTCTTGATCAGCACCGGGTAGGAGTCAGAGCTGTAGTTGGGGCAGAACAGCACCAATGCCGGGTCCATCGACAGCGAGCTGAAGGCGCTGGCGGTCAGGCCGACGATCTGGCCGTCATCGTCGAGCGTGGTGATCACGGTGACGCCGGACGGGAACGAGCCCATGACTTGTTTGTAAATGGCAGCATCGATCATTGGTCATTCCTCGGGTTTGTGCAGCGGTTTTTATTGAATTAATGGTCTGATGGTATACCAGTAATCTGAGTTTGCAAGCGCTTTCAAGCTGAACCGATAAACGTGCCGCGTTCGTCGGAAACTCAGTGTTTACGGGGCTTTCAGCTGGCTTGACAGCGCTGCTATGGGCGAGGATGGCGTATCAGATGGCGCGTTAAATCACGGATCAGTCTTGTGAAAAGTTTGGAATACCATAATATGGTCTGCATCTGAGGGGCGACCATAGAGTCCCCCCGGTTTGGCTTCATACAAAGATAAGAACAGACAAACTCGAGTTCATGCATATGTCCCAGATGTCCCGGCAAGATCCGTTGATCGAGAATCACACGGTCGATTACGTCCCACTCGCGGAACGCCACGGGAAGGCCCGCGACCTGTTCACCCTTTGGTTCAGCACCAACATTGCGCCACTGCCCATCGTCACCGGCGCCATGGTGGTTCAGGTGTTCCATCTTGATTTGTTCTGGGGGCTGCTGGCGATTGCGCTGGGGCACATGATCGGCGGCGTGGTGATTGCGCTGGCGTCGGCCCAGGGCCCGCGCATGGGCATTCCGCAGATGGTCCAGAGTCGCGGCCAGTTCGGCCGTTATGGCGCGCTGCTGATCGTGTTTTTTGCCGCGCTGATCTACATCGGTTTCTTCATTTCCAACATCGTCCTGGCGGGCAAATCGATCGTCGGTATTGCGCCGTCGGTGCCGGCGCCGCTGAGCATTCTGATCGGTGCATTGGCGGCCACGGCGATCGGGGTGATCGGCTACAACTTCATCCACACGCTAAACCGCATAGGCACCTGGGTGATGGGTGGCGCGTTGCTGGCCGGCTTCATTTACATCTTCGCCAATGACTTGCCCGCAGACTTCTTTACTCGCGGCAGCTTCAATTTGTCCGGCTGGCTGGCAACGGTGTCGCTGGGGATCATCTGGCAGATCAGCTTCTCGCCGTACGTGTCCGATTATTCGCGCTACCTGCCGGCCGATATCGGCATTGCCAAACCGTTCTGGGCGACTTATCTGGGTGCGACGCTGGGGACCATTCTGTCGTTTGCCTTCGGCGCCGTGGCGGTGCTGGCGACCCCGGAAGGTACCGAAGCGATGTCGGCGGTCAAGCAGTCGACCGGTTGGCTGGGGCCGATCCTGATGGTGCTGTTTCTGCTCAACATCATCAGCCATAACGCGCTGAATCTGTACGGCGCGGTGCTGTCGATCATCACCTCGATCCAGACCTTTGCCAGCCAGTGGACGCCAAGCATCAAGGTGCGCGTGGTGTTGTCGAGCGTGGTGCTCGCCGGTTGCTGCGTGGTCGCGCTGGGCGCTTCAGCGGATTTCATCTCGCATTTCATCGGGCTGATTCTGGCGCTGTTGCTGGTGCTGGTGCCGTGGGCTTCGATCAACCTGATCGACTTCTACCTGATCAAGCGCGGCTGCTACGACATCAGTTCGATCTTCCGCGCCGATGGCGGGATCTACGGGCGCTTCAACCTGCACGCAATCATTGCCTACTTCATCGGCATCATCGTGCAGTTGCCGTTCGCCAACACCTCGCTGTACGTCGGGCCTTACGCCAATCTGGTTGAAGGCGCGGACTTGTCCTGGCTGGTCGGCCTGGTGGTCACCGTGCCGCTGTATTACTGCCTGGCGACCCGTGGCCAAACGCAGCAGAGCAGGGCGGCAAAATTGGGTTATACCGACTAAGGTGACTGATACGGCTTAAGTTGATCCGCTGTTCAATCAATGCCCGGCCCTGTGCCGGGCATTGTCGTTTGCGCATCCCGGCGGTCATCGAAATTGGCCATATCGATCCCCTTTTGGCCGATGCCCCACTGTGATCCCTTGGCACTCTCGGCAAGAATCAAAGCCACAACGAAACGCTCGACCTTATTACCCTTGGCCGCCATTTTGGCCACTGCCGTGTACAGAACATAAAAACCATCGAACTCACGCCGCTTTTGGGGAACAACCATGGTCACGATGAAACGTATTCTGGGTGCCACCGTGTGTGGGCTGACGCTGTTGGCCAGCGCCGTCCAGGCCGAGCAACGCGAACTGCGCGTCTACAACTGGGCCGATTACATCCTGCCCGCCGTGCCCAAGGATTTCGCCGCGCAAACCGGCATCAAAGTGACCTGGGACACCTTCGACACCAACGAATCGCTGGAAGCCAAATTGCTCACCGGCAACTCCGGTTACGACTTGGTGGTGCCGTCGAACCAGTTCCTCGACACGCAGATCAAGGCCGGTGTGTTCCAGAAACTCGACAAGTCGAAATTGCCGAACTGGAGCCACCAGGACCCGGAACTGTTGAAACTGCTGGACAAGAACGACCCCGGCAACCAGTACGGTGTGCCGTACATGGTCGGCACCGTGTTGATCGGCTTCAACCCCGCCAAGGTCAAAGCGGCGCTGGGCGACAACGCACCGGTCGACAGCTGGGACCTGGTGTTCAAACCGGAGAACATGGAAAAGCTCAAATCCTGCGGCGTGGCGATGCTTGATTCGCCCTCGGAAATCCTCCCGCTGGCGCTGCACTATCTCGGTCTCGACCCGAACAGCCAGAACCCCGCCGATTATGAAAAAGCCAAAGCGCTGATGCTCAAGGTTCGCCCGTACGTGACCTATTTCAACTCGGCCAAGTACATGACCGACATCGCCAACGGCGATATTTGCGTGGCCATCGGTTACTCGGGCAGCTTCTACCAGTTCGGCAACCGCGCCAAAGAGGCGGGCAATGGTGTGGTGGTCGACTGGCGTTTGCCGAAGGAAGGCGCGCCGATCTGGTTCGATACTTTCGCCATTCCGAAAAGCGCGAAGAACGTCAACGAGGCCCACGAATTCCTTAACCACTTGCTCGACCCGAAAGTGATCGCGCCAATCAGTGATTTCCTCGGCTACCCGAACGCGAACAAGGATTCGCTGGCGTTGATCAACAAGGAAATCACCGACAACCCGAACCTGACGCCGACCCCGGAAGCACTGAAAAAACTCTACGTGGTTCAGCCGTTGCCGCAGAAACTCGAACGCGTGCGGACCCGTGTATGGACCAGCATCAAGTCTGACAAGTAACAATCACCGCAATCCAAATGTGGGAGCGAGCCTGCTCGCGAAAGCGGTGTGTCATTCAACTTCGATGTTGACTGGTCCGACGCCTTAGCGAGCAGGCTCGCTCCCACAGGGTTTTGTGGTGTGTCATTCGGTGCTACGTTCAGCATTTCGGGTGATGACAAGGCTCAGCAACACCGAGCCCAGAATCACCGCGCCCACCACCGCCAGCGACCATTCCACCGGCATGTGGAACCACGGCATCAGCACCATCTTGCCGCCGATGAACACCAGCACGATGGCCAGCCCGTACTTGAGCAAATGAAAGCGATCAGCCATGTCCGCGAGCAGGAAGTACAGCGCGCGTAATCCCATGATCGCGAAGATGTTCGACGTGAAGACAATGAACGGGTCGGTGGTCACCGCGAAAATGGCCGGGATGCTGTCGACCGCGAACATCAGGTCACTGGCCTCGATCAGCACCAGCACCAGAAACATCGGCGTCGCCCAGCGCACACCGTTCTGCACGATGAAAAACCGCTCGCCGTGAAAACCACTGGTGATGCGCATGTGATTGCGGACCCAGCGCAGCAACGGGTTTTTATCCAGGTCCGGTTGCTGCTCGGCAAACACCAGCATCTTGATCCCGGTGATGATCAGGAAAACCCCGAACGCATACAGCAGCCACTCGAACTGCGACACCAGCCACACCCCGGCAAAGATCATCACCGCGCGCATCACGATCGCCCCGAGTACCCCGTACAACAGCACCCGTCGCTGCAATTCCGGTGGCACGGCGAAGTAGCTGAAGATCATCACGAAGACGAACATGTTATCGATCGACAGCGATTGCTCGATCAAATAACCGGTAAGGAATTCAAGGGTTTTCTGCCGGGCGATCTCGCCGCCGAACTCGCCGTGCAGATACCACCAGAGCAACCCGGCAAAGCTCAGCGCCAGCAGACACCAGGCAATCACCCAGGCCAGCGCTTCACGCACTGACACCCGATGCGCCTTGCGCCCGCCAAACACGAACAGGTCGAGTGCCAGCATCGCCAGCACAAAAACGATGAAGGCGCCCCACATCCACGGTTCGCCGATATTGAGGTTGGTCGCTGGCATGTCACGCTCCCTGTCGATGGGCTTGAGGTCAGACAGGGCCATGCTAACGACGGATTTATGCGCAGGAAAAATCGTTTATTTCTGGGCAATGGTTCGAGAAAAACGAAGTGTCGGAGATTTACCTAGCGGAAAAACTCCCCCGGCGTCTGCCCGAACTGCTGCCGAAACGCTGCAATGAACGCCGACGTCGAGTCATACCCGCACGCCAATGCCACATCGGTCACCCGTTCGCCTTTTTCCAATGGCGTCAGCGCGCCGAGCAGGCGCAGGCGTTGGCGCCAGGCGCGAAAGGTCAGGCCGGTGTCGCGCAGGAACAGGCGGGTGAGGGTTTTTTCGGTGACGCCGAATTGCTCGCTCCAGTGACTAAGGGTGGTTTGTTGTTCCGGGTGTTGTTCGAGGCTCTGGTAGATCTGCTTTAAGCGCGGGTCTTGTGGCAGCGGCAGCATCAGATCGATTGGCGCTGCCTCGGCCAGTTGATCGAGGATCACTTGCGCCAGACGCCCGTGGGCGCCGTTCTCGTCGTACTCAACCGGCACCTGACTGAACGCACGGATCAGTTCACGCAGCAGATCGCTGACGGCCAACACATGGCAACGTTCGGCGGCCCAGGCCGAAACGCTGCAATCGATGTACAGGCTGCGCATCTCCGTGTGCGGCGCGCTGAAGACCCGATGCGGCACGCCGGCGGGAATCCACACGGCGCGTTCCGGCGGGGCGACGAAGCGCCCGGCGCTGGTCTGCACTTCGAGCACGCCTTGAATCGCGTAGGACAACTGCACCCACGGGTGAATGTGGCGGCGGGTCAGGGCGCGATTGGGCAGCGATTCGGTTCTGCCGTATAGCGGCCGCGGCAGGCTGGGCAGCCCGGGAATGCTGCGGCGAACGCTGTTGGTCTGTCCTTTAGGCGGCATCTTGCGACTCTTAGGCGTTAGTCGGTAATTGCCAGTCACGTTAGAGTCGTCGGCAAGCACTGGCAACCCCCGGATGACTATCATGACGCGCCCCCGTTTTTTACCCGACAACTTCACCCTGACGCTGATCGGCGTGGTCCTGCTGGCGAGTTTTCTGCCGGCCAGCGGCCAGGTTGCGGTCGGTTTCGGCTGGCTGACCAACCTCGCCATCGCGCTGCTGTTTTTCCTGCACGGCGCCAAGCTGTCCCGCGAATCGATCATCGCCGGTGCCGGCCACTGGCGCCTGCATTTGCTGGTGTTCGGTCTGACCTTCGTGCTGTTTCCACTATTGGGGCTGGCGCTCAAGCCTGTGCTGTCACCGTTGATCGGCGACCAGCTGTACATGGGCATGCTGTATCTGTGCGCGTTGCCCGCCACGGTGCAATCGGCGATTGCCTTCACTTCGCTGGCGCGGGGCAATATTCCCGCGGCGATCTGCAGCGCGGCGGCGTCGAGTCTGTTCGGGATTTTCCTGACGCCGTTGCTGGTCACGCTGTTGCTCAACGTCCACGGTGATGGAGGTTCGACGCTCGATGCCATCGTGAAAATCAGCGTGCAGCTGCTGCTGCCATTCATTGCCGGACAGATCGCCCGCCGCTGGATCGGCGCCTGGGTCGGGCGCAACAAGAACTGGCTGAAGTTCGTCGATCAGGGCTCGATTCTGTTGGTGGTCTACGGCGCGTTCAGCGAGGCGGTCAACGAGGGCATCTGGCAACAGATTCCGTTGTTCGAATTGCTCGGGCTGATCGTGGTTTGCTGCATCCTGCTGGCGCTGGTGCTGCTGGCGTCGATCCTGCTTGGCAAGGCGTTTGGCTTCAATCAGGAGGACCGCATCACCATTCTGTTCTGCGGATCGAAAAAGAGCCTGGCCACCGGCGTGCCGATGGCGCAGGTGCTGTTCGCCGGCAGCACCATCGGCGTGCTGATCCTGCCGCTGATGCTGTTCCATCAGATCCAGTTGATGGTCTGCGCGGTGCTGGCCCAGCGTTATGCGCGGCGGCCGGAATCGGTGCCGGAGCTGATGGCTCAGGTCGATCCCTGAGGGCTGCGCCTCAGACGATATCGTCGATCAGTTGAAGGGCGGTATTGCAGCTACACGTCGATTGCTTGTAGGCGGATGACAAGCTGCGCCTACACCAGCCCGACATACTTCACCGCGGCGGCAGCACGCGAAGGCACATCGAGGACGCGTAATAAACAAGACACGTGAATGCGCACCGTGAAGGGTGAAATGTCCAGTTCACGGGCGATTTCCTTGTTGGTCTTGCCTTGCGCGATCAGCCGTAAAACCTCCTGCTGACGAGGGCTGAGGGCGCTGGCGGGTTCCAGCGGCAGCAAGCCTGACGGCGCAAACTTCACCAATACCTCGCCCGCGCGGATCGCCAGAATCGCCTGTCCGATTTCATCCGGGGCGATGTTCTTGCCGATAAAACCGTCAACGCCCGCGCTCATGACCTCGCTGATCAGCGCCTGGTCATCGACCATCGATACCACGATCAGCGTGGTGCGCGGCAAGCGTCGGCGTAGTTCGGTGAGTTGGGTAATGCAGGTCAAACCCGGAAAACGCAAGTCGAGTATCAACGTGTCCGGCTCGCTACCCAGCAATGCGGTGACAGCGTCGAGGTCTCCCGCCTCCTCGATGGTCGCCTCGGGCAGCAAGCGCTGCACAGTGCGCACCATCGCTTCGCGAAACAGTGGGTGATCGTCGGCTATGATGATCCGGCATGCCATGGCGCGACCCTCCCTGGGTCAAGCGTTAATCAAGGCTGGCACCTTAGCATCGGACGCGAAGGTTGCCTGTAGGCTGCTTCCGAAACTGACGAACGCTGCACAAGGACGTTTACATGAAATTCGAGAAAAACACCGAACTCGATCAAGCCAATCTGCGCATTATCATCGCGGCCATCGCCGTGGTTTACATGGTCGTATTGAGTTTTCTGCCCGGCCATCGCGTCGATACCTACCTGCCGGTCATTACCTACATCAGCCTGTTTTTGCTGGTTTCCATCGTGTTCCGTCAGGCCATTGCGCGCTGGCCCGGGCATTATCCGGCGCGGCGGATTTTTGCCATGATCCACGATTACACCGGCACCTGTTTCGGTCTGGTAGTCGGCGGCGAAGCCGCGCTGCCGTTGTACGCGGTGATGGTCTGGGTCAACCTCGGCAATGGCATGCGCTATGGCTCACGCTATCTGGCGGTCGCCACCGGTCTGGCGTTGCTGGCGCTGCTGGCGGTCTATCGCCTGACGCCGTACTGGCAGGCGCAACCGTTCATGGTGCTGATGCTGATGATCACCAGCACCGTGATCCCGTTTTACGCCCACCTGTTGCTCGAGCGTACGCGCAAGGCATCGGAGGAGGCCGAGGCGGCCAATCTGGAGAAGTCACGTTTCCTGGCTCAGGCCAGTCACGACCTGCGTCAGCCGATTCATTCCATCGGACTGTTTACCGCGTGTCTGCGCGAGTCGCGCCTGGGCGATGACGAGCGGCGGCTGGTCGATAACATCGACCGTTCACTGCTCAACGTTTCGCAGTTGTTCCGTTCGATCCTCGACCTTTACACCCTCGATAACGGCCGGGTCGAAGCAAAAATGCAAACGCTCAACCTCGGTGAATGGCTCGCGGACATCGTCCGCCAACATCAGGAAGCGGCGCGTTGGGCGGGTGTCGAACTGCGTTTGCGTCCCTGTCACCACTGGGTCAGAACCGACCCGGCGCTGCTGGCGACCATGGTGCAGAACGTGCTCTCCAACTGCTTCAAATACGGCGCGCAGCGGCCGGTGCTGATCGGTGTGCGTAAACGCGGGGCAGGGCTGGCTATCGTCATCCATGACTGCGGCAATGGCATTGCCGAAGAGCATCTGCACAAGGTGTTTGAGGAGTTTTATCGGGTGCGGCAGGTACGCGACAAAGATGTCGAGGGTGTCGGGCTGGGCCTGTCGATCATCAAGCGTCTGGGTGAACTGATCGATGTGGACGTTGCTCTGCGCTCGCGGGTAGGGTGCGGCACGGCGATGACTCTTGCCGGATTGCCAATCGTAGCGGCGCCGCAGTCACGGCTTGTCCGTGGTGAAGTGCGGCAGGTGGGTTTGTTGACGGGGCTGAAGGTGTGCCTGGTGGAGGATGATCGCAACGTGTTGCTGGCGACGTCGACGCTGCTCGAGCGTTGGGGCTGTGTCGTTCAAGCCGAGTGGTCGGCCGAAAACCTGGTCACCGACTGCGACATCCTTGTCGCCGACTATGACCTCGGCACCCACGCCACCGGCATCGAATGCATCGATGAAGTGCGCAGGCAGCGCGGTTGGGCGGTGCCTGCGATGATCATTACCGGCCACGACGTCGAAAGGATTCAGGCGGCTTTGCACGATCGGCAGATTGCGATTCTGTCGAAACCGGTGCACCCCGCCGAGTTACGCACGACGCTGCGCGGGCTGCGTGATCGACGAGGCGAATCCGCCGAAAGCGTTCTGACGTAAAGTCTGGTCTGCAGGCTTCACGTCAGTGCAGAACTAGATATTCGCCAGTGCCCTGGCCAGGTCGGCCCGCAGGTCTTCGACGTCTTCTACCCCGACCGACAGCCGCACCAGCCCATCGCCGATCCCCAGTTTCGCGCGGGTTTCGGGCGGAATGGTCGCGTGGGTCATGATCGCCGGATGTTCGATCAGACTTTCCACGCCGCCGAGACTTTCCGCCAAAGCGAAGATCTGCACGTTCTCGAGAAAGCGCCGTGCACCGGCGAGATCGCTGTTAAGGTCCACGGAAATCATTCCGCCGAAACCGCGCATCTGCCGTTTCGCCAGTTCATGTTGCGGGTGAGACTTCAAGCCTGGGTAATGGACGCGTTTGACCTGCGGCTGTTGCTCGAGCCACTGCGCCAGATCCAGCGCATTGCTGCAGTGGCGTTCCATGCGCAGCGCCAGGGTTTTCACTCCGCGCAAGGTCAGGAAGGCATCGAACGGCCCGGAGATCGCCCCGACCGCGTTTTGCAGAAAGCCGAGTTTCTCCGCCAGTTCGGCGTTCTGCCCGACCACTGCGATACCGCCGATCACATCGGAGTGGCCGTTGAGATACTTGGTGGTCGAGTGCAGCACGATGTCGAAGCCCAACTCCAGCGGGCGCTGAATGTACGGGCTGGCGAAGGTATTGTCGGCCACGCAGATGATCCCGCGGGCGCGGCAGATGCGGGCGATAGCGGCCAGGTCCGACAGGCTCAGCAGCGGGTTGGTCGGTGTCTCGACCATGACCATGCGCGTGTCGTCCTGCAACGACGCCTCGAATGCCGACAGATCAGCCAGATCGACAAAACTGAAGCGGTGCCCGGCGCTGCGCTGGCGGACCTTGTCGAACAGGCGGAACGTGCCGCCGTACAAATCATTGCCGGAGACGATGTGCGAACCGGCATCAAGCAATTCCAGCACGGTGGAAATTGCCGCCAGCCCCGAGGCAAAAGCGAACGCGCGGGTGCCACCTTCAAGGTCCGCCACACAGCGCTCGAGGGCGAAGCGCGTCGGGTTGTGCGAGCGCCCGTAATCGAAACCCTTGTGCACGCCGGGGCTGTCTTGCAGATAAGTGGAGTTGGCATAGATAGGCGGCATCAGCGCGCCGGTGGTCGGGTCCGGTTGTTGCCCGGCGTGAATCACCCGGGTCGCGAAGCCTTGGGATTTATCGTCGGGCTGACTCATGCAAGGGATCTCCGTAATTGGTTGAGCATGTCGGTGCGGGTGATCAGGCCATGAAAGCCCGTTGCATCGGCGATGATCGCGACGAGGCCACGGCTGAGCACTGCTTCCAGCTCGGCCAGCGTCGCGCCGGGGGCGAGGGTTTGCAGCTTGTCGGTCATCACGCTGGACACCGACTGGCTGAAGCGCGCGGCGTCTTCGTGCACCGCCATGAGGATGTCCGATTCATCGATCACCCCCACCAGTTGTTTGCCTTCGACCAGTACCGGCAGTTGCGAAACATCGGCCAGGCGCATGCGCTGGAACGCGGTCAGCAGGGTGTCGTCGGGGCCGACGCTGATTACCCGGCCGTCCTCGAAACGCCGGGCGATCAGGTCGCGCAAATCGCCGTAGCCTTTGCGTTGCAGCAGGCCCTGATCGGTCATCCACTGGTCGTTGTAGACCTTCGACAGGTAGCGCGTGCCGGTGTCACAGACGAAACTGACCACGCGTTTCGGCTCGGTCTGCTCGCGGCAATAACGCAGCGCGGCGGCGAGCAGGGTGCCGGTAGACGAACCACCGAGAATGCCCTCGGCCTTGAGCAACTGGCGCGCGTGATCGAAGCTTTCCGCATCGCTGATCGAGTAGGCGTGGCGCACGCTGGAGAGGTCGGTGATCGACGGGATGAAATCCTCACCGATGCCTTCAACCGCCCATGAACCGGGCGTCGGCAGGCTGCCGTCGCGGCTGTATTGCGCCATCACCGAACCGACCGGATCAGCCAGCACCATCTCCAGATCCGGTTGCACCCGTTTGAAGAAACGGCTCAGGCCGGTCAGCGTACCGGCCGAACCGACGCCCACCACAATCGCATCCAGATCATGTTCGGTCTGCGCCCAGATTTCCGGCGCGGTGCTGCATTCATGGGCCAGCGGGTTGGCCGGGTTGTTGAACTGATCGGCGAAAAATGCGCCGGGAATGTCTTTCGCCAAACGCGCGGCGACGTCCTGGTAATACTCGGGATGGCCCTTGCCGACATCGGAGCGGGTGATGTGCACCTCGGCGCCCATGGCCTTCAAGTGCAGGACTTTCTCGGTGGACATTTTGTCCGGCACCACCAGTACCACCCGGTAGCCCTTGGCGCGGCCGACCAGTGCCAGACCGAGACCGGTGTTGCCGGCTGTCGCCTCAACGATGGTGCCGCCCGCTTGCAAACGGCCGTCGCGTTCAGCGGCATCGATCATCGCCAGACCGATGCGATCCTTGATCGAACCGCCGGGGTTTTGCGATTCGAGTTTGAGAAACAGCGTGCACGGGCCGGTATCGAAACGAGTGACCTGAACCAGCGGAGTATTGCCTATCAGCCCAAGCACGGCAGGGCGTGAATCCTTTGACATTTCTTCACCTCTTGATGGTGTTGATCGCGTTCCGGTCGCGAAGAAAGACTCGCGTGCAACATAGGCTCAGCGCTCATCCGTCGCAACCCTTAGTCCTGCATTGGTGCAGCCGGTTTGATCTAACGATAGAACGAAATCCGCGTCGTGCCGCACGGGCCCTGATCGTTCCCATGCTCTGCGTGGGAATGCAGCCGGGGACGCTTCGCGTCCCATAACCTGAAGATCGCAGCCTGCGACAGCTCCTGCGCAACACGTCAGTCATGAACAAAACTTGTGATCATCAGGAATAGATTGAGTTTGTTTCATTACGTGCTGCTCCCGACAATACCTGCCATCGAATAAGCACTGGAGTTGTTTGTCATGGCACTGGCCCATTCCCCTGGATTTCCGCGCATCGGTCGCGACCGCGAACTGAAGAAAGCGCAAGAGGCGTTCTGGCACGGCGAACTGAACGAAGCAGGGCTTCGTGACGTCGGTCGCGAGCTGCGCAAGGTACATTGGGAGTTGCAGAAAAACGCCGGAATCGAATTGCTCCCGGTCGGCGATTTCGCCTGGTACGACCAGGTGCTGACGCATTCGCTGATGTTCGGCGTGATCCCGGAACGCTTTCGCCCGCACGACGGCAAGGTCACGCTGCAAACCCTGTTCGCCATGGCCCGCGGCGTCAGCGACGACTGCTGCGGCGGCACTCATGCGCAGGAAATGACCAAGTGGTTCGACACCAACTATCACTACCTCGTCCCGGAATTCAGCGCTGAGCAACAGTTTCAACTGGGCTGGGAACAGCTGTTCGAAGAAGTCCAGGAGGCACGCGAACTGGGGCACAACGTCAAACCGGTGATCATCGGTCCGCTGACTTATTTGTGGTTGGGCAAGGTCAAAGGCGCCGAATTCGACAAGCTCGATTTGCTTGATCGCCTGCTGCCGCTGTACGGCCAGATCTTCGCCCGGCTTGCGGCGCTTGGCGTGGAATGGGTGCAGATCGACGAGCCGATTCTGGTGCTCGACCTGCCGCAGGAATGGAAGAACGCCTTTGAGCGTGCCTACAACCAGATTCAGCGCGATCCGCTGAAGAAACTGCTCGCGACCTATTTTGGTGGCCTGGAAGAAAACCTCGGTCTGGCGGCGAACCTGCCGGTCGACGGTTTGCACATTGATCTGGTCCGCGCGCCAGAACAGTATCCGACCATTCTTGATCGTCTGTCGGCTTATAAAGTGCTGTCGTTGGGCGTGGTCAACGGTCGTAACGTCTGGCGTTGCGACCTGGAAAATGCCCTCGCAACTTTGCAGCATGCCCATGAGCGATTGGGCGAACGCCTGTGGGTCGCGCCGTCCTGCTCGCTGCTGCACACGCCGGTCGACTTGGGCCGTGAAGACCAGCTTGATGCCGAACTGAAAAGCTGGCTGGCGTTCGCCGTGCAGAAGTGCGAAGAAGTGGCACTGCTGGCGCAAGCGGTCGAGCAACCGCAAGCGCCGAAAGTGCTGCGCGCGTTGGCGCAAAGCCGCTCGGTGCAGACCAGCCGCGCCGCTTCGCCACGGATTCACAAGCCGGCAGTACAAGCGCGTGTGGCGGCCATCACGGCCAGGGACAGCCAGCGCCAGTCACCGTTCGCCGAGCGCATCGCCAGGCAGCGTGCTGGTCTGAATCTGCCGTTGTTTCCGACCACGACGATTGGCTCGTTTCCGCAAACTGCAGCGATTCGCCTCGCTCGCCAGTCGTTCAGACAAGGCACACTCAGCGCCGCCGACTACACCGAAGCCATGCACAGCGAGATCCACCACGCCGTACACATCCAGGAATGTCTGGGCCTCGACGTGCTGGTGCACGGTGAAGCCGAGCGCAACGACATGGTCGAATACTTCGCCGAACAGCTCGACGGTTATATGTTCACCCGCTTCGGCTGGGTGCAGAGCTACGGCTCGCGCTGCGTCAAACCAGCGGTGATTTTTGGCGACCTCAGCCGACCGCAGGCCATGACCGTGGAATGGATTCGCTATGCGCAAAGCCTGACCGACAAGGCCATGAAAGGCATGCTGACCGGTCCCGTGACGATGCTGATGTGGTCGTTCCCGCGTGAAGATGTCAGCCGGGAAACCCAGGCGCGGCAACTGGCGCTGGCGATCCGCGACGAGGTGGTCGATCTGGAAGCCGCCGGCATCCGCATCGTGCAGATCGACGAAGCGGCGTTCCGCGAAGGCCTGCCGCTGCGCCGCGCGCATTGGCAGGCGTATCTGCACTGGGCAACCGAAGCGTTCCGCTTGTGCGCCTCGGGCGTGCGGGATGAAACGCAAATCCATACGCACATGTGCTACAGCGAATTCAACGACGTAATCGAGGCCATCGCCACGATGGACGCCGACGTCATCACCATCGAAACCTCACGTTCCGACATGGAACTGCTCGATGCCTTTGAGGCGTTCGCCTACCCGAACGACATTGGCCCGGGCGTCTATGACATCCACTCGCCGCGGGTTCCGGAGGCCGGCGAAATGGCCAGCCTGATCCGCAAAGCCGCCCAGCGGATACCCGCCGAACGGCTGTGGGTCAACCCCGACTGCGGCCTGAAAACCCGCGGCTGGGCCGAGACCGAAGCGGCGCTGGTGCACATGGTTGCTGCCGCCCGGCAGCTGCGCAAAGAGCTGGCCTGATCGGCTTGCACACATTCCCCGGTGGGAGCGAGCCTGCTCGCGAAGGCTGTGGGTCAGACGATGAGTCCTTGATCAATACATATCGATCAAAAGCAACGTCAAAAGCCCCTCACCCTAACCCTCTCCCGGAGGGAGAGAGGACTGACCGGAGTGGATGTAAGAACCACGCCGACCTGCGATACCGAGTCGTACGCAGTTTCTGAAAAGCCCACAAATCGGCTCCCTCTCCAGGGGGAGAGGGCTGGGGTGAGGGGCAGCCCCACCACAAATCCCAAGCCAACCCCCCGCTTCTAACCACTCAACAATGAGCGTTAGCTCGAGTGCCCTTGATCTTGCCTAACCAGCGACATCGGAAGGCTGAGCGGAGGGATTGATCCGGGCGTGGGAGCGCAGCGACCGTCTGGCGCAGCCAGACACAGCGGAAGGAGGTGCAGCGCAGCAAACCGTAGCCGCTGCGCCCGGATCGATCCCGGAGCGAAGGAACCCGAGCCTGCGAGGGCCGTACGTAGGAGCAAGCCTTTTTGGGTACTTTTTCGGCGTCTGGAAAAAGTGCCTCGCCGTAAGGGCGAAACCGCCAGCCGCAGCACCCGCAGCAACGGATATGCACCCAATCAAAAAAAGGCCTGCCCCCCAAAGCTACGAGTGAAACCGCAAAATCCGCTCACCATCAAACGGATCAGTCAAATACCGCGCCCGAACCCCAAACGTCTCCAGCAAGCGCTGCGGCGTCAGCACCTCCAGCGGCTTGCCCAGCGCCACTAACTCCCCACGCTCAAGCACCGCCAGTCGATCGCACTTGAGCGCCTGATTCAGATCATGCAGAGCAATCAACGTAGTCACCGGCAACGCTTTCACGACGCTGAGAATCGTCAGCTGATGCTGAATGTCCAAATGGTTGGCCGGCTCATCGAGCAACAGAATCTGCGGACGCTGCGCCAGGGCACGAGCAATGTGCACCCGTTGCCGCTCACCCCCCGACAGACTGCGCCAGATGCGCTGACGCAAATGCACCGCATCGACATCAACCAGCGCCTGCTCAACGATGGCAGTGTCGGCAGCCGACCACGGTTGCAGCGCCGACAACCAAGGCGTACGCCCCAGCGCCACCGCATCGAACACACGAATGCCGTCATCGGTGTCAGCCTGTTGCTCGACCACCGCGAGTGTCTGCGCAACGCTGCGGCGCGCCATTTTGCGCAGACGCTGACCTTCTAGCAGTACCTCGCCAGCGCTCGGGTCGCGCAGACCGGCCAACAGCTTCAACAGGGTCGATTTGCCCGCGCCATTCGGTCCGACAATGCCCAGCGTTTCGCCGCGTTGCACCTCAAGGCTCACAGCTCGCAGCAACTCAGCGCCACGCACCTTGAAACTCAGTTGCGAACAACTCAATACCGCTGTCATCGCGCCGATCTCCGGCCCACCAGAATCAGCGCAAACACCGGCGCGCCGACCAGCGCGGTGATCACTCCGACCGGAATCACCTGACCCTTGATCAGGGTCCGCGACAGCACATCGGCAGCGATCAGAAACACCGCGCCGCCCAAGGCACTCGCTGGCAGCAATCGAGCATGACCAGTGCCAAGCAACAACCGCGCTGCATGGGGAATCACCAGGCCGACAAAACCGATCGAACCGACAATCGATACCATCACGGCTGTTACCAGCGCCGCACAGCCGATCAGCAGAATCTGCACGCGGCGCACCGGTATGCCGAGCGACGCCGCCGAATCCGCACCAAAGGTAAATGCATCCAGCGCGCGCCGATGCCACAGGCACACGACCAGCCCGAGCAAGGCTACCGGCACCGCCAGCCACACCGACGGCCAGCGCACCCCGCCGAGGTTGCCGAGCAGCCAGAACATGATCCCGCGAGCCTGCTCGGAACTCGCCGAGCGGGTAATCAAAAACGCTGTGAGTGCATTGAACAATTGCGAACCGGCAATCCCGGCCAGAATGATCTGTCCGGTGCCACTGGCCGAACCGCTGACCCGCGCCAGCAGAATGACCAGTACGAACGCCGTCACCGCACCGGCAAACGCGCCGGCCGACAGCGACACCAATCCCGCACCAACCCCCAGCAACGCGACCATCACCGCGCCAGTCGACGCCCCGGCAGAGATGCCCAGCAGATAAGGATCGGCCAACGGATTGCGCAGCAGCGACTGCAAGATCACCCCGCAGGTCGCCAGTCCGGCGCCGCAGGCAGCAGCGACCAAAGCACGGGTCAGGCGGTAATTCCAGACAATGCCTTCATCGATCGGGTCGAGCACATAACCGGCGCCCCACAGCTTGTTGGCCAGCACCTGCAGCACCACGCTCGGCTCGATCGACGTCTCACCGATCGCCACGCCGCCGATCAGCGCAAGCGCAAGCGTCAGCACAACCAGCAGCGTACGGATCAGGCGTCTGCTCATGGCGCCAGGTCGTAGGCATTGATGGCGGCGGCCAGTTGTGCGAGGCCGTCGAAGGTGCGCAGGCTGGCCTGCATGGCCATGGCGTCGAGGATGATGATGCGGTTGTGTTTCACCGCGTCCATGTTGCGCGTCACCGGGTCGCTGCGCAGGAACGCGAGTTTCTTCTGATAGTCGTCAGCCGGGAAACGCCGGCGATCCATGCGCGCGATCACCAGAAAAGTCGGGTTGGCCTTGGCGATGGTTTCCCAGCCAACGGTTGGCCATTCTTCATCCGACTCGACCACATTGCGCACGCCCAGCGTGCTCAGCATGAAATCCGGAACGCCTTTGTGCCCGGCCACAAACGGCTCGATGTCCATCTCGGCGCTGGAAAACCAGACCACTGCGCTGACGTCTTTGCGCTGCTGGGTTTTCGCCGTGGCGATCGATTGCGCTAGGCTGGCCTTGAGCTGTTCGTTGAGCCGTTCGCCACGCGCTTGCACGTCGAAAATCTGCGCCAGCTGGCTCACGCTCTTGTAAATGCTGTCGATGCGAAACGGCGCCAGCCGCGTTCCATCGGAGCCGACGAGGTTGTCCTTGGCTTCGCAATCGGAGGGCAGCAGGTAGGTCGGAATCTTCAATTCATGAAACTGCTCGCGGGTGCCGACCGCGCCTTGCGGGCCGACCATCCATTCCAGCTCTACAGCGACCAGTTCCGGGCGCTTGCCGATCACCGCTTCGAAACTCGGCTCGTTATCGGCGAGGCGCTCGATCGTGTCGTTCTGCGCCTTGTATTGGGCCAGCACGTCGTTGAACCACAGCGAGGTGCCAACGACTTTGTGGCCCAGCCCCAGGGCATAGAGCATTTCCGTACCGGCCTGGCCGATAGTGACTGTGCGGGTGGGGGCGTGCTGGAAGGTCAGGCTGCTGCCGCAATTCTCGATCGTCAGCGGATAAACGGTGGGTGCCGCTTGCGCAAAGGTGCAAAAGCTCAGACCGGTGATCAAGGTGGCAATGCGGGGCAGAAGCATGGGTCTGTCTCCAATGGAACCGTACGGGGAGGGCGGGTACGGTTTGGAAACACACCATCAAGCGCCATCAGGAAATAGCGCAAGGCCGTTCATCACGTAAAAACGCGCACGGCACGATGTCCTTCCCGGACACCCCGCCGGTTAGTAGTCATTGTGCCGGCAGGTCTCCTGACTGATGCGTCATCGCCTGGCTCCGGCCTTCCCAGGGTTACCCAGTGGCAGTCGTGGAGCAGGCTCGGCACCTACAGTTGCGGGGGCAGTTCCGATCGATGCTGAGCAAGCACCTCGGATTCCCTATTAATCCCATGCGGAAACCGGCGGCGGCATGGTAGACGATTTGGGCGGTTGAGGGGGAGATGAATCTGTTGGCGAGTCGGGATCAAGCCAGCCATCAATGCAGATCAAAAGTCCCTGACCCTAGCCCTCCCGAAACGTCGGACCGCCCGTAGGGAGAGGGGACTGACCGCGGTGTTTGGGCGACATATGGCCACACCGAGTACCGAGCTGAACACAAATTCAGAAGCTAACAAAGATCGGCTCCCTCTCCAGGGGGAGAGGGCTGGGGTGAGGGGCCGGGTCACTACAAGTCCAAAGCCGGCCGCATGCTTCTTACCACCAGCCTCCAGATCCTGAAAAATCCCAAAGTCACAACCCGGATTTGCAATCCAGGAACCCCCGCAGCTAATATACGATCCATATACATTTCGTATCGGGTCGCACCCATGGGCATCGTAAAAATTTCCGAAGACATGCACGAAAACCTGCGCATCTCCAGCAACGCACTCAGCCGCTCGATCAACGCGCAGGCCGAGCACTGGATGCGCATCGGCATGCTCGCCGAGCTGCACCCCAACCTCGACCACAGCGCCATCTGCCGCCTGCTGATCCGCGCCGAACAGACTGGCGGGCTCGACCTGCACCAACTGACACAGGAAGTCGCCCTCGCATGAGAAACCAGATCAAGCTCAACACCCCGGCCGAGATCGAGAAATCCCGCGCTGCCGGCAAACTGGCCGCCGAAGTGCTGGCAATGCTGGTGCCCCACGTCAAGGCGGGGGTGACCACCGATGAACTGGATCGGCTGTGCAACGACTACATCGTCAACGTACAGAAAGCCGTCCCGGCCAACGTCGGTTATCACGGTTTCCCGAAAACCGTCTGCGCCTCGGTCAACGACGTGGTCTGCCACGGCATTCCCTCAGCTACGCCGCTGAAGGATGGCGACATCCTCAACCTCGACATCGCCGTGATCAAGGACGGCTGGTTCGGCGACACTAGCCGCATGTATGTGGTGGGTGAGGCCACGCCGGAAGCGCAACATCTGATCAAGACCACCTATGACGCCATGTGCGCGGGTATTCGTGCGGTCAAGCCGGGCGCCACGCTGGGCGATATCGGCCACGCCATTCAAAGCCTCGCCGAGAAAGAAGGCTTCAGTGTGGTGCGCGAGTATTGCGGCCATGGCATCGGCAAGATCTACCACGATGAACCGCAGATTCTGCATTACGGCTTTCCCAATCAAGGGATGAAGCTCAAGGCGGGAATGATTTTCACCGTCGAACCGATGCTCAACGCCGGCAAACGCCATGTGAAGAACATGCCCGATGGCTGGACGGTGTTGACCAAGGATGGCTCGCTGTCGGCACAGTGGGAGCACATGGTCGCGGTGACGGAGACGGGGTTTGAAGTGCTGACCGCGTGGCCGGATCAGATCGAAGGGTATGCGGCTATCGGTTGATACTGCGCTTGGCGGTCAGAAACCCTGACATTCAACGCATAAAAAACGCCGCTTGAACAAGCGGCGTTTTTTGGGGCCGTTACTTCAGATCGAACCGATCCAGGTTCATGACCTTCGTCCAGGCTTTGACGAAGTCATTGACGAACTGCTCCTGCGCATCCGCACTGGCATACACTTCGGCCAGCGCGCGCAACTGCGCATTGGAACCGAACACCAGATCCACCCGGGTTGCCGTCCATTTCGGCGCGCCAGTCTTGCGGTCCCGTCCCTCGAATTCATCAGCATCGCGCGTTGTTGGTTGCCACTCCAAGCCCATGTCCAGCAGGTTCGTGAAGAAGTCATTGCTCAGCGCTTCCGGTTTATCGGTGAAGACACCATGGCGGGTCTGCCCGACGTTGGTGTTCAACACCCGCAGGCCGCCAAGCAGCACGGTCATTTCCGGGGCGGTGAGGGTCAGCAGTTGCGCCTTGTCGATCAACAGGGTTTCAGCCGCGACGGTGTATTTGCCCTTGCTGTAATTGCGGAAACCGTCGGCAATCGGTTCAAGGAAGCCGAACGACTCGACATCGGTCTGTTCCTGCGAGGCATCCACGCGCCCGGGCGAGAACGGCACGCTCACGGAATGACCAGCGTTCTGTGCGGCTTGCTCGACCCCGGCATTGCCCGCCAGCACAATCAGGTCCGCCAGCGAGATTTTCTTGCCGGTGCTTGCGCCATTGAATTCACCCTGAATGCCCTCCAGGGTTTGCAGCACATGGGCCAGTTGCTCTGGCTGGTTGGCTTGCCAGAACTTCTGTGGTGCCAGACGCAAACGCCCGCCGTTGGCGCCGCCACGTTTGTCCGAGCCGCGAAAGGTCGAGGCGGCAGCCCAGGCCGTCGAGACCAGTTGCGAAACGGACAGGCCTGAGGCGAGGATTTTGCTTTTCAGCGCGGCGGCGTCGCTGTCGCCAATCAAGACATGGCTGACGTCAGGCAGCGGGTCTTGCCAGAGCAATTCTTCGTTGGGCAATTCCGGGCCGAGATAGCGAGACAGCGGGCCCATGTCGCGGTGGATCAGTTTGTACCAGGCGCGCGCGAAGGCGTCGGCCAATTGCTCGGGATTGGCCAGGAAGCGTCGCGAGATCTGCTCGTAAGCCGGGTCGAAGCGTAGCGCCAGGTCAGAGGTGAGCATGGTGGGTGAAAGCTTTTTGCTCGGGTCATGGGCATGCGGAACCGTGCCGGCACCGGCGCCGTTTTTCGGTTGCCACTGATGCGCCCCGGCCGGGCTCTTGGTCAGTTCCCACTCGAAGCCGAACAGGTTTTCCAGGTAGTTGTTGCTCCAGCGGGTTGGCGTGGTGGTCCAGGTCACTTCCAGACCGCTGGTGATGGTGTCCGCGCCCTTGCCGGTGCCGAAGGCGTTTTTCCAGCCCAGGCCTTGCAGCTCGAGGCCGGCCGCTTCCGGTTCAGGGCCAACGTTGTCGGCCGGGCCGGCTCCGTGGGTCTTGCCGAACGCGTGGCCACCGGCAATCAGCGCCACGGTTTCTTCATCGTTCATGGCCATGCGGCCGAAGGTTTCGCGAATGTCCTTGGCCGAAGCGACCGGGTCCGGGTTGCCCTCGGGACCTTCCGGGTTCACGTAGATCAGGCCCATCTGCACGGCAGCGAGCGGGTTCTCCAGATTGCGTTCGCCCTGATCGGTGCGGCTTTCCTCGCGACCATGCAAGTCCGGTTCGGCTACCAGCGTACCGTCACCGGGTTCCTGCACCGGGCCGTTGCTCTTGCCGTAACGATTGTCGCCGCCCAGCCATTCGGTTTCCGAGCCCCAGTACACGTCTTCATCCGGTTCCCAGACGTCGGCGCGGCCACCGGAAAAACCGAAGGTCTTGAAGCCCATGGATTCCAGCGCGACGTTGCCGGTGAGCACGATGAGGTCGGCCCAGGAAATATTGCGGCCGTACTTCTGCTTGATCGGCCAGAGCAGACGGCGCGCCTTGTCGAGGCTGACGTTATCCGGCCAACTGTTCAGCGGGGCGAACCGTTGCTGACCGGAGCCGGCACCACCGCGGCCATCGGCGGTGCGATAAGTGCCGGCGCTGTGCCAGGCCATGCGCACGAAGAGCGGGCCATAGTGGCCGAAGTCCGCCGGCCACCAGTCCTGAGAGTCGGTCATCAAGGCGCTGATATCCTGCTTCAGCGCCTGGAAGTCCAGGCTCTTGAACGCCTTGGCATAGTCGAAGTCCTTGCCCAGCGGGTCAGACTTGGGCGAGTGCTGACTGAGGATTTTCAGGTTCAGTTGATTCGGCCACCAGTCACGGTTGGTCGTGCCGCCACCAGCGGCGTGGTTGAACGGGCATTTCGATTCGCTTGCCATGTTCGAGTCCCTATCAGGTCTGCTGCGGCCGGCTGGTGCCGACTTCGGACTTGTAAGGCTAGACCCGAGTTGGCAAACCAGCTAATAGCGCAGCTATTGCGTGCCGATAGGCAAACTCTCTCAGCGCTGCGCTGGCTTCTGATCAGCAGGATCAGCTCGATTGCGCCGTGTCGTCATCGGGCACGTCGTCGAGAATATCCTCTTGTCCCGGCAGCTCAGTGATTACGCTGAAGTCACTGACCTCCACCGCGCCTTGCCCATAACCGAGCAAATGAAACGAAAACGCCTTGCGCTGTTGCGGGTTTTCAAAGCTGAAGTCCATCTCCAGCGGCTGATCCGCCGTGGCGACCATTTCCGCCGGTAAGCCCAGCTGCACGTCCTGTTCGAACTCCTTGGCCTTGAGTTGTATGTACGCCGCTTGCTGCGGGTCGACCGCGCGCACGGTCAGGCGTACGCGGGTGTGCGAGCCCTTGGGCATTTCCAGATACTGCGCGCCGATCAGGTTGTCGGCCCAGTCATCCTTGATCTGCGCTTGCAGCGGGATGATGTTGTTGCTGCCGAACTGATAGCGATGATTCAGCGGCGTGCGCAGCAGCGACAGATCCAGCGCATTGGCGCGGGCGGCAATCTGCCGGGCCGGATGACCGCTGTAGCGCCCCTTGTAAATGGCGCTGTCGGCGATGAAGCCAGGGCTTTGATAGTAGCGGCAGCGACGCGGCATGTCGCATTCGGAGAAGATCCCGCGGCCATCGTGATAGCGCAGCTTGCCATTGGTGAACGACATGATTTCCCGGCCAGAGTCGTAGTCACGGAACAGCGAACGGCCACTCAGCGCGGAGGGCACTGGCAGGTCGAAGTAGTCGAGAATCGACGTGCTCAGATCGACGTGACCATAGACGCCTTTGTTCAGATGCGGCAGTTGCGCCTGCTCCGGTGCCAGAGTCAGATTGAACCCCCACGAGGAGGCCAGACGCACGCCGTCGATGCCGTGGGATTCGTCGGATGTGATCACCACCAGCGTGTCCTTGAGCACGCCCTTACGTTCGAGGGCACTGAGAAACTGGTCCAGTGCATCGTCGAGATAACCGACGGCGGCCTGCTTTGGCGTTTCGTAACGCTGCAGATAATCGTCCGGTGCGGAGTAGGGCTGGTGAGTGCCGACAGTGAGCAGGGTGAGCATCCACGGCTGTTTGTTTTTCTTCAGTTGGCCGACGTAATCCAGTGCACCTTCGAAGAACGCCTTGTCATCCTTGCCCCACGGGAATTCCAGATAGTTGCTGTTGCTGAACCATTCCAGGCCATGGGTGGCATCGAAGCCGATATGCGGCATGATCTTGTCTTTGGCCATGAAGCGCAGCCCGGCGCCTTGCAAGTAATGCGTGCTGAAACCGTGGTCGCGCAGTTGTGCCGGCAGACAGGCCTGATTGCGCTCGTTGAGGGTGAGCATTTCCACGCCTTTGGGCGTGCCGTTGTCGAGTTTGTCGTAGTCGCCGCAGAGCATGGCGTACAGACCGCGAATGGTCTGGTGCGTATGTAACACGTAATCCGGGGTGTTCATGCCGCGCTCGGCCCAGCGGCTGAGGTTGGGCATCAGGTCTTCCTGATAATGACTGCCGATGGCCTCGCGGTTGGCGCGGATGTAAGCGCCGGGAATGCCCTCCAGCGCAATGATCAGCACGTTGCGCGCTTGTCCCGGTGCGGCCAGCAGTTTTTCCCCGTTGAGGTCGACGTCGGTCAGCCCGGCCATGGCCGGCGCGGGTTCTTCGCCGTCGCCGTCCAGCCATTCCTCGGTGCGAATCTGCAGATCGGCCACTTCGCTGGCGAGCAGGTGGTGTGGCAGGTTATACAGCCGCCATGGGTCGGCTTCGTTGGGCCACAGGTTCTGCGCCCCCCAATGCGCGGCGAACAGCAGCAGCGGTGCGCCCCAGGCTGCACGGGGCAGGGCAGTGAGCGGCCGCTCCCGGCCGGCAAACCGGGTCAGCAGCCACACCAGCAATGCCAGCAGCAGGGTCACGCCCAACGCCGGATGCGTCAGGCCGCCGCCGCTGGAGTTCTCCACGAACTGCGGGTCGATCAGGTAATGGGCATCGGAAGGGGTCGGCAACCGACCGACTGCGCTGACCAGTTCCGCCGTTGCCACCGCCAGCAAGCCCCACAACAACAGCACCGGCAGAGCCAGCCACCACGCGCGGCGATGCAGCAATACCAGCAACAGGCTGCCCACCGCCAGATCCGACAGATAACCCAGCGTGCTCGACCAGCCCAACGCCGCGCGCAGGCCCATTGGCACGATCAATACCAACAGCAGCAGAGAAAACAGTCGGGCGTGCGGTTGCCGCAACCGGTTGAAAAGAGCGCTCACAAAAAGACCTTCCCGCCATCAAACCGTCATAAAAGTGTGCGCGATGATAGCAAGGCTCGGCCATCTGATTGCCTTTTAAAACGCTCGGGTGATCCGCAGATACAAGGGCTGGCGGGCACGGCAAACCCTTTGAAACCCCCATGGCTGTTGATGTAACGCAGCGGGGGGTGTTTGTGCCGACACGGATTTTGCCGGGGGATTAATTGTGTCAGGCTGTGAACGATAACGCGGGAGCCAACGTAAGGTTTGCGTTAGGCGGCCGGTGCTAACGATATGCAATAAAGATATTTAAGTTCTGTTTTTTATAGCGATAAAGTCAGGCCTTTCAGCAAACCACCCCCTGCTGCGAGGTTGTCATGGCCACACCGTTGAAACGTTCCGCATTGACCCTGTTGGCCGCCGCCCTGGCGGGCACAGCGTTGTTCAGCACCGGTGCTCAGGCCGAAGGCAAGATCAGCATCGCCCAGCAGTTCGGCATCGGTTACCTGATTCTCGACGTGGTCCGCGACCAGCAATTGATCGAAAAACACGGCAAAGCCCAGGGCCTCGACATCAAGGTCGACTGGAACAGCATCTCCGGCGCCACCGCGATGAACGAAGCGCTGTTGACCGGTTCGCTCGACGTGGTCTCGGCCGGCGTACCGCCGATGCTCACCGTGTGGGATCGCACCAAAGGCAAACAGAACGTCAAGGCCATCGCCGCACTCGGCTCGATGCCCAACTACCTGCTGACCAACAATCCGAAGATCAAGACCCTCAAGGATTTCAGCGAAAAAGACCGCATCGCCGTGCCTGCTGCCGGGGTGGGCTTCCAGTCACGCACCCTGCAGATCGAAACCGCCAGGCTGTTCGGTGATGCCCAGTACAAGAAATTCGACGACATCTCCGTCAGCCTGCCGCACCCCGACGCGACGGCCGCGCTGATTGCCGGTGGCTCGGAAATCAACTCGCACTTCTCCAGCCCGCCGTTCCAGTACCAGGCGCTGCAGAACCCCAACGTGCATAAAGTGCTGAGCTCTTACGACGTACTCGGCGGCCAGGCGACGTTCAACGTGCTGTACACCACGGAAAAATTCCACGACGAAAATCCCAAGACCTACAAGGCGTTCTACGACGCCCTGGCCGAGGCCGAGAAGATCATCAAGGCTGACAAACCGGCAGCTGCGCAGGCCTATATTCGGGTCGAACAGTCGAAACTGCCGTTGGCGCTGGTAGAGCAGATCGTCAACGATCCGGAGATCGACTTCACGGTGGTACCGCAACGTACGTTTATCTATGCCGAGAAATTGCAGGAATTGGGCGTGCTGAAAAACAAGGCGGGGAGCTGGAAGGATTACTTTTTTGAAGAGGCGCATGGTGGGGCGGGGAGTTGATGTTCTGCGCCAGGATCAAAAGCCCCTCACCCTAACCCTCTCCCGGAGGGAGAGGGGACTGACCGAGGTAAATGCGAGAGATACGCCAACCTGCGATACCGAGTCGAACGAAAGGTTTGAACGGCCCACAAATCGGCTCCCTCTCCAGGGGGAGAGGGCTGGGCGGGCGGCGTTCCGATGAGGGGTAGCTCCACCACGAAACCCAAGCTCCTGCGTCGACCTCCACCACCAATCAATGCATCTTGCTGTGATCATGCTCCTGCATATTGGTCAGCGCACGCACCGGCGCCTTCACTTCGAGGGTCTCTTTCTCGCCCTTGGCGTTTTCCACGGTGAAGGTCAGCGGCACGCTTTCGCCTTCCTTGAGCTGCCCGGTCAGCCCCATCAGCATCACGTGATAACCATTGGGGTCAAACGCGACCGCTTTGCCCGCCGGCAGGTCGACCGACTTCACCGGGCCCATGCTCATGACGTCGTTCTTCATGGTCATTTCGTGGATCTGCACGTCTTTGGCGACCGGCGAAGCCACGCTGAGCAACTTGCTGTCGCTGTCAGCGGTGAGGGTCATGAACGCGCCGCTGGCGGTCTGGGTCGGCACGGTGGCGCGAACCCAGGCGTCGTCGACTTTGGTTTGCGCCGATGCCTGAAAAGCCAGGCCCAGCAACGACAGACCCAGTACAGCACGTTTGATGTGGTTCAAGACAGGACGCATCAGCAGACCTCCATAACAGTAAGCAAATCTTCCGTGCATTGTTCTGCCGAAAGCGATGTGGACAGACCCAGGCGCAAGCCGCCGTTGGAGTCGTAGACGTAACTGGTCGCGGTGTGCGAGATGGTGTAGGTGTCGCCGGCCGGAACCTTCTCGTAGAACACGTCGAATTCCTTGGCCGTGGCCTGGGTTTCCTCAAGCGTGCCGTACAGCGCGACGAAGGTCGGGTCAAAGGCTTTCATGTAGGCGTCGAGGATTTGCGGGGTGTCGCGCTCGGGATCGAGGGTGATGAAGATCACCTGCAAGCGATCGCCGTCGGCACCCATCAGCTTCTTGATCTTCGCCGCACGGGCGAGGGTGGTCGGGCACACGGCCGGGCATTGGGTGAAACCGAAGAACACCATCGGCATCATGCCACGAAAGCTCGACAGCGTCATGGTTTCGCCGTCGGTGTTCTTCAGTTTGAAGGTGCGCCCCATGATCTTGTTACTCAGATCCTTGCCGTACTTGTACGACAGTTGGCCGCGGGTGTCGCAGCCGGCGAGCAGGCCCAGCCCGAGCACGCCCATTCCCGCAAGTACCTTGCGGCGAGTCAACAAAGCCGTCATCTAATACCGCCTTTTGCAGCCCGTCAGTCGACAGGACTGGCGGGGGGTTAACCGTAAAAGCGGCGCATGATACCAAACTGCAGGCAGACGCCGGCCACGGATCGGCGGATGGCGTGGGATAGGGCGATAAAAGGTGTAAGAAAAGATGACCCGCCGACTCACGAACGACCCTCAGCGCCATCAACCATGAATGATCGAATTCACCGATTCTGCCGTGATCACCGGTGCCTCGATCGCATCGATCAAGCCGCACAGCATGGCCTGCGACGGGTCGATGATCCGCGGGGCAGCCGTCAGGTATTTCTCGGTTTCCAGTGTTTCCTGCGCACCTTCCGTTCGTTCAGCGACGATGCGCGCGTACAGGTACAAATCGTAATCCAGGCTCATGGCGTATTCCGACATGCGCGAATGATCGACCGCGCCCTGTAAATGCCAGTGAAACGGATGGAAGAGAAACTTGCTATGGGTACACGCCGAGCGGCGCTCGCCAGCGAGGAAGACGATATTGCCCATCGACTCGACTGTGCCCAGGTTATGCGTGTGCACCGGAACCGGCAGGGACAACAGAAAGTTGTACATGGTGAAACCGTAACTGCATTCGCCACCCATCGTGGCGATGTTGACGATCAGCTTCGAGGCTTTTTGCTGTACGGCTATGGAGGCTTTGTCGATCAATTGGCCGCAGGTGGACGCGTTGATCGGTCCCGTGAAATTGATGACGTGAACGGGCATGAGTCACCTCGCTGTTTAATGGCGTTTTGACGATGCGGGCTTACCGACTGCTGTTAGGGCGGACTTGCTTAATGACCTCGCTCGCAAACCGGCCGGGTATGCGTGGCTGCGCATTGGCGCTCGGCCTGAGCGGCGCCTTGCAGGCGCTCGTAGCAACTGCGCGACGCCACGGCGGGAACAGGGCGTGGCGGCTCTGGCGCACTGACTGGCTGTTGAGGCTGATCCTCTGCCACTGTCAGGCCTGGAGGAGAGCTTAGCTCCATTTCATGGGCAGGTTCTTCAGCCTTTTCCATTTGCATCGCGCAGTGATGATTTTCGATGGACGCTTTCATGGCAGACCTCAAGTTAAAAAGGGGCAGCAACGCTGCCCCCGATCTGGCGTTTAAGACTTGCGTCCGCCGCCATGGCTCTGTTGCCCGCCTTTACGGCCGGCTTCCGAGGCTTTTTCGCGATCATTGGCGAAGTTGCCGCCATTGCCGCCGCCCGATGAGCCTTTTTTATCGCTGGTGGAGGTCTTGTTATTGCCCTGATTCTTATTACCGGTAGTCATGATGGTTCTCCGACAACAGTGAGGGTTAACTTGCTGTCCGTTAACGCAACGGACACTAATTCCGATAACGCCAAAGCGTGAATCGTTTTGATTGTTTTACAGTTGCCCGATAAGCGGTCGAACGGTTAATGGCTCAGCAGCAAGTCGTGAATCAGACAGACCGAGCCATCGGTTGCCGCCGTGGTCGCGCTGTAATCGATCTGGTTGTAGACGCCACCATGAAAATTGAAGCGCTGGCTGGCCCAACTGCTGTCCATTTGCTGCGGCGGCGCCGAGGTGGTCACGCCATTGCAGATCACCAGCACGTTGACCAGCCCTGCTGCGCTGACGTTGATCTCGACCGTGAAAGGTACGTTAAGGCCAATATTGCTGGCGATCGTGCTGTTGACCGGGTCGGGCTGATTGAAGCTCTGGCGAAAGCCCCAGGTGATTTTGTTCTTGTTCCAGAACACCTTGATCGCCGGGCTGTCGTCGTCCTTGACGTGCATCTGTGAAATCACCACTTTTTGCGCGGAGTTCACTTGCGTGAGCGTCATGCGTTGGCGATTGACGTGTAACGCCGCACTTTCCAGCGTCCAGTAAACCGACTCTTTCCATTCGCAGCGCGTGCGATGGGTGCTTTTGCTTGAAGCGCCACGAGTAGGCGCGCTGAAACGGATGCTGCCATCCGGCTGACGGCTGATGACTTCAGGAAAACGCAACAACGCCTCATCGCCCAGCAACTCCAGTGCGACCGGGTTGGTGGGCGAAGTGGCGACGGGTGTGGTGATGCGCAAACGGCTGATATCGACAGGCATAAATACCTCCACAATCTCTGACAGATGAAGTGGGTAAGTTGCAAGACGGGTGATGCCGCGGCGCGGCGATGTGTTCCATGAACTTAACAGTGCGTGGACTAATGGCGTTGATCAGCGGGTGTGGATTGTCTCGTTTGGGTGGACGGTGAAACGCGTTTCAGCCGATTTATCCCTTTTCGCTGGGTCAGTAATCTGTACCCAACTTGAACGCAACAACAAACTTCAAACTTGAAAAGGGACGCACACCATGACCACTCCAACTTACAACCGCCTGAACAAAGACGACGCTATCGTGCTGCTGGTTGACCACCAGACCGGCCTGATTTCCCTGGTGCAGGACTTCTCGCCCAACGAGTTCAAGAACAACGTACTGGCCCTGGCCGACCTGGCAAAATTCTTCGACCTGCCGACCATCCTCACCACCAGCTTCGAACAAGGCCCGAACGGCCCGCTGGTCCCGGAACTGAAAGAGATGTTCCCGGACGCGCCGTACATTGCTCGCCCAGGCCAGATCAACGCCTGGGATAACGAAGACTTCGTCAAAGCGATCAAGGCCACCGGCCGCAAGCAGATCATCATTGCCGGCGTGGTCACCGATGTTTGCGTAGCGTTCCCGACCTTGTCGGCGCTGGCGGAAGGTTTTGATGTGTTCGTGGTCACCGACGCTTCGGGCACCTTCAACACCACCGTGCAACAAGCCGCATGGAGCCGCATGACCCAAGCCGGCGCACAAATGATGAACTGGTTCTCGGTGGCCTGTGAGCTGCACCGCGACTGGCGCAACGACATTGAAGGCCTGGGCAACCTGTTGTCGCAGCGTATTCCCAACTACCGCAATCTGATGAACAGCTATACGGCGCTGACGGCTCAGCAGAAGTAATGACCTGATGAAAAACGCAAAGCCTGCTGAGAAGCAGGCTTTTGTTGTTCAGTGCATTTAATACTGCAAGTCAGGTCAGGCTCATCGACGGCTGCGGCACCCGCAAAGCCGAACGCGCGGCGAGCAACGCCAGCACCGCCGCGACGATGAGCAGCCCGGCGCTGGATTCGAACGTCGCGCGATAGCCGCTCATGTCGAACAACACGCCGCCGACAATCGCGCCCGAGGCGATCGCGAACTGCACCACCGCGACCATCAGGCCGCCGCCAGCTTCCGCAGCATCCGGCAGCGTTCGCGCTAGCCACGTCCACCAGCCCACCGGCGCCGCCGTCGCCACCAGCCCCCACAATCCGAGCAGCACCGCTGTAATGAGCGTAGAACTACCAAAGGCAATCAGCGCCATCGCTATCACCGCCATCAGCAGCGGAATGACGATCAGCGTGCGATGCAGGCTTTTTTTCACAAACCCTTCGATCAGGAAAGTCCCGGCCAGCCCGGCCGCGCCGAGGCCGAGCAACATCAGCGAGAGCACCGAGACGTTCACCTGAGTGACCGTTTCAAGGAACGGCCGCAGATAGGTAAACAGCATGAACTGGCCCATGAAAAACACACTGACCGCAAGCATGCCCAACGCCACCGGCGGGCGTTTGAGCAAGCGCAAGACATTGCCCGAAGCCGCGCCACCAACGGCTTTCATCGACGGCAGACTGAACATCAGCCAGGCCCCGGCCAACAGAGCGACCGGCACCACGCAGAAAAACGCCCCGCGCCAGCCAATCAACGCGCCGAGAAAACTGCCCAGCGGCGCGGCAATCACGGTTGCCAGCGCATTACCGCCGTTGACGATCGCCATCGCCCGCGTGACCTGTTCATCCGGCACCAGGCGCATCGCTGTCGCCGCCGACAGCGACCAGAAGCCACCAATCGCCACGCCGATCAGTGCGCGGCCGAGCATGAACACCGTGTAGTTCGGTGCGAACGCGACCACAGTCCCGGAGACGATCATCAGCCCGGTCAGCGACAGCAGCAGCGGTTTGCGATCAACCCGCGCCGCCAGCAACGGAATCAGCAAACTGGTGAGCAAGGCAAACAGCCCGGACACGGAAATGCCCTGACCGGCCTGGCCTTCGCTGATATGCAGATCGCTGGCGATTGGCGTCAGCAGGCTGACCGGCATGAACTCCGAGGCCACCAGCACGAAGGCCGCGAGCGACATGGCGAAAACCGCGCCCCATGAGGCGTGCGGTTGCGGCGGGGTAGGTGTGGTCACGGTCATTGTCGAAATCCTGTGTTGCGCGAAACGCCCATTGTCCCGGTCAGACGCGCAGGGCTGTAGCGCGATTCGCTGGATTTCTTGCCTGATCCGCTGAGTCGCGCCATTTGCGCGGGACGCTCGCGCGCCGGCACGCTACAGTTCAGCGCAGAGGTAACGGAACCCTATGACCAACACAATTTCCCAACATTTACCGCTGCAAGCCGAGCTGGCGCAGACCATCGGCGCCCATGCCCAGGTGCCTGGCGATTTCCCCACGGCGATTGCCGGTCTCGGCTTTTTTCGCCGCGAACAGCCCTCGTCACCGCTGGTGTGCATGGTTGAACCCAGCGTGATTCTGGTAGCGCAGGGCGAGAAAAAACTGTGGGTGGGCGGCGAAGGTTTCATGTACGACACCTCGCGATTCCTGCTGACCTCACTGGACCTGCCGGCCAACTCTGAAGTGTTGCAGGCCAGCCCCGAGCAGCCTTGTCTGGGCCTGTCGTTCAAAATCGATGTGCAGATGCTCGCCGAGCTGGCCGCGCAAAGTGATCCACCGCCGTACCGCGACGTTGCCGAGCGCAAAGGCGTCGGCATCGGCTCGGTCACCCAACCGATGCTGCTGGCGTTCCAGCGCTTGCTCGCACTGCTCGATGAGCCGGATGCAATCGCGGTACTGGCGCCGTTGATCCAGCGCGAAATCCACTTCCGCCTGTTGCAAAGCGATCAGGCCGCGCGACTGCGCAAGATCACCGCGGTCGACGGCCAGGGCTACCGCATCGCCAAAGCCATCGACTGGCTGAAAATCAACTACACCTCGCCGTTGCGGGTCGAGGAACTGGCCGCGCGGGTGCAAATGAGTGCGCCGACCTTCCACCATCATTTTCGCCAACTGACGACGATGAGCCCACTGCAATATCAGAAGTGGCTACGCCTGACCGAAGCGCGGCGACTGATGCTCAACGAACAGCAGGACGCCTCCAGCGCGGCCTTCAAGGTCGGCTACGAAAGCCCATCGCAGTTCAGCCGCGAATACAGCCGACTGTTCGGCGCCGCGCCCAAGCGCGACATCGTCGCATTGCGCGGGCAGCGACGTTCGACGGATGAGCGTCAGGACGCGAAAATCAAAAGCCCCTCACCCTAACCCTCTCCCGGAGGGAGAGGGGACTGACCCAGGTGGATGCGAGTGCTACGCCGAGCTGCGATACCGAGTCGAACACAAAATTTGAAAAGCCCAAAGATCGGCTCCCTCTCCCTCGGGAGAGGGCTGGGGTGAGGGGCGAATCCAAAACAAATCCCAAGCCAAGCGCCGCTTCTAACCACTCAACAATGAGCGTTAGCTCGCGTGCTTTTGATCTTGCCTAACCAGCGACATCGGAAGGCTGAGTGGAGGGATTGATCCGGGCGTGGGAGCGTAGCGACCGTCTGGCGCAGCCAGACACAGCGGAAGGAGGTGCAGCGAAGCAAACCGTAGCCGCTGCGCCCGGATCGGTCCCGGAGCGAAGGAACCCGAGCCTGCGAGGGCCGGACGCAGGAGCAAAGCCTTTTGGTTCCTTTTTGGCGTTTGAAAAAGGGACTCGCCGTAAGGGCGAAACCCTAAGCCGCCGTTACCGCAGCAACGGATATGTACTCGGTCAAAAAAACTCGCCCCATGAAAGCAAGCCACCACTTCCTCTCGATCTCCGTGCTGACCGCGCAACAGTCAGTTGCTGCACGCCACACGCACTGCTTGTATCCTTGCCCCAGCCGAGGACATACGGTCGCTGTCAGGGCCTCGATCCGCTGACGGCAGGAACGGGAAACCGGACTTTCCACAAGGTACTTTCGTGAAGCGTGATACCCACCTCGTCATCCTCCTGTTGCTGGTGATCGGCTGTTCCCTGGCGTCTCTGACCATCTGGAAAGTCCTCGCCTCGCGCGAGCGCGCGCTTGAGGAAGTCAACGTTCACAGCCTGAACCTGACGCAAGCACTGGCAACCTATTCCGAAGGCATCGTCCGCCAGAGTTCGCTGTTGTTGCTCGGCCTGGTCGAACGCCTCGAAACCGAAGGCAGTGGCCCGGCGCAGATCGAGCGCTTGCGCACGTTGATCAACCATCAGCAACCGCTGATGCCGCAACTGAGCGGCATCACCATTTACGACCGTCACGGCCATTGGCTGATGTCATCCAACCGGCCGATTCCCCAGGGCGCCGACAGCAGCGACCGCGCCTATTTCATTCATCACCGCGACGATCCGAGCCGCGAGACCTTCATCGGCCCGCCGATCCGCAGCCGTAGCAATGACGAGTGGGTGATCACCGTCAGCCGCCGCTTCAATGACGATCAGGGCGCGTTCGCCGGGGTGGTTGCGGTGACGTTGGGCGTGCAGAACTTTCTGCGCCTGTTCGGCAAACTCGACGTCGGTCAGGACGGCGCGATCGGCCTGTCGTACACCGACGGCACGCTGCTGGTGCGCTACCCGTTCCGCGAGCAGGACATGGGCCGCAACTTTTCCCAATCGCCGATCTACGCCAAATACCTGCTGGAACGCTCGGTGGGCACCGCGTCGTTTACCTCCAGTCTGGACGGCGTCGAACGCCTTTATGCGTTTCGCAAAAGCCAGAAACTGCCACTGATCACCACGGTCGCCCTCGGCAAACACGAAGCCCTTGCGGCGTGGCGCACCGAGGCTTTGCTGTCTGCGGTGGTGGTGGCCAGCCTGTTGGGACTGACCGGTATCATCGGCTGGTTTTTGTATCGCGATATTCGTCGGCGCACCCAGATCGAAGAAGAATTGCGGATCGCCCAGCAGCAGTTGCTCGGTTCCAATCGACAGCTGGAATTGCTGGCGATGAAGGATGCACTGACCGCGCTGGCCAACCGTCGCTGTTTCGACCAGACCCTCGCCACCGAGGCGCGCCGGTCCCAGCGTGACGGTACCTCTCTGGCCTTGCTGATGATCGATCTGGATTACTTCAAGTTGTACAACGATTCGCTCGGACATGTCGCCGGCGACGCGTGTTTGCAGGCGGTCGGCAAACTGCTGGAAGACGCGGTGCGGCGCCCGTCGGATCTGGTCGCGCGTTACGGCGGTGAAGAGTTCGCGGTGATCATGCCCGACACCGACGCAGCAGGCGCGGCCGTTGTGGCGCAACTGCTCGTTGATCGCCTAAGGCACGAGCATCTGCCGCATCCCTCCAGCCCACTGGCCCGGGTCAGCGTGAGCATCGGCGTTGCCGCGGGGCAGGGGGCGCAACTGGATGCCGTGCAAAGCCTGATCGAAGCCGCCGATCAGGCGCTGTATCAAGCCAAAGCCGCCGGGCGCAACGGCTTCGCTGCGTACCGGGGTGAGCCGTCACTCGAAGGGCGCGGCCATCAGCCCACTGACCCGTGACACCAGCGTGTCAACCGCAAAGGGTTTGGTCAGTACCTGCATACCCGGCCCGAGCTGGCCATTGCCGATCACCGAGTTTTCCGCGTAGCCGGTGATGAACAAGGTTTTCAGTTGCGGGCGGATTTGCCGCCCGGCATCCGCCATCTGCCGACCGTTCATGCCGCCCGGCAGGCCGACGTCGGTGATCAACAGATCGATCTTCGCGCCGGAACGCAGCACTTCAAGCCCTTCGAGGCTGTCCGCCGCTTCGAGCAGGCTGTAGCCGAGGTCGTTGAGAATGTCCTTGAGCAGCATGCGTACCGAGGGTTCGTCGTCAACGATAAGAATGGTCTCGTTGGCCTTGGCAAACGGCGTGCTGGTGCTCTGCGCGTCGTCATGATTGTGCTGCGCCGCGCCGCGATAACGCGGCAGGTAAATGCACATTTCGGTGCCTTGGCCGACTTGCGACTGCACCCGCACCTGACCGCCGGATTGCTTGGTAAAACCGTAAATCATCGACAGCCCGAGTCCGGTGCCCTGGCCCAAGGGTTTGGTGGTGAAAAACGGATCGAAGGCCTTGGCCATGACTTCGGCGCTCATCCCGGTGCCAGTGTCGGTCACGCACAGGCACAGGTATTGACCGGCGGGCATGTCCAGCACCCGCGCGGCTTCGGCATCCAGCGAACGATTGGCGGTTTCGACGGTGATGCGCCCGCCATCGGGCATCGCATCGCGGGCGTTGATGCACAGGTTGAGCAGGGCGTTTTCCAGTTGGCTGGCATCGACCAGCGCCGGCCACAGATCGGCAGCGATCACGGTTTTCAGGCGAATGCTCGGGCCGACGGTACGCTGGATCAATTCGCTCATGCCGGCGATTAATCCGTTGACTTCAGTGGGCCGCGGATCGAGGGTCTGGCGCCGGGAGAATGCCAGCAGACGATGAGTCAGGGCGGTGGCACGCTTGGCCGCGTCCTGGGCGATTTCCATGTACTTGCCGACGTCGTGCAGACGCCCCTGACTGATGCGTTTGTCGACCAGCTCAAGCGAGGCGCAAATCCCCGCGAGCAGGTTATTGAAGTCATGGGCGAGGCCGCCGGTGAGCTGCCCGACCGCTTCCATTTTCTGCGACTGGCGCAGCTTTTCTTCGGCCTGCATCAGTTCGGCGGTGCGTGCCGAAACCCGCTGTTCCAGCGTGTCATTCAATGCGCGCAGGGCGGCGGTGGCGCGGTCGCGCTCGGCCTCGACATTGCGTCGGTCCTCGACATCAATGAGCACCCCGGGAAAACGCAGCGGCGTGCCGTCCTCGGCGCATTCGACGCGGCCATTGGCTTCGATCCAGGTGTATTTACCGTCGGCCCCGCACACGCGGTACTGATGCGAATAGGCACCGCCACGGGCGATCACTTCGTTGATCGCGGCGATCAGTCCGTCGCGGTCGTCGGGGTGGACGCTGATGACTATCTGCTCAAGGCTCAGGCCATCGCGGCCCAGCGCCGGGTCAAGGTTGAACACCCGGGCGAAGGCTTCATCGACGGAAAAACCATCGGAGGGCAGGTGCCAATGCCAGGTGCCGATGATCGCGCCAGCGGCGAGGGCGAGTTGCACACGCTCGATGTTCTCGCGGGCCACGGCCTCGCTGACGCGCAGGCGTTCCTGGGCGTTGCGGCGTTCGGTGACGTCATTGAACAGAATTGCGATCTGCCGATCGGCCGGCTCGCCAACGCGCACGGCGCGCACGTCGAACCAGCGTTCGAAGGTATTGGCATAGTTTTCGAAATTCGCCGGCTCACCGGTTTTCGCCACATGGCCGTAGGTCTCGAACCAGAACCGTTCCAGATTCGGCGCAAACTCGGTGACCCATTTGCCGCGCAGGTTGACCCCGGCCTGACGCTCGAACGCCGGGTTGGCTTCAACGAAGAAATAATCGATCGGCTGGTCGTCGGCATCGAATTTGACCTTGACGATGGCGAACGCCGCTTCGATGGTTTCGAGGATTGTGCTGAAGCGTTCTTCGCTCAGGCGCAATGCATTTTCCGCGCTGCGCGAGCGGGTCAGGTCGAGCATCGCGCCGATCATTCGCTCAGGCTGGCCGGCGGAATCGCGGATCAGATGACCGCGATCGAGCACTTCGGCATAGGAACCGTCGTGGCAGCGAAAGCGGTACTCGGCGCTCCAGGTGGTGCCCTTGCCGTCGATCGCCGAGCGAATCGAGTTGGTTACCCGGCCACGGTCCTGGGTATGGATCTGCGCAAAGCGCCAGTCGCAGGTCGGCTCGATGGCCTCGGCGACATAGCCGTAGGCCTGTTGCAGGGAGTCGTTCCAGACGATCCGGTCGGTCTTCAGATCCCAGTCCCAGACGGCGTCGCAGGTGGCCTCGACGGCCAGGCGCAGGCGCGTGACCTCGGACTCGAGCTGCTCGCGAGTTAGCTGTTTCAGGACATCCACTCCTCATGCCTTGTTGATGGTCGGCTCTGCTTTCGAACGGCACGCCGCAACGAACATTCATGAGCTGGACACTGTGTCAGCATTGACCCGGCGCGCCACGTTTAAGTTGCACGCCCGCGCAGTTATAACGCGTCGCCGTTATCCAGCCGCTCGAGCAGGCTTTGCCCGCGTTGCCACAGCGCCTGCTGTTTGGCCAGCGGCATGCGGTCGAGGTTCTTGTACATCATGCTCATCCGCTGATTGCCGCGCAGCCGATCGCCGTGGCGCATGAGGAAATGCCAGTACAGGGCGTTGAACGGGCAGGCGTTGTCAGTCGTGGTTTCGCGAACCGAGTAGGCGCAGTCGCGGCAGTAGTCGGACATCCGGTTGATGTACTGGCCGCTGGCGCAGTACGGCTTGGAACCGAGGTAGCCGCCGTCGGCGTGCATGACCATGCCGAGGGTGTTGGGCAACTCGACCCAGTCGAACGCGTCCATGTAGATCGCCAGATACCACTCACAGATCTGGCTCGGCGCGATGCCGGCGAGCAAGGCGAAATTGCCGGTCACCATCAGCCGCTGAATATGGTGGGCGTAGGCGTGCCGGAGACTTTGGCCGATGGCCTGGCGCATGCAGTTCATTTGCGTGGCGCCGGTCCAGTAGAACTCCGGCAGGGCACGCTGATTGGCGAAGACATTACCGTCGGCGTACTCGGGCATTTTCAGCCAGTACACGCCACGCACATATTCGCGCCAGCCGATCAATTGGCGAATGAAGCCTTCGGCAGCATTCAGGGCAATCGCGCCGGACCAGTACGCCGCCTCGACATCGCTGCACAGTTGGCGTAGATCAAGCAGACCAATATTCAACGCAGCGCTGATCCGTGCGTGGAACAGAAACGGTTCGTCGCTGGCCATCGCATCCTGATAGTCACCGAAACCGGCCAGGCCATAATCGAGAAAATAAGCCCAGAGTGCCTGCGCGTCGGCGTGAGTCACCGGGTAATTGAAATCTTCGAGGCTGCCGTAGTGACTGGCGAAGCGCTCGGCGACCAGCGCCAGCACCTCGAGAGTGATCGCATCGTTGGCAAATCGCGCGGGGTAGGGTGGCTTGGCGCTTTTGGGCAGGGCCTTGCGGTTGTCGCTGTCGAAGTTCCAGGCGCCGCCGACGGGGGTGCCGTCACCGTTGAGCAGCAGGCGGCTTTTGCGGCGCATGTCGCGGTAGAAGTACTCCATACGCAGCTGTTTTTTCCCGGCGGCCCAGGCGCGGAATTCGACACGCGAACAGAGAAAACGCCGGTCGGCATGCCAGTGCAGCGGCAATCCGCAATCCTTCAGCGATTGTTCCAGACGCCAGTCGCCGCATTCAGTGAGGTGCACTTCGCGCGCTTGCAACAGCGCCTGCCAGCGCTTGAGTTCGCCGGGTACCGAGCCGCTGTTGTGCGGGTCGTCGAGGGTGACGTAATGCACGCGGATGCCCTGGTCCTGCAGGGCCTTGGCGAAGTGGCGCATGGCGCTGAAGATCAGCGCGATCTTTTGCGGATGGTGGGCGACATGGCTGGCCTCTTCCATGACCTCGACCAGCAGCACAGCGTCGTGCGCGCGGTCGAGATCGGCGAGGCACGCGAGGTCGAACGACAACTGGTCGCCCAGCACCAGACAAAGCCGATGGGTGGTGTTCATGTGCGCGGATTCAGGTGAGGAGCAGCAACGGGTGCTCGGCCAGGGATTCGTTGTTGGGCTGCGAATACTTATACAGATTGTAGTTCGTGTATAGATATTTGCGACCTGCTCAACGAAAACCTGGCGCTGTCTGAATCGTGCGCAGAAGCCCGCTCAGCCGTTGTAGACCGGGTAGTCGGTATAACCTTCAGCCCCACCGCCATAGACGGTCGCCGAGTTCAACGCATTCAGCGGCCAGCCGTTGGCGATGCGCGCTGGCAGGTCGGGGTTGGCCATGAACGGACGGCCGAACGCGACCAGATCCGCCAGCCCGGATTCCAGCAAGCGTGCGCCGGATTCCGCGGTGTAGCGCCCGGCATAAATGATCGCGCCGCTGAAGGTGTCGCGCACGGCCTGACGAAAAGTCACAGGCATCTCGGGGGCGTTGTCCCAGTCCGCTTCGGCGATGGACAGATAGGCGATGCCGACGTTCTCAAGGATTTTGATCGCTTCGATGTAGGTGGTGTGCGGATCGTCCTCGACCAGGCCCAGATACGTGCGCGCTTCATCAGTGGTGGTGAACAGCGGCGCGAAGCGCACACCGACTTTGTCCCTGCCGATGCATTCGGCGACGCCCGCAACCACGTCACGCAGGAACCGCAGGCGATTGTGCAGCGAGCCACCGTATTGATCGTCGCGCAGGTTGCTGTGCGCCGAGATGAACTGATTGACCAGATAACCATTGGCGCAGTGCAACTCGATGCCGTCGAAACCGGCCTCCATCGCATTGCGTGCGGCCTGGATATACAGCTGCACCAGTTCTTCGACTTCCAGCGTGCTGAGTGCGCGCGGCGCCGAAGGGCTGACCAGTTCACCAGCGCCGGGCGCCGTTTCGATGAACACGCTGACCCGATCGGTCGCTACCGCCGAAGCCGACACAGGGGCCGCGCCGCCGGGTTGCAACGCGTTGTGCGAGACCCGGCCAACGTGCCACAACTGGGCGAAAATCACCCCGCCTGCGCCATGCACCGCCTCGGTGACTTCACGCCAACCGGCGATTTGCTCCGGGGTATGGATGCCTGGTGTCCACGCGTAACCCTGGCCGCGCGGTTCGATCTGCGTGCCTTCGGTGATCAGCAGGCCGGCGCCGGCACGTTGCTGGTAATACTCGGCCATCAGCGCGTTGGCGACATTGCCCGGTTGCGTGCTGCGTTGACGGGTCAGGGGCGGCAGGACGATACGGTTTTTCAGGGTGTGGCCGCCGAGGGTGACGGGGGGTAGAAAACGGGTTGTGCTTCATGGAGTGACCTTGAGTAATTAGACCAGTCGACTACTAGTCGAATGAAAAAAAACGCCGGGCAAACCGCGCACGGCGTTCTTAGGGGTTGAGCGTGAACCTAGCCGAGCAGTTTCAGCAGTTTCTCGGCGACGGCGGCGGAGCTGGCCGGGTTCTGACCGGTGACCAGTTGCCCGTCGGCAACCACGTGTACCTGCCAGTCAGCGACTTTCGAGTATTGACCGCCCAGACGCTGGAACTCGTCTTCGATCAAGAACGGCACGACGTCAGTGAGGCCGACCGCTGCTTCTTCAGCGTTGGTAAAACCGGTGACGTTGCGGCCCTTGACGATCGGCTGGCCATCAGCCCGAACCACATGAAGCAGCACGCCCGGTGCGTGGCAGACAAAACCGTGCGGCTTGTTGGCGCGGTCGAAGGCTTCGATCAGGGCGATCGAATGCTTGTCCTCGGTCAGATCCCACAGCGGGCCGTGGCCTCCCGGGTAGAACACCGCATCGAAATCTTCTGCGCTGACCTCGGCCAGGCGTCCGGTGTTTGCCAGCGCTTGCTGGGCGGCCGGGTCCTGGCGGAAGCGGTCGGTTTCAGCGGTCTGCGCGCCGGGCTCGTCGCTTTTCGGGTCGAGCGGTGGCTGACCACCGGCCGGCGAGACCAGCGTGACGTCAGCGCCGGCGTCCTTGAAGGCGTAGTAGGGGGCGGCGAATTCTTCCAGCCAGAAACCGGTTTTCTTGCCGGTGTTGCCGAGTTGATCGTGAGAGGTCAGCACCATCAGGACTTTCATAAACGCACCTTTGTGTAGGTCAGGTGTTTCGTGGGAGAGGGATTCGCCCATCGCTGGCACCCGGCAGAAATCGTTTGTCGGGGCGCAGCATAGATCCCAATTAGACCAGTCGTCTAGTAATTTTTTATCTTTGGTTTTTTTAGGTTCAGGTATGGCAAACTCGCGTTCCTTCTCAGCATACGACTGGTCTATTGCCAGCTAATTCGCGCCCCATGAAACCGACCTACGACGACACCCGCCAACACTTGCTCGACACCGGCCACCGGATGATGGCCGAGAAGGGCTTCACCAGCGTTGGCCTCAACGAGATCCTGCAGACCGCCGGTGTGCCCAAGGGCTCGTTCTATCACTACTTCAAATCCAAAGAGCTGTACGGCCAGGCATTGCTTGAGGATTACTTCGTCGGCTACCTCGCCGACATGGAGCGCCGCCTGACGCTGCCGGGGCTCAACGCCTATGAGCGGCTGATGGATTACTGGCAGGGCTGGCAGAACCGCTGCACCCTCGAAGGCCACGGCGATGAATGCCTGGTGGTAAAACTCAGCGCCGAGGTCGCCGACCTCTCCGAGTCGATGCGCCTGACCTTGCGTGATGGCGCCGAGCGCGTGGTGGCACGCATCACCGAATGCCTCGAACAAGGCCAGGCGGATGGCAGCCTGCCAGAGGGTGACGCACGGCATCTGGCGGAAACCCTGTATCAGTTGTGGTTGGGCGCCAGCCTGCTGAACAAGTTGCAGCGCACCGGACAGTCACTGCACACCGCGATGGCGATGACCACGCGGCTGCTGGACCACTGATCCCCAAAAGCGCCGCGCGACCTCCGATTGATGAATCACACTCATGACTCCATGAGACGCAGGCTGGCTAGTCGCTGGGGCATAAGCCCCTTAACGTGGCCGCTGATGATTCCGTCAGCAGGAGTGTGGCCATGCCCGTACCGTCGATTCGAAACGCGTTCCAGCCCGGCAGTCTCCTGCTGACGGCCCTGGCCCTGGTGCTGTCTGCCTGTGCCTCCGCTGAAAAAGGAACGCCCTTGATGAACCATGCTCCTGTAACAACGCAAACCAGTGCTGCCGCGGTTTCGCCGGCGCTGGCGCACAACACCGAATCAATGCTGCTTGGCGAACTGTGGCAACGCCCGGGTCTGTCGCCACGCGATCGCAGTCTGGTCACGGTGGCGGTGCTGATCGCACGCGGGCAAACCGCCGAGATGCCAATTCAGTTCAATCTGGCGCTGGACCACGGCGTGACGCCGCTGGAATTGTCGGAAGCCCTCAATCATCTGGCGTTTTATTCCGGTTGGGGCAACGCGACGGCGGCGCTGCCGATCGCTCAGCAGATATTCGCCGCGCGCCACATCGGCCCGGAGCAACTGGCGCCGGTGTCGCCGCCACTGCTGCCGCTCGATGAGGTGCGCGAGGCGGATCGCGTCGAACGGGTGAACGCGGCAGTTGGCTCTGCTGCGCCGGGACTGGTCGAATTCACCACCAAGGCGCTGTTTCGCGATCTCTGGTTGCGCCCGGGCCTGGCTCCGCGTGACCGCAGCCTGATCACCGTCAGTTCGCTGGTGGCGAACGGGCAGGTGGGCCAGGTCGGTTATCACCTCAATCGCGCGATGGACAACGGTCTGAGCCAGACCGAGGCGGCGGAAATGATCACCCAACTGGCGTTCTACGCCGGCTGGCCCAACGCTTTTTCCGCTGTGCCAGTGTTCAAGGAGGTGTTCAGTCAGCGCACAGCAGGCTGACCTGACGATGCAGGTGCCCATTGCCGTCGGGTTCGATGGGCCCGCAACTGCAACATGACAAATAAGAATACGTTTCAATTACGCATTGCACTGGTATACCATGCGCGCCGCTTCGCTGGCAGTTCTGCCATCCGTTCTGGCCTATTCGTAAAGGTTTCCTTTTCATGCGTCGTACTCTGCTTTCCATTTGCGTGCTGCAGGCGTTGTCTTCTTCTGCGTGGGCCGAACAGGCCGATTCCACCTCCTCAGTGCTTGAGCTGGACGCCACCGATGTGGTCGGCACGGCAGATTACGAACGGGCCGACGGCCCGGTGCAGGGCTATCGCGCGACGCGTTCGGCCAGTGCCACGCGCACCGACACGGCGATTCATGAAACCGCGCAATCGATCAGTGTCGTGACCAAGGATGCGGTCGAGGACATCGGCGCGACCCGCCTGCAAGACGCGCTGGATTACGCTGGCGGCGTTGGCCGTGCGAACAATTTCGGCGGGCAAGGCCTGACTACTTTCACCGTGCGTGGCTTCACCACCGGCGAGTTTTATCGCAACGGTTTTCCGATCAACCGCGGCTACCCGAACATGCCCGACGCCAACACCATCGAGCGTCTGGAAGTACTGCGCGGCCCGGCCACCACGCTCTACGGTCGCGGCGATCCCGGCGGCACCTTCAACGTGGTGTCCAAACAACCGCTGGCCGAGCGCACCGTCACCCTGGGCAGCCAGCTCAACGATCAAGGTATAAAACGCGGCACCCTCGACGCTTCCGGGCCGCTGGATGAAGAAGGCCGGCTGGCCTATCGGCTCAACGTCGTGGGCGAGGGCGGCGACACCTTTCGTGATCATGTCGAGACCGAACGCTACGGCATCACGCCGGTGCTGAGTTGGCAGGCGACCGATGCGACCAAGGTGATTTTCGAAGGCGATTTCATGCGCAACAATGCGCCGCTCGACCGTGGCGTGACGCGCTATCCGAAGCAGATCGGCACCGCCTCGCGCGACACGTTCTTCGGCGAGAAGGACGTCGGCAAGCTGCACAACGACAACAACATGGCGCAGCTGCGTTTCGAGCACCTGCTCAACGACGACTGGACCCTGGGCGGTGGTTTCCAGTGGCTCGACGGCTCGCTTAAAGGCAACGCGATCGAAGCCAACGGCATCGCCGCTGACGGTCGCACCCTGGGGCGCAACTTCAACTACCGCAAACTGGAATGGACCGACAAGGACACCCAGCTGAATCTGACCGGGCACTTCAGCACCGGCGGTCTGCAGCACACCTTGCTCACCGGCATCGAATACGAAGACTACGACTACAAGTCGATCATCCAGCGCTCCAGCGGTGCGGTCGGTGCCTACCCGATCGACATCTTCGATCCGGTCTACGGCCAGCCGCGCCCGGCCCTGACCCGCACGCCGACCCACGACAAGGAAAACCTCAAGACCTACGCCGCCTTCGTCCAGGATCAGGTGGCGTTGACCGAGCGCCTGAAAGTGCTTGCCGGGGCGCGGTTCGAGCGTTTCGAACACGACTATGAAACCTACGTGCCGGGTGGCAAGAGCTGGCAGGCCGCGGATAACGCGGTCACCCCGCGTCTGGGCGTGACCTACGATCTGACCGAAACCCTCGCGGTCTACGCCAACACCGCGCGCTCGTTCAAACCCAACACCGGCGCCAGCCGCGCCGGTGGCGGCTTTGCCCCGGAGAAAGGCAAATCCTATGAAATGGGCCTCAAGTGGGAGGCGCTGGATCATCAGCTAAGCGTCGATGCGGCGATCTACCAGATCGAAAAACGCAACGTGCTGACCACCGACCCGGTCGACTCGACCTTCAGCGTTGCCGCAGGCGAGGTGCGCAGCCGTGGCTTCGACCTGAACGTCGCGGGCAACCTGACCCCGGAATGGCGGGTCATCGGCGGCTATGCCTATGTCGATGCCGAAGTGACCAAGGACAACACGATCCGCTCCGGCACCCGCTTGCTGAACATCCCGCAAAACAGCTTCAGCCTGCTCAACGTCTACGAATTCCAGGACGGCGCTCTGAAAGGCTTGGGCCTCGGTACCGGGCTCAAGTATGTCGACGAACGCGCCGGGCAAACCGCCAATACCGCGTTTTCGATGGGCAGCTACACGGTGGTCGACTTGCTGGGCTTTTATAAGGTCAACGACAAGGTGCGGCTCAACCTTGATCTGAAGAATCTGTTCGATCGTGATTATGAGGAAGGGGCGTTCGGCAACGTCTACGCCTATCCGGGCGCGCCGCGGACGGTGCAGGTGGGGATTTCTTATACCTTGTGAGGCGTTTGCGATCTGCGTGAACCGCAGCCCCTCACCCCAGCCCTCCCGAAACGTCGGACCGCCCAGAGGGAGAGGGAGCCGACCGAGTCGATCCTGATCGTTCCCACGCGGAGCAACCTGATCGTTCCCACGCTCTGCGTGGGGATGCAGCCCCGGACGCTCTGCGTCCAAAAGCGTGACGCAGAGCGTCACAAGAGGCATTCCCACGCGGAGCGTGGGAACGATCAGGTTGGGGCGCTCGGGCTGGTGCAGGGCTGCCATTTCAGCCCCGGCGCTTACCCGGTGACACACCCCTGCGGTACCTTCCCGGCAAAGCTGTCGAGCAGGCTGGCAACCACCATCTCGCCCATCCGCGTACGCGTCTGCAAGGTGGCGCTGGCGCGGTGCGGTTGCAGCACCACCTGTTCGTTGTTGAACAAGGCTTCTGGCACATTCGGTTCATCGACAAACACATCCAGCCCGGCCCCGGCGATTTCGCCGGCCGTCAACGCCGCCAACAGGTCCGCTTCGTTGACCAGTTTGCCGCGCGCGACGTTGATCAGATAACCACCCTTGCCCAAGGCTTGCAGGACTTCAGCGTTGATAATCGCTTCAGCCTTGTCGGCGGCGGCGGCGAGGATCAGCGCGTCGCTGTCGCGGGCCAGTTGCTTGAGATCGGCGACGAAGGTATGGCTGACATCGCTCATCGGCTGCAGATCGGTGTAACTGATCGGGCAGCCAAACGCGGCGGCGCGACTGGCCACGGCACGACCGACCCGACCCATGCCGACGATGCCGATGCGCATGCCCGACACCTGTCGCGCCAATGGCAGCGGCGCCAGCGGCGTCGGGCTGTGCGGCCATTCACCCGAGCGCACGTAGCGATCACTGGTGCACAAACCGCGACACACGGCGATCAGCAAACCGATGGCGAGGTCGGCGACGTCTTCGGTCAGCGCGCCAATGGTTGCCGTCACGCGGATGCCGCGATCGCGGGCGTAGGCCAGATCGACCGCGTCGGTGCCAACACCATTGACCGCCACCACTTCCAGTTGCGGCAGTTGCGCCATCAAGGCCTGGCTGATGCCGGTGTGCCCGCCGGTGATCACCCCGCGAATATTGGCGCCGTGCTCACGCAGATATGCGGGTTTGTCGGCCTGCTGGAAATAGCGTCGGACGGTGAACAGTTCATCGAGACGGGCGTTGATTTCAGGAATCAGGATCGGGCTCAACTGCAAGACTTCGGGCTTCATGTAAACCTCACTTACCGAATAAAAAGGCCGGCTCAACCGCGGCCGGCAAACGGCATGGCAGTGGCCATGACGGTCATGTTCAGAACGTTGGCCGACAGCGGCAGGCCAGCGATGTAGCGCACGGCCTCGGCGACGTGTTTGACGTCGACCATCGGCTCGACGGCGATGCTGCCGTTGGCCTGGCGCACGCCGCGGGTCATGCGTTCGGACATCTCGGTCAAGGCATTGCCGATGTCGATCTGGCTGCAGGCGATGTTGAATTCGCGACCGTCCAGCGCCAGCGATTTGCTCAGGCCCAGCACCGCGTGTTTGCTGGCGGTATAGGCGCTGCTGAACGGGCGCGGCGTGTGCGCGGAAATCGAACCGTTGTTGATGATGCGTCCGCCCTGTGGCTGCTGGCGGCGCATCAGGCCGAAGGCGCCGCGGGCACAGAGGAAAACCCCGTTGAGATTGGTGTCGATGACATTGCGCCATTGCTCGAACGACAGCTCGTCCAGCGGCACGGCAGGGGCATTGACCCCGGCATTGTTGAACACCACGTCGAGGCGTCCGTAGACCTCGGCAATGCTCGCAAACAGCGCGTCGACACTGGCCGGGTCGCGCACGTCGGTGGGTACCGCCAGCGCCTCGTGGCCTTCGCTCGTCGCCAGTTCGACCAGCGCTTGCAAAGGTTCCGCTCGGCGTCCGGCGGCGACCACGGTGAACCCGTCGGCCATCAGGCCCAGCGCCACGGCGCGGCCGATGCCGCTGCCCGCACCGGTGACCAGCGCGACTTTTAACGGTGATGAAGTGGACATGCTCGGGTACTCCTTATGCAAATGGCTGAGGACGAGCGCCGACGCGCATTTCCAGTTGACCGATGCCGTCGATGCCAGCGCTGATCAGGTCGCCGGGCTGCAGCGCGTCGACGCCGGCCGGGCTGCCGGTCATGATCAGATCGCCGGCGCGCAACGCCACCGAACGAGAGATGCGGCTGATCACTTCGCTGACCGACCAGATCTGATTGTCGAGGCTGTCACGCTGGCGCTCCTCGCCGTTGACGTTGAGCCACAACTCGCCCTCGGGATGGCCGCCGCGGCTGACCGGCACAATCGCGGTCATCGGCGCGGCACCATCAAAAACCTTGGCGCCTTCCCACGGCAGGCCCTTGCTCTTGGCCGCCAGTTGCACGTCGCGGCGGGTCAGGTCGAGGCCGGCGGCGTAGCCCCAGACATAGGCCAACGCCTGGTCTTCGGGGATGTTCGCGCCGCCTTCGCCAATCGCCACCACCAGTTCGATTTCATGGACGAACTCCTCGGTCAACGGCGGGTAGGACACTTCACCGACGGCATCGATGACGTTGCTCGCCGGCTTCATGAAAAACACCGGTGGCTGGCGCGACTGGCCCTGGCTGTCCGGCCACGGGTAGTTGCGGCCGACACAAAATACCCGACCGACAGGAAAGCGTTGCGCGCTGCCCACCACCGGCAAGGTCGCGGGCAGATCCGGAGTGAAAACGTATTCAGTCATGTTCATCCTGTGAGGTCCTGTGTGTGAGATCAGCCTACGGCGGCGCGCGTCGGTGTAGTTGGACGAATGCCGCTTCGGCTTGGAGAAAACGGTGCTGTTGCGCTCAGCGTGGTTTCAATTCGATGCGATACAGACGGCCGAGCAGCAGCGAGTAGGAGAGGGTGCCGATCAGCGCCACGCCGCCGATGAACCAGAACGCCCAGGCGAACGAGCCGGTGGCATGCACGATGGCGCCAATCACGATCGGCGTGACGATGCCGCCGATGTTCGCCGCCAGGCTGGTGATGCCGCCGGTTAGGCCGATCAGTTCCTTGGGCGCGACTTCCGAGACCGCCGCCCACGAAGACGAGGCGATGCCCTGAGCGAAAAAGGCGATGGTCAGCACGGCAATGCAGATCGTGTTCGAGTCGGTGAAATTCACCAGCACGATCGACATGCCCAGCATCGACCCGACCACCAGCGGCAACTTGCGGGCGAACGACATCGAGTAGCCCCGGCGGATCAATCCGTCGGAGACGATCCCGGCGAGCAGAATGCCCACGGTCGCGCCGACGAAGGGCAGCACGGCGAATATCCCGGCCTTGATCATGGTCAGTTGGCGTTCTTCGATCAGGTAGGTGGGGAACCAGGTCAGGAAGAAGTACAGCGCCGAAGTGCTGGCGAACTTGCCGATGCAGATCGCCCAGACCTGGCGGTAGCTGAACAACTCGGCGATCTGCCGCCAGTTGAAACGGGTGCGTTCCTGACTGCTTTTGACCAGGCCGCCACCCGCTTCGATGTACTGCAATTCGGCTTTGCTGACCTTTTTGCAATTGAGCGGGTCGCGATACAGGTACAGCCACAGCACACCGAAAATGATCCCCAGTGCGCCGGTGCTGTAGAACACGTGGCGCCAGTCGAAGGTGGTCGCCAGCCACAGCAGCGCGCCAGTGAACAGCGCCGTGCCGAGGTACTGGCCGCAGACATAAATGCTGCTCGCCAGACCGCGTTCGCGGGCCGGAAACCACACCGTCACTGCGCGGCTGTTGGCCGGAAACGCCGGCGCTTCCATGGCACCGACCGCCAGGCGCAAACCGAACAGCGAGGCGAAACCGGTGGCGAAGCCCTGGCACACGGTGACCGTCGACCAACTGATCAGCGAAACCCCGTAGGTGAAGCGCGAACCAAAGCGGTCGGCGATGAACCCGGCCGGCACCAGCGCCAGCGCATAGGTCCAGGCAAACGCGGAAAAGATCAGGCCCATCTCGATCTTGTCCAGCCCCAGGTCCTTGGCCATGAACGGTGCGGCGATTGAGATATTGACCCGGTCGATGTAGTTGATGATGGTCGCGATCAGCAACAGCGACAGCATGAACCAGCGGCGCCGCGAGGGCAGGCGTTGCGGCACCACCGCGTCGCGTGCGCCGGCAATCACCGGCGGCACAGTGGCTTGAGAAGCATGGGAATTGGACATGGTCAGACCTCGTTATTGTTAGAAGGGTCGAGGGGTTTCGCGCAGCCGAAGGCCTTGCCCACACGCGTGGGGGCAGACAGATCGGCACTGAAAAGCGACGGCACGAAGGCCTGGCGTCAGACGTTCAGGTACGTCTCACGGCAGGCCGGTTCGGCGGGATCGGGAGGGGCGGCGAGAAGTAATGGCTGGTTCATGACGTGCACACCTTTGATTGTTTTTGGAGGAGGCTGGGCTGCGTTGGCTATTACAGTGGTCGTACAACTTCGTCAGATCAAGCCAAGGGTTAGAACGTTTTTTCTTATGACGCGGGGGCTGGTTAAACCTGTCCAAGAAAAAAATCTGCGTGCGACGTTCCACAATCAACTGGATATGCACGTTAACGTATTGAAAATAAACATAAATACGTTTTGTTATGGCTTCAGGTTTTTTGGACAGGCGAATCGCCACTCCGACGCGGAAAAAATTGCTGGTGCTCATGTCGTCGTATGACTGCTTGCTGCGTCGCGGGCTTGCCTGCAAGATGATTCGCGCCCACGTACCTGCCGAGGACCCTCCGCCGATGTCGTCACCGCACCGGATTCCGACTTACGTCATGCAGCAACGCAGCGAATTGACCGACTTCTACATTCGCGACAAAAAGGGCCGCCGCGCCGAAACCGCGCCGCATCGCCACGAATACTTTCAGATCCAGATCAACCTCGGCGGCGACACCGTGCAGCACATCGGCAACGTCGAACGTCCGTTCCCGCGCAACACCCTGGCGTTCATCCTGCCGCACCGCGTCCACGTGATTCCGCACCCGGCGGAGAGCAATTTCATCGTCATCAATTTTTCCCAGACCTTCCTGTTGCCGCATTTGCAGTGCGACCCGATGGACCTCGAAGAGGTGTCGATCCTGCTGGCGCCGGAGCTGTCGCCGTTCCGCTTTCAGGAACATCTGGATTTCATTCTCGTGGACGCGGATTTTGCCGGGGTCTGTGCGCTGATCGAGCAGATGCGCCGCCTGGACGAGAATCGCCAGTTCGGCACGCGGGAGATGCTCAAGGGCTTGCTGCTGCAGTTGATCGGCAGCGTGTGTTTTCTTTACGCCGAGCCGCTCAAGCGCCTGGCCGAAGAAAACGCTGCTGAGGTCAGTCGACGCGATGCGCTGAGCCGCATGTTCGAATACCTGCGCAAGAACATCGCCGACCCCGACCTCAACCTGATCAAAGTGGCGGCGGCGACGTACCTGTCACCGACCTATCTGACCCACTGGTTGCGCAAGGAAATCGGCAAGACCTTCACCGAACTGGTGCTCGAACGGCGGATGCACGCGGCGCGCAATTTTCTCCTCAACAGCACCCGCTCCGTGGGCGAGGTGGCGCGCTTGTGCGGCTTTGCCGACGAGGCCTATTTTTCCCGGCGTTTCCGGCAGATTCACGGCCAGCCGCCGGGGCAATTCCGCCGTCGTCAGCTCAATCCGGATACGCCGCAAACGCCGTTGAATACCTGACGGGCAACGGGTCAGGGCTCAAGCAACAAGGGCCGCCAGACGATGGCGGCCGGGTCGAGCAGGGGGGCTGGCGGCTCGATCGCGGGCGTTCGCTCGCCGGCGGGCTCAATCGTGCCGAACTGCTGCGTGCCGGCAGGGAGATCTTCAGCGTTGCCTGCAACGTCATCGACCGGCATAGGGCTACTTCATCCGCACAATGACTTTGCCCTTGGCGCGGCCCTGTTCTACATGAGCCAGCGCCTCAGCCGTCGACTCAAACGCAAAGCTGCGATCCAGCACTGGCGCCAGCTTGCCGGCCTCGATCAACGCACTGATGTCGCGCAGCTGCGAGCCGTTGGCCCGCATGAACAGGAAGCTGTAGCTGACGTTGTGCCGGCGAGCCTTGCGGCGGATCTTCAGGCTCAACAGGCGCACGACTTGCCGTAGTGGCCACGCCAGACCTTGCGCCTTGGCGAACTCGGCGGTGGGTGGGCCGGAGATGGAAATCAGCTGTCCACCGGGTTTGAGCACTTTCAGTGAGTTCTCCAGCACATCGCTACCGAGGCTGTTGAGCACCACGTCGTAACCGCGTAGCTCATCCTCGAAACGCTGGTGTTTGTAGTCGATCACCACGTCCGCGCCGAGCGCCTTGACCCACTCGACATTCGCCGTGCTGGTGGTGGTCGCGACAAACGCGCCGAGGTGTTTGGCCAGTTGAATCGCGACCGTACCGACACCGCCGGAACCGGCATGGATCAGTACTTTCTGCCCGGCGCGCAACTGTGCAATGTCGACCAGCGCTTGCCAGGCAGTCAACGTCACCAACGGTATCGCCGCGGCCTGTTCCATATTGAGGTTGGCAGGCTTCAATGCGAGCGCATGCTGATCCACCGCGATCCGCTCGGCAAAGGTGCCGATGCGCTGTTCCGGCACCCGCGCATAGACCTCATCGCCGGGTTTGAAAGCGGTGACTGCTGCGCCGGTCGAGATCACCACACCGGCGACATCGTTGCCCAGTACCAGCGGCATTGCGTACGGCAGAATCAACTTGAATTCACCGCGGCGGATCTTCGAATCGAGGACATTGACGCTCGCTGCGTGCACCTCGATCAGGACGTCGTCAGGCCCAGGCGCGGGCTCGGCGACGTCGCCGATGCGCCCGCGGTGTTGGCCGTAGCGGTCGATGAGAAAAGCTTTCATGGCAGGTAACGCTGGGCAACCGCGGACTGGCGAATCTGCCCGAGCAAACCCTGCCGCGCGGTTTGCAGGTCATCCCAGCGCTGGCCTTCATGCAGCGGCGGAATGGTTACCGGCTCGCGGCGATCGAAACCGACCAGTGCGGCGTCGACCAGATCACTGACTTCCATGATTTCGCTCAGGGTGTTGATGTCGATGCCGGCGCGGTCCCAGATTTCCGTGCGGGTCGCGGCGGGCAGCACGGCTTGCACGTACACGCCCAGCGGCGTCAGTTCCAGGCTCAGGCCCTGCGAGAGGAACAGCACAAACGCCTTGGTCGCGCCGTAAACCGACATGCCGAATTCCGGCGCCAGCCCGACCACCGAACCGATATTGATGATCGCACCTTCACCGGCCTTGGCCAGACGCGGCGCAATCGCGCTGGCAAGGCGTACCAGAGCGGTGGTGTTGAGGGCGACCAGATTGGCCACGCTGTCGGTGCTCTGCTCGATAAAGCTGCCGGACTGTGCGGCACCGGCGTTGTTGACGAGGATACCGATGCGCGTGTCGTCACGCAGACGCGTTTCGACGGTGGTGAGATCGCTGAGTCGGGTCAGGTCGGCCGGAACCACATCGACGGCAACGCTGTGCTCGCTGCGCAGTTGGGCGGCCAGTGTGTCGAGGCGCGCAGCATCGCGAGCGACCAGCACCAGATCATGCCCGCGTTGGGCGAAACGTTCGGCATAAACCGCGCCGATACCAGTGGAAGCGCCAGTGATCAGGACAGCAGGGCGAGTGGTCATTGATTCATCTCTTTGCGAATGCATCGGTTGGGGTAAATGCCGGATAGCAGCAAGTGGATTTAGGATGATGATCTAAATCTAAACTGTCAACGGTTTTGATTATGGCCAACATCTATGTATCATCGGCGGATGATTTTTAGCGCACAGAGGTACCGCTCATGCGAGTCAGCAAAGCCCAGGCACAGGCCAACCGTGAACACATCGTCGAGACGGCGTCCGAGCTGTTTCGTGAGCGAGGGTTTGACGGCGTCGGTGTGGCTGATCTGATGGCGGCGGCCGGTTTCACCCACGGCGGTTTCTACAAGCACTTCGGCTCGAAAGCGGATTTGATGGCCGAAGCCTCGGCCAACAGCCTGGGGCGATCACTGGCGACCGCCGAAACTCTCGACGTCAAAGGCTTTATCGACCTCTACGTGTCGCGTGAACACCGCGACGGGCGTGGCGATGGTTGCACCATGGCCGCACTTTGCGGCGACGCCGCCCGCCAGCCGGACGAGTTGAAAGCCACGTTCGCCGACGGCATCGAGCGCACCTTGCAGACGCTGGGCGCGAAGTACCCGACTGACACCGAAGCAGCCCCGGACGCGGCGCGTTTGAAGATGATCGGACTGCTGGCGCAAGCGGTGGGCGCGGTCATGCTGTCTCGGGCGTGCCCGGATGATTCCGCGCTGGCTGATGAAATCCTCGCGGTGTGTCACGCGCAAATGCTGGCGTCGTTGCCGCTGGTTTCGGAGGATGAAGCGGAACAAAGCGAATAAGCATTGTCCGTTTTGAGTGGACAGTGAAACGCGTTTCAGCCGATTTATCCCTTTTCGCTGGGTCAGTAATCTGTACCCAACTTGAACGCAACAACAAACTTCAAACTTGAAAAGGGACGCACACCATGACCACTCCAACTTACAACCGCCTGAACAAAGACGACGCTATCGTGCTGCTGGTCGATCACCAGACCGGTCTGATTTCCCTGGTGCAGGACTTCTCGCCCAACGAGTTCAAGAACAACGTGCTGGCCCTGGCCGACCTGGCCAAGTTCTTCGACTTGCCGACCATCCTCACCACCAGTTTCGAACAAGGCCCGAACGGCCCGCTGGTCCCGGAACTGAAAGAGATGTTCCCGGACGCGCCGTACATCGCTCGCCCAGGCCAGATCAACGCCTGGGACAACGAAGACTTCGTCAAGGCGATCAAGGCCACCGGCCGCAAGCAGATCATCATCGCCGGCGTGGTCACCGATGTCTGCGTAGCGTTCCCGACGCTGTCGGCACTGGCGGAAGGTTTTGATGTGTTCGTGGTCACCGATGCTTCGGGCACCTTCAACACCACCGTGCAACAAGCCGCATGGAGCCGCATGACCCAGGCTGGCGCACAAATGATGAACTGGTTCTCGGTGGCCTGTGAGCTGCACCGCGACTGGCGCAACGACATTGAAGGCCTGGGCAACCTGCTGTCGCAGCGTATCCCTAACTACCGCAACCTGATGAACAGCTACTCGGCGCTGACTGCAAAGCAGAAGTAGTCGGTATCGCTACAGAACAAAAAGCCCGCTTTGAAAGCGGGCTTTTGTCGTTGCCACCTTAAACACACCGCTCCCACAGTGGACCGCATTTCAATTGAAGAACCACGAACAAATTGTAGGAGCTTGCCTGCAAGCGATGGCGGCCCGACATTCAATATGGATTTTGAATGACGAAGCGCGATTGTAGAAAAGCCACGCATCGGGTTATACCAGAACCACCAGATCAGAATATCGAGCGACCAACGGATCGGCCGTAAGCAACCTCATCGGTTCAGTCATGGCTGTGGCAACGATAATGCGATCAAACGGATCCCGATGATGGTGTTCAAGATCCTTAACAGCTATGGCGTGTTCCGTGGTCACCGGCAATTCGATAAACCCGCTATCAAGGCAATGTTGGCGGACGTCATCCAGATCAACATCTAACTTACCGAGCCCGACCTTGATAGCCATTTCCCAAAAAGTGGCGGCACTGATGTAGATATCGGCAGCGTTTTCAATCAGCTTTCTGGCTTTACCAGATAATCTGGCGTCATCACTGAGCGTCCAGAGCAGGATATGGGTATCAAGCAGTAGCCTCATGCCTGAGTGCCTTCGAATGCGTCCAGCATGTCATCGGGCAATGGGGAGTCGAAATCTGCAGGCAGCAACAGTTTGCCCTTCATCGCACCAATACGCTGTGCGGTCGGTTTTCCTGCAGGAACGAGACGAGCCATCGCCCGGCCATGCTTGGCAATCGTGATGACTTGCCCAGCGGCGGCATCATCGACAAGTTTGGATAGGTTGTTTTTAGCTTCGGCCAGCGGAACGATGATCATCAGTTCACTCCAATATTCTGGACAAATATAGCCAGAATAATTTGGCGCTGCCAATCCCTCGGCGCTTTCAGCCCATTTGGAAAAGATATCTCTATGCACTTTCGCCTCGCTGTTCTTTCGATTGAACAAGGCCTCACCATAGAACTATCCATTCAGGCTGGCTGTAGGACGCAACGGAGATTGCGGCGAGAGCTTTCGGCATTTGCCCAGGGATAGGACAAAATTGGTAAAAAGTCGTACAAACGACTCTCTGGCAAGCCACTCGCTTTTTACATTGTTCTACCGATACCGTTCACACCCCAAACGGAAACGTGTCCTCTTCATGACTCGATGACTCCGGGCTCGACAGCGGTGTAATCGCCGTAGTCTGCGCGAACCACAAATACGCATCGAATTGCTCGCTGAGGGTGGCGTCGAAGTAATGGCTTTGGCGTTCGGTCTGCGGGCGGTAGATCACCCCGATCGCGCGTTCGAGCAGGCGCCGCGTGAGGGCTTCGCGCAACTCGGCGCGATCCGTCGCGCGCCAGTCATATAACGCCATCGGGCAAGCGGCTTCGACACAGGCGCGCTCCCAACTGCGCGGCAGGGCGGGGCGGACGTTTTTGATCTGCATCGGCGCATCCCAGTCGTCGGCAGCTGCCACGCTGCCCTGATCGGTGCCCATGCCGATCAGCACCGCATCTGCGCCGAAGGCTTGCCGGCACAGCTGGCCGAGGGTCAGTTGGCCGCTGTCGCCCATTTGCGTGGCGCGGGCGTCGCCGATGTGCGAGTTGTGCGCCCAGACGATCACTTTCGCCTCATGCGCTTGGCGCGTGCGCAACGCTTGCAAGGTGTCGAACATGTGCCGGTCGCGCAGGTTCCACGATTCGCGGCTGCCGCGATACATCGCTCGATAATATTGTTCGGCGGCGCGCACGACGCGGGCGTTCTGGGTGGCGTTGAACAGCGCTTCGCCGTCGTTTTCCATCAGGCTCAGGCGTTCGCTCAACAGGGCCTGAAGTTGTTCGAGCACGGCACGTTCGCAAGTGGCCATGCCGCCGACTTCAGTGAAATGCCCGTAGAGCGCCGGGTCATCGTGCCAGGGATTGAGGCAGGCGTAGCGCTGTTGTGCTTCACGGGCCATGGCCGGGTCGGTGTCTTGCAGATAGCCCAGCACCTCGCGAATTGAACTGCGCAGGCTGTACACGTCGAGTCCGCGGAACTCCACGCGTTGCTCTGCCGGCTGAGCCTGGTTGTATTGCTGCAACCAGCGGGTAAACGCCTGCACGTCGGTGTTGCGCCACATCCACGTCGGGAAGCGCGCAAACGCCGCATCGTGCCACGCCCCTTTGCTCCGGCCGCGCACGCAGCGATCAATCTGATCGGCGTCCGGCCAGTCAGCCTCGACCGCGACAATGGTGAAACCATGATGGGCAATCAGATGCCGGGTGATCGCCGCGCGTGCTTCGTAGAATTCATGGGTGCCGTGGCTGGCTTCACCGATCAGCACCACCTGGGCATCGGCGTAGCGGTCGAAGAGGTCGGCAAAGGCGTCGCTGCCAATATCCGGCAGCGGTTCGGCGTGTTCCTTGAGGATCGAGACCAGAGTGTCCATGGGCGGATTCTCCGTGGTGGGGTGTGCATTGGAAAACCCAGGAAAAACCGCGGTTCCATCGAACTGAGCGGACGGCAACCGACCGAGCGAAGCACCGTTCGTCCAGCATTGGGCACTTGCCCGCCAAGCGCTTTTCTCAGTTTTGACCCACTGTGAATTACCACGGAGAACAGACATGGACATTGACGAAAGCCCACCGGGCAATCAGTCGCAGCAAGGCGCAACACGCACGACGGACAACGAGGCCGGGCACGACTCCCCGCGCAAAAATCCCGAGGTGCCGTTGCCGGCTGATGACGAAGCACCGGTTGATGAAGACATGGCGGATGTCGACGCGACGAACGCGGTTTCGCAAGAACATCCCAAGCCGCAATAACGGCGCAGCCGCATAGGGTCAGAGTAGTGTTTGGCGTGAACAACGCCTCGCCAGCCCTTTGCTCGGGAGACAACGCCCTCGGCCTCGTGGTCGGGCCCCGGTCCGTGTGGGTGATTGCCTGCAAGTCACTGTTCCAGCTCCGACAACGCTTGCATCGCCGGATCCACCGCCATCGCCAGCAGGCTGACGCTCACAGGTTGTTCGCGTTTTAACCGTGGGAGTTGGCCTGCAGCGACAGCAGTCTGACGTGCAATGCACATCTGGGCCAATTTGATCGCTGACAGATCCGGAATGTTGGAAACCAGACCATTCACGCATTCCACGGACCATTCGCGCAGGCATTTCCTGTCCACCCGCAACTGTCATATTTCGTTTCACTCACGTGCCCATAGTGACCAGCCCAACGCTAGTTCCATGAGGCTGCACTGTGTTCCAACGTCTTTTGTGTTCACTGTCCGTTCTAAGCCTGTCCATCGCCGCCGCTCACGCTGCCGAGTCCATTGCACTCGACACGCCGCGCCTGCAAGGCATCGATAACTTTCGGGACGTTGCCGGTACTACCACGGCTTACTCCACCGCCCACGATGGCACCCTGCGCAGCGGCGTGTTTTACCGCTCCAATGCGCTGACGCCGTCGGCTGCAGATCTGGCGACGCTCAACGGGCTGGGTATCGGGGCGATTTATGACCTGCGCACGCCCAGCGAAATCGCCGCCACGCCTGACACGATGATCGCGGGAGCCAGCTGGCAGAACATCGACATCATCGGCAGCACCACGTCCGGGGCAGATATCACCAACATCTCGTTCAAAAGTGCCGCCGACGCCATCGCCATGATGGAGCAGACCAACCGCGCTTTCGTCAGCGACGCGGGTATGCGCGGTCAGTTCGGCCAGTTGTTCAACGCTCTTGCCAGTGTCGATGCGGCGCAGCTGTTTCACTGCACCGCCGGCAAGGACCGCACCGGCTGGACTGCGGCGGTGTTGCAGAGCATTGCCGGGGTCGATGAGGCGACCATCATGGCCAACTATCTGGCGACCAACGACTACACCGCCGCCCGTGTGGCGGCGACGCTGAAAGCCTTGCCGCCGAGCATGGCCGCGGTCTACGAGCCGTTGCTCGGCGTCCAGGCCAGTTATTTGCAGGCCGGTCTCGATCAGGTCGCCGCCGAGTACGGCAGTATGGACAATTACCTCAAACAGGGGCTCGGTCTGTCGCAGGAAACCATTTATGTGTTGCGCGGCAAACTGTTCGAATACAACAGTCTGCCGGGGCAGGCCGGGCTGATCGGCAACGCTGCGGCCGGTGCCGAGTTGCTGCGGCAGTTGCAGAACACTCAGTTGTCCGGGACTTACAGCGCCTACAACTACTATCTGCAATCGGCGATCGATGCCGGCACCCTCGGCGGGGTTGAAAGCCATGTTGGCGGCCAGGTGCATGCCGACGCGGCGAGCTACCTGCTGCGCCAGAACGCGATGATCGAGCAAGCCGCGGCACCGTTCGCCAGCGGCAGCGACCTCAAGGTCGGGCAGTACCGCCTCTGGAGTACCGCGCTGGCTGGCTACCTCGGCACCGATGGCTCGGCCCATGCCGACAGCAGTAACGAACACAGCCAGGGCCTGATGGTCGGCATCACTCAACGCTTCAGCGAACAGTTCAGTGCGCGCGGCGGATTCGGCTACAGCAATGGCAGCGTCGGCGGGGCGGGCGGGGAGGCGGATACGGACTTGACCTTCCTCAATGTCGGCGCGCGCTACGGTTTCAGCAGCCTGGACCGCGGCCTGTTCGTTGACGCCAACGCCAGCGCCGGTTACGTCGATTACACCAGCAAACGCGAACTCGGCGGTGGCCTCGGCACGGCGAAAGGCGACACCCATGGCAACCTCACCGGGGCCACGTTGGCGCTGGGTTACCGCGCCCCGGTTGACGGCATGACCTTCGAGCCGAGCCTCGGCTTGCGCATCAGCCACCTCGACCTCAACGGTTTCAAAGAGAAGGGCAGCGAACTGGCGCTGGACGTCGACGACAACAGCGCCACGCGCCGCAGCGCTGTTGCCAACCTCAACGTCGCCTTCGCTCCGCTGGCCATGGGCGCCTGGCAACTGGTGCCGGGCGTGCAGGTTGGCTACGAACGCACCTTGGGCGATAACCAGGTCGACAGCCAGGGCCACTTGCTCGGCCTCGACGTTGAGCAGCGCGCGGCTTTCGACAGCCGCGATCAGTTCAGCGGCGGCGTCAACCTGATGGCCAATCTCGGCGCCCTGAGCCTGGGCGCTGAAGTCGGCGCCAGCGGTGGCGGTGACAGCCACGGCTTCAACGGCGGGCTCAAGGCCAGCTACGCGTTCTGAACGAACAACCGGCCGCCAGTGCTGCTGGCGGCCGGTTGTTCAAAGCGCTCAGGCGTGTTCCGTGCGCGACACATGCTGCGCTCTCGGCGGCAATGCTGCCGCCTCGGGCAATGACGCGATGTGCACCGTCCGCGACGGGAAGGCAAACGCCGCATCGACCTCGGCCACCGCCTCCATGATCTGCAGATTGATCCGCTGCTGCACATCCATGTACACGTTGTAGCTGGCATCAAGGACGATATACACCGTCTCGAATTCCAGTGCGCTTTCGCCAAAACTGCGGAAATGGCAGCGATCGAAGCGCGCCTGTTTTTCATTCCTGATGATGGTTTCGACGCGGCGGGTGATCGCTTTGATCTGCTCGGTCGAGCATTCATAGGTCAGGCGAAACTCGAAAACGATCCGCCGCTCCTGCAGCCGTTTGTAGTTCTGGATGGTGCTGCCGATCATGTCGGCGTTGGCCATGACGATCTGCTCGCCGCCGAGGCTGCGAATGCGCGTGGTTTTCAAACCGACATGTTCAACCGTACCGGCCAGCGTGCCGACGACGATGAAGTCGCCCACTTCAAACGGCTTGTCGACGGCAATCGACAGCGAGGCGAACACATCGCCAAGAATGTTCTGCACCGCCAGCGCCACGGCGATACCGCCGACGCCGAGGCTGGCGACGAACGCGGTGATGTTGACGCCGAGGTTCGACAACATGGCCAGCAGAATCACCGCCCACAACAACACCTTGACGCCCCACAGGCTCAGCGTCGCCAGAGCACTGCCCTGAAACGTGCCAGTGGTGCTGTGGCGTGAAAAATAGCGATGCAACGCCAGCGCCAATGCGCGATTGACCCACAGACCGACCTGCAGCGCTGCCACGACAAACCACAGGCTGCTGACCCGATTGAGCCAACGCTCGGGCAGATCGAGCAAGCCAATCCCGATGAGAATCGACGCCAGCAGCAACAACGTGGTGCTGGTCGCCGACAGCACTTCGCTGGCCATGTAACTCAAATGTCTGTTACCGGCTGCGGCTCGCGCCTGCACCTTGCGGAACACGAAGCGGATCGCCGTCCGCGCCAGAAAATAGCTCAGCAACGTTGCGCAAAACGCCAGAATCCAGTTCCCCAGCGAAATGCCTAAAATCGCGTGATCAGTAAAAAATCCAGTGAAATCCTCAGTCATCGAAACCCCCTATCGAAGCCTGCGCCGGCGCATCCGCAGCAGCCACCGCAGCCAGGTAGACGCCACGCGATCCGGTGCTGCAATCGAGTGGCCTGTCAGGGTTAGTCGTTATGAGGGTGTGGCTGTTCCATCAAATCACGCTGGAGGCGGATGACGTGCATGGGCAGGCTCGGTGATACGCAAGCTTCAAAGCCTGGATTTCAACTGCGCCGGGCTCACCCCGAACGCACTCTGGAAATACTGACAGAACCGCCCGACATTGCTAAAGCCAAAGCGCAGCGCCACCTGCGTGACCGACGCCGAATGCCGCTGCGCCAACGCTTCATAAGCACGCTGCAAACGCACCTGGCGCTGATACGCGACGATCGACGTGCCGACAAAGCGACGAAAGCCCTCCTGCAAGGCACGCTGGCTGACATGGCTCATTCGCGCCAACTCCACGCCGCTGACCGGTTGCTCCGGATACGTTTGAATAAACTCCACGGCCAATTTCACATGCTTGGGCGCTACCAGCGGTGCCGGCCGACGCAGTGCCTCGGAGAAGTTATGCGGCCACGCCTCCAGCACCGCATCGATCAACATTTCGCGCAGGCGCGAGGGCATCAAGGTTCCGCCATTGAGCAACGTGTCGAACTCGCTTCCGGTGGCCAGATCGATCAGCGCCTTGAGGCCCTGAAAGGCTGGCGACTGCAAATCCACGCTGGGCTGAAACACGATCTTCTGCACGATCGGTTTATCCAGCAAGGCCGATAAACGCTCAGTGAGCTGATGACGATTGATCGACATGCCGTGATGCGCGTGATCGTCGCAGAAGCGCATCGAGCGGATGTCCGCCTTGTCGATCGCCAACCCGGTGTGGCAAGCGCCGATGGATTCCCCGGCGTGATTGAACAGTATCTTGCCGGCGGTGGGGATGACGAAGGTGATCTCGTCCTGCGGGTCAGGGAAGGCCACGCTGAAGTCGCCGCGATAATGCATGCGCCGAAAGCTCACGCCTTCGTGTCGACCGTAGACGCCACTGATGACGATGTTCGTGGGAATCGGCGGGGTGTCGGCGTAGCGGTTGCCGAAGAATTGCGAGAAGAGGGCGCCGAAGTCATCGGAGCGCATGTTGTCGGAGCGCAGGATAATTTTCTGGCGAAGTGGGGGCTCGTTCCATTGCATTTGAAATTGCACGCCTTGGGCAAGTGATACGTGCGCCAGAGGCTAGCAAAGCGCAGTGACCGCATTATGACGAGCATTAGCGATCATGCTGGCTGCGCGGCACTGCAGTAGCGATCGCGACCTTGCTGCTTCGCTGCATAGAGCATCTTGTCGGCGGCATTGATCAGCATAGCGGCGCTCACCTCATGTTCAGCGGGCCTGGACGCCGCGATGCCGGCGCTGGCAGTGACGTGACCCAGCGGATGATTGGCGTGCTCTATTGCCAGCGCTCGAATGGTCTCGATAATTTGCTGGGCGACCAGTTGCGCCCCGTGGAGGTCGGTGTTGGGCAGCAGCACCGAAAACTCTTCACCGCCGTACCGGACGGCAAGGTCCCCGGGGCGCTTCAGCGCTTGGGAGATTGCGCTGGCGACCATGCTCAGACATTCATCACCGGCGGCATGCCCGTAGGTATCGTTGTAGCGTTTGAAGTAGTCGACATCGATCATGATCAATGACAGCGACGAGTTCTGCCGCTTGGCCAAGCGAATCTCGTCAGCCAGTGCAGTGTCCAGCCGACGCCGGTTCGCCAGGCCGGTGAGGCTGTCAGTCAAGGCCATATCGCGCATGGTCTGGTGGGCAAGACGTAGCTCTCTTTCGATGGCCATGCGCTGGCGAAGCTGATTCAGGACAATCAGACCGAACGCCGTAAACGCGCAGATCACCGAGGACAGCACAAACCCGGTCTTGTAAAGGTCCCAGCGCCACGGCGCGATGATCGATTCACGGGACAGCCCGGTTTCGACCACCAAGGGGTAAGTGGTCAAGGCCCGATAACCATACAGGCGCTCGGTGCCGTCCACGACGGCTTTGACTTCTGCAATGCCGTCGCTGGAGACGGGCAGATAACGGGTGAATATTTCACTGCTCGCCAGGCTCTGACCGATAACGGACTTGATAAACGGGCGACGGACCAGGATTGTTCCATCGCGCAGTGCCAGAACCAGTGCGCCTCGGTCGTCGATTTTGAAATCACCGTAATAATCCACGAAATAGCTGACTTTGATGGTCCCAAGGAGCACGCCTGCAAAGGAACCATCCGGGTTATTCAGACGGCGCGATATTGGGATGATGAGGTCGTCGGTGGATTTGCTTTTCACCACCTTGCCGATCCGCACATTGCGATCGGTATGCGTGCGGTGATATTGGAAGTAATCGCGGTCGGCGTTGTTCGCGGGTTCCGGAATCACTTCCTTGTCGGTGACGATCCATTGCCCGTCCGGGCCATAAATGAACAGGCCATGCAATTGCGGCATCAGTCTGGATTGCTGGACGAGCAATTTGTGGATGCGATTCACATCAATGTTTCGCAGCCCATCACCTTCTACCCGCTCGCCCAGAGCCGCTGTGAGCACGTCCACTTGCCGAATGGCATCCTCGGCATGTTGCGCCGTCGCCCTGGCAAGGTTGGTGACGGAATTGCGCGCCGAATTGAATGCTGAGTGGTAGTCACGCCAGGTCCGCCACCCTTCCACGCTGAGAAACGCCAGAATCACCGTCAACATGAACGCCACTGTGAGGCGCAAGGCCGCGACAGCGCTGACAGCCTTGATCGGGGCAGCGTCTGCGGTCTCTTGCGCCTTGATCTCAGGCGGTTTTTGACCGGGTATCTGCGCATTCATAGGCTGCGAGGCTCATTGGTTCTTCCCGTGGCATTCGTCTGGTCTTCTCCACAAGCTGACCGCATGGGCTGGGTTGAGATTCAATTTAACGGCCGAAGCAGACCTCGTTGAATACATCTTGCGACATGTTCGAAGCGTGATGTTTTTTCGAACCTTCACTTGCCTGGGCCTATCGGAACTGACAAGGCGAGGCTGAAATCCAGCTGATACCCGGCAGCCATGCCGGGGGCGAGTGTCATCATTGAGACCAGACCGGTGAGTAAAAACATCAGCGCAAGCGACTTGCAGATCGACCTTCAAGGTGCCAACGAAGCGGGGCTGTTCAAATGGCTGGTTGCCAGTTTTTTGATGGGCAAAAGAATCCAGGGCGCGATTGCTGCGCAGGCGTACCAGATCATCGTCGTGCAGCATCGCAACGATACACCGCAGAAACTCGCACAGTGCAGCCACCGCCAGTTGGTCGGGCTTCTCGGGCAAGCTCGGTACGTGCGTTACGACGAGAGCACGGCTGCGCGATTGCTCGCGTTGGCAAACAAACTCAATAGCGAATACGCCGGCAAGGTGAGCAACATCGTGGCCGCGAGTGCTGATCGCAGGGCGTTTGAAAAACGCCTTTGCGAATTCGATGGGGTCGGGCCAAAGACCGTTGAGATTTTCATGCGGGAAGCGGCGGCTGTGCTGTTTTTGGAATAGCGTTTTATTGCGAAGCCGTTCACACGGATACAGGCTTGGCGAAATGAGGTGACTGTCCGAACGACTCGATCAACAGTTCGGTGAGGGCCTGGATCTTGCGCGCCGGATGTGGTCCCGGGGGGCGCACGACATAGGCGCCTGCCTGCGGCGGGGGGTAGTGAGTCATGATCGGCACCAGTGCGCCTGACTTCACCTGTTCATAGGTAAGACAGTCCGGCAAATAGGCAATGCCCAATCCGGCCGTTGCAGCGGCAACCAACGCCGTGCCGTTGTCAGCCTTGAAACGTCCTTGCGGACGAACCGTCACCACGTTGCCGCCGTCCATGAATTGCCAGGTTTCGGTGCCCTGCATCAACGCCTCATGAGCCTGCAGGTCGTGTGGACATGCCGGTTCGCCATGGACTTTGATGTAACCGGGGCTGGCGACGAGTTTGGTGAAGATCGGGCCGATGCCACGCGCAATCAGATTCGAGTCCGGTAGATATCCTACGCGTATCGCACAGTCATAACCTTCACCGATCAGATCAACGAAGCGATCGCTGTAGCAAGTCTGCATCTGCAGTAACGGATGACGGCGCGCCATCTCTGCCAGCATCGGGGCGAAGTGCGTCGGACCAAAAGATAGCGGCGCGGCAATCCGCAGTCGGCCGCGCAGCGGGCCGGCAGGCAGAAGTGTTTCCTTCGCCATGTCCATTTCGGCGCAGACCCTCGCGGCATGATCGCGGAACGTGATCCCCGCTTCGGTCAGCGCCGCGCCGCGAGTCGTGCGTGCGAGCAGTTGGATGCCCAGATCCGCCTCAAGCCGCGCGAGCCGGCGGCTGACGATGGATTTGGACACGCCCAGCCGAGTTGCCGCCGATGAAATTCCGCCCGCATCAGCGACTGCTACAAAGGTCTGCAATTCTTCGATATCCAAAACCAGCGTTCCCCATTCTGCAACACAGCTAGTCTCGGGATGCTACTACTGCGTTGAGTCGAGCAACAGCACAATCCTGCTCTCTGGCAACACGGCCCAACCGGGTACGCAGCCGGGAAATGCAGTCTCCCTCAATGCAGTGCAGGCTACGAAACACTCGCCGCTGTTCGAGCGAGCTATCGGGTCCGCGCTGCGTACAAGACAACTAAAAGCAGGAGCAGCAAATGGCAAGCGAGACAATCCGCAACCCTCTGACCGATCAACTGTTGTCGCCAGTGAATTCGGCGCTGATCGTTATTGATTACCAGCCGATTCAGGTGTCCTCGATCCGCTCGATGCCGCGCGACGAGTTGGTGTTCAATATCACTAGCGTGGCCAAAGCGGCCGTCAACTATAATCTCCCGATCATCCATTCAACGGTGAACGTCGCGACCGGTCGCAACAAACCACCGATACCGGAACTGCAAGCGGTACTCGGGCATTTGCCCACCTATGACCGTACCTCGATCAACAGCTGGGAAGACGCGGAGTTCAAGCAAGCCGTCAAGGCACTTGGCCGACCGAAGCTGATCATGACCGCGCTCTGGACCGAAGCCTGCCTGACTTTTCCGGTGCTCGATGCGATTCAGGAGGGATATGAGGTCTACATACCGATTGATGCCGTAGGCGGTACGTCGGTTGTTGCTCACGAAGCGGCGTTACGGCGCATGGAACAGGCGGGTGCCCGGTTGATCAGCCGCGTGCAGCTGTACTGCGAGCTTCAGCGCGACTGGGCACGCGAGTCGACGGTCGCGGGGTTCATGGGGGTATTTGAAAATGCCGATGGCTACAATGCGGAAAAAGCGCTGTGAGGCTCTAATCCATAGCGATTCAGCCCGTTGACGAAGTGAGGCCCGTGTTTGCGGGCCTCACTTTTTAGCTCTGGGTGCGCGCCGCGGTTGTTCAGCCCAGGGAGGAAGAGCGGCAGGCTTGTTCTGGCCAGCCGCTCTGCTATTCAACGTTCTACTTTGGCGAATGTTGTTATCTTCCTTGATGGGTAGGGCGAAGCGGATCTCGTTGTCTGTGCTTCACAATCCCCCGAAACCGCTAAACCAGGGAAACACAATGCCAGCCTTGTGTCCCTGGTATTTTGACGGGTCTCTCAGCTGCCTGCGGCAACGCCATCCGCTGACCATCGCAGGGATGAGCAGCAAGGCGAGCATCCATGGCAGCACAGAGGATGATCCCACACTCAAAGCCGTCAGCAGGCCAGCGAGCGCCAGGCAAATAATTGCGACGTTATAGCTGAGATGCCGACGCTTGATGGAAGCGAAGGTGGCCCAGTCATAAATCAGCCAGTCGTGGGAGAAACTTCCACACTCGGGGCACTTGTGGGTTGGAGGAATACTGTTCGCAATATAGCCACATTCAGGACATCGAGATTTCATCGAACGATCCATCATCGGAGGCGGGTGAAATCATAGTCAGCTTGGCGAGACTGACACTGAGCAACCCGCAGTACTTGCTTCCAAGGGCAATCGGTCAGAGCAAACTCCACGAAACCCCGACATACACCCCCATTCCTTCGCCCGGCGTCGACCGTGCTGCATCCAGCCCCTTGTCGTCATACCCCGGCGTGACGGTGGCGGCGTAATGCTTGTTGGTCAGGTTGCGCATATCGACCCAACCCTGCCAGTCACCCTTCGGTGCGTTGTAGCCCAGCGTTGCGCCGAACAGCGCGTACGGGTCAGCGTAGTAGCTGTTGGCGTAATCCACGGCTGCTTTCGAAACCAGTTGAGTGTTCACGGCGGCGAAGAAACCTTGCGGCCAGTCGTAACGCAACTCGCCCTGGTAATAGTGCATCGGCAAGCCCGGCAGACGGTTGTCACCGAAACGCTGGTCATCACGATAGTGGAAATCGCTGAAGGTGTAGGCCTGACGCAGGCTCAACTGACGGCCATCCGCCGCCGTCCACAGTTTGCTGTTGAGGCTGGCTTCGACGCCTTGATGCACGGTCGGGCTGGCGTTGAGTTCGTACGGCGTGACGGCAGTGGCGTCGGGCAGTACCGAAAGCAGTTCGTGGCGCACTTGTGCGTAATACCAGGCCAGGCTCCATTCGCCGACAGCGCTGTCGCCACGGCCACCGAGCTCAAGGGTGGTGGCGGTCTGGTTTTGCAGGGTGGTCGGGTCTTTTTGCGTGCCGGTGGCCGCGCCGTTACCAGCCGGGAAACGCACGTTGGAGCTGTAGATCAGCGACCACGGGTGCGGCGCCTCGACCGAGCGGCTGAGGTTGCCGAATACTTGAACATCCGGGGTGATCTGGTAGCGCAGGCCGATTCGCGGCGCGTAATCCCAATCGTTGAGGCTGGTTTTGCCGCCGCTTTGCGGGTAGGTCACGGCGCTTTCGCGGCGTGTATAGATGGCGGCGAGGCCGGTGGTCAGCCACAGGTCGTCGGCGATTTCCAGGTCGTTGCCAAAATGCAGGACGGTGTCCGAACCCTGATACGTGAAGTTGCGCATGCGCGTGCCCGGCGCATGACCGGCCGTGTTGCCGCTCGGCACCCGGACAAATTCGCTGGCGCCGTCGTTGGGCAGGTGCTTGGTCACGCGCAGGCCGACATTGCTGCGGCTTTCCATGCCGAACAGGGTGTCGCGGCGCTTGTAGTCGAAGGTGCCGCTGACGTCGGAGTAGGCGACTTTCAAGCGGTTCGGGCCTTCGCGCAGGTCCATCGGATAGTCGTGATAGACGAGGCCGGTCTGGATGCTCGAATCGTCGTCGATGTAGAAGGTGGTCTTGTTGCCGATGAAGGTGCTGCCCGGTTGCTTGCGGCTGTCGTCCCGCGCCACGTAGGACGGGTTGGCTGCCCGCGGATGATGCTCGATGGAATGCTTGGTCACACGACCGGCGAGGTCGTTGTCGGATTCGCGATAGCGGATATAGAAGCGCGTTTCCAGATTCGGGTTGAAGCGATAACCGAAGTTGGCGATCACGCCTTTGCTTTCGCTGGCGGTGTGATCCTGATAGCCGTCGGCATTGGCATCGGTCAGCGATACGTAATAATCGAAGTCGCCGAGCACTTGCCCGGAACTGACCTGGCGCTGCTGATAGCCGTGGCTGCCGGTCGCATAGCGCACTTGCAGCTTCGGCGCGGTGTAGCCGGTGTGGCTGAGGTAATCGATGGCCCCACCCAGCGCGAGCGCGCCGCGATCGAAACCGTTGGCGCCGCGCAGCACCTCGACGTGATCGACCCACAACGGTTCGAGCAACTCGTACGGCGTGCCGCCGGGACCGGTCAACGGCAAGCCATCGAGCATCGTGTACAGCCCCGACGCATGCGCGCCCGGTGCGCGGTTGATGCCCGAACCACGCACGGAAATCTTCACACCTTCGTTGCCCGCCGACTGTGCATAAACGCCCGGTTGGTAGGCCAGCACATCCTGATTGCTCGCCACGCGGCCCTGCAACGGCTGGCGCATGTCGACCACGTTGGTGCCACCGGGCACCTGTTCGAGACTGGCCTTGGCTTCTTCGACGCTGGCGTCTGTGCCGCTGCGCTCATCCGCCGAAATCAGCACTTGCCCCAGTTCCAGACCTTGGGTCTCGGCCAGCGCCGGGCAGGCAAGGGCCAGGCCGAGCAGGGCGGCGGGCAGGGATTTGGGCGACGGCATCGAAAAACTCCAGCGAACAGGGATGAACAGTGAACAGTGCGACGCAGGAAACAGGCGGGGAAACACATGGCGAGCAGGCTTTTTCCCCGGCGATGAGCCACAACCGGACGAGGAATAACTTCGCGGATCGGCACCGCACGGTCAATAAACAAATACAGCTACACCGTTGACCCGTTTCAACCGGACCGTCCGTCCGTCGTCTGCCCTGAACCAGCGCCGCAACGAATCTTTCTACCGGGTGAGTCTTTCAGGAGATACCCGCATGTTCGATCAACAAAAACAGGCATCACTGGCGGCTTGGCGCGAACTGGCGGCGCAAACACAGGACGATCCGGACCCCGAGCAGCGCTACGACGAACTGCTCAGGGCCGCCGATGCGATGGAGGAACAAGGCCTGATCACCGCTGCGGAATGGCGGCAACTGGTGCGCGACGCCGGCAATCTGTTCACCCATAACGAAGAACAAACCCACGGTTGAATGGCCAGCGGAGGAACATCCCCATGCTCAGTTATCTGTTTATCGGCGCCAATGACGTGGAACGTTCGGCGGCCTTTTATCACGCGATCCTCACGCCGCTGGGTTATCAGCATGATCGCGAAGAACACGATTGTTTCTATCTGCCCGGCGCGGCCGACAAGTCCAACGGGCCCGGTAGCGTGCACATCGCCAAACCGTTTAACGGCGAGCCGGCGACTGCGGGTAACGGCATGATGCCGGCGTTTCGCGCCGAATCCCGGCAGCAGGTTGATCAGATTTACAAGACCGGACTCGACAACGGCGGCAGCGACGAAGGCGCGCCGGGCACGCGCGAGGCATACACGCCGGACTTCTATGTGGCGTACCTGCGCGACCCCGAGGGCAACAAGCTTGCGCTGTTTTTCAGTGGCTGAATGCGCGCATGGAGTCCGTTGATTCCGCCCTGATGGCGGCCCGCGCCCAGTTCGCAATCACCATCAGTTTTCACATCGTGCTGGCGGCGTTCAGCATCGGTCTGGCCAACTTCCTCATGGTGCTGGAAGCGTTGTGGTTGAAAACCGGGCGCACGGTTTATCTGGATGTTTATCGTTATTGGTTGAAAGTGTTCGCGCTCAACGTCGCAGTGGGCACCGCGTCGGGGTTGATTCTGGAATACCAGTTCGGGTTGAACTGGTCGCGGCTGGCGGTGCAGGCCGGCGACGTCATCGGGCCACTGATGTTCTATGAAGTACTGGCGGCGTTTTTCATCGAAGCGGGTTTCCTCGGCATCATGCTGTTTGGCCTGAAAAAGGTCGGCCCGAAACTGCATTTTTTTGCCACCTGTGCCGTGGCGCTGGGTTCACTGATCAGTGCGTTCTGGATTCTCTCTGCCAATTCCTGGATGCAAACGCCGGCAGGCTATTCGATTGCCGCGGACGGCCGATTCATCGCCGAGGACTGGTGGGCAATCATTTTCAATCCGTCGTTTGCGCATCGTCTGGCGCATATGATCCTCGCCGTGTTCATCGGCAGTGCCACGTTGATTGCCGGCGCCAGCGCCTGGCAATTGCGCAAGGCCGCGCACAATCCCCGTGCGCGCTTGCAGTTTTCCATGGCCCTGTGGGTAATCGCGCTGTTGATGCCGCTGCAGATCGTGGTCGGCGATCTGCATGGCCGGCACAGCTTGCAGGTCCAGCCGCAGAAGGTCGCTGCGATCGAGGGCTCGTGGACCCGACCACCCGCAGGCGCTGGCGAACCGTTGCGCCTGCTGGCCTGGCCAGACATGAACGAGCGCCGCAACCTGTGGGAATTGTCGATTCCACGCGCGGGCTCGCTGTATTTACATCACGATCTACACAGCAGCATCGCCGCGCTGGATGAATTCCCGCCGCAAGACATCCCGCCGGTGGCTCCGGTGTTTTTTGCCTTTCGCCTGATGGTCGGGCTGGGGCTGTTGATGCTTGCGCAAGGCGTGATCAGCCTGATCCTGCGCCGGCGTCGGCGCCTGTACAGCGCGCGCTGGTTTTTGAGCGGTTGCGTGTGGCTGGCCCCGGCCGGATTTCTGGCGATGCTCAGCGGCTGGGTCGTTACCGAGGTCGGCCGACAACCGTTTACGGTGTACGGCTTGATGCGTACGGCGGACAGTCTGTCGTCGGTATCGCGTGCGCAAGTGCTCGGTTCGACGTGGTTGATCCTGCTGTTCTATCTATTGATTTTCGCCATCGGCCTGTGGGTGTTGCTGCGCTTGCTGCGTAAGCCGCCGCAAGCCGATGAGCCGGGACCGCAACCGACCCTGGCTGACGAAACCGGGCATTCTTGAGGACGCCGCTGCATGGACACTGACTGGCTGACCCTGCTCAGCGCCGCCGCGCTGGCGTTCTCGGTGATGAACTACGTGATTCTCGATGGCACCGACCTGGGCGTCGGCATGCTCATGGGCGTGACGGCTTGCAGCCGCGAGCGTCGAGCCATGGCGGTGACGATTCTGCCGGTGTGGGACGCCAACGAGACATGGCTGGTACTCGGTGGCGGTGGGTTGCTCGCGTTGTTTCCGCTGGCTTACGCGATTTTACTGCCGGCCCTGTATGTACCGTTCATTGTGATGTTCCTGGCGTTGATCGCGCGGGCGGTGGCGCTGGAGTTTCGTGACCATGCGTCCAGTGAACGGCGCAAACGGGCGATCGACAGGGTGTTGACGGGCGCATCGCTGCTGACCGGGTTCGTGCAGGGCATGGTGCTCGGTACGCTGGTGCAGGGTGTTGCGCATCACAATGGTCAATACAGCGGCGATGGCCGTGAATGGCTCAGTGCTTTTGCGCTGTTCTGCGGTGGGGTGCTGGTGCTCGGCTATCTGTGGCTGGGCGCCTGCTGGCTTTACTGGCGAACGATGGATCAGTTGCAGCAGCGCTCTGCGCGGCAGGCGCGGGTTCTGGCATTGATCGTCGTGCTGTCGCTGCTGGCACTGGTTGCGTGGACTGCCACGTTGCATCCGCAATACGCGCAACGCTTGCTGGATGTACGGCTGTGGTTGCCGGCGGGGTTGCTCCTCGGCGTTTCTTTGCTGGTCTTTGCCCGGGGTTTTCGCAGCCGCCGGGATTTCCTGCCGTTGTTCGCCGCGCTCGGTGTCTTCGTACTGGCCTTCGCCGCGATGCTGGTCGCGCTGTTTCCCTACATCATCCCGCCGGGCCTGACCCTGAGCGCCGCGGCGTCCAGCCCGAACAGCCAGGTATTCATGCTGATCGGTTTTGCCGTGCTGGTACCGCTGACGCTGGCCTACAACACGTTCGGCTTCAAGGTCTTCAGCGGCAAGGTGCGGGTGGCCGGGCAGGGCTGACCTCAGGTCACCCGGCCCTTTCTGGTGGCAATGCTGCTCACCGGCGACAGGCGTGAGGCCTGCAACAACTCGGCAAACGCGGCTTTGTCGATCGGCCGACTCATGAAATAGCCCTGGACTTCATTGCACTGGTCGACACCGAGAATATCCAGTTGTTCTTCGGTCTCGACGCCTTCGGCAGTCACGGTCAGGCCCATGGCTTTACCCAGGCCGATGATCGCCTGCACCACGGCGCGATCATTGGTCCCGCTGCTGATCGAGGCGATGAAGCGCTTGTCGATCTTGATGCCATCAAAAGGGTAGGCGCGCAGGTAACCGAGCGAAGAGTAACCCGTGCCGAAATCGTCCATGTTCAGGCGCACGCCAAGTTCTTTCAGCGCATTCATGGTAGTCAATGCGCCGTCGGTGTCGTTGAGCATGACGTTTTCGGTGATTTCCAGTTCAAGGCGACTGGCCGGAAAGCGCGTGGCAACCAGCACTTCGCGCACATCCTCGACCACGTCGCTGACGGCGAATTGCGCCGGCGACAGATTCACCGACAACAGCACGTCCTCCGGCCATGCCAGCGCGGTCTCGCAGGCTTCGCGCAATACCCAGCGTCCGAGGGGCACGATCAGATCGGTCTGCTCGGCCAACGGAATGAATACGTCCGGGCCGAGCAGACCCTTGGTCGGATGCTGCCAGCGCACTAGCGCTTCGACCGAGACGATCTGCTTGCCATCGACCTTGTAGCGCGGTTGGTAATGCAGGATGAATTCGTTGTGCTTGAGCGCGTGGCGCATGTCGTCTTCCATCTGCCGACGCGTCTGGATCTGATCGCTCATGTGTGCTTCGAAGTAGCACCAGGTGTTCTTGCCGTCGGATTTGGCCTGATACAGCGCGATGTCGGCATAGCGGATCAGATCACTGGGCACGTAACCGTGACGCCGACTGAGGGCGATACCGATACTGGCGCCGATGTGCAGCGGATGTTCTTCGAACAGGACCGGCTGATGCAGGCTGCCGATCAGCCGTGTGCAGAATTTGTCGATCTCGTGATGCGTGTCCATGCCGTTAAGAACGACGATGAACTCATCGCCCCCCAGGCGCGCGACGATGTCGTCTTCGCGCGTGCATTCACGCAGGCGCACGGCGACTTCCTGCAACACCGCATCGCCGGCCGGATGGCCGAGTGAGTCGTTGATCGGTTTGAAATTATCGAGGTCGATCATCAGCAGCGACAGCGGCGGCGCGTGTTCCTTGAGCAGCAGGGCTTCATCGAGATATCGCGCCAGTTTGTTGCGGTTCGGCAGGCCGGTCAGGGCATCGTGCATCGACAAGTGCTGAATCTGCGCATGGGCGGCCACTTCGTCGGTGATGTCGCTGGCGGTGCCGCGATAGCCGACGACATTATGCTGATGCAAGATTGGTCGTGCCGACAGCCGACAGTGGCGCGGTTGTCCGGAGTGATCGCGATAGGTACAGCGCAAATCGCTGCTGCTGGTTTCTTCGCTGAGCTTGCGCAGCCACAACTCCAGCGGTGTCGTGTCACAGGTGAGCAATTCGCCGATGTGCTGGCCCAGCCACAAGGTCTGCGGATAACCGGTGACCTCGCTGAAGCGTGCCGACAGGTAAGTCAGCAACAGATCGCGGTCGACTTCCCAGATCCAGTCCGAAGCCGCCTCGGCCACCGCACGAAAGCGCTCTTCACTGGCTTCGAGGGCATGGTTGGCACTTTCCAGCGCGAGATTGGAGGCCTGCATCGCTTCAATGCTGTTGTCGACGTATTGCGATGAGCGTAGGGCATGGCGGAAGAAATACGCAGTCAGCAGCATCAGCACGATCAGCGTCGCGCCGAGGGGCGGGATCAACGACCACAACAGTTGCTGGCCGGGGCGTTGCAGATCGGCAATCAGGCTGTAACCGGTGCTGTCGAGCGGCACCCTTGGCTGAGTGCTTTGGATGCTGTCGTCCGGAGCCAGCGTCAGGTTGGTCAGGCCGTAGCCGCTGCCGATTTTGCGTAGTTTGGTCGGGGTCAGTTTGTCGACGAAGATCAACACCGAGGTATTTTTCAATTCATCGAGCGGGCGTTCATCGTTGGGAATGATCGGGGCCGCCGTGATCAATGCCGGCCAGCCTTCGAACAAGGAATAGGTGGCAATCGGTTTGGTCAGGTCCGGCTGACTCAGCGCCTGTTCCAGTAATTCTGCGGCAGGCACCTGCAGCACCTCGGCAAGGTCGGTCTCGACCATCTGCCCGCGAATCACCGAGTATTTGGTGCGATTGCGATCGATCACGAAGACGCCGTCATAGCCGTCGCTGGTGAACATGGTTTTGCCCATGTTCTGCTCGGCGTACGCCCAGTCCGTATCGACCGGCCCGCTCAAATGTTCGTAAGCGGTGGTCCAGTAGGCGTAGCTAGTGATGTAGTTTTTCGAGGTGGTAATGCGGTTTTCCAACGCCCTGGCCGAATAGAACCGGTTTTGTTCGACGTCTTTTTCATCAAGCTGATTGGCAATGCCGAGCAGGGCGCTCACCGCGGCAATGACGCCGGCAACGAACAACGCGCCGACCGCAATGGCCAGGCGGCGGGTGACCGCGCGTTGCGGGCTCGGCAGGGGGTGCGCAGAAGCAGTAACGGCCATGTGCTCGTCCTTGATCCGGTGTCTTCTGAATCTAGAACAACGGCGCGGGGACATTGTTCAGATTGTTGTCATGGATGACGACGCGTTGCTTCGAAGTGTAGCGAATTTGCCGAAAATGCCAGTGTCGCCGGCTGGCGGCGAATCCCGAAAGCACAAGACATCGTGCGCAAAAGCCGGATAATGGCGGCCATTCGTTTAGCCGTATTCTGGTAATCCCGCATGGAAATCAAGGTCAACTTTCTCGACAACCTTCGACTTGAAGCCAAGTTCGACGACTTCACGGTGATCGCCGATCAGCCCATCCGCTACAAGGGTGATGGCTCGGCACCGGGGCCGTTCGACTACTTTCTGGCGTCGTCGGCGTTGTGTGCGGCTTACTTTGTGAAGTTGTACTGCGACACGCGCAATATCCCCACGGAAAACATTCGTCTGTCGCAGAACAACATCGTCGACCCGGAAAACCGCTACAACCAGATCTTCAAGATCCAGGTTGAATTGCCGGCAGATATTTCCGACAAGGACCGCCAGGGCATTCTGCGTTCGATCGACCGTTGCACCGTAAAAAAAGTCGTGCAAACCGGCCCGGAATTCATCATCGAAGAAGTCGAGAACCTCGACGCCGATGCGCAGGCCTTGCTGATGCCGCATGCGGGTTCTGAAGCGGGCACGTACATCGCCGGTAAAGACCTGCCGCTGGAGCAGACCATTGCCAACATGTCGGGCATCCTCGCCGACCTGGGCATGAAGATCGAAATCGCCTCGTGGCGCAACATCGTGCCCAACGTCTGGTCGCTGCACATTCGCGATGCGCATTCGCCGATGTGTTTCACCAACGGCAAGGGCGCCACGAAGGAGGGCGCTCTGGCCTCGGCGCTGGGCGAGTTCATCGAGCGCTTGAACTGCAACTTCTTCTACAACGACCAGTTCTGGGGCGAAGAGATCGCCAACGCCGACTTCGTCCATTACCCGGACGAAAAGTGGTTCAAGCCGAGCGCAAAAGACGAGTTGCCGAGCGAGATCCTCGACGACTACACCTTGAAGATCTACAACCGCGACGGCGAACTGCGCGGCTCGCATCTGTTCGACACCAATTCTGGCAACACCCAGCGCGGTATTTGTTCGCTGCCGTTCGTGCGTCAGTCCGATAACGAAGTGGTGTACTTCCCGTCGAACCTGATCGAAAACCTTTACCTGAGCAACGGCATGAGCGCCGGCAACACCCTGGCCGAAGCGCAGGTGCAGTGCCTGTCGGAGATTTTCGAGCGCGCGGTGAAGCGCGAAATCCTCGAAGGCGAAATGGCCCTGCCGGACGTACCGCAAGCAGTGCTGGAAAAATACCCGAGCATCCTCGCCGGTATCAAAGGCCTGGAAGAGCAGGGCTTCCCGGTGCTGGTCAAGGATGCCTCGCTGGGCGGTGAATTCCCGGTCATGTGCGTGACCCTGATGAACCCGCGCACCGGTGGCGTATTCGCCTCGTTCGGTGCGCACCCAAGCCTGGAAGTGGCGCTGGAACGCAGCCTGACCGAATTGCTTCAGGGCCGCAGTTTCGAAGGCCTCAACGACCTGCCGCAGCCGACGTTCTCCGGCCAGGCCGTGACCGAGCCGAACAACTTTGTCGAGCACTTCATCGATTCCAGCGGTGTGGTGTCGTGGCGTTTCTTCAGTGCCAAACCAGACTTCGAGTTTGTCGAGTGGGACTTCTCCGGCCAGGGTGAAAACTCCAATGCCGAAGAAGCGGCGACGCTGTTCGGCATCCTTGAGGACATGGGCAAGGAAGTCTACATGGCGGTGTACGAGCACATCGGCGCCAAGGCCTGCCGCATCCTCGTGCCGGATTATTCGGAGATCTACCCGATCGAAGACCTGATCTGGGACAACACCAACAAAGCCCTGCAATTTCGCGCCGATATTCTCAACCTGCACAACCTGAGCAAAGTCGGCCTGCGCAATCTTGCCCAAGGTCTGGAAAACAGCGAACAGGACGATTACACCGACATCACCACGCTGATCGGCATCGAGTTCGACGACAACACGCCGTGGGGCAAACTGACGATCCTCGAACTGCGCCTGCTGATCTACCTCGCTCTGCAGAAGTACGAACAAGCCAAGGACCTGGTCGAAGCCTTTCTGCAATACAACGACAACACCGTCGAACGCGGCTTGTTCTATCAAGCGGTCAACGTCGTGCTGGAGATGGAGCTGGACGAAGATCTGCAACTGGAAGACTACGAAGCCAACTTCCGCCGCATGTTTGGCGATGAGCGCATGGACGCAGCTATTGGCTCGGTCAACGGCAGCGTACGCTTTTACGGACTCACCCCGACGAGCATGAAGCTGGAAGGGCTGGATCGGCATTTGCGTTTGATTGAGAGCTATAAGAAGTTGCATTCGGCGCGGGCGGCATTCGCGCACTGACTCCGTCCGTTAAAGAAGCACAGTCGGGTGCTTCTTTAACGCGCTATTCGTTTTCTGACACATCCCGTGAAAACTGCAAAAATCCCTGTGGGAGCTAGCCTGCTAGCGATGAAGGCCAGTCGGTCTATCAGTCTGTCGCAAAAATTTTGATACAAGATTTCAACGCCCATGCGCCGCATCCGCCAACTGCCCGGTATCCACCCGCACAAACACAGACTCGCCTACCGCCGTCAGCACTTCCCCTGCATACACTTCGCAAATCACTCGCGTCTTGCGCCCGACTTCACCGTCAACCCTGGCTCGCAAGATCAGTGGCACGCCCATGGGTGTCGGTTTGATGAATTTGATCCCCAGATTGCCGGTGACACAATCGATGCGCGGCAAGCTGCCGGCTTCGCGGTTTTCTGCGCGGTAGTGGTAGGCCATCGCCGTCCAGTTGGAGTGGCAGTCGACCAGCATGGCGATCAGGCCGCCGTAGACCAGGTCCGGCCAGCCGCAATATTGGCTGTCCGGCAAATGCTCGGCGATAACGTGGACGCCGTCGTCGTGCCAGCGGCTTTTGACGTGCAAGCCGTGTGGGTTGCGGCCGCCGCAGCCGTAGCAGACGCCTTCGGGGGCGGCGAGGTCTTGCAGGGGCGTGTCGAGGCTGGACATGGTTTTTATTATCCTGAAGTGGTGAGCCCGGTCAGACGCAGACGATTGCGCCCACCGCGTTTGGATTCGTAGAGCGCCAGATCGCCTTGTTCGATCAGGGCGGCAAGACTGGGCGGTGCGGTGTCGAACAAGGTAGCGCCGATGCTCAGCGTGACGGCGGCCGGCGTGGCAAAGGTCTGTGAGGCCATCGTCAGAAACTGGTCGCGCAAGGTGTTGCCCAGTTCGACGATGCGCTCACTGGAAGCGTTGTTCAACAGGATGACGAACTCGTCACCGCCGAGTCGCGCCGTTAGTGCATTGCGCGGCAGGGCCGCGAGGATCATTTCGCTCAGGGCGATCAGCAAGCGGTCGCCGGCGGTGTGGCCGTAGTGGTCGTTGACCAGTTTGAAATTGTCGATGTCGATCAGCAGCAGGGCGCCCGGCTGTTTCGGCGAAACCTGTTGCAACAGGCGCGTTGCGCGTTTTTCCAGGGCGCGGCGGTTGTACAGGGCGGTCAGCGGATCACGCTCGGCGAGGCGGGCAATCTGCTTTTCGCGGCGGTAACGTTCGGTACCGGTCATCGACAGCGCAATCAACATGATCGCCATTGCGCCTTCGACCAAAGAGATCTGAATGATCTCGCCGCGAAACGCCGCCAGATCGATCAACGTGCCAGGAATCACCACGGTCAATGCTTTTGCGACGTAGAAGAGGCCATGGCCGAGCAGTACATAACGCAGTTGCACCGCGCCGACGCTCAGCGACTTGCCATGCGGGCGCAGCAGCGAGCTGGCCTTGAGCGTGGGGACTGCCACCAGCAGCGAATTGGCCACCAGCATGGCCTTCGACCACAACGGCCCGTCCGGCAACAGCAGCATCACCAGCCAGGTCAGGAAAATCAGGTACCAGGCCGGCGACAGCCGTGTCTGGGTAAAACGCGCCACGCCGAGCAGGAAAAAGAAGTGCGCGGTCACCAGCAAGCCGTTGGCGAACCAGATGCCTAGCCACAGGAAGCCGCTGCTGCGCAACAGGGCGAGGGTCGAGCCCACGCTGATCGTGGCGAAACCGGCGCTCCAGAACAGCAGCGAAGGTTCGCGAATGCTGCGCCATTCGACCGCCAGGTAGAGCGCGGCAGCGGCTGCAAGCGCGATGGTGATGGTGAGCATCGTTGGCGGGTCGAGCAGCATTTCCGGGCGGGCCTGTCTGATTGAGCGGTTGGGCCGGCGATTGTAAGCGTTCGAACGGGTTTTTCGCAGAGGGCGCGGTCGGCTGGCACCGCCGCGCCCTGGCTTTATTGGCTGGCGTCGAGCACCACGCGGTAGCGCGCTTTGCCACTGCGCAGGTGATCGACCGCCTCGTTGACCTTGCTCATCGGGAACATCTCGACCTGCGGCAGAATCTGGTGCCGGGCACAGAATTCGAGCATGGTCGCCATGGTGCCCGGCGAACCGACAGGGGAGGCGGATAGAGATTTCTGCTGCGGAATCAGATCGAACACATGCACCGGAATCGCGCTGGGTACGATGCCGACGAAATGCAAGCGGCCATTGGCGCGTAGCGTCGCCAGCATCGCCGGCCAGTCGAGGTCGGCGTTGGCGCTGATCAGCAGGAAGTCGAGGCTGCCGGCAATCGCCTTCAGCGCGTTGCTGTCGGTCGAGGCAACCACATTGTGCGCGCCGAGCCGTTTGGCCTCGTCCTGCTTGTTCAGGGACGAGGTGAATGCGGTGACTTCGCAGCCCCATGCGTTGAGAAAGCGCAGCGCCAGATGCCCAAGCCCGCCAATGCCGACCACGCCGACCCGATCGGTCGGTTTCACGCCAAATTGCATTAACGGGTTGAACACCGTGGAACCGGCGCAAAACAGTGGCCCGACCAACGCCGGATCGAGGCTGTCCGGGACCGCAACCGCCCACGCCCAATGCGCGCGCAGGTGATCGGCGAAGCCGCCATTGCTGCCAATGATGGTCGGTTGCGCGGTGCCGCACAGTTGTTGCGAGCCAGACATGCACGATGAGCAATGCATGCAGCTGCCTTTATACCAGCCGATACCGACACGCTGGCCGAGCTGCAGGCCGCGCACTTGCGAGCCCATGCGCACGATTTTGCCGACGGCTTCGTGGCCGGGTACGAACGGGTAACGACTGATGCCCCAATCGTTATCGATCAGCGACTGGTCAGAGTGGCAGACGCCGCAGTATTCCACGGCGACTTCGACGTCTTCCTCGCCGAGGGGGCCGGGGTCATAGCTGTAAGGTTCGAGCGGGGCGCCGGCCGCGGTCGCAGCCCAGCCGTTGAAAGTTGTGGGTTCGCTGTTGCTCATGACGCACCTCCGGTTCGACTGACGGGACAACGCCCGGCAAGTCTAGACGGTCATGGCGCAGGCGCGAGCCAGGTGTCGACCACTCGGCGATCCAGCTCTTCCCAATAAGCCATACCCAACACGCGCGTGGTGTTGAGCCCGCGCAGGTAGCCGCGCAACTGGTTGGCGGTGTCTTTGTTGAGCTGTGGGTCGCTGTTGTTTTTATCCAGCAACACGTTCTCGTACTGCACCAGATACTCGGCGACGCGGTCGCGGTATTCGGGCAAAACGGCGTCACGGATCAGGTCGAACGTTCTCAAGGCAAACCTCACGGGTCTTTGTCGTTGTATTGGAGTGTCTCGCAGTCTGCGCGAGCGCAACTATTGCTAGAAGTAATAGTGACCATCAAGAAACGCAAGTTCTGCTTTGCCGGCGATCGGCGGAAAATCGCCTCCATCGACCACGCCGCTCAAGGAAATTGCGCGATGAACATGCTGCCCCGACTGGCTTTGCTCGCCCTGCTGACCGCGGGCGCGATGTTTACCGCACCGACCTACGCAGCCGACGCCGGGGCGTGCCACTTCCAGAGCCTGGGTAGCAGCGGCGCAACCTTGCAGCATTCGCAAACCGTCGGCGTGTTGCTCAGCGCGAACACGCTGGACAACCTGCAATACCTTGAGCGTTACCACGACATGGCAGCCAATGGCGCCAAAGACGCGCTGGATTCGCGGATTCGCGAAGCGTTTGTCGGCAGTTCCGATCCGGAGTTGGCTATCGACTGGCTGGTGAGTTCGTTGCAACAACAGTTTCTCTCGGTGACGGTCTACGACAACCTCGATGCCCTGGTGCAGGCGCACCCGGACGTAGTGGTCAAGCTCGATACCTTCAATCGCTTGTTGACCCAGCGTAACAGCCTGGTCGAGGCGCGATTTACCGCACGCTTCTACGATGCCGACCTGCAATACATCGGCAAGGCTGAAGGCGCGGTGGAAAAACAGCTGCCTTCGGTCTGGGTGCATGACCAGGCAGCACCGGCGATCGCTGCACAGATCGATAAACAACGCGACCTGCAATTCGACGCCTTGAAGCAATTCGATGTATCGCTCAAGGCCCTGGTGGCGTCGAGCTGATCGCTCAAAACATAAATGGCGACGGCAGCTCCGTGAGGCTGAACCGTTGCCGGTTGAACCGAACCTTTATTTTCAGGATTACACCAATGCGTCTTTTATTCGTTCCTGCGATGGCTGTCGCTTCCTTGCTGCTCGCCGGTTGTGCTTCGGCGCCGAACAATCCGAGCCTGACCTTGCAGACCAGCAAGACCCCGGCACAGTACGCTGAGTGCGTGGTGCCGAAGTTGCAGGGCAGTGCGCTGAACCCGATGGTTTCGCAGACCCAGCGCAGTTATCGGATTGTGGTGCCGAGCAAGATTTCCGCAGACAACGTGCTTGAGGCTTACAAGGCGGGGAATGGCGGCAAGGTGTTCATTTATGAGCGGCACTTGCTGGCCTCGAATTTGTTGCCGTCGAGCTTTGAGCGGGCGGCGCAGGATTGCATCTGATTTTTTGATTTGGCTGAGCTCCTTTGGTTGGCCGCAACCAACCAATTCCTTTGCCCCACGCCTTTTGGTTGTGGGGTTTTTTTTGTCTTGGCGGCCTTAGGGCCGACCATGCTCGGGTTGTTTTGGGTGTATATCCGTTTCTTCGGGTGATGCGTCTGGTGGTTTCGCCCTTACGGCGAGTCCCTTTTTCAGACGCCAAAAAGGAACCAAAAGGCTTTGCTCCTGCGTTCGGCCCTCGCAGGCTCGGGTCCCTTCGCTCCGGGATCGATCCGGGCGCAGCGGCTACGGTTTGCTGCGCTGCACCTACTTCCGCTGTGTCTGGCTGCGCCAGACGGTCGCTGCGCTCCCACGCCCGGATCAATCCCTGCGCTCAGCCTTCCGATGTCGCTGGTTAGGCAAGATCAAGATCAGGGGCACGCGAGCTAACGCTCATTGTTGAGTGGTTAGAAGCGGGTGGTTGGCTTGGGATTGTTTTGGATTCGCCCCTCACCCCAGCCCTCTCCCGAGGGAGAGGGTGCCGATTTTGGTTGGTTTTGATACTTGCATTCGACTCGGTATCGAGCGTTGGCGCACTTTGTCCAAACAACTCGGTCAGTTCCCTCTCCCTCCGGGAGAGGGTTAGGGTGAGGGGCTTTTGATTTTGCTTTCAAGTCTGCATTCGACCCGGTATTCCCCGTCGGCGTATTTCTCGAATTCGTCGAGGTCAGTCCCCTCTCCCTCCGGGAGAGGGCTAGGGTGAGGGGCTTTTGATTTTTCAAAACTTGAGTTCGACTCGGTATTCCACGTCGGCGTATTTCTCGAATTCGTCGAGGTCAGTACCCTCTCCCTCCGGGAGAGGGTTAGGGTGAGGGGCTTTTGATTTTTCAAAACTTGAGTTCGACTCGGTATTCCACGTCGGTTTAGCTCTCGAATCCACCGTGTTCAGTTCCCTCTCCCTTTGGGCGGTCCGACGTTTCGGGAGGGCTAGGGTGAGGGATGGAGCCGGGCCGGGAATCTTGCGGTGAAGCAGGTTCCCGCTTCGGCGTCTGACGTCACGTGCAACGTGCCGTTGTGCGCTTTGGCTATCTGCGCGGCGATGTACAGGCCCAGGCCCAGTCCTTCGCGGCTCTGCTCGGCTTCGGCGCGGGTGAAAGGTTCGAACAGCCGCGGCAGCAGTTGCGCCGGGATCGGTGTGCCGTGGTTGGTCAGGGTGATGACGATCTCGTCGTGTTCGGCAAAGGCCTTGAGCACAATTGGCGTGCTGTTCGAACCATGGGTGGCGGCGTTGCTCAGCAGGTTGGAGAGCAATTGGCTGATGCGCAGCGCGTCGCAGTAGACTCCCATCGGTAAATCCAGATCGTGAACGAAGGTTGCCTGCGGATAGGCCGCCTGCGCTTCGGCAACGTTCAGTTGCAGAACCTGCTCCAGGTCCTGCACGAACTTGCGCTGCACCGGGATGCCGCTGCCCAGGCGACCGCGGGCGAAGTCGAGGATGTTCTCGATCAGCACACCCATGCGCACTGAGCTGTTGCGAATCGCCGCGATCAGGTTCAGCGAACGTTTATCCTCGGTTTTGCTGTGCAGCAGGTCGGCGCTCATGCGCACGGCGCTCAGCGGGGTGCGCAGGTCGTGGCCCAGCACGGCGATGAATTGCTCGCGCAGGCGCCCGAGTTCGTTGGCGTTGCTCAGTTCGACGGTGGTCGCTTCCAGACGGCTTTGGGTGTCCAGGCTCATGGCAATCAATTGAGCGAAGAGGGTGAGTGTCTTGGCGATCGCCGGTTCGTCGAGGTTCGCCGGTACCGAGTCGATCGCGCAAAGCGTGCCGAAGAAGTCGCCGTTGGCCTGGATGATCGGGATGGAAATGTAGCTTTCCAGACCGTAGGTCTTCGGCGTGTGGTGCACGGAGAAGATCGGGTGCGCACTGGCGTGGCCGAAGATCACCGGTTGCTGGTGTTGGCGGATTTCATGGCAAATGGTCGATTCGAGCACCAGTTCACCGCCCGGCAACAGGCCGAAATCGATCGAGTCATCCACGGCGCAGGCCACCCAGTTGCGTTCGGTCACCCGGGCCACTGCGGCGAAGCGCATGCCGGTCAGGTGCTTGACCATGCTCAGGATCACCGGCACCGCGTCAATACGGTTGATGGCTTCGATGTCTGGGGTAAATGCCGGGTCGGTCATGGTGCGGTGCTTCTCGCAGAATTCGCTGAGAGACTATCGCGGATTTCCGTTGCTGACTAATGACGCGCATCAAAAAAGGCGCCGTGGATATTTCCGGGGCGCCCTTGTCATTGTTGCAGTAACGCGGCTTAGAACTTGTACTTGGCCGTCAGCATGTAGTTGCGCGGCGTACCGTAGTTGTCGGTGGACCCCCACGTTACGTCGGTGCCGATGGACGAGTAGTAGACGCGATCAAAGATATTGTTGGCGTTAACCTGCAGGTCGAGGTGTTTGTTGACTTCGTAGCCGGCCATCAGGTCGGTGACCGCATAGCCGCCCTGTTCCAGGCGATAGCTGCCGTTGTTCGCCAGCTCAATGTCGTTGTACATGCGGCTCTGCCAGTAAACGTTGCCACCGACGCGCAGTTTTTCCAGCGGGCCTTTGAAGCGGTACACGGTGGAGACCTTGAACAGGTGCTCCGGGGTGTCGGTGTCGAAACGCTGATTGTTGTTGGCCGGGTTTTCGTCCTTGATGTAGTGCGCGCGGGTGTAGGTGTAGCCGGCGCCGACTTGCCAGTTGTCGGTCAGCGCGCCTTGCAGTTCCATGTCCACTCCCTGGCTGCGGACCTTGCCGGAGGTTTCATAACAGGTCAGCTCCGGGCAACCCAGCTGGGTCTGCGCCAACGTTGCGCGGTTGGTCTGATCCATCTGGAACACCGCCAGGCTGGCGTTGAGGGCGCCGTTGAAGTACTCGCCCTTGATGCCCACTTCGTAGTTTTCACCAACGATGGGTTCCAGCACTTTGCCGGACAGATCCTTCTGGGTTTGCGGGGTGAAAATGTCGGTGTAGCTGGCGTACACCGAGTGGTGATCGTCGAGCTTGTAAATCAGCCCGGCGTAACGTGTGACGTTGCGGGTGACCTTGAAGTCGCCGTCGGCGCTGCGGTCGTCGTAGTCGTACCAGTCGAGACGGCCGCCGAGGATCAGCGTCAGCGGGTCGGCCAGGCTCAGGCGCGTGGTCATGTAAACCGCGTCCTGGGTGGTAACGTTGCGCGATTTGCCGGAGCGGACGAAGTCAGGCTTCGGCGCGCCGATTGGCCATGCCGTGTCGTAGGGGTCGTATTCCTTGGTGGTGGCGTCGTACACGCGATTGCTCGCACCGACCACCAGTTCATGAGTGCGGCCGAAGGCTTCGAACGGGCCGCTCGCGAAACCGTCGAACGCGCGCTGCTTGTCATTGTGATGGGACTGATAAACCGTGGTTTCCAGCGGCCCGGCGTAACGCGACAGGTAACTCCCGGAGTATTCGCCTTCAAGGTCCGAGGTCGAGCCGGCGACGTGCAGTTTCCAGTCGTTGTCGAAACGGTGCTCGACCTCACCAAACACGGTGTCGATCTGCAGCTTGCGGTTTTCCCAATCGGTGCCCGGATAGGTAGAGCGGGGCAGGTCGAGGTGGTGGCCGTTGGTGCCGATCGGCAGGCCGCCCCAGAAATAGTTGGTCTGCTCGTGCTGTCGCGAAAAGCCCAGGGTTGCCGTGGTGCTGTCGCTCAGGTCGGCTTCACCGATGGCGTAGAACAGGCCATGGTCGTTTTCTTCCTTGTCGCGGAAGCTGTCGGCACCTTGATAGGAACTGACCACCCGGCCGCGCAGGGTGCCGCTTTCATTCAGCGGGCTGGAGGCGTCGACTTCGCCGCGGTAGTTGTCCCAGGTGCCGGCGGCGCCGGTGAGGGTAACGCGCTGGTCGGCGGTCGGGCGCTTGCGCACGAAGTTGACGGCCGCCGAAGGGTTGCCGGCGCCGGTGACCAGGCCGGTCGCACCGCGGACGATTTCCACGCGGTCGAACATCGCCAGGTTCGGCTGCACCGACATGGCGTACGGTGAATAGGAGCTGGGCAGGCCGTCGAACATGAAGTTGTCGATGTCAAAACCACGTGCCTTGTAGGTCAGTCGTCCCGGACCGCCAGCCTCGCTGAGGAACAGCCCCGGTGACGCGCGCACCACGTCATTGATGCTGGTCATGTTCTGGTCGTCCATGCGCTGACGAGTGATCACTGTCACCGCTTGCGGGGTTTCGCGCATGGTCAGCGACAGTTTGGTCGCGGTGCTCATCGGGCCGGTGGTGTAGGACTGGCTGTCTTCGGTGGTGCTGCTCATCTGGGTCGCGCCGATTTCGGTGGCGTCCAGTTCCAGCGTGCCGGTTTGGGCGGGGTTTTGCGCTGTGGCGGGAGTGGTTTGTTCGGCAAGTGCCGGTGTGGCACTGGCCATGCAGATGGCGAGTGCCAGGAGGTTGGGCGAGAGGTGGCTGCGGCGGTGCGTGGTACGAAACGACATCTATCTGCTTCCCCAAATGGTACGAAAACGAATCTGATGCGACTGCGTGTAGGAATTATTCGCATTAGTGTGTCAGAACGTTCTTGGGGAATAAAGTCTTGCGAGTCAGTTGGTTAACCAATTTTTCACATGGAGGGTTGGGTTTTATGCGTGTATATCCGTTGCTTCGGGTGCTGCGGCTGGCGGTTTCGCCCTTACGGCGAGTCCCTTTTTCAGACGCCAAAAAGGAACCAAAAGGCTTGCTCCTGCGTTCGGCCCTCGCAGGCTCGGGTCCCTTCGCTGCGGGATCGCTCCGGGCGCAGCGGCTACGGTTTGCTTCGCTGCACCTACTTCCGCTGTGTCTGGCTGCGCCAGACGGTCGCTGCGCTCCCACGCCCGGATCAATCCCTGCGCTCCGCCTTCCGACGTCGCCGGTGACGCAAGATCAAGAACACGCGAGCTAACGCTCATTGTTGAGTGGTTAGAAGTGGCGCTTGGCTTGGGATTTGTTATGGATTCGCCCCTCACCCCAGCCCTCTACCGAGGGAGAGGGAGCCGATCTTGGTTGGCTTCGAAATTTGCATTCGACTCGGTATCGCAGGTCGACGTAGCCCTCACAATCACCACGGTCAGTTCCCTCTCCCTCCGGGAGAGGGCTAGGGTGAGGGGCTTTTGTTTTTCAAACTGATTTCAGCCTCAGCCTTCAACATCGCTGGTATCAAGATAAGACAGGCGAGCTGAGCACTCGGCCTGCTGGCTGTACTCAGTCTCTGCGGGAGCTGGCTTGCCAGCGATGACGGCCTGACAGCCAATCAGAATCTGTCAGATGTACCTGATCCAACTGTGGGAACCAGCCTGCTGGCGATGGTTTTCTTTCAGTCGATACGATGTTGAATGTTCAACCGCTATCGCTTGCAGGCAAGCTCCCACAGGTTGAGCGCGTTCCGACTGAAAGAACGCGGTCAACCTGTGTGAGGTGCCCGGCGATGGAGGTTTCAGTTCAGATCGTCAGTACTGTGACGTTCCGGCACTTGGCTGGCTTCATCGCCCCAGGTGCGGTTGACCCGCTGCCCACGCATCACCGCCGGGCGTTGGGCGATGTCTTCGGCCCAGCGCTGCACATGGGTGTATTCGTGCGCGGCGAGGAATTCGGCGGCGGAGTAGACGTTGTTGCGCACCAGTTGCCCGTACCACGGCCACACCGCGATGTCGGCGATGCTGTACTCGTCGCCGGCCAGGTAAGCGTTCTTTGCAAGACGCTGATTGAGCACGTCCAGTTGCCGCTTGGCCTCCATGGTGAAGCGGTTGATCGGGTATTCCAGTTTTTCCGGCGCATACGCATAGAAATGCCCGAAGCCACCGCCCAGATAAGGCGCCGAGCCCATTTGCCAGAACAGCCAGTTGAGTGTTTCGGTGCGTCCGGCCGGGTCTTTGGGCAGGAATGCGCCGAATTTTTCCGCCAGGTACAGCAGGATCGAGCCGGACTCGAAAACGCGGATCGGCGGTTCGACGCTACGGTCCAGCAACGCCGGGATCTTCGAGTTCGGGTTGATCTCGACGAAACCGCTGGAGAACTGATCGCCCTCGCCGATGCGGATCAGCCACGCGTCGTATTCGGCGCCGGCATGCCCCAGCGCCAGCAGTTCCTCAAGCAGGATGGTCACTTTCACGCCGTTGGGCGTGGCCAGCGAATACAGCTGCAGGGGATGCTTGCCGACCGGCAGCGTTTTGTCGTGAGTCGGCCCGGCGATCGGGCGGTTGATACTGGCGAAGTGGCCGCCGGACGGGGCTTCGTGTTTCCAGACTTTGGGCGGAACGTAAGGCGCATTGCTCATGAATCGGACCTCATCGTGGGCAGGCTGACAGTAGATGATCACCGTAAGGAAAATTCCCGGCGCATGCCAGAGTTAGTTGCTGGCAGCTGACTCATCCATCGGCCAGCGTGCGGCGAGTTGCTGTGTCAGGTACGCCAGGAAGGCACGCACCTTGGGTGTCATCGCCGCACGTTCCTGCACGCAGGCGTAGATATCCATAGGCTCGGTCACTGCACTGTGCGGGTTGTTGAACAACGGCAGCAATTGGCCGCTGGCCAGATACGGCGCGGCGACAAACTCGGCCAGACGGGTGATACCCGCGCCATGCAGGGCCATTTGCGTCAGCGCATCGATATCGTCGCTGATCGCACTGGCCCGGATCGGCGCATCGTAACGCTGACCGTCACGGACAAAACCCCAGCGCAAGAAGCGCCCGTCCAGCGGATAACGAAAGGCCAGGCAGGCATGATGTTGCAAGTCATCGGGCGATTGCGGCCAGCCGGCGCGCGCAAGATAGGCCGGCGCGGCGCAAAGAATGAAGGGCAGTGAGACCAGCTTGCGCGCAACGATACCGTCTTCAAGTTGCGGGCGGATGCGCAGGCTCAGATCGATGCCGTCCTTGATATGGTTGATCTTGCCGTCGGTGGTCGACAGCTCGATCTGCAGGCGAGGGTGTTGCGCGGCGAATCCAGCGATCAGGCCCGCGAGCACGTGGCGACCGAACGCGGCGGTGGACGCGATGACCAGACGTCCTTTGAGTTCTTCCTGATCGCCGCAGATCAAACTCTGCGCAGACTCCAGATCCGCCGTGATCTGCCTGACTTTTTCGTAATACACCGCACCGTTTTCGGTCAGCGCCATGCTCCGCGTGGTGCGTTGCAAGAGGCGCACACCCAGATGCGCTTCCAGACGATTGAGTGTCTGACTCACCGCTGCGGCGCTGACCCCCAGGGATTTCGCAGCACCGGCAATCGAGCCGGATTCCACCACTTTGATAAAACTGGCAATCGCCGCTAACACATTCATTAAGGGGGCCGCGCATCGGGGATTCGTAAGTTCTGCTTTATAAAGTACCTGCAACTGGCCGTCTAGTTGAGCGGCCGCGGCGTTGCTAAGGTGCGGGCTCCCTGTCAACAGCCACGGATAAAAGCCTTATGAGTGAAGCCACAGAAACCGCCATCTCCAGCCGCCGCAAGCTCTCGTCGCGAGCCACGCCGTACGTGTTCGCGTTGTACATGGCGACGATCATGGCCTTTCTCATGTCGCTGGTGATCACCGCAGCGAACGCCGGCATTGATAACGATTACTTGAGCAATGCCTTGCACGCCTACAAGCTGGCGATGCCGGTGGCTTTCCTGTGCATTCTGGTGGTTCGGCCAGTGGTGAGCAGACTCGTCGCGCTGACCGTACACCCGCATCGCTGAGCACTATCTGGCCCAGTGCTGCGACAGCGCGCCGTGCTCGCCCTGCACTGGGTCCTGCTGCGGAAACTCCACATTGGCGAGATTCTGAAGTTGCTCGGCATTCGGCGCTTCAGTGCAAATATCGCCTTGCTGCCCGGGTGGATATGCGCCGACTACGAGAAAATCGGGGCTGGATTCCAGGCTGCAGTGGCCGGTGCCGACCGGCAGCAGCAAGACATCACCGGCACTGACTTGCACCTCGCGCCCACCGGGACCGCCGAGCATCAGCCGCGCATCCCCCTGGGCGACGCCCAGCACCTCGTGGCCCTGGGTGTGGTAGTGGTGGAAATCGTAAACGTGGTAGCGAAACTGCGGCGGCCAGCCATTGGCGCGAAAGGTCTGTTCGAACAGCGCGGCCGGGTCGTCGCCTTCGAGGGCAATCGCGCTGGAATACACCAGCACCGGCAATTGCGGATTGTTCGGTACCCAGTCGTTACGCTCGAGCAAAAAAGTAGTTACGTCAGTCATCGTTCGTCCTCCGGCGGTCGTTGTGCAGTCGACCGCGGGGGAGGGCGAACGCCTCAGAAAAACTCGGCGAGTGGCTGACCAAAGGCTCTTCGACGCGTCATGGCATGTCGCTGGAAAAGCGCTCGCGCGCGCAAATTCAGCGAAACTTCGCCGTCCGGCCGATGGTCCAGACCCATACACCTGCCGGCGCGTGCCGCGTCGCAAATGCACCCTGTAAACGGTGAAAGGCGAGGATCAAGATGACGATGACAGTAGGAGATTTTCTGGTCGAGCGACTCAGTGAGTGGGGCGTGACGCGCATTTTTGGCTACCCGGGCGACGGCATCAACGGCGTGTTCGGTGCGCTGAGCCGGGCGCAGGGCAAGATCGAATTCGTCCAGGCGCGGCATGAGGAAATGGCCGCGTTCATGGCCTCGGCCCATGCCAAATTCACCGGAGAGCTGGGCGTGTGCATCGCCACGTCCGGCCCTGGCGCTTCGCATTTGATCACCGGTCTATACGATGCGCGAATGGACCACATGCCGGTGCTGGCCATCGTCGGTCAGCAGGCGCGCACTGCGCTGGGCAGCCACTACCAGCAGGAGCTCGATCTGCTGTCGATGTTCAAGGACGTCGCTGGCGCGTTCGTGCAGCAGGCCTCGGCACCGGCGCAAGTGCGCCATCTGCTCGATCGTGCGGTGCGGACGGCTGTCGGTGAACGGCGAGTGACGGCCATTATCCTGCCCAATGATTTGCAGGATCTGCCTTACGAAGCGCCCGCCAGAGCCCATGGCACTGCGCATTCAGGCGTCGGTTACAGCAAGCCGAAAGTGCTGCCTTACGAGGCGGATCTGCAGCGCGCCGCCGAGGTGCTCAACGCCGGCGAGAAAGTCGCCATTCTGGTCGGCGCCGGGGCGTTGCAGGCGACCGATGAGGTGATTGCCGTAGCGGAAAAACTCGGCGCGGGCGTGGCCAAGGCATTGCTCGGCAAAGCCGTGTTGCCCGACGAGTTGCCGTGGGTCACCGGCAGCATCGGCCTGCTCGGCACCGAGCCGAGCTACAAGCTGATGAGCGAATGCGACACCTTGCTGATGATCGGTTCAGGTTTCCCTTATTCGGAATTCCTGCCCAAAGAGGGCCAGGCCCGTGGCGTGCAGATCGATCTGCAGCCGGACATGCTCAGCCTGCGCTACCCAATGGAGGTCAACCTGGTCGGCGATGCGGCCGAAACCCTCGCCGCGCTGTTGCCGCTGCTGGAGAAAAAAGACGCGGGCAAATGGCGCAAGAAAATCGAAGGCTGGCGCGGTACCTGGGAGAAAACCTTGGAAAAGCGCGCCATGGCCAAAGCCAATCCGATCAACCCGCAACGCGTGGTCTATGAGCTTTCACCACGCTTGCCGGAGCAGGCAATCATCACCAGCGATTCCGGCTCGTGCGCCAACTGGTACGCGCGTGATCTGAAAACCCGCCGCGGCATGAAATGCTCGCTGTCCGGTGGCCTCGCCTCGATGGGCGCTGCGGTGCCTTACGCGATTGCCGCCAAGTTCGCTTACCCTGAGCGTTCGGTCATTGCTCTGGTCGGCGATGGCGCGATGCAGATGAACAACATGGCCGAGCTGATCACCGTCGCCAAATACTGGCGGCAGTGGTCAAGCCCGAAATGGATCTGCGCGGTGTTCAACAACGAAGACCTCAACCAGGTGACCTGGGAGCAACGAGTCATGGAGGGCGATCCGAAGTTCGAGGCTTCGCAAAGCATTCCTGATGTGCCGTATCACCTGTTCGCCATTTCGATTGGTCTCAAGGGCATTTATGTCGAGCGCGAAGAAGATGTTGCCGCCGCGTGGGAGCAGGCGCTGACCTCGGATGTGCCGGTGCTGATCGAATTCAAGACCGACCCGAACGTGCCGCCGCTGCCGCCGCACATCAAGCTGGAGCAGGCGAAAAAGTTCGCGACCACGCTGCTCAAAGGCGACCCGGACGAGGCCGGGGTTATCGTGCAAACCGCCAAGCAAGTCCTCGGTGCGGTATTGCCAGGCAAGAAATGAGCAGCGAGGAACGTCAAGCGAAGCTGTTGATCGGCTGCGCCGGCTGGAACCTGGGTCGTGAGTACTGGCCGCAATTTCCTTCGGTCGGCACGCATCTGCAGCGCTACGCGGCGCGGCTCAATGCGGTGGAGATCAACAGCTCGTTCTACCGTCCGCATCGACGCCAGACCTATGAGCGCTGGGCTGATTCGGTGGCGGACGGTTTTCGCTTTTCGGTAAAAATGCCCAAGCAGATCACCCATGAGCGGCGTTTGCTTGAGTGTGAAGTGCTGCTTGATGAATTCTTTGCGCAGTGCGGTGGGTTGGGAGATCGCTTGGGGTGTCTGCTGGTGCAGTTGCCGCCGTCGTTGACGTTTGATGCGGTTGTGGCAGACCGGTTTTTCCGTGCGTTACGTGAGCGCTTTGACGATGCGGTGGTGCTGGAGCCGCGTCATGAAACCTGGGTGGCGGCTGAGCCGATGTTGGTCAGCTATCGAATCGCTCAGGCAGCGGTGGATCCTTCGCGCATCAGCACGGACAGCGAACCGCGAGGTTGGGCGGGGGTTCGGTATTGGCGCTTGCATGGATCGCCGCGGATTTATTTCAGCGATTATTCGGCGGATTTCCTTGAGGAGCTGCAGCGCAGATTGCTGGCGGAGATTGCGTCGGGTGTCGAGACCTGGTGCATTTTTGATAACACGGCGGGTGGGGCTGCTCTGGGAAATGCGTTGAGCCTGCAACAGCCCTCACCCTAGCCCTCTCCCAGGGGGAGAGGGGACTGATTGGGGGATATTCGAGAGTTGCACCGACCTGAACGATCAGCGTTGAATCCATAATCGACTCGGTCTTTCAGGTCGATGTAGGACGGAAGACATCGCGGTCAGTTCCCTCTCCCTCCGGGCGGTCCGACGTTTCGGGAGGGCTAGGGTGAGGGCAGGCGGTCTCGAGCCCGAAAAACACACAGCGCCGAGCACATTCCAGCTCACACTGACCCAACCCCCTCAATTGCCATCCGCCACCTTGCGCTCGATCTCATCCACCTTGCGCTGCAACTCCTCGGCGTCCTGCTCTTTCACCCGGGTCGACGACGGAGTAATGACCTTGTCCACGCCCTCGGTGGTTTCATCGCGATCCTCAAGCGCACGCTCGACCACGTTCACCGGTTTGCCGGACGTGTCGGTAGGTGGGCCGTTCGGGGTTTTGTCGTTGTCGTTGCTGTTCATGGTGATGACCTCCATTGGTTTAACCATTGGAGGCATCACAAAGCGGCGGGTTCGATATTTTTCAGCCGGTTGGTCGCGAATGGCGCCCGCTCGTTGCAAGCGGGCGCTGTGATCGCCGGTCAGTCCTTGAGGATGTCGCGGTCCTTGGTTTCCGGCAGGAAGAACGTGCCGAGCACCGCTGTCATCACGGCGATGACAATCGGGTACCACAGGCCGTAATAGATATCGCCGGTGGCCGCGACCATCGCGAAGGCCACCGTCGGCAGGAAGCCGCCGAACCAGCCGTTGCCGATGTGGTAGGGCAGCGACATCGAGGTGTAGCGGATGCGCGTCGGAAACAGTTCGACCAGCCACGCCGCAATCGGCCCGTAAACCATGGTCACGTAGATCACCAGGATGGTCAGCAACAACAACACCATTGGGTAGTTGATCTTCGCCGGATCGGCTTTTTCCGGGTATCCGGCTTCCTTCAGCGCGGCGGCGAGGTTGGCGGCGAAGGCGTCGTTGCGGGCCTTGAAGTCGGCGGCGGGCAGGGCGCTGCCTTCGAAGCTTTCGATGACTTTGTCGCCGATGCGCACCTGCGCGACGATGCCCGGTTCTGCCTCAACGTTTTCATAGGGAATCGCGCGTTTGGCCAACAAGGTCTTCGCCAGGTCGCAGGAGCTGGTGAAGCGGGCCTTGCCCACCGGGTCGAACTGGAACGAGCACTGGTCGGCGTTGGCGATCACCTTGACCGGGTTTTTCTCCTGCGCAACGAACACATCGGGATTGCCGTACTGGGTCAGTGCGTGAAAGATCGGAAAATAGGTCAGCGCCGCCAGAATACAGCCAGCCATGACGATCGGTTTACGCCCGATGCGGTCGGAAAGGCTGCCGAAGATCACGAAGAACGGCGTGCCGATGATCAACGAACCGGCGATCAGCAGGTTGGCGGTCTGCGCATCGATCTTCAGCGTCTGCAACAGGAAGAACAACGCGTAGAACTGCCCGGTGTACCAGACTACCGCTTGCCCGGCCGTGCCGCCGAGCAGCGACATGATCACCACTTTGAGGTTGTCCCAGCGGGCGAAGGATTCGGTCAGTGGCGCCTTCGACGCCTTGCCTTCGGCCTTCATTTTCTGGAACACCGGCGACTCGCTCAGTTGCAGGCGGATGTACACCGAGACGATCAGCAGCAGGATCGACAGCAGAAACGGAATCCGCCAGCCCCATGCTTCGAACGCTTCAGTGCCCAGCGCGGTGCGGCAGGCCAGGATCACCAGCAACGACAGAAACAGCCCGAGCGTGGCGGTGGTTTGAATCCACGAGGTGAAAAATCCGCGCTTGTTGCGCGGCGCGTGCTCGGCGACATAAGTCGCCGCGCCGCCATACTCGCCACCCAGCGCCAGCCCCTGCAGCAAGCGCAGGATGATCAGGATCACCGGGGCAGCGACGCCGATGGTTGCGTAACTGGGCAGCAAGCCGACGATGGCGGTGGACACGCCCATGATCACGATGGTGATCAGAAAGGTGTGTTTGCGCCCGATCATGTCACCGAGCCGGCCGAACACGATCGCGCCGAATGGCCGCACCGCAAAGCCCGCCGCAAAGGCGAGCAGGGCAAAGATGAACGCGGTGGTTTCGTTGACGCCGGCAAAGAAGTGCTTGGCGATGATCGCCGCCAGTGAGCCGTAGAGGTAAAAGTCGTACCACTCGAAAACCGTGCCCAGGGAGGAGGCGAAGATTACCTTGCGCTCTTCCTTGGTGATGCCGCCGCTGCGCGGTGGACTGCCGGTGGATGCTGTGTCGATTGAGGCCATGGGTGTTCTCCGTTGTGCTTATTGTTGTAGGCCGGAGTCCCCCGTTACTGCTTGTTTCACTCTGGCCTTGTGGCAAATATCGCCCTTGCTGTCGCGTGTCGCGTGCACAGTCTGACCGCCTCGCCGGGCGGCGAGGTTTCCTCAAGCATAATCAGCTTTTGCCAGATATCCACTGAGCCGCCCGTTGGCCTAGGCCTTGACCCAACGCTGGCGGCTCCAGGCACTCAGCCAGTCGACCAGAAACACCAGCACCAGCATCGCCAGAATCACCGTACTGGCCTGGGCTTCCTGGAATAGACTGAGGCTGACATAGAGCATCTGCCCCAGCCCACCGGCGCCGACAAAGCCCAACACGCTGGCCATGCGGATGTTGTTTTCCCAGCGATACAGCATGTACGCGAGCAGTTGCGGCGCGAGATTCGGCAGCGTGCCATAACAGAACGCGAGCAGCGGATTGCCGCCCTGCAAACGGATGGCCTCGGCCGGTTGCGGCGGGGTGTTTTCCAGCGCTTCGGCGAACAGCCGACCCAGCACGCCGGTGGTGTGCAAGGCGAGGGCGAGGGTGCCGGCGTTGGGCCCAAGGCCCGCCGCCAATACCATCAGCGCCGCCCAGACCAGTTCCGGGATCGCCCGCAAACCATTGAGCAGCAGGCGCGAAAGGCTTTGCAGCGGCCAGCCGAAACGCCCGGCGGCGGGCAGGGCCAGGACGATGCCGAACACCGCAGCGAGCAACGTGCCGAGTGCCGACATGGCCAGGGTTTCCAGCGAACCGTGGAGAATCGCTTTGAGATAGTCCGCGCTCAGGTCCGGGCTGAGAAAGCGCTGCACATAAGCGCCCATCTGCTTGAGGCTGGCAGCGCTGCCCAGTTCGCCCAAGTTGAGCCCCAGATAGCTGAACGAAGCAATCACCGCGACGCCGATCGCGGCGATCAACAGCAGGTTGATCAGGCGATTCATGCCAGCCTCCAGCGCAGCAAACGGCTGAACTGGTCAGCCAGCAGCACCAGCAGCAGAAACATCAGCAGCATGCTCGCCACTTCGCCGCCGGCGAACATGCGGATCGACAGGTCAATCTGCTGGCCCAGACCTCCGGCACCGACAAAGCCCATCACCACGGAAGCGCGGATCGCGCATTCCCAGCGGTAGACGCTGTAGGACAGCAATTCCGCCGCGACATTGGGCAGCGTGCCGTAGGCAAACGCCTGCAGTCGACCGCTGCCGGCTTGCATTAAGGCGTGGGCCGGGCGTTGGTCGGTGGACTCGAAAATCTCCGCGTAAACCTTGCCAAGCATGCCGCTGTAAGTGATGGCAATCGCCAACACGCCCGCCGCCGGGCCGAGGCCGACCGCACGCACGAACAGCAGCGCCCAGACGATTTCCGGCACGCTGCGCAAGAAAATCAGCAAGCCGCGTACCGGCCAGCGCAGCAACCGTCCCAGGCGACTCGGCACGCCGCCCCGTGATGCCGCCGACAGCGACAACGCGCGGCTGGCGATCAGGCTGGCCGGCACCGCCAGCAGCAACGCCAGGGCCATACCGGCCGTGGCGATTGCCAGGGTTTGCAAGGTTGCGGTGAGGAGGATCTGCACGAACGCGGCGTCATGCGCCGGCGGCCAGAACTGCGCGACGAAGCGGCCCATTTCGTTCTGGCTGTCGGGCAGCAACACGCCGAGATTCAGCTCGCTCAAGTGAATGCCCGGCCACAGCACGGCAATCGCCAACAGCGTCAGAAGCAATCGCGGCCACGCCGCCGGGTCGCGTGAATCGGTCTTCAGCATCGCGGAATCTGCACCGTCAGCGGCGCCACCGCCGCAGTCGGCGATTGCAGTTTTTCGTTGGCGTACAGCGCGTCGAGCATGTCGTGGCTGACGTCCGCCGAAGGGCTGTCGAAGAGGATTTGCCCGTCACGCAGACCGATGATCCGTGGGAAGTGCGACAGCGCCAGATCCACCGCGTGCAGGCTCGCCACCAGCGTGACGTTATGCTCGCGGGCATGCCGCGACAGCACCGACAAGGTATGCCCGGCCATTACCGGGTCCATCGCCGACACTGGCTCGTCGGCCAGCAGCACCTCCGGCGCCTGATACAGCACGCGGGCGATGCCGACGCGCTGCAACTGGCCGCCAGACAATTGCTGGCAATGCGCGAACAGCTTGTCACCCAGATCCAGCCGCGCCAATGCCGCGCGCGCACCGGCCACATCCAGCGGATGCAACAGATTCAACAGGCTTTTGCCCAGACTCCATTGGCCAAGCTTGCCGGCCAGTACCGCCGTGACCACACGCTGACGGGGCGGCAGCGGCGGCGCCTGATGCACCAGGCCAATACGCGCCCGCAGGCGTTGGCGCTGGCGGGCGGACAAGTGCCAGGCGCGCTCGCCAAGCACTTCGAGGTCACCGCTGCTGGGCCGCAGTGCGGTGGCCAGCAGGTTGAGCAGGCTCGATTTGCCGGCGCCGGACGGGCCGATGATCGCGACCTGCTCGCCCACGGCAATCTGTAAATCGACAGAGCGAAGGGCATCGACGCCATTGGCATGGCGCAGGCTGCCCTGGTTGAGGCGTAGGGTCATTTCAACAGTTCGGCGGCGCGGGCGGCTTCCTCGATGCCCTTGTAGTTATCAGGCTTGGTGTCGATGAAACGGCTGGCGGCCTGCAGGTCGAGGATTTTCTTTTGCTCAGGCTTGGCCGGGTCGAGATCAAGGAAGGCTTTCTTGATTTTCGCCGCGAGCGCCGGATCAAGGGTGCCGCGCACGGTCCAGTTGTAATCGAAGTAAGTTGGCGTGGTAGCGAAGACTTTGACCTTGTTGGTGTCGACCTTGCCGGCATCCACCAGTTTCTGCCAGACGCTGGCGTTCAGCACACCGGCATCGACCTTGCCGGCCTGCACCCAGGCGACGGTGGCGTCGTGGGCGCCGGAATAGGCGACACGGCTGAAATACGCTTCCGGCTTGATGCCGTCGTTTTTCAGCATGAAATAACGCGGCATCAGGCTGCCGGAGGTCGACGACACCGAACCAAAGGCAAAGGTCTTGCCCTTGAGATCAGCGAGGCTTTTGACGTTCGGGTCGGCGGTGATGAATTTACTGGTGAACTGCGCGTCCTGCTCGCGCTGTACCAGCGGAATCACCGGCGTGGTCGCGTCGGTCTTCAGACGTGCCTGAACAAAGGTGAAACCGCCCAGCCAGGCCATGTCGAGGCGATCGGTAGCCAAGGCTTCAACCACGGCCGGATAATCGGCCACCGGCACGAACTGTACTTTCATGCCCAGTTGCTGTTCCAGGTAAGCGCCCAGCGGTTCGAACTTGCGCAGCAGTTCGGTCGGCGCTTCATCGGGAATCGCGCTGACGCGCAACACATCAGCGGCCTGCGCCATCAGCGCAGAAACAGACAGGGCCAGGCCCGCAGTCAATGCCAGGGTTCGTTTGAGCATGAAATTCTCCGTTTCGTAAGCGTCCAAAAGGCTGAAGTCGCGACGTGTGGCGCACACTCAGGGTAGACGAGTCGGCGAGGTTATACGTATTCGCACGCACAAAGGCCAGCGCCTTGGTCAGGCGCTCGGCCCCGGAGTGAAAGCTCCGGGGCCTTTTTGTTGAAGATAAAAGGATGCGATCGTTCCCATGCTCCGCGTGGGAATGCCTCAAGGGACGCTCTGCGTCCAGTGACGCGGAGCGTCACGGGCTGCATTCCCACGCAGAGCGTGGGAACGATCGGATGCCTCAGGTGAGCCTGTGATTGAGGATGGCTATGCAACCAGACGTGGCTGGCCTTGGCAACCGGTCGGCTATGTCCGGATATTTAGTCTGGGTCGCGGCGGGGCATGCGCTCGCTGATTCTGGCTTTGGTGTCGCGGTCGATGAGCGTGCGCAACGCGGCGAAAACCGGTGCAGTGCTCGTGTGTTTCTGGCCGTAGGTGAGATTGAAGCGGTAATCGAAATCCGCAGGATTGAGCCCCTGAGTGTGTTGCAGCAAGGTTTCCAGCTTATCCAGCGCCTTGACCGTTTTTGCCTCCGGGGATACGGCGTTTTCGTAATCATCCCAGAGCGCAAGGATCTCGTTTCTCAGCGGTTCGTCGAGTGAGCGCATCAGCAAGAGCAGATCGTTGCGCTCCTGCGCGCCCTTGTCCGGGAACGCCGCTTGAGCGACGGCCGGGATATCGCCATTAAGCGCTTCGCCCAAGTCATGAACGATGCACATCTTCAGCACTTTCAGCAGATCAACCCCGGGCAATTCGTCAGCGACGACCATCGCCATCAGGCACAGACGCCAGCTGTGTTCGGCGGTGCTTTCAGGGCGGCCGCTGGAGGTGTGTGCGCTTCTGAGCACGTCCTTGAGCCTTTCAGCCTCGCGGAGAAATTCCAGACGCCCGCTGATTTTTTCCAGATCCATAAAGCTGCCCTTGGTTGACCGACGGCAAGCCTAGAGCCCGGGGGACTGCAGCGTCCACGCATAAAATATGCGTTCAGAGCGTCTCCACTAGCCGTGCCGCAGTGCCGTCGGACAAGGCGATGCGCGTCCAGCGACACAGGCTCTGGCGAATCGGCACCAGCTCGGAATCGTTGCTGCCGGTGGCGAACTCCAGCGCCGGTGGTGCCTGAACTTCCCGCCAGCCTAAAGCGGCGAGCGCTTGTTCATGGCGGGCAATTTCAGGCGTGACGAAACGCCAGAGCGACTGGCCGAGCAATTCGCTGAGCGGACGGGCGAACTGCGCGGCACGCGCAGGGGAACAGGCGAGCAAACGGTGTGTCAGGTCGCAGACCAGATGCACTGGCCGCGTGCTGTCGCAGACCAGCCGGGCAAGGGCTTGATCGGCAGCCGTGTCGAGGCGTGCGGCCAGCAGTTGCTCCAGCTGCAGATGCGCTGCCGGATCCATCAGCAAAACGCCGCTTTCCCAACGCGAGATCGTCGATTGCGTGACGTTGAACAACTGCGCGGCATGGTCCTGCTTGATCCGGTGCAACCGGCGCCAGCGGCGCAGGGCGATGCCCGGCAGGGCGGGTTTGAGCAAGGCTTCAGGCATGTCGATGGTCAAAAAGCAGCAGGGGCCGACAGTCTGAAGACTCGCGGCCCCTGCTGCAAATCGACCTGACGATCAGGCAGCGTCCGGCAACCGGGCGATCACCTTGATCTCAAAATCGAACCCATACAGCCAGGTCACGCCCACGGCAGTCACCGTTGGGTGCGGTGCATCGCCCCAAAATTCGCTCAGAACGACATTCCAGATCGTCTCGAACTTCGACTGCGGGTCGACGATGAAAATCGTCACATCGACCACGTCGTCGAAGCTTGCACCAGCCTCATCGAGGATCGCATTGAGGTTGTGGAACGCCTGACGCACCTGATTTTTCAGATCCGGCTCGGGTGTGCCGTCCTCGGTGCTGCCGACTTGCCCGGAGACGAACAGGAAACCGTTCGAGCGAATCGCCGGTGAATAGCGGTGGCGCTCGTAGAGCGTGCGGCGGGTGGGCGGGAAAACAACGTCGCGCTGAGTCATCGGGGTGTCTCCATCAGTAGGTGATGGTGCCACTTTAGGTATTTGCAGCGGGCCGATAAACGCGCAAGCTTGGCGTTCACTGTTTGTAAAATCCAAACAATCGAGGCGCGCACCTTGGACCGTTTTGACGCAATGCAAGCCTTCGCCCGAGTGGTAGAGGCGGGGAGCTTTACCAAAGCGGCGGAAACCCTGCACATGAGCAAAACCACTGTGACCCAGTTGGTGCAACAGCTGGAAGCGCGCTTGCGGGTCAGGTTGCTCAACCGCACCACGCGCAAGGTCAACGTCACCGCTGACGGCGCGGCTTATTACCAGCGAGTGGTCAAGCTGCTGGCCGAGCTGGACGACGCTGAAACCAGCTTGCCCGGCGTTGCGGCGGTGCCGTCGGGGCGATTGCGTATCGATGTGCCGAGCCCGTTCGCACGGCATATTCTGGTGCCGGCACTACCCCAGTTCCATGCTCGCTACCCGGATATTCAGATCGACATGGGCGTCAGCGACCGCATCGTCGACATCATCGATGAGAACGTCGATTGTGTGGTGCGCGGCGGCGAGCTGCTCGATCAATCGTTGATGGCACGCAAAATCGCCGATCTGCCATTGGGCGTGTTCGCCGCGCCGCAATACCTCGCCCGCGCTGGCACGCCTGAGCATCCGCGGGAGCTGGAAGACTCGCACCATCGGGTGGTCGGGTTTCTCTGGGCGCGTACGGGCAAACCCGTGCCGTACGCCTTGGACAACGGCCGTGAACACTTGCAAATCAAGGGGCGCCATGTCTTGGCGGTCGACGACGGCAATGCCTATCTGGCAGCGGGTCTGGCCGGGATGGGGGTGCTTTGGCTGCCGACGTACATGTCCGATGCGCATGTTGCGCGCGGCGAACTGGTGCCATTGTTCGAAGGCTGGCGGCTGGAAAGCATGCCGCTTTACCTGGCATATCCGCCGAACCGGCATGTCAGTTTGAAGTTGCGGGTGTTTATCGACTGGATCGTAGCGTTAATGGCGTGACGGGTCTGGTGCGCTTATTGCTTCAGGCGAATCAATGTTGTCAAAAAAACAACGATCCCGGCGACCCGAACGCGAGCAATGATGAGATGCGCACGTTCGACTCAAGGAGCAATGCTCATAATGAATATGTACATCGATATCGTCGGCGCCTGCAATCTGAGCTGCCCGTCATGCCCAATGGGTAATTCCGAAAATCTGAATTTCAAAAAAGCTATGCAACTGGACATGTTCAGGCAGATTGTCGAGAAGGCCCGGTCGGAGGGCGTGCGGACGATCTTTCTCTATAACTGGACCGAGCCTTTGGTTCATCCGAAAATCGGCGAGTTTATCGAGATTATCAACGCCGCCGGCATGGCGAGCGGGATCAGCACCAATCTCAACCTGGCCAAGAACATGGAAAAGGCCTTGCTGGCCGAGCCGAGCTACTTCCGCATATCGCTGTCGGGTTTCTATCAGGAAACCTACAAAAAGGGCCATGTGGGCGGGGATATCGAAGTCGTCAAACAGAACATGATTGCCCTGCATGAGATCAAGCAACGCCTGGGCTTGAGTACCCGTGTCGATGTCTACTATCACCGCTACCTGGACAACATCGACGAAGAAGCACTGATGCGCGAGTTCAGCGAGGGTCTCGGGTTCGTGTTTACCACTGGCTATTCGGTGATGATGCCTTTGGAAAAGACGCTGGCAATCGTCGAGCGCGACCCCTCTGTCACGGCTACCGATTACGAAACCCTGAAACGCCTTGCATTGCCGCCGTACGATGACCTGGTGAACGTCATGCAGCAATATCCCAAGCAGGCGTGCCAGCTCAAGGATAACTGGCTGGTGATCGACTGCAATGGCAATACCGTACTGTGCTGCACGATCTTCAATCAGTCCGAGTATCAGGTCGGCAAGTATCTCGACATGCCGTTGGCCGAACTGACGCAGCGTAAATCGACCCAGCAAAATTGCGTGGACATGTGCAACCGCTGCGCGAAAAAAGGCTTGCACATTTATTCGACGTTTCCCAACCAGGGCGCACTCGAACAACACGCCGTCAATCGCATCATTGATTTCGAACGCCTCGAAAACCTCGGGTTTCCTGTCGACAGCGAACGGCTGGGGCGTGCCGGCGAAGTCAGTGCGGAAAACTTCGACGAGGCGCAATACCTGCGCCTGAACGACGATGTCCGGGTTGCGGTTTCCAATGGGGCTTTCAGTAGCGGTTACCAGCATTACGTGCTGTGTGGCCGACTAGAGGGGCGAGCAGGCGCGGGGATGTTCTCGTTCGTTTGAGGCGCGGCTGATCATCCCGTCACATGCACGATTGACTCTTCACCGGTTCCGGCCAACTATCGGCGCACAACAACATGACCGATGGATTGCAACTTGACCGAACGACGCCAATTCAGCGGAGGCATGAAGGGCAAAAACCTCCGCTACCTGAATGAGCAAAGCGATAGCGCGCAGCTGACGCGCACCGGTTTTCTGCTGCTTGAACACTTTTCACTGCCGGCCTTCACGCAAACACTGGACGCCGTGGTGACTACGAATCTGTTGCGCCCGGGGCTGTTTTCCTCGCGTACGTTCGGGCTGGGCGAGGGCGAGGTCATCAGCGACTTGGGGCTGGTGATCCGCCCCGATGCACGCCTTGACGCAGCTGCGCTCGACGATCTGGATCTGCTGGTGGTCTGTGGCGGTTATCGCACCGAGCTGCGGGCTAGCGATGGGTTCGTGCATTTACTCAAACTGGCGGCGGAGCGGGGCGTCAGTCTCGCGGGGTTGTGGAACGGTTCATGGTTCCTCGGCCGTGCCGGGCTGCTCGACGGCTATCGCTGCGCGATCCACCCGGAGCATCGCCCGGCGCTGACCGAAATCGCCAAGGCTACTCACGTCAGCAGCGAACCTTATGTGATCGACCGCGACCGCCTCACCGCATCGAGCCCGTCGGGGGCTTTCCACATGGCGCTGGACTGGATCAAAAGCCTGCACGGCAAGGCGCTGGTCGAGGGTGTCGAGGACATACTGGCTTTCGAAGAATCACGCTATCGGCGGATCAAACCGGACGAAAATCTCTGCGTCAGCGCGCCGTTGCGTGAGGTGGTCAAGCTGATGGACGCCAACCTGGAAGAACCGCTGGAGCTCGAGCAACTGGCGGTGTACGCCGGACGTTCCCGCCGGCAACTGGAGCGCCTGTTCAAGGAACAACTGGGCACCACGCCGCAGCGCTACTACCTGGAACTGCGCATCACCGAAGCCCGCCGCCTGCTGCAACACACCGAGCTGTCGCAAGTGGAAGTGCTGGTGGCCTGCGGGTTTGTTTCGCCGAGTCATTTCAGCAAGTGTTACAGCGCCTATTTCGGGTATCGGCCTTCCAAGGAGAAGCGCTTGGTCAAATAGCACCAACGCTTTTACTTTTCCCAGTTCACCTCGGTATCTCAAATCGGCGTACCTCGCCCAAACACCCCAACCCTCTCCCCTTGGAGAGGGAGCCGATTTGGGTTTGCAGTTTGTGTTCGACTCGGTATTTCTTGTCGGCGCAGCTCCCGCATTCACCACGGTCAGTTCCCTCTCCCTCTGGGAGAGGGCTAGGGTGAGGGTGGCTCTTAAACGTCACCGAGCACCAACGTTTAAATCACACCAACTGTTACGCCATAGCGGCTACAACTCCTTGCGCCGTTGCCTACGTGTACGCCAGAATCCGCCGGCTTACGAGTCACGAGGCGGGCTGTATCGTTTCCCCTGTCACTGCAAAACAGTGATCGGGTTTGGTAGCCCGTTTCTCGACAAACGTTTGGCATCGCCAGCACCAGTCTCTTTCCGGGACTCGGTTTTATATGGTGGCCATATGTGGGGCTCCTTCGGGAGCGCCGGGTTTTCTCTGTCTTGACCGGTCTACCAACCCACGTGTGGCCGCCACCCTTCGTTTGGTAGCGAAAGTGACGGCTCTTTCATTTCCTCAAGACAAAGAGTCCTTTATGTTCAAAGTTACGCCGAACCCGCCAGACACCGATCCAATCCCCTACGACGCCGCGCTCGAACCTCAAAACATCAAAGACGCTGCTGATCGCGCCATCAACTTCTACCTCAGTCCCGGGGCGCACAAGCTTTCGATACCCGCGCGCAACACCGGCAAGATTTACCTGATCGACCCCACTGTGGACAACGAAACGCTGCTCGTCGAGGCTACGGAAACCCTGTCCTCGGCCAGCGACATGGCCCGTGAGCTCGCCGACTCGATTGACAGTTCCCAGCGCAGGAAAATGCTCATCCTGCGACAGGTGATCATGCTCAGCGAGCTGACGGTAAACCGCGTGCTGGATAATCAGCGCTTGCCGAACCCGTCGCAGTGACGATCATCTGTCAACGAGCCTCAAGGGGCTCCTGTCTGGAGTTGCAGCTGATGTCCAAGCCACCTGAAGCACCGCTCATTGACCCGGCGTCGCCGTACGCATCCCCCAACTCACGAAAGCTCCACGAAGCGGCGGAGCGTGCGCTTGACCATTACCTGTTGCCCGCCGCGATCATGGCCACGCCCTATACGCCCAGCCCGCTGTTCATGGTCAACCCGCAATCGGACGCCGAGACGTTGCTGACCAATGCCAGCGGTTCCCTGGCGTCCGCCACGGTCATGCTGGGCAATTTTGCGGGGGTATTGGAGGGTTCGAACCGTCAGACCTTGCTCGGCATTGCGCAAGTGGTGATGTTGGGTGAGCTGGCGGTGAACAAGGCCTTGGATCTGGTTGTGCCAACCGAGTAATCGCGCACGTTAATCGGGCTTGAGGGTGTCTGAGCGGGCGCCTTCGCGAGCAGGCTCACTCCTACATTTGAAATGCGTTCCCCTGTAGGAGTGAGCCTGCTCGCGATAACGCCAGTTCAGGCAAAGAATCTGCAATCTTTCAAGCCCACCTCTAACAATCAAGCAGTCAGCCGTTGCGGCTGACTGCTTTTGTGTTCCTACAGATGATCGGCATCGATGACAGCCTGCGCAAACGCCTTCGGATCTTCCTGCGGCAAGTTGTGCCCGATGCCGCCACTGATCAAGCGGAACTGGTATTTACCGGTGAAGCGCTTGGCGTAATCCTCCGGTGCCGGGTGCGGTGCGCCGTTGGCGTCGCCTTCTAGGGTGATGGTCGGCACGCTGATCGACGGCGCGGTGGCGAGCTTCTGTTCCAGCGCCGCGTATTGCGCTTCACCCTGCACCAGGCCCAGGCGCCAGCGGTAATTGAACACGGTGATCTCGACATGATCCGGGTTCTGCAAGGCCTTGGCGCTGCGATCAAAAGTCGCGTCGTCGAACTTCCATTGCGGTGAGGCGGTTTGCCAGATCAATTTGGCGAAGTCATGGGTGTTCTTCGCGTAGCCGGCGCGACCGCGCTCGGTGGCAAAGTAAAACTGATACCACCACTGCAGTTCGGCTTTCGGCGGCAGCGGGTTTTGCCCGGCGGCCTGGTTGCCGATCAGGTAGCCGCTGACCGCGACCAGCGCCTTGACGCGTTCCGGCCACAGCGCCGCGACGATGTCCGCTGAGCGCGCGCCCCAGTCGTAACCGCCGAGCACGGCTTGCTTGATCTTCAGTGCATCCATGAAATCGATGACGTCACTGGCCAGCGCCGCCGGCTGGCCGTTGCGCAGGGTGTCTTTGGACAGGAACTGCGTATCGCCATAACCGCGTGCATAGGGCATCAGCACCCGGTAACCCTTGGCGGCCAGCAGCGGCGCGACTTCGTCGTAGCTGTGAATGTCGTAGGGCCAGCCGTGCAACAGGATCACCACCGGGCCGTTGGCCGGGCCGGTTTCCGCATAGGCGACATCGAGCACGCCGGCCTTCACGTGTTTCAGCGGGCCGAAGGGCGAGGGCGCGGAATAGCTGACCGCAGCCGGTTCGGCGGTTTGTGCCTGAACGCTGGCAACGGTGCCGAGCAACGACAGCGCCAGGATCGACAAGCCGAATGCGGTTTTACCGAGGTGCAGTGCCTTTTTCATGGGAACGTCTCCTGTGCAGGGTTGGGTCAAGGAGCTGAGTGAATCCTTGATACCGTGGGTGCATTTGAACGGATGGACGTATCTGGGCTGTGTCGGAACGGGGCCTTGTTGCAAGGCGATGTATCGTCGTTGGGCACGTATACAGTGTGATACACAGAGGCTCAACGTGCCCGGCGCCGGGGTGTTTACCGATGAAAAAATTAAGTCGCTGTTTTAAAACAAAAAATATTTCACGCCGGGCTTCCCAAAGCCAAACAATGTTGGTAAATTGCGCCCCGTTCTCACAGCGAACCCAACGGGCCGCTGGAAAGAGCAGTAGGGGCGTCGCCAAGCGGTAAGGCAGCAGGTTTTGATCCTGCCATGCGTTGGTTCGAATCCAGCCGCCCCTGCCATATTCGAAAAAACGCCAACTTCGCAAGAAGTTGGCGTTTTTTTATGCCTGCGATTTGGCAAGCGCAGCAAAGGCGGGCCTGCGCGGCACCGAGGCACCGCGCAGGCGAGGCACTCAGTGCGGTGCGCGCGGGATGGTCTTCATCAGGTCTTCGGGGCTGATGTGGCCGACCACGCTGCCCGGTTGCGGCAGGTTGAGGATGTGGCCCTTCATCTTGCCGATGATGTGCATCTCGCACGGTTTGCAATCGAACTTCAGCGTCAGCACTTCATCGCCGTGGATCAACTGCATCGGCGCGACTTTGGTGCGCACGCCGGTCACGCCTTTGGCCTGTTTCGGACACAGGTTGAAGGAGAAGCGCAGGCAGTGTTTGGTGATCATCACCGGCACTTCGCCCGGCTCTTCATGGGCTTCGTACGCCGCGTCGATCAGCTTGACGCCGTGACGGTGGTAGAAGTCGCGCGCCTTCTGGTTGTAGACGTTGGCGAGGAAGGTCAGGTGCGAATCCGGATACACCGGCGGCGGGCTGGTTTCGGCCTTGCGGCTGCCACGCGGATGCGCAGCGACGCGGGCGGCGGTCAGGGCTTCGATCACTTCCCGGCGCAGCGCTTTGAGCTGCGAGTTGGGGATGAAAAACGCCTGCGGCGCATCGAGCTTGATGTCGGTGGCATGGTACTGCGTGGTACCGAGCTGGCCGAGCAGATCGCGCAACTGTTCCAGGGCTTGCTCAGGCTTGTTGGCCACGCCGAACGGACCGGGCAGGGTGACGCTGGCGCTGATGCCTTCTTCGCTGGTGGCGGTGATTTCCAGCTGCTCTTCACGCAGACGCGCCAGCCAGCTCAGGGCCACGCGACGTTCCGAAGAGGTCTTTTGCAGCGCCTGTTGCCAGTTGTGGTCAAGGTTGCGGTTCAGCGGGTGGTTCGGGCGCAGCTTGAACAGGCCTTCGGGCATTTCGTTCGGCTCGACGCGATAACGGTAGCGCTTCTCGCCGTCTTCCTCGAACTCGCCCTTGGCCTCGGCGATGTTGGCGCGGAAACCGACCACCTCGCGTTTGACCAGCACGTTGAGGCCGTCACCGTTGGACAGCGGCTCCTGAGTGACCACCTGCATGTCACGCTTGCCGACTTTCTCGACCGTACCGACCGGCAGACCGGTGAAGGTCGGCGAGTCGAAGGCGCCGATGTCGATCTTGCGATCGGTGACGAAATAATCGGTGCTGCCACGGTGGAAAGTTTTTTCCGGATCGGGCAGGAAGAAGTGCGCGGTGCGGCCGCTGGAAGCGCGGGCGAGGTCCGGGCGATCTTCCAGCACGTCGTCGAGGCGCTGGCGGTAATAGGCAGTGATGTTCTTCACATAGCCCATGTCCTTGTAGCGGCCTTCGATCTTGAACGAACGCACGCCGGCTTCGACCAGCGCGCGGATGTTGGCGCTCTGGTTGTTGTCCTTCATCGACAGCAGGTGTTTTTCGTAGGCGATCACGCCACCCTTTTCATCTTTCAGGGTGTACGGCAGACGGCAGGCCTGCGAGCAGTCGCCACGGTTGGCGCTGCGCCCGGTCTGCGCGTGGGAAATGTTGCACTGGCCGGAGAAGGCCACGCACAACGCGCCGTGGATAAAGAACTCGACGGCCGCGTCGGTTTCGTCGGCGATGGCGCGGATTTCCTGCAGGTTCAGCTCGCGCGCCAGTACCAGCTGCGAGAAACCGGCCTGATCGAGGAACTTCGCCCGCTCCAGGGTGCGGATATCGGTCTGCGTCGAGGCGTGCAGTTCGATCGGCGGAATGTCCAGCTCCATTACGCCCAGGTCCTGAACGATCAGCGCGTCGACACCAGCGTCGTACAACTGATGGATCAGCTTGCGCGCCGGCTCCAGTTCGTTGTCGTGCAGGATGGTGTTGATGGTGGTGAAAATGCGCGCATGGTAGCGCCGGGCAAATTCCACCAGCTCGGCGATTTCGCTGACTTCGTTGCAGGCGTTGTGGCGCGCGCCGAAGCTCGGGCCGCCGATGTACACGGCGTCAGCGCCGTGCAGGATCGCCTCACGGGCGATGGCCACGTCGCGGGCAGGGCTGAGCAATTCCAGATGATGCTTGGGCAAGGACATAGTTTTTTTAGTCAGGCTGTCACGGTTAGGCGCGCATTCTACCCGCGAAACGCGCGGCCGGCACGCCCGCGCTGCCCGATGGCACAGATCTCAAGGATCACCCAAACCCCTGTAGGAGTGAGCCTGCTCGCGAAAGCGCCGGTCCAGCTACCACCTATGTTGAATGCCAGACCGCTATCGCCAGCAGGCTGGCTCCCACAAGGGGCCTGATGTCAGCGCGGAATCGGCGAACGCTACGCAGGAATTGCGATCGTTCCCACGCGCAGCAAAGGAATGCCTCGACGGACGCTCCGCGTTCGGCTTTGAAAGGGACGCGGAGCGTCCCGGGCTGCATTCCCACGCAGAGCGTGGGAACGATCAGAAAACCGAGCCCAACGCAAAACCATTGTGGGAGCGAGCCTGCTCGCGAAAGCGGTGGTTCAGCCAGCATCGATGTTGAATACAAGGCCGCTATCGCCAGCAGGCAGGCTCCCACGGGGTTAACGGGTGTTGCAGAAGTCAGGTCAGGCCTTGGCCGCCATCGCCGTGACTTCCACGCGCATCCCCTCGACCGCCAACGCCGCCACGCCCACCGCCGCGCGCACCGGCCATGGCTTGGCGAAGAAGCGCTGGTACACCTCGTTGAATGCGGCGCGATCGGCCATGTCGGTGAGGTAAATGGTCAGGTGCATGACCCGGTCCATCGAACTGCCTGCACGTTCCAGCGCGACTTTCAGCGCTTGCAGGGTGCATTCGCTCTGCGTGGTGATATCGCCCAGCTCCAGGCTGCCGTCGGCGCGCGTCGGGATCTGGGTGGAAACCATGATCCCGCCGAAGGTTGCCACGTCGGAAGAAATCGAGTCGGCGTCCGGATCGGGGGTGAAGGTGATGTCTTGGTTGGCCATGGGAATCCCTTGTCTGAGCGAGTGAAGATCGCGGCAGTTTACAGCTTCCTCGTCAACATGGCCTGCCTGCAAGGTCGACACAGTGACGAGGCAGTTTGTATGAGCGTGTATCTGATCACCCGCGGTACACAGCTGAACAACAAACTCAGGGTTCACGACACATCCGCCTTACATGTAACCCGCACAGTAGCCCTCACCACATCACTGATTGAAGGGGCTACATATGAAACGTTCACTGTTACTCGCCAGCGCCATTTTTGCTTCGATGATCGGCATCGCCCACGCGGCAGACGCCCCGGCCAAGAGCTGGCAGCAAGGCTTGAGCCGCACCGATCTGGTCAAGCAGGATCTCGGTGCTGCCGACCGCGAAGTGGTTCAGGCACGCGTTGATTTCGAACCGGGCGTGACCTCGCCGCGCCATGCACATCCCGGCGTTGAAGTCGCTTACGTGATCAGCGGCACATTCGAATATCAACTGGAGGGCAGGGCGCCCGTGACGCTGAAGGCGGGGGATTCACTGTTCATTCCGGAAGGTGTGGCGCATGTGGCGAAAAACGTCGGCAGCGACAAGGCCTCGGAGCTGGCAACCTACATCCTCAAAAAAGGCGAGCCGGTGCTGATCCTCAAGCCGTAAGCCGATGCCTCAATGCAGAGTCGCCGCCCGGCGACTTTCGCCGATGCGAATGCGATCGAGCGCACGGTTCAACGCATCGAGCGCATCAAGCAGGGCTTTGGCTTCGGCGACACGGTCCTCGCCCCAGAGGCGCTCGGCCAGCCGGTTGAGGGCCTGGATCGAGCGCTCGATGTCGGCGGCGCTGGCCGGCTCTTCAGGGGTTGGTGGATTTTTCGGCATTCAGGTCATCCTGCAAAAAATGGATCAATCGCGTCGCGCTACTGCCGCGACGCCAACTGATCAGCCGCGCTTGGGCAGTTTCCAGTTCGGCCGAATGAAGTGGCAGGTGTAGCCATTCGGAATCCGCTCCAGATAATCCTGATGCTCAGGTTCCGCTTCCCAGAAGGGGCCGGCCGATTCGATTTCAGTCACCACTCGGCCTGGCCACAATCCTGAGGCGTCGACATCGGCAGCAGTGTCTTCAGCGACGGCGCGTTGCTCGTCGTTGAGGTAATAGATCGCCGAACGATAGCTCGGGCCAAGGTCGTTGCCCTGACGGTTGGGTGTGCTCGGGTCGTGGATCTGAAAGAAGAATTCGAGTATCTGGCGGTAGCTGATCACGGCAGGATCGAAGGTAATTTCGATGGCTTCGGCGTGATTGCCGTGATTGCGATAGGTCGCGTTCGGCACGTCGCCGCCGCTGTAACCGACGCGGGTGTTCAGCACGCCCGGGTAACGTCGCAGCAGGTCCTGCATGCCCCAGAAGCAGCCGCCGGCAAGAATCGCAGTTTCGGTTTGATCGGTCATGGCGCGGGTTCCTCTGACAACGTGGGGGATTGCCATGATTATGAGGGCGAGTTGGCCAATTCCAAGGTGCAGCGGTGAAGAAAGCGGCGGGGGATGGCGAGGAAGTTGTCTTGCGTTGAATAAACGGCAGGGGAGCGATGCTCCCCTGCAAATGGCGCATTAGCTGTTGCGCCCACCACCATGACTGTTTTCGCCACCTTTGCGCCCGGCTTCGGAGGCTTTTTCGCGGTCGTTGGCAAAGTTGCCACCGCTGTTCTGGCCGCCTTTACTGCCGGCCTCGGACGCGCGCTGCGGGTCGTTCTTGAAGTTGCCGCCGCTGTTCTGGCCGCCCTTGCTACCGGCCTCGGCTGCCCGCTCCGGATCATTCTTGAAGTTGCCTCCACTGTTTTGGCCGCCTTTGCTGCCAATTTCCTGGTAGAACTCTTTATCATGCGAAGCCGATGTTGCTTCCCCACCTTTTTTACCTGCTTCGTTGACGGACATGCTGCCTTGTTTATCTTGAGCCATTTCAAAACACCTCTTGCATATATAAGCATCGATACGAATTCAGGCTGCGCTTAGTTACGCTCTGAAGTTGTTCGGACAAATGCCGTGGATACTGCCTGATGTTGTTTGTTGCAATGCTCGTTACTTGCCGGTTGGCTTGGGTTCGACTATCAATCAGTTGGAACGATCATCAGCGGTATATAACTGCCTTCACGCCGGTGACCGTTCCAGCTGTTTGATTTCGAAGGGCAGCGAGGCTGCCCCTTATGCCGCCGGTCAAGACGACTTGCGGCCGCCACCGTGGCTGTTCTGGCCGCCTTTACGGCCTGCTTCGGAGGCTTTTTCGCGGTCATTGGCGAAGTTACCGCCGGAAGCCTGGCCGCCTTTTTTACCCGCCTCGGATGCTTTCTCACGATCGTTGGCGAAGTTGCCCGGGTTTTTATTACCTGTAGTCATGATAGCTCTCCAATATCAATTAAGGTTTTCTTAAGTTGCCCATGTGTTGCAACGGACACTTACTCGGATAACGCGCTGAGGAAATTCGTTTGAAGATTTTTTTCGGTGCCCGATGAACGGTAGTGCTCTCGATGAAACTTATACAGGGTGCTGTTTCAGATGCCGCTTCGTATAAGTTTGTTGATATTAAGATGATTGTTTACCAGTCGTTGAAAGCTTCGCTTCGTTTCGTTTGAATACCTTTCGTCAGTGTGGCGAATACATGGGTAGCGAGCGCAAAGTTCGGTTGATAGGGTGCAAGGGCGGCATACGGAACTGACAACCGAGATTTCATCGCGAGGACAGTGTCATGACCAGCAAGCATCAAAGCGGGCATTCATTCGCCGACGATCCGCAGAAAATCAAGGAAGCCGGTAAGAAGGGCGACACTGCGGTCGACGTCAAACTCGACCGAGCGGAAAAGGCGCGAACGGGCGGACAACACAGCCATGGTGGAACCCGCACCGGCAAGGGCGATTGATGCGAAGTGTTAAAGGTCGATCAACTGCGCGAGGTTTCCTCTAGCAGATGATCGACCACTTGCGACAGCGCCGAACGCGGACCGGGCTGTTGCTGCAGGGCCTTGTTGAATACCGCCAGTTGCCGGTCGGCGCTGGTGCCGTCATTGATGATCCTGTTGGCGCGTTTGAACAAGGTCGGCATCCGCAAATTGTCGGCGGTTTCGGCGAAGCGCTCTTCAGCCAGCGCTAGCCACTGGCTGATTGAGCAAGGGCTGTCCTGGCCGGTGACAATGAACTTCCCATCAAGCCCCCAGCGCTTGGCGCGCCAGCGATTTTCCTCAAGTATCCAGCGTGCTGACGCGTCATAGGCCGAGCCCGGTTGCGACTGCCGGCACGCATGCGCGACCAGTACGCGAAAGAACGCGGCGAGGGTCAGCGCGTCTTCCACGCGCGGGCAAGCATCGGTCATGCGCAGTTCCAGCGTCGGGTAGCGCACTGCCGGGCGAATGCCCCACCAGCATTGGCTGGGCTGGCTGATCACGCCGGCGGCGGTCAGGAAACCAACGTGCTCGTCATAAGCCTGTTGATCGGCAAACAGTGGCGGCACGCCCATGCGTGGCCATTCGTCGCACGCGGTCTGGCGATAACTTTTGTAGCCGCTGTTGGCCCCGTCCCACAGCGGCGACGAGCAACTCAGGGCCAGTAACAGCGGCGTCCAAGGCAACACTTCGTTCATCACCCTGACACGGTCCAGATGCTCAGGCACTTCTACATGCACATGCAGGCCCGACAGCACGCTGCGCCGGGCGACGTGGCCGTAGGTATCGAACAGATCGTGAAAATGCGGTTCATCGGTGGGGGTCTGTTCGCGCCAATCGGCCAGCGGATGGCTGCCGGCGCTGAGCAGGCCGAGGCCGAAAGGTTCGAGGGTTTTGCTTAGGGTCTGACGTGCGCCGGTCAGATAATCGCTGGCTTCGACGAAGTCAGTGAATACCGGTGAAGCGATTTCGAACTGGCCCTGGAACATCTCGGTGGCGAACGAGGCACCGATGGCTTTCTTGCAGGCCTCGCGGGCTTCGGGCGAAGGGGCGCCGGCCATTCGGCGGGTGTGCAGGTCGGTGACGAAATATTCTTCTTCGATTCCAAAGCGCGGTTCGGTCATGACTGGGCTCGCTGGGTATTACAGAGTCAGTGGTAGTCGTGGCCGGCGATGGCCTGCACGTAGGCCTGGTCGGCTTCGCGGCGCAGTTCTTGCCATTCTTGCCAGGTGATGATGCCGAGGCGGTCCATTTCGTCGCATTGGCGCAGGAGTTCTTCGTGGTAGCGATCGGGGCAGTCCATGCGCAGGGTGCGGTCTTGCAGTGTTCGATGCCAGGTATCGAGGGCTTGCAGGCGGGTTTGTTGTTCGGCTGTCAGCAGGTTTTTATAGGCGTTCATGGGGGGCTGGCTCGCGGGTGGTTTTCTTTGTGAGCGCTTTGGGTTCGTGGTGGTTCAAGGGAAGTGACGGGGCGGGTGCCTTGGCGGCCTCTGGGCCGACCAGGCTTTGGTTGTTTTGGGTGTATATCCGTTTTTTTGGGTGTGGCGGCTGGCGGTTCCGCTCTTACAGCGGGTCACTTTTGCAGACGCCCAAAAGTAACCAAAACGCTGGGCCCCTGCGTTCGGCCCTCGCAGGCTCGGGTTCCTTCGCTCCGGGACCGATCCGGGCGCAGCGGCTACGGTTTGCTGCGCTGCACCTACGTCCGCTGTGTCTGGCTGCGCCAGACGGTCGCTACGCTCCCACGCCCGGATCGATCCCTCCACTCAGCCTGCCGATGGGGCCGGTTAGGCAAGATCAAGGGCACTCGAGCTAACGCTCATTGTAAGGAGTGGTTAGAAGCGTGGCGTTTGGCTTGTGTTTTGTGGTGTGGCTGCCCCTCACCCCAGCCCTCTCCCGAGGGAGAGGGAGCCGATTTTGGTTGGCTTCGAAGTTTGTGTTCGACGCGTTATTTCAGGTTGGCCAGCTCGCGCATTCACCACAGTTGTTCCCTCTCCCTCCGGGAGAGGGCTAGGGTGAGGGGCTCTTGATTTTGTTGTGTCTTTTGTTCGATTTGCACTGGTAAAACCGCTGCTTTCATTGAAGAAAATCGCGCAAACAAGCGAACCCGCGCCACCCGTTTCGCTTGTTCCATCCACATAACCATTTGTCCTGAACCCGAATATTTTTTGAAATTTTCTTCACAGCGAATGCTTCACAAAGGAGTGGGCAGTGACTTGACCGTCGAGACCGCCACACTCATTCAGACTGAGGAGATTTGTCATGTTTCTACATAACAAGCGACTTCAATACACCGTTCGTGTTGCGCAACCCAATCCCGGGCTTGCGAATCTTTTGCTGGAGCAGTTCGGGGGGGCGCAGGGGGAGTTGGCGGCGGCTACGCGCTATTTCACTCAGGCGTTGGCTGAGGATGATCCGGGGCGCAAGGATTTGCTGCTGGACATCGCGACTGAGGAGCTGAGCCATCTGGAGGTGATCGGTTCGATCATCGTCATGCTCAACAAGGGCGCCAAGGGCAAGATGGCTGAAGGCGTGGAGGAGGAGGGTGAGTTGTATCGTTCGTTGAACGGTGCGGGTAACGATTCGCACATCACCAGCCTGTTGTATGGCGGGGGGGCGCCTTTGACTAATTCGGCGGGTGTCCCATGGTCCGCGGCGTACGTTGACACCATTGGTGAGCCGACGGCGGATATGCGTTCGAACATCGCGGCCGAGGCGCGGGCGAAGATTGTTTATGAGCGGTTGATGAACGTGACGGACGATCCGGGTGTGAAAGAGGCGCTGGGCTTCTTGATGACTCGGGAGATTGCGCACCAGCTGTCGTTCGAAAAAGCCTTGCATGCGATTCAGCCGAACTTCCCGCAAGGCAAGAAACCCGGCATGCCGGAGTTCACCAACGTCTACTTCAACATGTCCCACGGCACCGAGAGCATGCGCGGGCCATGGAACCAGGGGGACGATTGGGAGTTTGTCGAAAGCCCAACACCGGCGGTGGATGGCGGCGATGGTCTGGCGACCGTCAAGCTGGACAGTGCCGACGAAGCGCTGCTGGAGAACATGAAAACCCGCACCATGTCCGATCCCAACAGCGAGCCGGTGACCGGCGCGGATCTGGGCGCCGGTACGCAGGTTCCGCCGTCGGTGTGACAGCGCGACACTGCCCGCCGAACTCCGCTCACGCGCGCTATGCAACAGCGTGGCGCGCGTGAGCGGGACCACTGTGAAACCATCAAGAAGAGGATTCAACCATGGCCACTCCACAGGAAAATCTGCTCGACTGGCTGCGCGATGCCCATGCCATGGAGCAACAGGCCGAGCAAATGCTCAAGGCGCAATCCAAGCGTCTGGAGCACTACCCGCAACTGAAAGCGCGGATCGACCAGCACATCGAAGAAACCCTCGGCCAGCAGAAACTCATCGATGAGTGCCTGCAACGACTGGGTGGCGACTCGTCGACGATCAAGGATCTGGGGGGCAAGTTGATGGCGTTCGGTCAGGCCGTGGGTGGCTCGTTGATGAGCGATGAGGTGATCAAGGGCGCGATGGCCGGCTACGTGTTCGAGAACATGGAAATCGCCAGCTATACCGTGCTGATCGCTGCCGCCGAAGCGGCTGGCGATACGCAGACGAAAAAGGCCTGTGAGTCGATTCTGCCGCAGGAGGTGGCTATGGCCGACTGGCTACTCAAGCATTTGCCGCAGCTGACCGAGGCGTTTCTCGCTCGCTCGGCTGACCCCGACAAGGAAGCCAAGAAGTAACCCCACCTTGGAACCGCTACGTCCGTTCGCCAGGCGAGCGGGCGTTTTTTTATTGATCGCGCGAGCGGGGCACAGGATTTCGCATCACTGGCTACAAATGGCCCTGTTGATCGAAGTGATAGCGCTGCAGGTCGCGCGCCAGAATCAATTCCCCGTTGTACAGCGCTGCCGCCTCGCTGCGCACGTCTTCGATTGACGGATGTTGCGCCGGGTTGGCCTGGTAGCGTGCGCTGAAGTGCGTCAGCACCAGGTTGCGCACGCCCACCGCTTCGGCAAAACCGGCGACCGCTGCGGCGCTGCTATGGCCGTAGCTGGCGCGGGTCTTATCGATGGCCGCTTGGATGAACGTCGCCTCGTGCACCAGAACATCGGCTGAGGCGGCAACCTCCGCCAGCAGTTCCGGGCGGTCGTTGTCGCCACAGACAATGATGCGTTGCGGCGGGCGCGCCCGGAGCAAATAGTCCTGCGCGCGCAGCCAGCGCCCGTCGTGCAGCACATCCTGGCCATGGGCCAGTTCACCCCACAGCGGACCGCGTTCGATGCCTTCAGCGTCAAGGCGTTGCACATCCAGACGCGGCGCCGGATCGGCTTCGGTGAACACATAACCGTGACACGGCACGCGGTGCGACAACTCGACAGTGCTGACCTCGACGTTGCCGTTGCGCCAGTGATCCAGCGACTCGACCGCGTGCAGATGGATTTCGAACGGCAGGTGCGATTGCGTCACGCTGAGGCTGAGCGTCAGCCACGTATGCAGGGCTGCCGGCAGGATGATATCCAGCGGTCGCGTCCGCCCGGACATCCCGGTGCTTGCCAGCAAACCGGGCAAGCCAAGGCAATGGTCAGCGTGCACATGCGTGATGAAAATGCCCCGCAGTTCGCTCAGTGACAACGGCGTGCGCAGGATTTGATGCTGCGTGCCTTCACCACAATCGATCAGATACCAGCCTCGGCCCGACGCCTCGATCAATGCCGTGGCGCTGACATTGCGCTCACGGGTCGGCACGCCGGCAGAGGTGCCCAGAAACAACAAGTCCACGATAGTGTTCTCTCGCAATCATCAGTTGAAACGCAAATGACGGAATGGCCATGGGTCGTCGTCATCGACCGGCGCTTGCGTCCGGGAGTTCCGCTCTCGCAGCGGTGGCCAGTCGTTGTATGCGCTGTTACTCAAACCCCAAAGTCAAAAGCCCCTCACCCTAGCCCTCTCCCGGAGGGAGAGGGGACTGACCGAGTTGAATGAACGAGGTTCGCCGGCCTGCGATACCGAGTCGTACTCCAGTTCTGAACTGTCCACAAATCGGCTCCCTCTCCTAGGGGAGAGGGCTGGGGTGAGGGGAGGCCTCACCACCTCACTAAAACCGAACACCCGAACTCGCAGCAATGAACAACCAACCCACCAAAAAAATCGAACGCTAACCCAACCATAACGTCCATCGCCATAAGCCCCCCAAAAAACCGGAGAACCCAATGACCCATTACCCAATGGACGAAACCGATTCAGACCACCGCTACCGCCAGTTTGCCCAGGCCTTGGGGCTGGACGCCGACGAGGTCGAACTGTGGGTCAGCGCCATCGAGGAAGACGGCAGCGGCATGGGCTACGTCGTGCGCTTTTCCGACGAAACCCCGGTCGATGTCCTCGCCAAGGTCCAGGGGCTGGGTGACGACATGACCATTAACGTTGGTCCCATCGACTGACAGCGCCGCCGCTCAAGGCTTGCTCGGCGCAGTCAATTTCCCGGCCGAAGGCTTGAGTTTTTCCTGCAGAGCCTTCGCCGTCTGCGCTTGCTTTTCGATGCCTGGTAGCGCCGATTTCGCGAAGGCCTTGAGCTGCGGGTTTTCCGAAGACATCGCCTCTTTCTTGAACAGCATGACCTTCTGCTCGAGGGTCTCGGCCTGGCTGTCGATGTAGGTGCGATCGAACGATTCATCGCGTGATTCAAGGCGCAGTTGCTTGGCTTTTCCGGCTGTCGAAGGTTCGGCTGGAACGTCCATCTTCAAGGTTTGCCCGAGTTGTTGCAGTTTCGGGTAGAACCGATCGTGGTCGGCGATCTGGTTTTTGGCAAACTCGCGAACTTCGGGCAGGGCGCTGTTTTCCATGGCGATGCGCGAGGCGTTGTTCTGGAACAGGCTCTGTTGCGCCGCCTCTTCGACGAAGGCGTTGAGTGTGACGGCGTAACACAGGGCGATGGTCTGCAGGCTCAGGACCAGTGTGGCGAGGGTTTTTACTGCGAGCTTGTTCATGTCCGGCCAACCTCCGGGTCACGTTCTTTATCCGCAGGGCCGGGGGTTACGCGGGCGCCTTGTTGGTGGTCGTTGGTTTCGCGGCGTACGCGTTGATCGTCGGTCAGGCCGTCGGCTTCGGTGCCTGGCGTGATAGGGCCCTGGGTGGGTTTTTCATCGGTCATGGGTGGATTCCTGAATGGTTTGATTCGGGTGTGGCGGCGGTCACTGAGCGGGTGTAGGCCGCGGTGGCGATTTCGATCAGGGTGTTGCGTTCGGGGGCGTTGATGATGCCGCGGCTGCGGTAGTCGTCGGCGAGTCGGAGCAGTTCGTCGTAGCGGTCTTCGGGGGCGCTGAAGGTGCTGGTGTTGGTCAGCAGGTCGTGCCATTGGGTGTAGGCGAGCATTTTGGTTTCGTTGTACATGGTGGTTTTCCTCGGCCCTTTGTTGGGTAGAGGAGGGGGCTTGGCGGGGTGTTCCGTGGGGGCGACGTACGGTTGGTTCTGGTTGTTTTGGGTGTTTGGTTTTGGGTGAATATCCGTTGCTGCGGTCACGGCGGCTTAGGGTTCCGCCCTTACGGCGGGTCACCTTTTTCAAACGCCAAAAAGGTAACCCAAAACGCTTGCTCCTGCGTTCGGCCCTCGCAGGCTCGGGTCCCTTCGCTCCGGGACCGATCCGGGCGCAGCGGCTACGGTTTGCTTCGCTGCACCTACGTCCGCTGTGTCTGGCTACGCCAGACGGTCGCTGCGCTCCCACGCCCGGATCGATTCCTCCACTCAGCCTTCCGACGTCGCCGGTGACGCAAGATCAAGATCAAGAGCACGCGAGCTAACGCTCATTGTTGAGTGGTTAGAAGCGGGTGGTTGGCTTGGGATTGGTGGTGGATTTGCCCCTCACCCCAGCCCTCTCCCGAGGGAGAGGGAGCCGATTTTGGTTGGAGTTGAAATTTGCAACTCGGTATCGAGCGTTGGCGCATTAGTCTAAACAACTCGGTCAGTCCCCTCTCCCTCCGGGAGAGGGCTAGGGTGAGGGGCCTTTGATCTTGATCTGAAATCGCCAGATCAAGCCTGATCCACCGTCGCGGCAAACCCCTGATCTTCCCCCAGAAACCCGCCGCTTTGATGCTGCCACAACCTGGCATAAATCCCGTTTCTGGCCAGCAGTTCCGCGTGTGTTCCTTGTTCGATGATGCGGCCTTCGTCCATGACGATGAGGCGGTCCATGGCGGCGATGGTGGAGAGGCGGTGGGCGATGGCGATGACGGTTTTGCCTTGCATCATTTCATCGAGGCTTTCCTGGATGGCGACTTCGACTTCGGAGTCGAGGGCGCTGGTGGCTTCGTCGAGCAGCAGGATCGGGGCGTTTTTCAGCATGACGCGGGCGATGGCGATGCGTTGGCGCTGGCCGCCGGAGAGTTTGATGCCGCGCTCGCCGACCAGGGTGTCGTAGCCGCTGTGGCCCTGGCGGTCGCTCAACTGGTTGATGAAGCCGTCGGCCTGGGCGTTGGCGGCGGCGCGGTGGATGTCTGCGTCGCTGGCGTCGGGGCGGCCGTAGGCGATGTTGTCGCGGATTGAGCGGTGCAGCAGCGAGGTGTCCTGGGTGACCATGCCGATGGCGCTGCGCAGGCTGTCCTGGGTCACTTCGGCGATGTTCTGGCCGTCGATGCGGATCTGCCCGCTGTCGACGTCGTAGAAGCGCAGCAGCAGGTTGATCAGCGTCGATTTGCCGGCGCCGGAGCGACCGACCAGGCCGATTTTTTCGCCGGCGCGAATGTGCAGGCTCAAACCGTCGAGCACCTGGCGTTCGCCGTTGTAGTTGAAGCTGACGTTGTCGAATGTCACCGCGCCGCCGGCAGGTACCAGCACGCTGGCGTTCGCTGCGTCCTGGACTTTCGGACCGCGGGTGAGGGTGGCCATGCCGTCCTGCACGGTGCCGATGTTTTCGAACAGCGAGGTCATCTGCCACATGATCCAGTGCGACATGCCGTTGATGCGCAAGGCCATGGCGGTGATCGCCGCGACCGCACCGGCACCGACCTGGCCCTGGTGCCAGAGCCACAGGGCGTAGCCGCCGGCGCCGATGATCAGCCCGACCACCAGCGCCTGGTTGACGATTTCGAACTGGCTGACCAGACGCATCTGGCGAAACCCGGTGAGCTTGAAATCTTCCATTGCCGCGCGGGCGAAATGCGCTTCGCGTTTGGAGTGCGAGAACAGTTTCACCGTGGTGATGTTGGTGTAGGCGTCGGCGATGCGCCCGGTCATCGATGAGCGTGCATCGGCTTGTTCCTGGCCGACTTTGCCCAGACGTGGCACGAAGTACACCATCGCCAGTGCGAACAGCGCGACCCAGGCAATGAACGGTAGCATCAGCTTCAGGGCGAAGCCGCCAGCGAGGGCGATGATGGCGATGAAGTACACGCCGATGCCGGGGGCGATTTCGATCAGGGTGAACAGCACTTCGCGCACCGCGAGCGCGGTTTGCATGACCTTGGTGGTGACCCGCCCGGAGAATTCATCGGAGAAGAACGACAGGCTTTGCCGCAGCATCAAGCGGTGAAAATCCCAGCGCAGGCGCAGCGGCAGGTTGATCGCGAGGATCTGGTGCTGAACCATCGTGCGCAACGCGACCAGCACGATGCTCACCAGCAGGACGATGCCGATGCCCCACAGCACGCGGCTTTCCTCGGCACTGACGCCGCCACCGGTCTGCCAGGTCGAGAGCAGATCGACGACCTGACCGAGGAAGGAAAACAGCCACGCTTCGTAAATCGACACGCCGGCACTGAGCAGGGCCAGCGCGAGGATGTAACCGCGCGCGCCGCGGGTGCACGCCCACAGAAAACGCGTCAGGCCAACCGGCGGTGGCGGCAGTTCGTCAGGCGGGAAGGGGTCGAGTCTTCGTTCAAACACGCGAAGCATTGCGCTCTCCGAAAAGGATCAAGGTCGGGGGATTCTGCCATTTAACGGCGCCCTTGAGGGTTTGCCGGTCAATGTCAGGTCACCTGAACTGACCCTGAAACGGAGCCGCAGTGCCAATTGATTGCTCATGCCGACGCTGCTGCTCGGGGCGTCGGAGGCAAAAAATCCCCTGATACTCAGTGCTGGCGATGCACCACCGACTCGATCGCCTGCAACAAGGCGTCTTCTTCGAACGGTTTGCTCAGGCAATGTACCGCGTGATAGTGGCCGGATTCGGCCAGAGTCGCCTCATCCCAATGGGCCGACATGCAGATCACCGGGAAGCGCTGGGAGCGGCGTTGCAGTTCACGCATGACGTCGATGCCGGACAGGCCGGGCATGCGCAAATCCAGGAGAAGACAGGCGATTTCGTCGAAACGCTGTTCGGCAAGAAAGGCTTCGCCGCTGCCATAGACTTGCGCGTGATACCCCACCGAGCGCAGCAGATTGTGCAGGCTTTTGCGCACCGAAGCATCGTCGTCGACGATGCAGACAATGGTCGCGTGACTACTGTCGGCCGTTGCAGGACGGTCAGTGGCGCTGTTCACGACAGGCTCGATGGGCCGGGTGGCCGCGCGCTGCTGATCAGCCCGTAGAGTTCAACGAGGTTGACCAGCGAGCGCGTCTGCATCTTCGCCATGATGTGTTTGCGATGGACCTTGGCCGTGACTTCACTGGTGCCCAGCTGGTTGGCAATCTGCTTGTTGGCAAGACCGGCGACAATCAGCGGCAATACTTCACGCTCGCGCGGGGTCAGCAGCGCGGCCAGTTGCAGGGCCTGTTGCACGCGCTGCCATTGCTCGTACGCAGTCGCCGCGTGTTGGCGGGTGGTGTGCAGAGTATCGAGCAGTTCATCGTCGTTGAACGGTTTGGTCAGAAACTCCACTGCCCCGGCTTTCATGGCCTGCACCGACATCGGGATGGTGCCGTGCCCGGTCATGAAGATCACTGGCCACGGGTGGCCGCGCTCGGTGAGCGTCGTCTGCAGTTGCAATCCGCTTGCGTCAGGCAGGCTGACATCGAGCAGCAGGCACGCCGGCCCGTTTTCCAGAGGCGCGTCGAGCAGTTCTTCGGCGCTGGCGAACAGGCGGTGTTCGATGCCTTCGGCCCGCAGCAATCGGCTCAGGGCCGTGCGCACACGCGCCTCGTCATCGACGATCAACACCGGCACCGATTGCGCATCGACCGGCGGCTGTTGTGGCGCCCTCGGCACAGGCGCGGCCATCGCAGTGAAGGCGGGCGGTTTGGGTTCGCGGTCTTTCAATAATCGGTAACCTCGACGGGCGACCGTCTGAATGATTTCTTTGGCCCCGAGCAGCTTGCGCAGCGCGGAAATCTGCACCTGCAGGTTGTTTTCCTCAACGACAATATCGGGCCAGACCTGATTGATCAGTTCGTCCTTGCTGACAATCCGGCCGTCGGCCTGCATCAGAACCGAGAGCACTTCAAACGCGCGGCCGCCGACACGCAATGGCCGGCCATCAAGAAAGGCTTCGCGCCGCTCCAGTGAAATCGTGGCCTGGCCGAGTCGGATCATGCTTGCCTCTGCGCTGTGGTGAAAATGAATGGCGGGGCGCCGGTTCATGAGACCGGTACGCTAGGTGAGCGCCCGGCATAAAGCAATTATCCCGAGGGATAACAGCCGCGGTTTCCAGCCTGTTTATCCGCAACGGCAGGCTCTGGACGGCCATTCTGGGGCTGCAGGCGGACAGCCGCGCGACGACTGGCCCCTTGACCAGAACCGTTGCGTATACTCGCGGATCGGCCCTGAAACCAGTCTCCAGTGGTGATTCCAATGCCCGGCACGCCTTCTGCCAGCCCCGTGTCTTGTCCGTCCCCAGCCCTGCTGCATGACGAAGCGTGGCTGGACAGTTGCCGGTTCAGCCTGTGGCGCCGCGACAACGAACTGACCTGGTACAGCCTCGAAGATGGCCGCACGCTCAAGCGCTGGTTCGCCGTGCGCGCACCGATTCAGCGCCCGACTGTGTGCAAGCGCCTGGAGCGCGATTTCCATCTGCATCTGCCTGCCGAGTGGGTGATTGCCCCGGTTGCACAGATCCGCTCGGCCGACGGCCCGCTGTTGGTGTATCCCGCGTGGGGTGAGTCGCTGGCGGAGTTGATCAGCGACGCCGGCCTGGCGCTGGATCGGTTTCTGCACATTGCCGTGGCGGCGGCCAACGCACTGGCGCTGACTGGCCAGGCTGGCGTTCGCCGCGTCGGTCTGCTGCCATGGCACCTGATGGTCGGTGCCGACGACTCGGTCAGGTTGATGGGCGTGCACACCGCCGCGCCCGATCTGCCGAACAGCGAACTGCCGGTTATCGAACACTGGCCTTATCTGGCGCCGGAGCAGGTGCAGCATGACGTCGCGGCGAACGATGAACGCAGCGACGTGTACGCCTTGTCGGCCATCCTCTATCAAGTGCTCACCGGTCGCACGCCGCTGACGGCCCGCGACCCGACGCAGTGGCGGCATGTACACGCCGCCGTCCAGCCGCCATCGCCCGACGTGTATGTAAAAGATTTGCCGCAAGGGCTTTGCCAGGTCTTGCTCAAAGGCTTGGCAAAAGAACCGGACGCACGCTATCAGAGCCTTGAGTCGCTGGCGGCGGATCTGGCCTGGTGCCTGCGCCAGTGGCGTGAGCACGGGCGGATCGACGCGTTTCGCCTGGGCGCGTTCGACGCGCTGACGAAAACCACCCGTGGCGAGTTGCTGTTCGGTCGCGAGGCGGAGAGTGCGCAATTGCTCGAACAGATTCAGCGCGTGCGCAGCGACGGCATCGCCCGGGTTTTGTTGATCGCTGGCGCGCCGGGGGCGGGCAAGTCGACGCTGATTCATCAGAGTATCCGTGGGCAGGCGCCGGGTTACTGGGCCAGCGGCAAGCTCAACCTGTTGCACAACGACATTCCTTTTGCGCCGCTGGCGCAGGTTTTTCGTTCGTTGGTCACGCAGTTGCTCGGCAAACCGGCGCTGGAAATGCAGGCACTCAGCGAGCAATTGACCGAAGTGCTAAAGGGGCGTGGCCGCCTGCTGGTGGAGCTGGTGCCCGAGGCCGAATTGCTCATCGGCGTCACCGCAGAACTGCCCAACATGCCGGCCCGTCATGCACTCGATCGCGCCAGTCGCACTCTGCTCGATGTGCTGCAGGTGTTCGCTCAGCCGGGGCGTCCGCTGGTGCTGTTTATCGATGATGTGCAATGGGCCGACGATTCGACCCAGGCCTTTCTGAAGGCCTTCATTGCGCGCCCGCCGCGGCATCTGTTGCTAATCCTGGCTTATCGCGACGATGAAACTGCGGTGCTGGGCGGCGAGGGCGGATTGCTCGACGAGTTGTGCCGTGAGTCGGCGTTGCCGGCGTCGCGTATCGAGGTGGGGCCGATGTCGGTGCAGGCGGTCGCGCAATTGATTGCGGCCGAGCTGGACGCGGAGGTCGACAACATCGAAGCGCTGGCCGAAGTCGTGCATTTCAAGACTGCCGGCAATCCGTTGTTTGTCAGTCAGGTGTCGCGGGCGTTGATGGATGAGCGGCTGCTGCATTTCGATGCCGTGCAGCATCGCTGGACATGGACGCCCGGCGCGCTGGCCGGCTATCGCTACGCCGATAACGTCGCCGACCTGATGGTGCAGCGCTTGCAGCGCCTGCCCGCGTCGGCGCGAGAGGTGTTGCGCTGTGCTGGCTATGTTGGTGGTCGCTGTGACGAAGCGCTGTTGCAGCGTTTGCTGTCGGACGATCCGCCGCAACTGGCCCGTGACGTCGAGTTTCTGGTCAACGGCGGATTTCTGCTGCGCGAAAACCACCAACTGCTGTTCCCGCACGACCGCGTGCTCGAGGCAGCGGCGCAACTGCCCGCGCTGATCGGTCGTGCCGCCGAGCACGCACGCATCGCAGCGGTGATGCTCGATGAGTGGTGCGAGGAGGTCGATCAACACGTCTTCGAAATCGCCAGCCAGATTCAACGTATCGACACCGACACTCTCGAAAGCCATCGCCGCGCCGATTTCATCAAAGTGCTGGTCCTGGCTGCCGAGCGCGCGCGCGACACTGCCGCTGTCGATCAAGCCCTGGATTATCTGCTGATTGCCGAGCGCCTGCTCGGTGCCAGTGGCTGGACGCAGCTGTACCCGCAGGCCTTCGCCAGTCGCTGGCTGGCCGCCGAGTGCGTGATGCTGTTGGCGGATCTGCCCAGCGCCCAGCAACGTCTCGACGATTGCCTGCATCACGCGGCCACGCCGCTGGACCAGGCGAAAACCTATCGGTTGCGCGCCAGTTTGCGCACGCTGCATTCCGATTATCAGGGCGCGATCAGTGAAGCGCTGAGCGGCTTGGCACTGCTGGACATCTCGCTGCGACGCAAGCCTTCACGGGCGCAGATGACCGAGGCTTTCGAGCGCGTTCGCGAGTTGCGCGGTACGCGTCGGATCGCCGACCTGAGCGCACTGCCGCCGGCGGATGATCCGCGTATCGAAGCGGCCATGGAACTGCTCAGCACGCTGATTGCCTCGTTCTTCGTCAAGGACGACATCTCCTTTGTGCACCTGGCGAAGATGGTCGAGCTCACGCTGCTGCATGGCACCACGCCCAGCAGTGGCTACGGATTCGCCTGGTTCGGGGTGATGATCGCCGATCGATATGGCGAGTACGTCGACGGTCAGGCCTATGCCGAACTGGCGCTGGAACTCACCGATCTGCATGGCTATGAAGCCGGGCGCACGGGCACGCTGGTGGCGCTCGATCAGGTCAGTCCATGGACCCGGCCACTGGCGTATGCCCGACAAAAAGCTTTCGCCGCGTTCGAATGCGGGCAGGCGGGCGGCGACCTCGGCATGTCGTGTTACGCCTGCAACCACATCGCCTCTGATCTGCTATTCATGGGCGAGCCGCTGCCCAGTGTGCTGAGCGAACTGGAGCACGGTCTGACCTGGGTCCGCCAGTTTCATTACATCGATATCGAGCGTATTTTGCTGGCGCAGCAGACATTCGCCACGGAGTTGCGCAACGGCCCGGCGCCGCGTGCCGTTGCTGATCTTGCGCGGCTTGAACATGATTGCTTCGGCCCGTTGGACCGCGAACGCGTGTCGCAGCCGACGCTGTTCTGGCGCTGGCTGTACTCGGGCATGTCCGCGTTTTATTTTGGCGACATCGCGTATGCCTTGCGGCGCTTCGAAGAGGCCGGCGCATTGGCCTGGTCGCTGCCGGCGCATATCAACCTGGCCGATTACTACCTGTTTTACAGTCTGGCGCTGGCCAGTGACGAGGCACCGGGCGATGCCAGCGAAAAACTGCAAAAGCTCGAACAGCATCGCCAGCGCTTCCTCCTCTGGGACGAACTCAACCCGTTGACCTTCGCCAACAAATTACTGCTGATCGAAGGTGCGATTGCCCGCGTGCGCGGCGAAGGCCTGGTTGCCATCCGCTGCTTCGACCAGTCGCAGATCGCCGCCGCCGCTGCCGGATTCATTCACGAACAGGCGCTGGCCCACGAGCAACTGGCGCAGATCTGCCTGAGCAGCGGTCTGGTGTCGGGCGCCCATCACCACCTGCGCGTCGCCCGCGACTGCTATGCGCTCTGGGGCGCGCAAGCCAAGGCGCAGCAGTTGCAGGCGCTGCATCCTTTCCTCGCCACTGAACATTCATTGGAAACGGCAACCCCGGTCACCCGCGCACGCCTCGATCTGCAAGTGGGCATCGAGGCCGCCCGCGCGGTGTCGCAGGAAGTGCTGCTCGACCGCTTGGTTGAAACCCTGATGAACCACCTGATGATCCATGCCGGTGCCGATCAGGGTGTGCTGATGCTGGTGACCGACGGCGCACTGCAACCGGCCGCGGCGGCGTTTATCGAGTCTGGCAACGTGCGTGTGACCCAGGCCAACGACCAGCCCCTCGAACACATGGCCCCGGTCTCGGTACTCAACGCAACCATGCGCACACGCACGCCACTGGTGCTCGAAGACGCCAGCCTCCAATGCCCCGAGGCCTACAGCAGCGACCTGCAACCACGGCAGACACGCTCGATGATGTGCCTGCCGTTGCTCAAACAGGGCGCGCTGATCGGGCTGGTGTATCTGGAAAACAGCCTGGTGCCGAAACTGTTCAACGCCGAGCGCCTGACCATGCTGGAAATCCTCGCCTCACAAGCCGCGGTGTCGCTGCAAACGGCGCGGCTCTACGCGCAACTGGTCGAAGACAACCGCCTGCGCGCACAAATGGAGGCCGACTTGCGCAGCTCGCGCGCAGAACTGGCGCGCAACGCGCACCTGAAAATGATGGGCGAACTGTCCGCCTCGATCGCCCACGAAATCAGCCAGCCGCTGCTGGGCATCACCTCCAACGCCTCGGCCAGCCTGCGCTGGCTCAAACGCACCACGCCAGACCTGAACGAAGCCATTCAAGGCCTGGAAGACATCCGCGCCGACAGCGCCCGCGCCAGCGAAATCGTCCAGGCCCTGCGCGCCCTGGCCAAACAGGCCCCACTCAAACGCCTGCCCATCGCGATCGATGAACTGATCAGCGAAGTCATCCAACTGACCACCACCGACCTGCACAACCGCAACGCCACCCTGCAAACCCGCCTCAATGCCGGCTGCAACGTCGCCGTCGACCGGGTACAGATCCAGCAAGTCATCTACAACCTGATCACCAACGCCCTCGAAGCCATCGCCAGCCACGACCGTCCCGGCCAACTGACCCTCGAATCCACACGCCGCGATCAACACGTCCACATCACCCTCCACGACAACGGCCCCGGCATCGCCGAAGCCCAGCGCGAACACATCTTCGACGCCTTCTACACCACCAAAGGCAGCGGCATGGGCATGGGCCTCGCCATCTGCCGTACCGTCATCCACGCCCACGGCGGCACACTCCGAGTGGAAGATAGCGAAGAGGGCGCACGGATTGGATTTACCTTGCCGCTTGGGCTGCCGAGCGACAATTGAAACCCACAACGAAAATCAAAAGCCCCTCACCCTAGCCCTCTCCCGGAGGGAGAGGGGACTGACCGCGTTGGATGCGAGAAATACGCCGGCCTGGGATATCGAGTCGTATGCAAGTCTCAAAGCCAACCAAAATCGGCTCCCTCTCCCTCGGGAGAGGGCTGGGGTGAGGGGAAAATCCACCACAAATCCCAAGCCATGCGCCGCTTCTAACCACTCAACAATGAGCGTTAGCTCGCGTGCCCTTGATCTTGATCTTGCCTGACCAGCGACATCGGAAGGCTGAGTGGAGGGATTGATCCGGGCGTGGGAGCGCAGCGACCGTCTGGCGCAGCCAGACACAGCGGAAGTAGGTGCAGCGCAGCAAACCGTAGCCGCTGCGCCCGGATCGATCCCGGAGCGAAGGAACCCGAGCCTGCGAGGGCCGTACGCCGGAGCAAAGCCTTTTGGTTCCTTTTTGGCGTCTGAAAAAGGGACTCGCCGTAAGGGCGAAACCGCCAGCCGCCACACCCAATAAAACGGATATACACCAAAACAAAAAGAGCCTGGTCGGCCCAAAGGCCGCCACGGCCAAAAAAAAGACCGCAACAAAGCGGCCCAAAGAGGGAGCAAACAAACCAAAATCAAGTACGCAATTCCACCCCCCGCACCGCAACGCCAAAACCCACCGCACCCTCCCAGACCGCCACCCGCTCGCCAACCACCGCAACACGCGCAACATCCAGCCCCATCGCCTGACGCCAAGCCTTTGGGGGCATCCCCACCAGGCGTCCGAACGTACGGGTAAAGTGCGAATGATCAGAAAACCCACACTCATAAACGATTTCGGTAATCGGCATCGGCGTCAGCAACAAACCCTTCGCCTTGTCGATCTTCACCCGCAACATCCACTCCTGCGGCGAGCAGCCTGTGACCAGCTTGAACGCCCGGGAAAAATGACTGCGCGACAGATTGCAATGCTCGGCAATCTCACTGACCCGCAAGCTGCGGCTCAAGTCGCCGAGAATGAACGCCTTGGCGCGGCGTTCCTGCCAGCCGGACAGCGCACCCAATGGACGCGCCAGCGTGCAGGAATAGTCTGAATTCAGCGAATGCGGGGTCATGGCGGCTCTCCTGATCGTTAGGCAAAGTCTGGGCGCCGCCGACATTTAAAGTCCTTAAGCAAACCTGAAAAGTTCTGAAGCCGCGCCGCGCTTCCCGCTCAGACATGAACCGGATAATCGATGTACCCGCGCTCATCGCCACCGAAGAAACTGCTCGGGTCCGGCGTGTTCAGCGACAGGTGCTCGCGGATCCGCCGCGGCAGGTCCGGATTGGCCAGAAAAGGCCGGCCAAACGCGATGATATCGGCACGCCCCGAGCGCAATGCCTGCTCGGCAGACTCGGCGTCGTAACCGCCCGCGAGGATCAGCACGCCTTTCCAGATTCCGCGCAATTGCGCAATGATCGCGTCCCAGCGCGGGTCGAAATTCTCGTCCTTGACCGTGCCGACCATCGCCGGCTCGACCAGGTGCAGATACGCCAGATTCCAGCGATTGAGCGCGTCGACCAGATAGCCAAACGTGTCTTCTGGCGTGTCATCGCCCATGCCCATGAAACGCCCCATTGGCGTCAGGCGTACGCCGACGCGTTCGGCCCCGACTTCGTCGGCCACGGCTGCGACTACTTCGAGCAACAGGCGTGCGCGATTCTTGACGCTGCCGCCGTAGGCGTCGTCGCGCTGGTTGCTGTTGCTGTTGAGGAACTGATCGAGCAGGTAGCCGTTGCCCGCGTGGATCTCGACACCGTCCATCCCGGCACGAATGGCATTGCGCGCCGCGAGGCGATAGTCCTCGACGATGGCGGCGATTTCGGCCGTTTCGAGGGCTCGCGGTACCGGCACATCACCCCAGACGCCATTGCCGTTTTCGTCAACGATGAAAGTCTTGCCGGGCACCGGCAGTGCGCTCGGTGCGACCGGCAGGCCGGCGTCTGGTTGAAAGCTCGGATGCGAGACGCGGCCCACATGCCACAGCTGCATGAAGATCAGCCCGCCAGCGCCATGCACCGCGCTGCTGACTGCACGCCAGGCCTCGACCTGCTCATCGCTGTAAATGCCCGGTGTCCATGCGTAGCCCTGACCCTGGCGGGAGATCTGCGTGGCCTCGGTGATGATCAGCGCCGCACTGGCGCGTTGGCGGTAGTACTCGGCGTTCATTGCGTTCGGCACGTCGCCGGGCTGGCCGGCGCGCGAGCGGGTCAGCGGTGCCATGGCGACGCGATGGGCGAGGGTGTAAGGACCGAGTTCGACGGGTTGGAACAGGCGGCGGGTCATGGGCAACTCCAGATAATTAACGAATGACTTCAAGCGCGACAGCCGGGCTGCGCATGCGGTAGAGCTACGTTAACTGCGCAAGGCTGGGGTGATAATCGGTGGGCGGCGCTACGCTGTTTTGCGCCTGGCGCAACGGCGCCCGCGTTCATTGGCAATGAACGCGGGCTGGGCTCAGGAAGGTTGGGCCGAACGACTCAGCGGCAGGTTCAACCAGCGCCGGCCGGTGGCATTGGCGACGGCATTGCCGAGGGCAGCAGCCATCGGCCCCTGGACAATTTCGGCGGCGCCGAGGAACGGCTCACCGGGCTGGTCGAGTAAATGCACGTCGACCTTCTTCGGCAGTTGCGTGAAGCGCAGGATCGGATAACCGCTCCAGTCGTAGCTGCGAATGCCGCCCGCGTCGTAGGCGACTTTCTCGTACAGCGTCCAGCTCGCCGACTGCACGATGCCGCCCTCGACCTGATTGCGCAGGCCGTCGGGGCTGACGATCTGGCCGACATCCACCGCCGTCACCACATGCTCGATGCGCACCTCGCCGGTTTGCGGATGCACGCGCAGGCGCACGGCGAGGGCGCAATAACCCATGATGTTTTTGTAGCGGGCGAAGGCGAAACCGATACCGGCACCGGGCTCGGAATTTTTATGCGGCCAGTCGATGGCATCGCGCACCCGCTCGATTACCGCACGCGCACGAGGGTCGCTGAGATGCGCCAGGCGCAGCGCCACCGGATCAAGGCTGGCCTTGCTTGCCAGTTCATCAATGCTCGCTTCGATGGCGAAGATATTGATGTGCGCGCCGAGCGAGCGCATCGCCGAGGTGCGAAACGGCATGGTGGTGACGAAGTTCATGTTGATCCGCGTCGCGCCGAGGTCATACAGCGGCACCGCGTTGCGGTCGCCGTCGCCTTCGGGCTGGGCGATCGGCACCGAGGGCGCCGAGGCAAATGGCTGCGCGAGCAAGCGCGCCGGTAACAAGCGCCCGGCATTGACGATGCGCTCGTTGTGCGGCGTGGTCCACAGTTCGTAGTTCCAGTCCTGCAGGCGATTGTTCGCCAAGCCGACGTCGACCTCGGCCACCATCGCCGAGCTGTACGGTTCCCAAAGGTTTTCCTGCTCTCGCATCCACTGCACACGCACCGGCGTGCCCGGCACGCGCATGGCGATCAATGCGGCGTCGGCGGCGGCATCGTCGGCACCGTTGTGGCCGTAACAACCTGAGCCCTCGGTGTGGATGCAGCGCACCCGCTCCGGCGGCAGACGCAGCATTTCGGCGATGCCGGCGCGCAGCGGATAGACGCCTTGGGTATGCGTCCACACGGTCAGCACGCCGTCCTTGAACCAGGCCACGGCGCAGGACGGACCGATCGAGCCGTGCATCAGATATTGCTTGGTCACCCGCGCCTTGAAACGCGTTTCACCGGCGTTATTCACGTCGCCATTGTTGCTGATCGGATAGCGCCGCGAAGGCAGGCGCTTGAGCAAGGCATGAATATCAGCGGCCTCGGGAATTGCGTCGCCACCACGCCAGCGCGCGACCTCGCTGGCGCTGCGCATGGCCTTGATCGCTTGCCATTCGTCACGGGCAACCACGGCGAGATAATTGCCGTCGCGGATTACCTTGACCACCCCGGCCAGTGCCTCAATGGCCGGCGCATCGAACGCCTCCAGCGTGCAACCCGGACGCGGCGGGCGAATCACCCGTGCGTGGAGCATGCCGGGCAAGCGCATGTCCTGGACGAATGCGGCGCCGCCGCTGACTTTCGCCGGGATGTCCAGACGCGGCAGCGAATGCCCGATCAGTTTGAAATCTGACGCTGGCAGGCTCGGCGATTGCGCCTTGGCGTATTGGTGCACATCGACGTTGCTGACCGCTTCGGCGTAACTCATGCGTTGCCCGCCCGGTCCTTCGATCATCGCATCAGCGGTGGTCAGCTGCGCCGGGTCTACCTTCCAGTTGCGCGCGGCGGAGTGCACCAGCATCTCGCGCACTTGCGCAGCGGCATGGAACAGCGCGGTGCCGCTGTCGAAAATGCTGTGACTGCCGGCGGTGTAGCCTTCGTTGGGTGTCAGCGCGGTGTCGGCGGTGAGCAGGTTGATCGCACTGGTCGGCACTTGCAGGCGCTCGGCGGCAATTTGCAGCAACGCGGTTTTTACTCCGGTGCCCAACTCGACCTTGCCGGTGTACACGGTGATGCCGTCGGCGCCGATGCGAATCCACGCGTCGAGGTAGGGATTGGTGCGCAGGCTGCCCGGCAGATCCGGGGCCAGCACCACGGTGCCGAGCGTGTCGACTTCGGTGTCGGCCAGCGCCCGCCGCGCCATCGGCACCAGGGTGAAGGCCATCAGCAATGCGCCGCCGCGCAAGAATGCCCGACGGCTGGGATTCAGACCGGTTGATTCGCTCATGGCCGGCTCCCGTGTTGCCCGGCGACCAGGCTGATCGCTTCGATGATGCGCAGATGTGTGCCACAGCGGCACAGATTGCCGGCCATGTGTTCGCGAATGGTTTGCTCATCCGGGTGAGGATTTTGCTCGAGCAGCGCTTGCGCACGCATCAGCATGCCGGCGATGCAGTAGCCGCATTGCGCCGCTTGTTTTTCGATGAAGGCCGCTTGCAGCGGGCCGGGTTTTTCTGCACTGCCAAGGCTTTCCACGGTGCGGATCTGCTTGCCTTGCAGACCTGCGCAGGGCGTCAGGCAGGCGAATACCGGTTGGTCATCGACGATCACCGTGCAGGCACCGCACTGACCCAGACCACAGCCGTACTTGGCGCCATTGAGGTTCAGATGATTGCGCAGCGCGTACAGCAGCGGCATGTCCGGTTCCAGCTCCAATGCCTGGGCTGCGCCGTTGACGTTGAGGGTGATCTGGCTCATTTGGCCTCCTGACGTAACGCTTCAATAGTGGAAGAGAGGTCTGCCCAGGGCTGGTCGGGGCGCACCTGCTGGCGCAGATACACGGCCAGTGCGGCGAGTTGCGAGTTGTCGAGGCTGGCGGCGAACCCGGGCATTTGCGGGCCGGGCGAACCGGGCGTGGCCGGCAGTCCTTCGAGTACGGTCTTGAGGAAATTGCGCGAACTGGCCGCGTGCAGCGCCGAGGTGCTGTCCAGTGGCGGACGCCCGTCGATTTCGCGCATCGGCGCGGCGCGGCCATGGCAGCCGGCGCAGACACTGGTAAACAGCATCGCGCCTTGGGCAGTGGAGGCGGGTTCGACCGGCGTTGGCGCCGTGGTTTCGGTGACCATCGGCGGCTGCTCCAGGCTCAGCAGGTACTCGGCAATCGCATCGGCTTCGCTGGCCGGCAGACGCGCCAGACTCAGGCTGACCGGGCGCATCGGGCCAGCCGCAGTACCGTGCCCGGCGACCACGTCGGCACGCAGATAATCGACCAGTTGCTCGCGGTTCCACGGATTCGCCCGTTGCCCCAGACCGACCAGCGCCGGGGCGTCCCAGCCGTCGACGCTGCCGCCGTGCAGATACTTGGAGGATTTTTCCGCGCCGATCAGGTTCAGCGGCGAATGGCAGCCGGCGCAATGTCCCGGCCCGTCGACCAGATAGCGCCCGCGGTTCCACGCCGCGCTGCGTTCGGCCAGTGGTGTCAGCGGTTCGCCGTGGAGAAACAGCAGGTTCCAGAACGACACCAGCGGACGAATATTCATCGGGAAATTCATCTGGTTCTGCCGCGCCGGTGCCTGCACGGCAGGGCCGCTCATCAGGTAGGCATAGGCATCGGTGATGTCCTCGGCGCTCATGCGCCGGTAGTGCACATAGGGAAACGCCGGGTAGAGAAAATGCCCGTCACGGGCGATGCCCTGGCGCATCGCCCGTTCGAAGGCCGGCAGCGACCATTGGCCGATGCCGGTTTGCGCGTCCGGGGTGATGTTGGTGCTGTACAGGGTGCCGAACGGCGTTACCAGCGGCAGCCCGCCGGCCAGATATTCACCGCCGGGGCGGGTATGGCAGACCGCGCAATCACCGGCTTCGACGACTCGCGCACCGCGTTGGATCTGCGCCGTATCGAATATCGGAGGGCGCTCGATCGGTGCAATCGCCGGGCGCCACATCAACAGCACGGCGGCTATCAGCGCCATCGCCGCCAACAGCGCAACGGCAATCCAGAGGGTGCGGGATTTCAGCCAGGACAGGTTCATCAGCGCGACCCCGGCACAGGGCAAAACAGCGGGGGGTAAGGATGGCGAGTCATGCGAAGCTCCTTGTGGCGACCGGGGAAGGGCGCCGACGTTTGCGCCTCGGACAAAGCCTAGAGAACACTCGCGCGGCGGAGAATCAGCGCTTGGCGCAACAGCGCGTTGCGTCACAAGCAACGCCGTGTGCCGTTGCGCCACACGCATCACTGCGTTGCCCGGCGCAGTGATTCTCGCGGCCCGGTGCTGGCCGTAGCCTTGGCTCACCTTTTCCAGACGCAATGAGGTGTCACCATGCTCACCGGCAATCCCGCCGCTACGGCCAAGGCCGAGCAACCCGCTTCACTCTCCGGCCTGATGGTCGCGTTCCTCGCGTTCTGCTGCGGCGCGGTCGTGGCCAATCTCTATTACGCGCAGCCCATCGTCGAATTGATCGCCCCGCAAATCGGCCTCTCCAGCGCGAATGCCAGCCTGATCGTCTCGCTGACCCAGTTCGGTTATGCCCTGGGCCTGCTGTTGCTGGTGCCGCTGGCCGACCTGATGGAAAACCGCCGTCTGGTGGTCGGTTTCACGCTCGCCGCGAGTGTCACGCTGTTGTGCGCCGGCCTGACTCATTCGCCGTCGATGTTCCTGGTGTTTTCCCTGCTGATCGGCCTGACTTCGGTGGCGGTGCAGATCCTCGTGCCGCTGGCCGCGCATCTGGCGCCTGAAGCCACGCGCGGCCGGGTGGTCGGCAACATCATGAGTGGCCTGTTGCTGGGGATTCTGTTGTCGCGGCCACTGTCGAGTCTGTTGGTCGAGGTGTTCGGCTGGCGCGGGGTGTTTTTCAGCGCTGCCGGGTTGATGGCGGTCATTGCGCTGATCACCGCTGTTGCGCTGCCTCGCCGCGTACCGAGCCATAAAGCCACGTACACGGCGTTGATCGGTTCGGTATTTGCCTTGGCGCGCCAGCATGCGCTGTTGCGTCAGCGTTCGTTGTATCAGGGGTTGCTCTTCGCCAGCTTCAGCCTGTTCTGGACCCTGGCGCCGATCGAGCTGATGCGTCATCACGGTTTTAGTCAGGCACAGGTGGCGATCTTCGCTCTGGTCGGCGCGGTCGGCGCGATTGCTGCACCGATAGCCGGGCGCCTGGCCGATGCCGGGCATGCGCGGCGCGGTACGCTGGTGGCGTTGCTGTTGGCTCCGGTTTCGCTGCTGATCGCCGCGCTGCCGGGCAGCGGTTACTTGTGGCTGGTGGTGTGTGCGGTGCTGCTGGATTTCGCCGTGCAGTTGAACCTGGTCCTCGGCCAGCGTGAGGTTTACGCGATCGACCCGCACAGCCGCGCGCGCCTCAATGCGGTGTACATGACCAGCATCTTCGTTGGCGGCGCCCTCGGTTCACTGGTCGCCAGCCCGCTCTATGAACACTTCGGCTGGAACCTTTCGGCGGTCGCAGTAGCGTTGCTGCCCGCCTTGGCGCTGGGGCTGTTCCTGAGCCACAAAGCCGATGACTGAGCACTTGGCCCCTGCAGCCAAGCACGGCGATACAAGACGGCAAGCGCACGGTGATGCACAATCAGCGCCGTTGCTTTCCGACCGGACCCCGCTGATGGACAAGTTGCTGGCCTTGAAGATGTTTGTCGAAACCGTGCGCTGCGGGGGCTATTCCTCGGCGGCGCGCAAACTCGGGATCTCGACGTCTTCGGTGACCCGGCAGGTGGCGGGGCTGGAACACGAACTGGGCGCGAGCCTGCTCAATCGCACCACGCGCAACACCAGCGTGACGGTGGCCGGGCAGACTTACTTCGACAAGGCCGTGGCGATTCTCGACGCGATCGACGAAGCCGACGCGGTGGTTGCCGACCGTGGCAGCGAGGCGCAAGGGCGGCTGCGCATCAGCGTGCCGGTGGAGTTCGGCCGGCGCCTCATCGCGCCGCATCTGAGCCGCTTGCTGGCGCGCCATCCGGGCCTGGAAATCAGCCTGTCGCTGAGTGATCAGGTCAGCGATCTGCTCAGCGAACAGATCGACGTTTCAGTACGCCTCGGCTCCTCGGTGGTCAGCGAGGACATCGTCAGCAAACGCGTCGGGCAGTTCCAGCGTTGGGTCGTCGCCAGCCCCGAGTATCTGGCGCGCAGTGCCGAGCTGTGTCATCCGCGCGACCTGCTCGACCATCAATGCTTGCGCTTCGATTACGCCGGCACGCACCAGCACTGGACCTTTCAGGGCGACGACGAAACCATCCAGCTCAACGTGCATGGGCGCCTGCAAAGCAACAATGCCGACATCCTTCGCGAAGCCGCGATCGATGGCGGCGGGGTGACGCTGCTGGCTGACTGGCTGGTGCGCGACGATGTTGCCGCCGGGCGCCTGGTGCGGGTGCTTGAGCAGTATCAGGTCAATCCCGGCACTGCCAGCAGCTGCATCAACGCGCTGTACCTGCCGAATCATCGAGGGTCGAGCCGGATCAACGTGTTCATCGATTTTCTGTTGGAGATTCTCCAACCGGCGGCTTGATCGGCTGCTTCGCGGCGCTTGCTTTCGGCAGCATCGCCACACCGGCAGCCAGAGCAAACGTGCCTAGGGCGACGATCACCCCTGCATTCTCCAGCACCGCCCCGAACAACGGCGTGCCGGCGGTTTGCCCCAGCGCCAGAACCAGAAACGGAATGCCTAGCCCCAGGTCGGGGCGTTCCGGAAACAGGTTGATGCCCTGAATCAGATACACGCCGGACGAGACGATGTAGGCCGCACCAAACAGGCACATCGTCGCGAGCCCATAAACCGCCGAAAGCGAAGCCGCTGCCAGCCCCAGCGTGCCGGCCGCGATTCCGGCCAGCGCCAACCGATGCACGCGCGCAACACCAAAACGATCGGTCAGCACGCCGGTGGTGCAGCCACTGATGCCCGCTGCGCCGAGCAATATCCACGCCCAGGCAATCGACCGATCGGAGAAACCGGCTTCAGCGCGCAGAATGTCGGCGCCGAACGTCCAGATGGCGGTGCTCGCCAGTCCCATCAGAAAGGCGCTGCAACACAGCGGCAGCACACCGGCGCGGCGCAGCAGGGCCAAGGAGAAGTTGCCGGCGATTGCGTTTTCGCCACGGCGTGGTACGGCAAACCACAGCCACACGGTAATGGCGCCCCCCATCATTGCGAACAGCGCATACAACTGCCGCCATTGCCCTGCGGCGACAACCACGGCCAAACCGGAAAAAACGATGCCGGCGGCGGTACCGGCATTGATGAAGCCGTTGGCCCGTGCGCGCTGCGCCTCAGCAATGCGTGCCGCCACGGCGCTGGCCAGCGGTGGTGAAGTCAGGCCGGTACTCAACCCCGCGAGGGCCACGCCACAGCCCAGCGCCAAGCCCGATTGAGCGAAGACGATCAAAGCCATGCCGGACGAAGCGGCCGCACCGGCAAGCACCGTAAGTGCGCGCGGGCTGAGTTTGCCGTTACTGATGAATGTCGCAACGATGCCCACGCAGTAGGCCGCGAAGGCGCTGCCGCCGATCCAGCCGGCAGTCGAGACGCTGAGCGCCAGCTCCTGACGGATCTGCGGCAGCAGCAGGCCGTAGGCAAACCGTGCAAGGCCATAGGACAACGCTGTGAGGGCGAAAGCCGCCGCCACCAGGTTAGCGCTGCGCTGCATTGTTTCAGCGCCCGAGCATGATTGGCGACGGCATCGTGAGGGTCATTTCGCTGCGGTTGGGGTTTTCTTGCGGGTTTTGCTCGCCGTGGTGGCGGGCGCGTCTTTGCTCTTTTTCCGTGGCGCCGGCGGCGCTACGCTGCTGGCGACCGAGCCGGGCAAGCCGTCGGAGTCGAACGCATCGAGTTCGGCGCGTGCCTGGAACCAGTGATCGAAATCCTGCCCGTGCGGCCGGCCTTGCTCTTCCCAAAGGCGATAGGCGGTTTTGCGGATGGTTTCCTCGTCCATAACAATCTCTCCAGCGGGGTAAAAATCAGGGTGTGCGCGTTACGGTGAAATCGGGTCGCTGGCGGGGAAGGTTTCTTCCACCGCTTCGTCCAGTTTTGAATCACTGACGTTGCGCTCACTGTGCCCCAGGTTCTGCTCGCAATGGCAACTGCTCGACGGGCAGGGCTGACCATTGGGGTGAAGGTCGGCGCAAGCCTGGCTGCAATAGCGTTTGCCGTCGCGTTCGACTGCGTTGTCAGCGCTGCAGCTGCAGGTGCATCCAGAGCAGGCGCACTGCGATGTTGAGGTGTCGTTAGCCATGGTGTCCTCCCGGTTGCTGATGGTTGTTGCGTTCATAAAATCTGATAACCGGCAGCGCGGCAGGGTTTGAACGGATTTCCTCAGGGCCGATGAGCGGTCGATAAAATCTGGCTAAACGTCGAACGATGGCAGTACCGCATTCAGCGCCAACGACAGGTTCAGCGCCAGGATCAGCAGAATCGACACCACAAAGAGCCGTCGTGCCCAGGCTTTCGATGTGCGGGTGCTGATTCGCCGCAGAGCGACATAAAACCAGTAGCCACCCAGACCGATAATTACCAGGGGATACGACACGTTGAGATTCGCCACCCAGCCCAGCACGGCGGCGCTGATAAGGAACGCAAGCATGTACAAAACGATCTCGCGCCGCGCCTGACTCAGCGTCAGGGTCGGCAGGCCGGCAGCACGAAAATCTTCATGGCGCATGACGGTGATCGCATGGGAATGCGGCATCTGCCAGCAGCAGAACACGATGACCAGCAACAGCGCGGTGGCGTCGAAACTGCCGGTCACCGCGCCATAACCGATCACCGGCGGCATGGCGCCGGACAGGCTGCCGACCAGCGTGCCCCAGTGCGAGCGGCGCTTCATCAGGCAGGTATAAACGCCCGCATAGATGATCAAGCCGATCGCCGCCAGCGCGCAGGCCAGCGGCGTGGTGCCGCGCCAGAGCAGGGCGAAACCGAGCAGTCCGAGCACGCCGGCGTAACACAGCGCTGCCGGCACTGACACCGCGCGGATCGCCAGCGCCCGATGACAGGTGCGGACCATGCGCCGGTCGATATCGCGATCCACGCAGTTATTGATCACGCAACCGCAAGCAATGATCAACGCGGTACCGAGCACGGTGGCCAGCAAGTGCGCGACAGACAATGGTCGGCCGGCCGCCGCGAGCAGGTAACCACCGAGCACCGACGCCAGATTGCCGAAGATGATCCCCGGTTTGGTCAGTTCAATGCCGACGTTGAGCGGTACCCTCCATTGCCTCAGTGCGCCAGCATGTTGTGGTGAATGCTGTCCATGATCCATAGCGAAAGCCCAACCAGCAGAAGAATGATGACCACCGAAAAGATCAGCGCAATCAGGTTCCAGCGCTGTTCCGAGGCGGTGTCCAGATGGAGGAAGTATTTCAGGTGGGCGAACACCTGGACCACGCCGAGCGCCACCACCACCCACGCGGTGATATTGCGCGGCAAGGTTGGAAACATCACCAGACCGAACGGAATCACGGTGAGCACCACCGAAATGATGAAGCCGACCATGTACGAACGGCTGCTGCCGTGGCTGGTCCCGGCACTGCTGTGAACCTGACTTTGGTTATACATGTCACACCACCCCCAACAGATAAACCACGGTAAATACGCAAATCCACACCACATCGAGGAAGTGCCAGAACAGGCTCAGGCAACTCAGGCGCGTGGTGTTGGTGTTGGTCAGGCCGCGACTGCTGACCTGCGCCATCAAGATTGCCATCCACACCAGGCCGCTGAGTACGTGCGCGCCGTGGGTGCCGACCAGGGTGAAAAACGCGGTGAGGAAACCGCTGCGATCCGGCCCGTAGCCCTCTGCGATGAGGTGATGGAATTCATTGATTTCCATCGCGATGAAGCCGCAGCCCAGCACGAAGGTCACCGCCAGCCAACGCAGCACGTGGGCCTTGTCGTTGCGGTTCATCGCCAGCATGGCGTAGCCGTAGGTGATGCTGCTGAGCAGCAGCAGCGCGGTTTCGGCGAGGACGTAAGGCAACTCGAAGATGTCGACAGTCGACGGCCCTCCGGCGACGCTGTCACGCAGCACGGCGTAGCCGGCGAACAGCGTCGCGAAGAGGATGCAGTCGGTCATCAGGTAGATCCAGAAACCGAACACCCGCATGGACCCGGCATCTTCGTGGCCTTGCTCATGGCTGTGAGCGATGTCTTTTTCCAGGACGATATTGGACATGATCAAGCCTCCGCCAGGTCTTTGAGACGTGCTTTTTCGATCCGCGCCACTTCCTGGGCGGGGACGAAATAGTCAATGTCTTCGTCGTAGCTGCGCACGACCATGGCAACCACCGAGGCCACCAGACCGAAGAGCGCCAGCCACCAGATATGCCAGACCAGGGCGAAGCTGCAGATCAGCGCGAAGATGCTGATCACCAGACCGGCCGAGGTGTTGCGTGGCATGTGGATGGCGCGGTAGTCGGTGTGGCTCAGGGTGCTGACGCCGCGCTCTTTCATGCCCCAGTAAGCGTCCAGATCGTTGACTTTCGGCTGCTCGGCGAAGTTGTAGAACGGTGGCGGCGAGGCCGTGGCCCATTCCAGCGTGCGGCCATCCCACGGGTCACCGGTGAGGTCGCGATATTTCGCGCGGTTGCGGATGCTCACATACAGCTGCAGCGCCTGCGCGGACACGCCACAGAGAATGATGCCGACGCCGACCAGTTCCAGCAGCAGCCACGGTTGCCAGGCCGGGTTGTCGAAGTGGTTGAGGCGTCGGGTCATGCCCATGAAACCGAGCACGTAGGACGGCATAAAGGCGAAGTAGAAACCGATCAGCCAGCACCAGAATGCGATGCGTCCGAGCCGGTCGTTGAGCCGGAAGCCAAAGGCTTTCGGGAACCAGTAGGTCAGCCCGGCCATGTAGCCGAACACCGCGCCGCCGATGATCACGTTATGGAAGTGCGCGATCAAAAACAGGCTGTTGTGCAACAGGAAGTCCGCGCCGGGCACCGCCAGCAGCACGCCGGTCATGCCGCCGATGCTGAACGTGACGATAAAGCCCAGCGTCCACAACATCGGCGTTTCGAAGCGCACCCGCCCGCGGTACATGGTGAACAGCCAGGTGAAGATTTTCACCCCGGTCGGCACCGCAATAATCATCGTCATGATGCCGAAGAACGCATTGACGTTGGCCCCGGCGCCCATGGTGAAGAAATGGTGCAGCCAGACGATGAACGACAGGATGGTGATCGAGATCGTTGCCCACACCAGCGACACGTAGCCGAACAGACGCTTGCTGCTGAAGGTCGCGGCGATTTCGGAAAAGATTCCGAAGGCCGGCAGAATCAGGATGTACACCTCCGGGTGACCCCAGGCCCAGATCAGGTTGACGTACATCATCGGGTTGCCGCCGGCCTCGTTGGTGAAGAAGTGCATGCCCAGATAGCGGTCGAGGGTGAGCATCAGCAGCGTCGCGGTGAGGATCGGGAACGCGGCGAGGATCAGCACCGAGGTGCACAGGGCGTTCCAGGTGAACACCGGCATCTTGAACAGGGTCATGCCTTCAGTGCGCATTTTCAGAATGGTCACGAAGAAGTTGACCCCGGTGAGTAACGTGCCTATCCCGGATATCTGTAATGACCAGATGTAGTAATCGACGCCCACCCCGGGGCTGTAGCCGAGTTCGGACAGGGGCGGGTAGGCGACCCAGCCGGTGCGGGCAAATTCACCGACGCCCAGCGAGATATTGACCAGCGCCGCACCGACCACGAACAGCCAGAAACTCAGCGCATTGAGAAACGGATACGCCACATCGCGCGCGCCGATCTGCAACGGCACGACGATGTTCATCAGGCCGACCACGAACGGCATGGCCATGAAGAAAATCATGATCACGCCGTGGGCGGTGAAGATCTGGTCGTAATGCTCGGGCGGCAGATAACCCGGCCCGCCACTCGAGGCCATGGCCTGCTGGGTGCGCATCATGATCGCGTCGGAAAAGCCGCGCAGCAGCATGACCAGCGCGACGATGATGTACATGCAGCCGATTTTCTTGTGATCGACCGAGGTGAACCACTCGCGCCAGAGGTACCCCCACTTGCGCTTCCAGGTGACGGTGCCGACCAGGGCAAAACCCATCAGGCCAACGATGGCCAGGGTGTACATGACGATCGGCTCGTGCAATGGAACCGCGTCCCATGAAAGTTTCCCGAACATTGTTAACGCTCCTCGGCCAGCAGACTCGGTTGTTGATCGACGCGCTTGTCGTCGCTGTTGCGTTGCACCTGGCTACCTTTGGGGCGCGGTGCCTTGTTCATGCCTTCGTACTTGTCGACGATGTTCAGAAACAGTCGATCCTGAACTTTCGAGTAATAAGTAATCGGGTGTGCAACCGAAGGCTTTGCCAGTTCGGCATAACTGTTCTGATCAAGTTGCTGGGGGATGTTCCTGACCTTGTTTACCCACGCGTCATAGTCGGCGCCATTCAACGCCAGGGTGCTGAAGTGCATGTCGGAGAAACCACGACCGTTATAGTTGGCGGCGATTCCGCGATATTGGCCGGCCTCATTGGCGATCAAATGCAACTTGGTCTGCATGCCCGCCATGGCATATATCTGCCCGCCGAGTGCAGGAATAAAGAAGGAAGTCATCGCGGCATCGGAAGTGATGGTGAAGTTGACCGGGGTATTGACCGGAACCGCGAGTTCGTTCACCGAAGCGATACCCAGATCGGGATAGATGAACAACCATTTCCAGTCCGTTGCGACGACCTGCACGTTCACCGGAGGGACATCGGAATCAAGCGGTCGATAGGGATCCAGCGCGTGCGTGGTTTCCCACGTAACCCAGCCGAGCACGCAGATGATCAGGAACGGCACGCCCCAGACCACGGCCTCGATCTTGTGCGAACTGGCCCAGCGTGGCGAATACCGGGCTTTCTTGTTGGTGGCGCGATAGCGCCAGGCAAACAGGAACATCATGACGATGACCGGAATGACCACCAACAGCATCAGGCCGGTCGCGAGAATGATCAGGTCGCGTTCATCCTTGGCCACCTGGCCCTTGGGGTTGAACACGATCAAATTGCAACCGGCGAGAAGAACGCTGGTAGCGAGATAGGTCAGGCCATACCCAATGATTCGCTTCATACATGCTCCTGTATAACGCCGATCCTCGTCCTGTGGCGGAACTGCGACGCACCTGATGTAAACAATCGGTTGAGGTAATACCGTTGCGCTTGTTTAACGCGCAGCGAAGTTGCCTGATTCAATATTCAGGCGGTCGTTTGCGGTGGTTCATGTGAGCCACGATTTTTTGAATAAGCCCTTGGGCATTGGTTTGACAAAATGTTACTGAACCTGACGAACGGTTGAACTAGCGAAGCGGCGGAGCAGAACTCGCGGACTATGCTGGAAATGACCTTTGGCAAATTCGGGAATCATCCAGCGACAGCCTGGGTCTTTGAATAAGCGGATTCAGATCAGGAGTACGACATGTTCAAACGCGGCGAAACCTATAACAAATGGAAGGCCACGGAGAAGGCGGAAAAGTGCCATACGGAAGAAGTCGAAAACGGCTGTCACATCGAGGTGCGGGCACGCGAGGCGGACGATGGCGACGTGGAAATGTTCATCAGCGTCTACACGGCGACCGGCGAATGCGCCTACGAGCGGATCAGAAAATTGCCCGGTATCGAATGGGAAGTTGAAGACGCGCTCAAGCGCGGCATCGATCAGGCTGAACGCATCGCCGGCGGCGAGTCGGGGCGATTGTCCTGTGCCGACGCGCACGGCCACGACAATGAATGACAGCGTCGCTGACGCCGGCAACCGGCGTCAGCGGCGTTGCAAGCTTCAAGGCTTGAACACGGCGCGGATGCACTGATCGGTTTTCTCCTTGAACATCCGATAACCTTCGGCGCCGTCCTCCAGGCTCATCGGGTGGGTCAGCAGCCACGACGGATCAAGTTCGCCTTTCTGGATGTGTTCGAACAACGTCGGTGCGTAGCGTTGCCCCGGTTGTTGCCCGGAGCGCACGGTCAGCGCCTTGTTGACGATTGCGCCCATCGGGAATTTATCCAGCAGCCCGCCATACACCCCGACTACCGAAACCGTGCCGCCCTTGCGACAGGCGCGAATGGCCTGACGCAACACGGTGCCGCGTTCGGTGTGCAGGCGCAGCATCTGTTTGGTCTTGTCGTAGGCGTAGTCGATTTCGGTGCCGTGGGCTTCCATGCCGACGCAGTCGATGCAGCGGTCCGGCCCGCGTCCGCCGGTCAGCTCCAGCAGCGCTTCGTGGACATTGGTCTGCTCGTAATTGATCGGGATGGCGTTGCAGCGTTCTTCGGCGAGGCGCAGCCGCTCGGGATAACGATCGATCGCAATGACCCGTTCGGCGCCGAGCAGATAGGCGCTGCAGATCGCCATGAGCCCGACGCCGCCACAGCCCCAGACCGCGACCGTTTCGCCCGGTTGAATGTCGGCGTTGTCGGCGGCGAAATAACCGGTGGGCGCGGCGTCGGAAACGAACAGCGCCTGCTCGTCGCGCACGCCGTCGGGCACCTTGAACAGGTTGACGTCGGCGTACGGCACGCGCACGTAGGTGGCGTGGCTGCCGGGATAGCCGCCGAACGCGTGGCTGTAGCCGATGATCCCGCAGCACGGTTGGCCGTAGGCGAGGTCGGTCACCGACGGATTGGGGTTGGAGTTGTCGCAGCAGGAAAAGTCGCTGCGCTGACACGGCTCGCAATTACCGCAGCCGATGATCGAAATGGTGATGACCTTGTCGCCCTTGCGCAGGCCGTTGACGCCGGGGCCGACTTCAACGATTTCGCCCATGAATTCATGGCCAATGATATCGCCCGGTTTCATCGCCGGGACGTAACCGCCGAGCAGGTGCAGGTCGGAGCCGCAGACCGAGGACATCGTGACGCGGATGATTGCATCGCGCGGGTTGAGAATCGACGGATCAGGGACATTGTCGACTTGCAGATGGTTGGGTGCTTGCCAGGTGAGTGCGCGCATCAGTGAATCCCCCCTTCAATCGCCACGCCGGTTTTCACCGGTGGCTGGCTGGCCGCGGCATGGCCGCTGTCGCCGTGGACATAAAAGAAATCATCGTCGCCTTCGGGGCGCATGCGGTTGTTGCTGACTTCGCCGGTTTCCATTTGTTGCTTCACCGCTTGCAAGCCATTGAGCAGCGCCTTGTCGCTGAACAGGCTGATTGCGCGGGCGAAGGCGTAACCGAGTTTGCCCATCGCCGGTTTGCAGACGACCACGGCTTTGACCTGGGTGCCACGGTTGGCGGGGGCGGGGGTCAACGACAGGGAAATGTCGTGTTGCCAACTGGATTGGTCCGGGGTTTGCCAATGCAGGGTGTTTTGGTCTTCGGCGGGCTGGCGGATCAGCGTCGTTTGCAGTTTGCGACCGGCGGGTGCGCGCAGCGTCCAGCAGGTGGTGTCGGGGCTGAGTTGTTCGACGCTGTCGACCCAGCGCAGCAACGGCCCGATGTTTTCGACGCGGGCGATGAAATCGCGGACTTCTTCCAGTGGGCGGTTGATCGTCACGCTGCGGGTGATCGCTTCGCTGATCGGCCACTGGTGTTCGCGGCTGAATTGTTGTTCGAACGGGGTAGGGGTGAGGGCCTGTTTCAAGCGGCAGTGGCCGGCGGCGCCGCGCCACACGCCGTATGCGCCGGCGACGATTTCCAGCGCGCCGGCGAGGCCGCCGGTGCGCCAGCCGTGCAAGAGCAGTGCGCCGCCGGCGGTGAGGGACAGGGCGCGTTCGGCGCTGCTCATTGTGCCGCGCTGGCCGGTGTCGTTTTTTGTGTGGGTGGCTATCAGTGGATGGTCAGTCATGTTGTGGTTCTCCATCGGTGTGTTTGCGATAGAAGAAATGCTGGCGTTTGCGGTTCCACTGGGTTTGTCGGTGTGGGGATGAAAGGTCGTCTGTGGCAGTGCAATACCTTTTGTGGGAGCGAGCCTGCTCGCGAAGGCTTTCTTTCAGGCGCTGGTTTTTTTGGGTACATATCCGTTGCTGCGGTCACGGCTACTCACGGTTCCGCCCTTACGGCGGGTCACCTTTTTCAAACGCCAAAAAGGTAACCCAAAACGCTTGCTCCTACGTTCGGCCCTCGCAGGCTCGGGTTCCTTCGCTCCGGGACCGATCCGGGCGCAGCGGCTACGGTTTGCTTCGCTGCACCTCCTTCCGCTGTGTCTGGCTGCGCCAGACGGTCGCTGCGCTCCCACGCCCGGATCAATCCCTCCACTCAGCCTTCCGATGTCGCTGGTTAGGCAAGATCAAGAGCACTCGAGCTAACGCTCATTGTTGAGTGGTTAGAAGCGGGTGGTTGGCTTTTGATCTGCGGTGGATTCGCCCCTCACCCCAGCCCTCTCCCGAGGGAGAGGGGGCCGATTTTGGTTGGCTTCGAAGTTTGTGTACGACTCGGTATTGCACGTTGGCGTAGCTCTTACATCCACCACGGTCAGTCCCCTCTCCCTCCGGGAGAGGGCTAGGGTGAGGGGCTTTTGATCTTGACCTTGATCTTTTGATTTTCAGGCAGGAAACCAGATTGACCGCGCCCATAAAACCAACTGAACGCCCTCACCAACCCCGAACTCAAAATTCCAGGCGAAACGCCAACAACCAATTCCGGGGGGAGTGTATGGCTCGATTACCTGTCATTGCGGTCACGGCCAGTAGCTGGAAGATCGGCCCGCATGCGGTGCAGATGAATGACGACAAGAATTCGCGTGCGGTGGCCTGTGCGACAGGTGGGCTGCCGCTGATTTTGCCGATGTTTCCTGATCTGCTCGATCCTGAGCAGATTGTCGCGAGTGTTGATGGTTTGCTGTTCACCGGTGCGCCGTCGAATATCGAGCCGTTTCATTACGGCGGGCCAGCGAGTCCGCCGGGGACTGAGCATGATCCTGCGCGTGATCATCTGACGCTGCCGTTGTTGCGGGTCGCGATTGCTGCCGGGTTGCCGGTGCTAGGTTTGTGTCGCGGGGTGCAGGAGCTCAATGTGGCTTTCGGCGGAACCTTGCACCAGCAGCTTGATGAGCCAGGTCCGGAGCATGAGCCGCCCGGTGATGAATCTATCGAAGAGCAGTACGCCAAGACCCACGACGTAACGGTGCAACCGGGCGGCGTTCTGGCGCGGCTTGGGCTTGAGGGCGTGATCAAGGTCAATTCGGTGCACGCTCAGGGCATCGCGCGGGTGGCTGAGGGGTTGCGTGTTGAGGCAGTGGCGGAGGATGGCTTGATCGAGGCGCTGTCGGTTGAGGGCAGCAAGGGATTTGCTTTGGGCGTGCAGTGGCATCCTGAGTGGCAGGTGCTGTCGCATCCGGAATATCTGAAGATATTTCACGCCTTTGGCGAGGCGTGCCGCCTGTATGCCGAACAACGTACCGCTGGGCTTTAGCGGGATGGATGTTAACAATGGTCAGGGTTGAAGTTAGGGCTTTAAACAAAAACAGCCTGTAAAGAACAACAGAAAAAAGCCCGTACAGGGTACGGGCAATTAAGGAGGGTACTCGTGAGCGACCTGCTTTTGGCAGGTCTGCTATTGGGATCGCACTCGCTGAAGTTGTTTCGTGTTTTCTAGAAGATAATCTGACTAACGGTCAGTTGATTCAAAGCAGTGATCACCGTGAAGGCAATTCAATATCGGTTTGCCATGTTGCTGATTCATAAAACCGTTTTGTTGACAGCCATAGCCAGTTGAACCGCGCGCACTGCAATGATGGTTCATAAGATGTGGGTATGGCAGACATTAGACTAGCGCTTCGGCGGTGTTTTGAATTGGCTGTCGATCAGCATCATCTTCGCGGCGCAGAGCGCGAGGCCTTCATCAATGGCCTGCTCTTGTTGCAGCTTGATGCATCGCCCGCACAGTCCGGCATGGCCCGCGCCCGCCTTGTAGCGTTCCGCTTGCTGGGGGCTTTTATACAGCCTGTTGCACCTTGTACAAGTATGCTGTTGATCATCGTCATCCATCACGCACTCTCCTGTTACGGCTCGATAGGCCAATTCAACCTTCGCACAGGCTTCGGTGGGTTTGTATAAAAAATCACGCGAAAAGCGCTTCGCTTATTAATTATTGAGGATCGGAAGATCAGGGTTTATTTGCACGTCAGTACAACTTCCACACCTGCGACTGCAAGAGACGGGGTTTTGCGCGCAATGACACGGAAATGACAAGGCTGACGCAAGCACGATCAAGTTTGCACGCTGCAATTGCATCGCAAAGTTGCCAGGCAAGGGATCGTTAGTTGCCTTTCATTTGGCTGTTAAAAATACATTACGCTCCACTTGTACATATTTGATGGCTCTGTATAGCTAATTTTCAGGGCTTTGAAACGTATATCGAAATCCAGTCAAATTCTCTGAATTTCTCCGCGCGTGAAACATCCCTGTTTAGTAACAACAGGAGAGCCTCATGAGCCAAGCAGAATTGTATGTGATCAACTACCGACTCCACGGCAAGCCCAAGTCGTTCATTATCAGGACAAAATTGATGAACAACGCGGAAGCCTGGCAGTGGGCCAGTTGTGACGCGGGGTTGACCCCGATCCCCAAGCCCGGAAGGCCTCCCTTGAAGCGTTTTTCCAAACCGATGGCGGAGCGGTTCGGCGTGACCGACGTGCAATGGCGGGCCTCGAAACCCGTGACCTGGGATGAGGACATGGCGATATGACCGCGTGGCCCTGCTTGCGCAATCGGAGCGATTGTCAGGAGTTTCAGCATGTGTGAGTACATTGTCCAGCACGCCGCCCCGCAGAAACTGGCGTCGTGCTTTCTCGAAGGGGAGATTTCACGAATTGAAGTGTTGGGCGTTTCGGCAAAAAGCACCGACGCGAGCGACCACGGGACGAGCGCGAAAGGCGAACTGATCAAACCCGGCATGCAACTCACCGGCATTCGCCATCGCGGCACCACACTGGAATGTCTGCCGGTGCGCTGGGGCTGGTCACCGTTCTGGTCGAGCGGTACGTTGGCGCCGCTGACGCATTTGCCGCTGCACCTGGTGATGCGTTCGAAAGTCTTCAACCGGGTCAAGCGTGACGGGCGCATGCTCGTCGCCGTCGAGGGCTGGTACGAGCCTCTGGATACCGGCATGACCGTGCATTCACGCAATCTGGCCTACACCACGTCGCGTCAGCCGGCCCCCATGTTCCTTGCGGCGCTTGCACAAGGAGGCGGCGCCTCGAACGGATGTGAAGGGCTGGCATTGGTGACTCATGAAGATGTCGAGATGAAACGCCAGCGGTTGCTGGCGTTCGCCGCGCAGAATGCGCTGGCATGGTTAAGCCCCGACCTGGAATGGGAACAGGCGCGGGTGCTGGCCGTGCACCGCGCGGTGATCGAACCGCAATTGGAGCACGTGCTCACCTCCCAGCGCACCCTGCGGTTCAGGTGAATCGCCGAACCGGCGCCTCACAGATGCGTCGGTTCACACAACATCGTCGGGCAGGTTTTTCAGGTATTGCACCAGCGTCGCGGCGCACGCTTCAATCGCGCCATCGACCACCAACTCGAATCCATGGGTATTTTCCGTCGGTATCGCCAGGCAACCTGCCTGCGCGCTGATACCTGAACTCATCACCGCACTGGCATCGGAAGCAAAATCCACCAGTAAGGCAAACTGCGGATCAAAGCCGCAATGCTTGGCGGCAGCGGCCAGCGCTGTCACCACGTGTCTTGAGTAATAGCCTTTCTGGTCGCCGGTATTGATGATCGGATCGACCTTCAACTGCGTCGCGTATTCGCTCATCACCGGACCGACTTCGACGGCAATGGTCGTCTCCCCGGGCAAATGCGCGGCGGCGTACATCGCGCCGGCGTTGCTTTCTTCTTCGAGGGTGGTGAAGACGAAGTAAGCGTCACAGGGCAACTCGCCGCGCCACTGGCTCAATTGCTCGACGGCTTGCAACATGGCCACGACTGGCGCGCTGTCATCGAGAAAGTGCGCGGCAATCGCATCGTTGACGCGAAACGGCGTGCGCCAGTGCTGACTGAGCACCACCCGCGTGCCGGGACGCACGCCCATGCGCTGCAAGGCTTGCGGGTCCTGGCGGGTGATGACGTGCACGTCTTTCCATTGCACGGCGCCGCTGAGCACGTCCTGGCCTTGCGGCGAGCCGGTGGTTGCGTGCATCGAGCCGAACGACAGCACGCCGGGCAGCACCTGCTCGTCGCCGAGAATATCCACCGGGCAGACGCCGAAGTTCACCGGGTTGGCGCCGCCCAGCGCCACCACCCGCAGAGTACCGTCCGGCTCGACGCGTTTGACCACCATGGCGATTTCATCCATGTGGCCCATGATGCGTACAGCACCGGCAGCGGTGTTCCGGCCCTTGATCAAGCCGATGACATTGCCCGCCGGGTCGGTCCACGTTTCATCGCAATGACGCTGCAAGTGTTCCTGACAGATGCTTCGGACCTCGTCTTCCTGACCACCGGGACCGCGCGCCATCAACAGGCGCTTGAGCAGTGCTTCGGTGTTGGCCGTGGTCTCGCCATCGGCGGCCTGTTCGCGGTTTTTCGACATCGCTTTCAGTCCTCTTTGACGTGCGTCCCGTTGCGGGGCGCTCTACGTTTAGGAAGGCATGGGCGTTAAAAATTCAATCGCAAAGCGCTGCGGCCGGCGGTTGAAGATTTCTTCGAACCTTCGTTGGTTTCGACCGATCACAACAGACACAACGATCATTTTTTTATAAGGCGCACAGGGCGCCGCAACAGCCTGCCAGCGCGGTCAGAGGGCAAATCGGCGCTTTCGATCCGGCAGTAAGGACGTCAACCATGAATCAACACAAGCCGGTCGAACAGATCATAGTCATTGGTGTTTCCAGCGGTGGATTGGCCGCATTGCGCGTGCTGCTGGAGCAGTTTCCACGCGATCTGCCCGCAGCTGTGTTCATCACCATGCATATCGGCGATCAGCCGAGCCTGCTGCCGAGCCTGCTGACGCACACCTCGTCGCTCGACATCAGTTTCGCCGCCAGCGGCGCCCGGCCAGCCAATGGCTGTGTGTACATCGCACCGCCGGACAAGCACTTGCTGATCAAGCGCGACACGCTGCAACTGGTGCGCAGCGCCAAGGAAAACCATGCGCGCCCGGCCATCGACCCGATGTTTCGCTCGGCCGCGACCAGCTATGGCGACAGAACCATTGGCGTGCTGCTGACCGGCGAGCTGGATGACGGCGTGGTCGGGCTGCAAGCGATCAAAGCGTATGGCGGCCAGGTGTTCGTGCAGGACCCGGACACCGCCGAAGCGCCGTCGATGCCACGCAATGCGCTGCGGCATGTGCAAGTGGATGTGTGCCTGCCGCTGAACACGTTGGGCACGGCGTTGGTCCAGACGGTCCGGCAACGGGCTGACGGCGCTCATTCGTCTGAGCCGCCGCCACGCATCGAGCCTTTCGCAACGGAGAACGACCTCACCGAAAACCTCAGTCGCGGCGGCGCCTATGCGCTGGATGCGGTCGGCAAGGTCGCCGGGATGTCCTGCCCGGATTGTGGCGGCGCGCTGTGGGAAGTCGGCGAAACGCCGCCGCGTTATCGCTGCCACACCGGCCACGCCTACACCAGTCGCGCCTTGTTCGAAGCGCAAAATGAAACCGTCGAAGAAGCGCTGTGGGTAGCGATTCGCACCTTGCACGAGAAGCAGTTACTGCTCGGGCGGCTGATTCAGAGCAGCAAGGACCACGGCCGCACCAGTGCGTTGAAGGAATACGAACTGACCAGCGAAGGTCTCGAAAGCCACAAGGACACGTTGCGCGGGTTGCTGACGAACTTGCGTTCGGTTGAATGATAACGAGGTCCGGATGGCAAGCATGAGCGTTGACAGCAAAGCCCAGGTCACAAGCATCTTCGAGCAATTACTCAGCCTGCGCGAGAGCGTGAATACGTTGCGCGAGATCGAGGAGGGCAGCGCCACGCTGCGCGGGCAGCAGACGATGGACGTCGACGGCGCTTTCGATCTGGTTTTCGAGAAGCTTCAAGACAACATCGCCAGCATGGAAGAGGCCCTGGCGACGCTGGCCGAAGCCACGGGCGATGTGCCGAAGTTCTAGTCTGCCGGGAGGAGCAAGCATGGATCAGCAAAGCAAGGGGCTGGTGGTGATCTGCGGCGCCAGCGCCGGCGTGGGGCGCGCCACGGCCCACCGTTTTGCCGCCGCCGGTTACCGCATTGGCTTGCTGGCGCGCGATGAGGCCGGGCTGGAGTCGGCGCGCGAAGAGCTGGCGCAATACGGTCAGGCATTGAAGGCGATCAGCGTCGATGTCGCCGATGCGCAAGCGCTCGAAGCAGCGGCGATTGCGCTGGAGGAGGAACTGGGGCCGCTGCAGATCTGGGTCAATTCAGCCATGGTCACTGTGTTTTCACCGGTCGAGAAGCTCAGCGCAGAGGAGATCCATCGGGTCACCGAAGTGACTTATCTCGGCACCGTGCACGGCACGTTGGCGGCGTTGCGCTTGATGCGACCACGCAACAATGGATTGGTCATCCAGGTCGGCTCGGCACTGGCTTACCGGGCAATTCCGCTGCAGTCGGCCTATTGTGCAGCCAAGTTCGCCGTGCGCGGTTTCACCGATGCGTTGCGCTGCGAGTTGCTGCACGAGCGCAGCCGCATTCGCGTGTGCATGGTGCAGTTGCCGGCGATCAATACACCGCAGTTCGATTGGGCGCGCAACAAACTGGAAAAACGCCCGCAACCGGTGCCGCCGATTCACGACCCGGACGTCGCCGCCCGGGCGATCTTCAGCGTCATCCAGCGCCCGCCACGCGAGTTGTGGCTGGGCACGGCGAGCATCAAGGCGATTGTCGGCAGTTGCCTGATTCCGGGGCTGCTCGACCGAATGCTCGCGCGCCAATGCTATCCGGGGCAGATGAGCAAGGAAAACGACCACGGCGAGCACGGCGACAACCTCTTTCAACCGCTGAGTGGCGATCTGCACCGCGCGCGCGGACGCTTCGTGGGGCGCTCTCGCGACAGCGCGCTGGCGCTGACCTCGACCCAGGTGTCGGCATTGGCAGCGGCGCTGGCAGTGGTCGGCGCGCTGGTGTTGTTATGGTTTTGAAACGTTGCGACGAAACCAGCGGTAGCCAAAGCCGTTCAGTGTCAGCGCCTCGGTTTCGTTGACGGGCAAGGGATAGACGCCGTCCGCGAGGACCTGCTCGAAACCCTGCAGTTGCTTGGTCAACGCCAGATCGAGGGTGACCGGTTGCCGACTGAGGTTGGCCAGCACAAGGGTGGTCGCTGCGCCGACATGGCGCATGGCAAATACTGCCGGATGTGCCTGCGCAAGGGGTTCAGAGGCGCCCCAGCCGATTTCGCCGAGTTGCGCCCGCTGCTGAAAAATCGCCTGACAGCGCGCGAGCAGCGACTCGGTATCTTCTTGCTGCGTCGCAACATTCACCCGCTGATAGCTGAACGGTCCGGCATCGATCAGCGGCGCCGGCAGCTTCGCTTGCGCCGCGCGGGAAAAACCGCCGTTGACCTCAGCGCTCCACTGCATCGGCGTGCGTACGGCGAGACGTTCGCGCCGTCGCAGGTCATCGCCCATGCCGATTTCCTCGCCGTAACGAATGATCGGCGTACCCGGCAATGACGCCAGCAACGCCTGCGCCAATGCCTGATGCCGCACGTCGCCATTGAGCATCGGCGCCAGCCGTCGACGAATACCGCGGCCATAGACACGCATGTCCTCTTGCGGGGCAAACACCTGCATGACTTCCTCGCGCTCGGCCGGGCTCAGGCGTTCCAGATCCAGCTCGTCATGATTGCGCAGCCACACCGCATAACCGGCGCCGTCCGGGGCTTGCGGACGCTGGCGCAACGCGCGCAACAGCGGTTCGGCACGCTCGCGGGCCAGGGCCAGAAACAGGTGATTATTCATCCAGAAATCCAGCGCCAGTTGCAAGCGATTGCCACTGCCGAAATAGTGCTGAAAGCGCTGCGGCTCGACATCGACTTCGCCCATCAACAGGCATTCCGGGTTGATCGAGCGTGCATGCGCCGCCAACCGTTCGAGCAGCCACACACCACGTTCTTCCTTGCCGCCGCCGGCCTGTTCCACCGCGTGTGAGGCGGCGTCCAGACGAAACCCGGCAACGCCCAGGCGCAGCCAGTGGCTGATGATCTGTTCGATCTCGGCAATCACCGCCGGGTTCTGCAGGTTCAGGTCCGGCTCGTGCCGGTAAAACAGATGCCGGTAGAACTGCCCGGCCTGATCGTCCCAGTGCCAGATGCTATCCTCCACGCCGGGAAAGATCGGCTGGTTGCCATCGTCCACCGGTTGGTCCGACCAGATGTAATAGTCGCGATAGCGGCTGTGGCGATCCCGGCGTGCCTGCTGAAACCACGGGTGTTGGTCGCTGGTGTGTTGCAACACCAGTTCCATGATCACGCGCATGCCGCGCTGGTTGGCCGCGTCGATCAGCCGGCGAAAATCCGCTTCGCTGCCGAAGCGTTGTTCCACGGCCTGATGATCGCTGACGTCATAGCCACAATCGCGAAACGGCGAGCCGAAGATCGGCAGCAACCACAGCGCGCCGATGCCCAGTGAGCGCAGGTGATCGAGACGTTCCACAATGCCGGCAAAGTCGCCGCAGCCATCGTCGTTGCGGTCGTAAAACTGCGACGGATCAACTTGATAAATCACCGTGGTGTGCGGCCATTCAGCACTCATGGGCAGTTCCTTTCTGACGCAGGATCAGCGCTTGCTGCGCGGCGACGAGGCCGGCGAACGGCTGGTCCTCGCCGTGGCGATCACTGGCCACTTCGACGATCCACTCGCCGGTCAACACAAAAGCATGCTCGGCCTCGTCGAAGTTGATGCAGACAATCCGTTCGTCATCCTCGCAATGGCGCCGATAAGCCAATAGTTGTGGGTGCGAGGGCAATTCCTGCCAGTCGCCGAGGCGCAACGCAGCGCTCTCGCGGCGGCAATGCAGCAGGCGCCGGTACAGATTGAGCGTGGAGTCGCAGGCCGCTTCCTGAGTGTCCACGGCCAGCGCTTCGGCTTCAGGCGGGAAGGGCAGCCATGGCGCCTTGCCCGACCAGCCATGCGGCGCCTGCGCCAGCCACGGTAGCGGCGCCCGGCTGCCGTCGCGTCCGCCGGGGTCGACGCGGGTTTGCGCGTCAACTTGAGTGTCCTCCAGCGCCAGTTCGTCGCCCTGAAAAATGAACGGCGTGCCGCGCAGACTCAGCAGCATTACCGCCGCTGCGTTTGTGCGTGCCAGCGAGCCGCCGTAACGGCTGCGGATGCGGCTGTTGTCGTGGTTGGACAAGGCCCAGGTCGGCCACGCCGATTGCTCGCCGAGGCAACGTTCGACTTCGCGGATGCACAGGCGAAACACCACCGGGTCCCACGGGGCGTCCAAGGGCGGGAAGTTGAACGACATGTGCAATTCGTCACTGGCGCCGTAATAGGCCGCCACTCGTGCCGTCGAGCGGATATTCACTTCACCGATCAACACGCGGTCGCCGGGGTAATGGTCCACCAGGCGGCGCAAGCCGCGCAGCACTTCGTGGCTGTAGGGCTGATCGTTGATCTGCACCATGGTTTCGCCGGCCATGCAGCGCGGGTCATCGGCGAAGGTCGGATCCTTGCCGACGCAATGCACCACGTCGATGCGAAAGCCATCGACGCCACGGTCCAGCCAGAACTTCAGTACGTTGTGCATGGCCTCGACGACTTGCGGGTTGTGCCAGTTGAGGTCGGGCTGCTGCGGCAGGAAGAAGTGCAGATAGTACTGCTGACTGCCTTCATCCCAGGTCCAGGCGCTGCCGCCGTCGATCGACGCGCGCCAGTTGTTTGGTTGGTCGCGCCAGATGTACCAGTCGCGTTTGGGGTTGTCGCGGCTGGCGCGCGATTCGATGAACCACGGATGCTGGTCCGAGGTGTGATTGGGCACAAAATCCATCAGCAATTTGAGGCCGCGCTTGTGCGCCTCGGAAATCAGCTGATCGAGATCGTCCAGGCGTCCGAACAGCGGGTCGATGTCGGTGTAGTCGCAAATGTCGTAACCCGCGTCGCACATCGGCGACGGATACACCGGCGACAGCCACAACGCGCCAACACCGAGCGCCTTGAGGTAGTCGAGCCGCGCGATCAGCCCCGGCAGATCGCCAATGCCGTCACCGTTGCCGTCGGCAAACGAGCGCGGGTAGACCTGATAAATCGCGACGTTTTTCCACCATGCCAAATTCTGCGTAGCGGACATGGTCCTCTCCTTGAATTTGCTTTGATACGCATTGGTTCACGGCTGCTGGTAGTGTCCCGGGACATTGTCGCCTTCGTCGGGCTTGGTCCTTTTCTGCACCTGTACGTCACTCAAACGCGCGTCCTTGAGTTCGGGGAATGTCTGCCTGAGCACGTCTTCCGCCTGCTGCCGATCGAGGCCTTCAAGGTCCTGCTCCAGGGTGCGGCTCTGCGGCTGGTTGTCGAGGATGAAGCTGACGATGTAGCGGGGCTTATCGAACATGGTGGTCATCCTTTTGATGCGGGTCTGGGTGACTGTTTGGGTGGTGCTGACGCGGCGGATAAACGCGCGGCGCTTTCAGTGATGACGCTGAAGACGGGCGGTCGTTCCCTCCAGTTGCCCAAGCGCAGCGCTCGCCGTGCCATACGTCGATTCAGTCGAGCAGTGGCCGCTCACGCCGGGTCAACCTCGCATAACGATTCGGCAGCGCGCCCGGCGCGAGGGAGGTAAAACATGCGTGTGCACCATTTGAATTGCGGCTGTATGTGCCCGTTGGGCGGCGCGTTGTTCGACGGCTACAGTCACGGCCTGACGGCGTCGGTGGTGTGTCACTGCCTGCTGATCGAAACCGCGAGCAACGGCCTGATTCTGGTCGATACCGGGTTCGGCCAGCAGGACGTCCAGCATCCGCAGCGCCTGAGCCGCTTTTTCCGCACGCTGAACAACATCCGTCTCGAGCACCGCTTCACCGCGCTGGAGCAGATCCGCCGGCTGGGCTTCGACGCCAACGACGTGCGCCATATTCTCCTGACCCATCTGGACTTCGATCACGCCGGCGCCCTGCAGGATTTCCCGCGGGCACGGGTGCACGTCATGCAGCAGGAACTGCAGCATGCCCGTTCGGCCAGTGACTGGATCGAACGGCGGCGCTTTGTCCCGGCGCAATGGCGCGACGTCGACGGCTGGGAGCTGTACGCGCCGCAGGGCGACACCTGGTTCGGATTCGATTCGGTGCGCGCCGTGCTCGGTGCCGAGGAAGAAGACATCCTGCTGGTGCCGCTCAGCGGCCACACCCTTGGCCACGCCGGCATTGCCCTGCGCACCACCGACGGTTGGCAGCTGCACGCCGGCGACGCCTATTTCCATCACGACGAAATCCACCTACCGAAACGCCGCTGTCCGCCGGGCATGCGCCTGTATCAGTTCATGATGGACAGCGACCGCCACGCACGGCTGCACAACCAGCAACGCCTGCGCGAACTGGCCGCCGATGCGCGCGCGGCGGTGAAGATCTATTGCAGCCATGATGCGCGGGAACTGGAACGGGCAATGCACGCTGGGGCAGACGCGGCGGCGATGTCGCCGGGGCAGGGGGACCGGTTGCGGCATTTGTGAGGGTTGCAATCGCCATTGCTAACCGCCGCGACTCCTGATCGATTGCAGTTCACCGCAGAACGCTCACGTCGGCGCAGATCCCCAATATCCCCGAATCAGTTCCCTCTCCCTCGGGAGAGGGCTAAGGTGAGGGGCTTCCCTGTCAGAATCAACGAGATATCCGAAACCTTAACGCCGCCCGGTGCGCGTACTGACATCCACCCACACCGCCAGCACCAGAATGCTGCCCTTGACGATCATCTGCCAGTAACTGTCGACGTCGAGCATCGACATGCCGTTGTCGAGGCTGGTGATCACCAGCGCGCCGAGCAGGGCGCCGTACACCGTGCCGGAGCCGCCGCGCATGGAGGTGCCGCCGATGAAGCAGGCGGCGATGGCGTCGAGTTCGCCCATGCTGCCGGCCGAGGGTGACCCGGCGGCGAGGCGCGCGGTGTTGACGAGGCCGGCGAGGGCGCACATCACGCCCATGATCCCGAAAATCCACAGTTTGACCGCTTGCACGTTGATCCCCGACAGGCGTGTCGCTTCCATGTTGCTGCCCACCGCATAGACGCGGCGGCCGAACACGGTCTGGCTGGTGACGTAGCTGAACACACCGAGCAGGGCCAGCAGCAACAGGACCGGCACGGGAATGCCGTCGTAGCTGTTGAGCGTCTGCACGAAACCGGCCAGTACCGCGCCGATCACCAGCACGCGGATTACGTCGCGCACCAGCGAGTGCGCGGCGAGGCCGTGCAGGGCGCGGTTGCGCCGCTGTTTCCAGGTGAGGAATACGGTCAGCGCGAACAGCACAATACCGAGCCCGGTGCCCATGGCGTGGGGCAGGTAACCCTGACCGATGTAGACCAGTTCCGGCGACACCGGCGCGATGGTGGTGCCGCCGGTAATCCCGAGCAGAATGCCGCGAAACGCCAGCATGCCGCCCAGCCCGACGATGAATGACGGAATGCGCAGATACGCCGTCATATAGCCGTTGCCGAGGCCGATCATCAGCCCGCACAGCGCCACCAGACTCAGGTTGGCCAGCAGCGGGATGTGATAGACCACGTCGAGTATCGCCGCGAGGCCGCCGAGCAGGCCGAGCAGTGAGCCGACCGACAGATCGATTTCGCCACTGATGATCACCAGCACCATGCCGCAGGCGAGAATCCCGGTGATCGACATTTGCCGCAGCAGGTTGGAGAGGTTGCGCGGGGTGAGAAAGCCGCCCTCGGTCTGCCAGCTGAAGAACAGCCAGATCAGCACCACGGCGAACACCAGCGCGAGCATTTTGTAGCGGGTGAACAGCTGTTTGACCTGATTCATTTACGCGGATTTCCGATCGTTATTGTTATGGCTGCCGGGCTGGCTGAGCGCGGCGGCGAGCACCTGTTCCTGGGTCAGATCCTGATTGACGAAGTCGCCGCGCAACTGGCCTTCGCCGATCACCAGTACGCGGTCGGACACGCCGAGCACTTCGGCCAGCTCCGACGAAACCATGATGATCGACACGCCGGCGGCCGCCAGCGCGCCCATCAATTTGTAGATCTCGTACTTGGCGCCGACGTCGACGCCACGGGTCGGCTCATCGAGAATCAGCACCCGCGGCTTGGCCAGGAGCATTTTCGCCAGCACGGCTTTTTGCTGGTTGCCGCCGGACAGGCTGGTGATCGGCAGAAACGGGCTGGCGGTCTTCAGGTGCAGGCGCGAGATTTCCCGGTCGATGCTGCCCAGCTCGGCCTCGGCATCGATGCGGCTGAGTTTCGAATAACTGTCGAGCACGGCGAGGGTGATGTTCTGGCCGACGCCCAGGTCAGGGATGATGCCCTGGCGCTTGCGGTCTTCGGGCACCAGGCACAGGCCGGCGCGGATCGATTTCAGCGGCGTGGCGGTGTCGATCGGCTGGCCGTCGAGCCAGACTTCGCCCTCATGGCGGCCGGGATACGCGCCGTACAAAGCCGTGACCAGTTCGGTGCGGCCGGCCCCGACCAGCCCTGCGATGCCGAGGATTTCTCCGCGTTTGAGCACGAACGACACATCGTCGACCCGTTTGCGCTTGGGGTTGTCGACGTCGTAGCAGGTAATATGCCGCGCTTCGAAAATCACTTCGCCAATCTCGTGCGGCTCGGACGGGTAGAGGTTGCTCATTTCGCGGCCGACCATTTGCGTGATGATCTGCGCAATGTCCATGTCGGCCATGGCGGTGGTGGCGATGTGTTTGCCGTCGCGGATCACCGCAATGGTGTCGCAGACGGCGGCCACTTCATCGAGCTTGTGCGAGATGTACACGCAAGCGACGCCCCTGGCCTTGAGGTCACGGATGATGTCCAGCAACACCTCGATTTCCGAACGGCTCAGGGCCGACGAGGGCTCGTCGAGGATCAATAGGCGCGCCTGTTTGTTCAGCGCTTTGGCGATTTCCACCAGTTGCTGGTAACCGCCGCCGTATTGGGAAACCGGCAGCGACACGTTCATGTCCGGCACTTTCAGTTCGCGCATCAGCGCTTCGGCGCGGTGGATCATTGCCGGGTAATTCATCCGCCCACCGGACAGGGTCAATTCATGGCCCATGAAGATGTTTTCGGCCACCGAAAGGTCCGGCACCAGGGTCAGTTCCTGGTGAATGATGACGATGCCGGCGGCTTCGGTTTCGCTGATCGATTGCGCCCGCAGCGGTTGCCCGTCCCAGAGGATTTCACCCTCCCAGGTGCCATGCGGATAGACCGCCGAGAGGATTTTCATCAGCGTCGATTTGCCGGCACCGTTCTCACCGCACAGGCCAACGCACTCACCGGGCCGGACCTTGATGTCGATGCCGTTGAGCGCTTTGACACCGTTGAAGGATTTGACGATGCCGTTCATTTGCAGCAGGTAGTCGGACATAACCAGGGCTCGTATTCCAAGGGCTCAGAAAACACGGAACCTGTGGGAGCGAGCCTGCTCGCGAAGGCGTCAGCACGTTCAATCGCGATGCAAGCTTAACCACCGTCTTCGCGAGCAGGCTCGCTCCCACAAGGGGTCTCCCACATGGTTCCTCATAACCAAAGGATCACTGCCCGGCAATCTGCGCCTTGGTGTAGAACCCGTCCTGTTCGAGCAAGTTGATGTTGTCCTTGGTCAGCGGGGTGGGCGTGAGCAGGATGGTGTCGACTTTTTTGCTGCCGTTATCGTATTGCGAGGTGTAGGCGGGTTTTTCGTTGCGGGCCAGTTGCACCGAGAGCTTGGCCGCTTCCGAGGCGATCAGCTTCAGCGGCTTGTACACGGTCATGGTTTGCGTGCCGGCGATCACGCGTTTGACGGCGGCGAGGTCGGCGTCCTGCCCGGAAATCGGCACCTTGCCGGCCAGTTGCTGCGCGGCCAAGGCCTGGATCGCGCCGCCGGCGGTGGCGTCGTTGGAAGCGACGATGCCGGCGATTTTGTTGTCGTTGCGGGTCAGGGCGTTTTCCACAATGCTCAGCGCTTCGGTCGGGTTCCATTCCTTGACCCATTGCTGGCCAACGATCTTGATATCACCCTTGTCGATGGCCGGTTGCAGCACTTTCATCTGGCCTTCACGAAGGATCTTGGCGTTGTTGTCAGTGGGTGCGCCACCGAGCAGGAAGTAGTTGCCCTTCGGCGCGGCTTTGAGCACGCCGCCGGCCTGCATCTCGCCGACCTTTTCGTTATCGAAGGAAATGTAGGCGTCGACATCGGCGTTGAGAATCAGCCGGTCGTAGGACACGACCTTGATCCCGGCTTTCTTCGCTTCGGCCACGGCATTGGTCAGCACGGTGGCGTTGAATGGCACGATGACGATTACATCGACGCCACGGGAAATCAGGTTTTCGATCTGCGAAATCTGCTTCTGCTCGTTGGCATCGGCCGATTGCACAAACACCTTGGCGTCCATTTTTTCCGCCGCCGCGACGAAGTAATCGCGATCGCGCGACCAGCGTTCCAGCCGCAGGTCATCGATGGAGAAGCCGATTTTCGGATGGGCAGCGTCAGCCAGTACCGGTAGCGACAGCAGTGCCAGAGCACTGGCCAGGAGCGTACGTTTGAGGTTCTTCATGGTGGTGCGTCCTTTTATTTTTGTTTGAAAGACACGGCCTGACGATGAATATCGGGCTGGTAGAACTGTAGAGAATTTGCGGGCGCCGCACGCACAGAATTGTCGTGCAATTGTCACAGCGGCGAGGCGCCGACAGACCCCATCGGGATCAGCGATAGATAAAACGGTTGACGATGTTTTCGAGCATTTCCTGACGGCCGCTGACGGCTTGTGGGTTGAGCTCGTTGGTGAAGGCATGCTCGGCCAGTGACTCAAGATTGAAGTCGCCTGCCATGACCGCTTGACCAAAAGGCTGCCGCCAGCCGGCGTAGCGTTGATCCTTGAGCGCTTGCAACTGATCGTTTTCGATCATCGCCGCGGCGCGTTCCAGCGACTGAGCGAGCACGTCCATGGCGCCGACGTGACCATGGAACAGGTCGACCTCGTCGAGGCTCTGGCGACGCACCTTGGAGTCGAAGTTGAAACCGCCGTTCTTGAAGCCGCCAGCCTTGAGGATTTCATAGGTGGCGAGGGTCATTTCTTCGACGCTGTTGGGGAATTGATCGGTGTCCCAGCCATTTTGCGGATCACCGCGGTTGGCGTCGATGCTGCCGAAAATCCCCAGCGAGGCGGCGGTGGCGATTTCGTGATGGAAGCTGTGGCCGGCCAGCGTCGCGTGGTTGGCCTCGATGTTGACCTTGATTTCCTTTTCCAGACCGAACTGCTGCAGGAAGCCAAACACCGTGGCGCTGTCGTAATCGTATTGGTGCTTGGTCGGTTCTTGCGGCTTGGGTTCGATCAGCAGATCGCCCTTGAAACCGATCTTGTGCTTGTGCTCGACCACCATGCGCATGAAACGCCCGAGTTGCTCGCGCTCACGCTTGAGGTCGGTGTTGAGCAGGGTTTCGTAGCCTTCACGACCGCCCCACAACACATAGTTGGCGCCTTTCAGGCGTTGTGTCGCGTTCATCGCGCTGAACACCTGAGCCGCTGCGCAGGCGAAGATTTCCGGGTCCGGATTGCTCGCGGCACCGGCGGCAAAGCGCGGATTGCTGAAGCAGTTGGCGGTGCCCCACAGCAGCTTGATGCCGCTTTGTTCCTGGTGGCGCTCAAGGTGATCGACCATTTGCGCAAAGTTGTTGCGGTATTCCTTCAGCGACTGGCCTTCGGGGGCGACGTCCGTGTCGTGAAAGCAGTAGTAATCGATACCCAGTTTGCTGAAGAACTCGAAGGCTGCCGAGGCTTTGCCAATGGCCACTTCCATCGGGTCACCGGCGTGGTGCCAGGGGCGTTTGAACGTCCCCGCGCCGAACACATCGGAACCTGGCCAGACGAAGGTGTGCCAGTAACAGGCGGCCATGCGCAGGTGTTCACGCATGGGTTTGCCGAGGATCAGTTTGTCGGCGTCGTAGTGGCGGAAGGCGAGGGGCGAATCGCTGTCTGGACCTTCGTAGCGAATCGGGGCGACATCGGGGAAGTACGGCATGGACGGTGTCCTTGTTGTTCTTGGCGGTGTCTCGATACTAGCAACGGCCCCGGCTGCGAAGATTATGAAAATCACCAACACACAGTGCGATTTTGCGTATTGAGATTCGCTGCGCACGCGCCTAGTCTGTGCCGACCGCCTCTTTGAATGGAGGCCCTGAACGCGCCGACAACAATGAAAACACTACCGCCTGTTCACCGCATCGCCCTGTTGTTCAACGGCAGCAAGATCTACGACCGCGGCATCATCAGCGGCATCGGCAACTACCTGAGCAGCACCCGCGCCTCGTGGGATCTGTTCCTGGAAGAAGACTTTCTCTGCCGCTTGAAAGGTATCGAGCGCTGGCAGGGTGACGGGATCATTGCCGACTTCGACGACCCGCTGATTGGCGAGGCCCTGGCCGACATCCAGTTGCCGGTGGTGGCGGTGGGCGGTTCCTATGAAGATGCGCGGGCCTACCCGAAAGCGATTCCCTATGTCGCCACCGACAATAACGCCCTGATCACTCTGGCTTACAACCACCTGATCGAAGCGGGGCTGCAACGCTTTGCCTGCTTCAGCCTGCCCGAAGCGCAGGCCAATCGCTGGGCGCAGGAGCGGGAAAAAGCCTTTCGCCGGTTGATGCAACGTGATGGTTTGCGCGCCGAGGTCTATCGCGGCATGGGCACCAGCGCGCCGCTGTGGGACAGCGCCGTCGAGCAACTGATCGCCTGGCTGCAAGCCTTGCCCAAACCGATCGGCATCATTGCGGTCAGCGACGCCCGTGCCCGCCAGTTATTGCAAGCGTGCCTGACCGCCGGCATCGCCGTGCCTGAGCAAGTGGCGTTGATCGGCATCGACAACGACCCGCTCACGCGCAGCCTGACGCGCGTGCCGTTGAGCTCGGTGATTCAGGGCACCGAAACCATGGGCCGCACCGCCGCGCAACTGCTGCACCAGATGCTCCACGGCATGCCCGCCAGCGGCACGCAGATTCTGGTGCCGCCGGATGCGGTCAATGTGCAGGTGTCGAGCCTGCACCAGCCGTTGGGCAATCCCTACGTGATGCAAGCGCTGCTGTTCATCCGCCAATACGCCTGCCAGGGCATCAAGACCGCGCAGGTAGCGGCTTACGTCGGCGTGTCGCGCTCCTCGCTGGAAGCACATTTTCGCCATGAGCGCGGCTGCAGCGTCCACGACGAAATCCTGCGTTTCAAACTGGCGGCGGCGACCAGTGGCCTGGAGAACCGTGACGCCGCGATTGTCGATGTGGCCCGCGCCTGTGGCTTCAAATCGGCGCAATACCTGCACACGGTGTTTCGCCGTGAGCTGGGTTGTACGCCGCGTGAATATCAGCAAGGCGCGCGTTAGCGACTAGGCCGACGCTTTCGCCTCTGCCTTGATCGCGGATTTGCGATACGTCAGCAAGACAATGCCGGTGACCACAATCACTCCGCCGAGCACCTGGCCCTTGCTGAGCATCTGGTCGAGCACGATCCAGCCCATCAGCAGTGTCGCCAAAGGCTCGATGTTCATCACCGGGGCGTTACGCGGCATGTCCAGGCGTGGCACGGAAATGAACAGCACAATGAAGCCGGTGCCGTACAACACCACCAGCGTGGCCAGAGCCAGCCAGCCGGTCGAGGTCGCCGGCAGGTTCAGGCCGCCGGGCAGGGCGCCGGTGAGGCCCGCCAGGTTGACGCTGCTGAACACAATGAAAATGGTCAACAGACTGCGCGCCGAACCGCGCACCTGAGACAGTTTGTGGTCGGTGATCCACAGCGCACAGGCAAACACGCTGGCGGCGCAGAAGGCGAGCGTCACGCCCAGCCACCAATCCGGGCCAACGCTGCCGGCGTTCGACAGGCGCCCGGGAACGTCCAGCACAAACACCAGACCCACCAGAATCAACCCCATCAACATCGCGGTGCGTGCGGTCGGCCTCGGCCCGCCCATCGCCCAGGTGAGCAATGCCAGCAAAATCGGAAACACGTTGGCCACCAGCAGCGCCAGCGCCACCGGCACTCGCGCCACGGCGGAATACAGACACAAACTTTGCGCCGTGATCAGCAGCCCCAACAGCAATTGCCAACGCCATGCACCGGGCGGCAGACGCAGGCTCTGTTTTTGCCACAGCACCAGCATTGCCAGCACCAGCAACGTCCCGCCGGAACGCATCAGAATGGCCAGCAACACCCCCGCACCGTCGTCAAACGCGACTCGCGCGGCGACATGGTTGCCGGCGAAGGCACAGCCCATGCACAGCAGAATGAGTACGGCGAGGTGGCGAGGGAAGGGCGGCGGTACGGTCGGTGCGATGGTAGAGCGGGACATGGCAGTTCTCGAAAAGTGGCCATTCAGGATGGCGCGGGATTTTTATTATGTTGTCGTACAACTGCGCTGTTTGTACCGTATCGGGAAGGGGCGGGCAAGGGTGCTTTAGAGCAAAGAAGCCTGTTGCTGCTCGGTAAGCGGCTATTTTCCCTTGGCTATGTTGCGGGTTCGAGATCGTACGACTCGACCGGTCAGGGCGCCGCAATCGCCAGAATCTGCTCCGCCAGCCACGCCAGCGCCGGGTCGTGCTGGCGATGGCTCAGATACACCAGATCGAGCTCGAACGGTTCCAGCGCGAACGGCAATTCATGCAGGTCCAGTGGCAGCAATTCGGCGAATTGCTGCGCCAGTTGCGTCGGCAGCACCACGCACAGGTCGGTGGCGGCCACCAGGTGCGCGGCTTGCAGGTAGTTTGGCGTGGTGTAGACGATTTGCCGTTCGAGGTTCTGTTCGGCCAGCCATTGATCGACCATGCCGCGCGTCTGCCCGCCATGGACCCAGAGGTGGCGCAGTTGCAGAAAGGTTTGCAGGTCGAGCGCGCCGCTGATCTGTGGATGTTCGCGGCGCACGGCGATGCGCAAGGTTTCCCGGCGCCACAGTTGCCGAGTGAAGCGGGCCGGCACCTCGTTGAAACGGCCGAGGACCATGTCGAGGTCGCCGCGGTCCAGCGCCTCGACCGGCAGGTTTGGTGTCAGGTGGGCGACGTCGATGCGCAGCTGCGGTGCCACGCTTTGCAGGCGTGCGAGCAAGGCTGGCATGCACAGTTGTTCGACGAAGTCGGTCAGTGCGATGCGCAGTTGCCGGTGGCTGTGTTGCGGCTCGAAGGCCTCGCCACTGCCCAGCGTTTGCTCGATCTGCCGCAGTGCCGCGCGGATCGGCCCTTCCAGCGCCAGCGCACGCGGCGTCGGGCACATACGCCGCCCGACTCGCACCAACAGTGGATCGTCGAGCAGGTCGCGCAACCGCGCCAGGGCATTGCTCACCGTTGGCTGCGTCAATGCCAGCCGTTCGGCCGCGCGCGAAACGTTCTGTTCACGCAAAAGCATATCCAGCACGCGCAGCAGATTCAGATCGAAGTTGGAAATATTCATGCGCGGAATATATGCCATGGGAATTCTAAATTTCAAAAATATCTGAACGCTGCTTAGGGTGGCGCTTGTCCTTTATTGATTGGAGCGCTGCGCGTGACTACGTCTTCGAACTACCAGGCGCCTTTGCGCGACATGCGTTTCGTCTTGCACGAACTGTTCGACGTCAGCGCGCACTGCCGACAATTGCAGGTCGAACTCGACCGCGACGTCCTCGACGGCATTCTCGAGGAAGGCGCGCGGTTCACCGGCGAAGTCATCGCACCGCTCAATCGCAACAGTGACGAGCAGGGCTGTCAGTTGCACTGTAGCGAGGTGACCACACCGGACGGTTTTCGTCAGGCCTATCGACAATACGTCGACAACGGTTGGGCGAGCATGACCGGGCCACAGGCGTTCGGCGGCCAGGGCGTGCCGCAGATGGTCTCCGCGTGCTTTCACGAAATGCTGATGTCGGCGTCGCTGGCCTTTCGGGTTTATTCCGGGCTCACCGAAAGCGCTGTGCTGGCGCTGTACCGCCACGGCAGCGCGGAACTGAAGCAAGCGTATCTGGCGAACCTGATCAGCGGCGAATGGACCGGCACCATGTGCCTCACCGAGCCGCAGGCAGGCACCGATCTGGCGTTGCTGCGCACTCGCGCCCAGCCTGAGGCCGACGGCAGTTACCGCGTTACCGGCAACAAGATTTTCATCAGCGGCGGCGAGCAGGATCTCACCGATAACATCATTCATCTGGTGCTCGCGCGCCTGCCGGATGCACCACCGGGGGTGAAGGGCATCAGCCTGTTTCTGGTGCCGAAAGTCCTGCCCGATGGCCAGCGCAACACGCTCAGTTGCGGCGCGCTGGAACACAAGATGGGCATCAAGGGCACCTCGACCTGCGTAATGAATTTCGATGGCGCGCAGGGCTGGCTGGTGGGCGAAGCGAATCAGGGCCTGGCGTGCATGTTCACCATGATGAATGACGCACGTTTTCAGGTTGGTCTGCAGGGCCTGGGCATTGCCGAAGCGGCGTTCCAGGGTGGCCTGCGCTATGCGCGGGAACGCTTGCAGTCGCGTTCGCTGGCAGGTGCGGTCGCGCCGGATCAGGCTGCCGACCCGATCATCGTCCATCCTGATGTGCGGCGCATGCTGCTGACCCAGAAAGCACTGACCGAAGGTTGCCGGATGCTCGCCACGTACACCGCGCGGCAACTCGATCTCGAACAAGCCATGGGCGCGGATCACCAAGCGGCAAAGCGTCGGGCGGCGCTGCTGATTCCGATCGTCAAGGCGTTTTTCACCGATGTCGGTCAGGAAGTCGCCAGCCTCGGCGTCGCGCTGTACGGCGGCCACGGCTATATCCGCGAGTGGGGCATGGAACAGTTGATGCGCGACAGCCGCATCACTCAACTGTACGAGGGCACCAACGGCATTCAGGCGCTGGACTTGATCCGGCGCAAACTGCTCGGTGACGGCGGTGCGGAACTCAATGCGCTGATCGACGAGTTCGCGCAACTGGCCGAAGCCGCCCAGGCGCATGAACCGCTGCGGGAAATGGCTCAGGCAGTCAGCCAGCGCTTGCGCGAATGGCGCGAGCTTGGCCAAGCAGTCATCGCCGCGTGTCAGCGTGATCCGCAGGAAATCGGCGCGGTGTCGGTGGATTTCCTCGCCTATTCAGCCTACGTCCTGCTCGCCGGTTTCTGGCTGCAAGCGGCGACGCGTGCGCAACAGGCATTGGCGCAAGGCAGCGCTGACAGTGGCTTTTACCAGGCCAAGTTGCACACCGCAGACTTCTACTGGCGGCGCCTGTTGCCGCGCGCCGGCGCCCATCGCGACGCGTTGCTCGGCGGGGCGAACTGCCTGATGGCAATGGCGGCCAGTGACTTCAGTTTCTGAACCCGAGACCGGATAACCCTAAGGAGTCGTGCCGATGCAATCCTTCAGCTTTGCCACCACCGCGCAAATCCTTTGCGAAGCCGGTGCCGCCCAGCGACTCGCCAGCCTGTGCCGTGAGCGTGGCGCCCGTCGGGTGTTGATTGTCACCGATCCGGGGATCGCCCGGCTCGGCTTGCTCGATGACGTGCTGCCGGGGTTCAGCGCAGCAAAAGTGGCGGTGGCGATTTTCAGTGACGTCAGCGCCGATCCCCATGAACACTGCGTACTGGCGGCGGTCGATCGCGCCCGGCATATCGGCGCCGACCTGATCGTCGGGTTCGGCGGCGGCAGCTCGATGGACGTGGCCAAACTGGTCGCGTTACTCGCCCATCCAGCCAACAGCCAAACGATCACGCAACTGTACGGTGTCGATCAGGCCAAGGGCCCACGGCTGGCGCTGATTCAGGTGCCGACCACCGCGGGCACCGGTTCCGAGGTCACGCCGATCGCCATCGTCACCACCGGCGAAACCAGCAAAATGGGCATCGTCTCGCCCTTGTTGCTGCCGGATCTCGCCGTGCTCGACGCGGTGTGCACGCTGGGCCTGCCGCCGCAGGTCACGGCAGCCACCGGGATCGACGCGATGGTTCACGCAATCGAGGCCTACACCAGCAAGCTCAAGCGCAACCCGCTGTCCAGTCTGCTCGCCCGTGAGGCGTTGCGCCTGCTGGCGACCCATCTGGATCAAGCGGTGCACAACGGTGGCAACCTCGACGCTCGGCAGGCCATGTTGCTCGGTGCCTGTCTTGCCGGGCAGGCGTTTGCCAACGCACCAGTGGCGGCGGTGCATGCCTTGGCTTATCCGTTGGGCGGCCATTTCCATATCGCCCACGGCTTGTCCAACTCGCTGGTGCTGCCGCATGTGCTGCGCTTCAACCTGCCGGTGGCCGAGGCGGATTACGCCGAACTGGCCGCGCCGTTGCTCGGCGAGCGAGTGCGTATCGGCGATCGGCGCAGCCAGGCCGAGCAGTTGATTGCCGAACTGGCCGAGTTGGCGCCGCGCTGCGGACTGCCTCATCGTCTGCGCGACGTCGATGTGCCCGAAGATTGCCTCGGGCAACTGGCGCGTGACGCGATGCAGCAGCAACGCTTGCTGGTGAATAACCCGCGTGAAGTCAGCGAAGCCGACGCGTTGGCGATTTATCAGGCAGCGTGGTGATGGGGGATTCGCGGTGAGGGCAGGGAGGCTCAGTTGTAAGCCTTTGATCAGGTGAGTAAGCTGCCGGGATGAACCAGACCTCAGCTTCCTCATCCTTCCCCGGCCCGCGCGGCCCGGTCGATCACGAGATTCGTGACCAGATCGTCGCGGCGGCCAACGAGCATTTCAGCCAGTATGGCTACGGAAAAACCACGGTGTCGGACCTGGCCAAGGCCATCGGTTTTTCCAAGGCGTACATCTACAAGTTCTTCGATTCCAAGCAGGCGATCGGCGAGGCCATCTGCGGCAACTGCCTGGGGCAAATCGTCGCGGCGGTGGAACTGGCGATCAGCGCAGACGGGCTGTCACCGACCGAGCGTTTCCGCCAGTTGGTGAAAACCGTGATCGCTACGGGTGTCGAGTTGTTCTTTACCGACCGCAAGCTCTACGACATCGCGGCCTTTGCAGCCGGCGAGAACTGGCCGAGTGCCCAGCGTTACGACGCCCGGATCAAAGGCTTTATCACTGACATCGTGCGTGACGGGCGCACGGCCGGTGAGTTCGAACGCAAGACGCCGCTGGACGAAACCGTCGAATCGATCCATCTGGCGCTGCGGCCCTTCGTCAATCCGCTGATGCTGCAACACAACCTGGACTTCATCGAGGTGGCGCCGACGCTGACCTCGAATCTGATCCTGCGCAGCCTGATGCCTTGATGCTGCGCTGATTCTCCTCCCAAGCAATTGATGTTCTCGACGCAAACTCGCATCGAGAACGTATCCAACACGTTCAGGAAGTGACTGTTGACGTAAATGGTCACATGGATAATATGGGCCGCTGCGGTTCTTCATGTTCCATTTCAGAAATACCCATAGAGTCCTGATAATGAAAAAAACAATACTCAAGCATCCCCTCGGGCTGGCTGTCGTGCTCGCGTCTTCCAATGTGCTGGCAGGTGGTTTCGCGCTCAATGAGCAAAGCGTCAGCGGCATGGGCTCGGGGTTTGCCGGTCGCTCTTCGTCCGCCGAAGACGCCAGCACGGTGTTTGGCAATCCGGCGGGCATGGCGCGGCTGAAAAGAGAGCAGGTGAGCGTGGGGCAGGCGACGCTGTTCGCCAAATCCGATATCAGCCACACCCGCAGCACCTTCGGCGGCAAGGAAGACGGCGACATGGTGCCGACCACCACGGTGCCGATGGGCTACTACGTCAAACCGATCGACGAGCACTGGGCCTTCGGTGTCGGGTTTTACGTGCCGTTTGGCTTGATCACCGACTACGACAGCGGTTTTGCCGGGCGCTATTACGCCAATAAAAGCGAAGTCACGACACTGACGTTCCAGCCCACCGTCAGCTATGCGTTCAACGACAAGGTGTCGATCGGCTTCGGCCCGACCATCAACCGCATCAGTGGCGAGCTGTCGGGGATGGTCGCCAATCCGCTGAGCCCCGGGCGCAATGACGGCAAAGTCAAAAGTACTGGCGACGACACCGCGCTGGGCTTTAACGCAGGCGTGATGGTGCAGGCGACCGAGCAGACGCGCCTGGGCCTGACCTATCATTCCAAGGTCAGTTACCACCTCGATGCGAAAACCAAAGTCAGCGATGGCATCTTCAACCTGCTTGGCGTCAGTGGCCGCAGTTACGACGCCTCGCTGAACGTCGACACCCCCGAGTCGGTGGACTTCTCGGTGACCCATCAACTCAATCACGACTGGACGCTGTATGCCGGCAGTACCTGGACGCGCTGGAGTCGCTTCAAGGAACTGACCATCGAAAACAGCGGCTTGCCGCCGTTGCTCAGCGGCCAGTTGGGCACCATCAGCGAAGAGCAGAACTGGCACGACACCTGGGCGCATGCGATTGGCGCGGCGTATCAACTGAACAACCAATGGGTGCTGCGTGCCGGGTTCTCGGTTGATCAGTCGCCGGCCAACAACACCAATCGTGGGCCGCGCATCCCCACCGGTGATCGCAAGGTGTTCAGCCTCGGTGCCGGTTGGACGCCAGCGGAGAATGTCACCATCGATGTGGCCTATTCCTACTTGCAGGAGGAGAGCGTCGATATCAACCACACCGCAGCCGGCAAAGGTGCATACAGCGCCCGATACCGCAACAGCGCCAGTGGACTCGGCACGTCTGTCAGCTACCGCTTCTGATCCAGCAGTGCGGTGCGGGGCGGGCCTGACTTGCGGCCCGCTCGATTTCGCCTGTCGCAGCGACTCAGCGCGCCGCGACAGGCGCGGGCGCGGGCTCGGCGGGTTGCCAGCCACCGCCCAACGATTTGAACAACGCCACCGCCGCACGGGTTGATTCGGTTTGCGCTTGCGCTCGGGCATCGGCGGTCTGCAGCAAGGTCTGGTCCGCGCGCAGCACATCGATCAGGCTGGCGGCGCCTTTCTCATAAGCACTGAACGACGATTGCCGAGCCTCGGTCAACGCCGCTTCGCCGGCGCCAAGGGTGCTGGCCTGAACGCGCCGATTGACCTGTGCCGACAGCGCGTTCTCCACATCTTCCGTGGCGCGCAGTACCGATTGGCGGTATGCGGCCAACGCTTCGGCTTCCTGGCCTTTGGCCTGATCGATCTGCGCGTCGATGCGCGCAAAGTCAAAGAGCCGCCAGCGCAGACCGAGCAGGGCGGCGGACTGGCTCGCGCCGCTGGAAAACAGGTTGCCGCCGGACACCGCCGTTGCGCTGCCGAGCAAGGCACCGAGGGAAAATTTCGGGTAGTACTCGGCCATGGCGGCACCGATGCGCGCGTTGGCAGCCGCCAGCCGCCGCTCGGCGACGATCAGGTCCGGCCGGCGCTGCAACAAGTCGGCAGGCGTGCCCAATGCCGTCAGCGGCGGCGCGGCGGAGATGCTTGCGGCGTGCGCCAATTGGCTTCGATGGGTGCCGGCAGGTGTGCCAAGCAGCACGTCCATGGCATTGATTGCTGCGTCCACACCGGTTTGCAGCACCGGCACGCTCGCCTCGACCTGCGCCAGTTCGCCTTCGATTTGCCGCACTTGATAGCTCGCCGCCAGGCCTTTGCTGTAGAGCAATTGGACTTTCTCCAGCAGCTCGTGCTGGGTTCTGGCTTGTTGCTTGGCGATGTCCAGGCGTGTCTGCAAGCCGCGCAGGGTGACGTAGGTATCCGCCGTTTGCGCCGCGATTGCCAGGCGTGTCGCGCTGAGTCCTGCGGCGGACGCCTGGTATTCGGCGAGCGCAGCCTCGCGGTCTCGCCGCAGTCCGCCAAACACATCCAGCTCCCAGCCAGCCTCGAGATTGACCTCATAAGCACTGCCATAGCGGTCATAGCCGGGCGTCGAATTGAGCACTTGGCCCAGTGGCGTCTCCACCGATTGGTAAGCGCGTGCGGCCCGGCCGTTGACACTTGCCGAGGGCAGCAGCGCGGCGTTCGCGGCGCCCAGCCCGGCGCGTGCCTGGGTGACTCGCGCGGTGGCCTGGGCCAGGTCGAGGTTCTGCTCCAGTGCCTGAGTGATCAAGGCGTTCAGCAGCGGGTCATTGAAGCTTTCCCACCAAGTGACAAGGCTGTCTGCCGTGGCTGCAGATCCGGCCATGGCAGGCTGGCGCTGGTAATGCTCCGGCAGTGGGGCGGCGGGGCGCTGGTAGTCAGGGCCGACCGCGCAACCCGCAACCAATCCGACGCTGAGCAAAAGAGTGATGGGGCGGAGGAGGTGCATGGGAATTCCTGTGTGGGCTTGGCAACGCTCAACCGAGCGAAGCGAAAATCTGGCGGTTAGTGACTGTTGACGATATTGGTCACAAGGCTGAGAATATGATGATCATCCTATTTTAGTAAAGGAATTCCATGCGCCGGCTCAGACCCTTTCCCTTCGCAGCCTGTGTGCTGCCCCTCGTCCTGACGGCGTGCGGTGATGCTGCCACGACGAAAGATCCGCGCACCCTCGCGCCGCTGGTGAGGTCGGCGGTCGTGCAGCTTGCCGAGGATGGCTCGCGGTCATTCACCGGTGTGGTGGCGGCGCGGGTGCAGGGCGACCTGGGCTTTCGCGTCTCGGGCAAGGTGCTTGAGCGTCTGGTCGACACCGGTCAGACGGTCAAGCGCGGGCAGCCGCTGATGCGCCTCGACCCGATCGACCTTGGCCTGCAGGCGCGAGCGCAGCAAGAAGCGGTCACCGCCGCCCGGGCCCGGGCCAAACAGACTGCCGATGACGAAGTGCGCAACCGCGAACTCGTCGCCGCCGGCGCTATTTCGGCCTCGGCCTACGATCAGATCAAAGCCACCGCCGACAGCGCCAGGGCGCAACTCAGTGCCGCTGTCGCCCAAGCGGACGTCGCGCGCAACGCCTCGGGTTATGCGGTGCTGGTGGCGGACGCCGACGGTGTGGTGGTGGAAACCCTCGTCGAGCCGGGGCAGGTCGTCAGCCCGGGGCAACCGGTGGTTCGACTGGCGCGCGCAGGTCAGCGCGAAGCCATCGTTCATCTGCCGGAGACCTTGCGCCCGCTCGCGGGCTCGACCGCTCAGGCAAAGCTCTATGGCGATTCGGCGACGGCGGTCAACGCCAGACTGCGCCTGCTGTCCGACTCGGCCGACGTCACAACTCGCACATTCGAGGCGCGCTATGTGCTCGAAGGCAAACTCGCCAATGCGCCGATCGGTTCGACCGTCACCGTTGATATCGCCCAAGGTTCCGCACAAAAACAGGCGCTGAAGGTTCCGATCGCGGCGCTGTACAACCCAGGCAAAGGCCCCGGCGTGTGGGCCATTGCCGGTACACCAGCGAAAGTGACCTGGCGCGCTGTCGAGGTGTTGGGGTTGAGTGACGATTCGGCACGCATCGCTGGCGAACTCAGTGTCGGTGAGCCGATCGTTGCGCTCGGCGCGCATCTGCTGCACGAAGGCGAGGACGTTCGATTATTGGGCGGCGATGAAGCCCAGGTTGCCGGGAGTCGTCCATGAGCGAGGGTCGATTCAACCTTTCCGCCATTGCCGTGCACCAACGCGCTATCACGGTGTTCCTGATTTTTCTGATCGCCGTCGCCGGCACCCTGGCGTTCTTCAAATTGGGCCGGGCCGAAGACCCACCGTTTACCGTCAAGCAATTAACCGTCATCACCGCATGGCCGGGCGCGACCGCGCAGGAGATGCAGGATCAGGTCGCCGAACCGCTGGAAAAGCGTTTGCAGGAACTGAAGTGGTACGACCGCTCGGAAACCTACACTCGCCCAGGGCTGGCGTTCACCGTAGTGTCGCTGCTCGACAGCACACCACCGTCACAAGTGCAGGAAGAGTTCTATCAGGCACGCAAGAAGCTCGACGACGAAGCGATCAAACTGCCGGCTGGTGTTATCGGGCCGATGGTCAACGACGAGTTCTCCGACGTGACGTTCGCGCTGTTTGCCCTGAAAGCCAAGGGCGAGCCGCAGCGTTTGCTGGTGCGCGATGCGGAGGCATTGCGTCAGCGCCTGTTGCATGTGCCGGGGGTGAAAAAGGTCAACATCATCGGAGAGCAAGCCGAACGCATCTTCGTCTCGTTTTCCCATGATCGCCTGGCGACGCTGGGCTTATCGCCGCAGGACATCTTCGCTGCACTGAACAATCAGAACGTGCTGACGCCCGCCGGATCGGTAGAAACCAAAGGGCCGGAGATTTTTCTGCGGGTCGACGGTGCGTTCGACACCTTGCAGAAAATCCGTGACACGCCGGTTGTCGCGCAGGGGCGCACCTTGATGCTTTCCGATGTGGCTACGGTCGAGCGCGGCTACGAAGACCCGGCAACCTTTCTGGTGCGCAACAACGGCGAGGAAGCGTTATTGCTCGGCGTGATCATGCGCGAGGGCTGGAACGGTCTGGATCTGGGCAAAGCGCTGGATGCCGAAACGCTCAAAATCAACGAAGAAATGCCTTTAGGCATGACCCTTTCGAAAGTCACCGATCAGGCGGTGAATATCGACTCGGCGGTCGGCGAGTTCATGGTCAAGTTCTTCGTCGCGCTGCTGGTGGTGATGCTGGTGTGCTTCCTCAGTATGGGCTGGCGCGTCGGCGTGGTGGTCGCCGCGGCGGTGCCGTTGACCCTGGCGATCGTGTTTGTGGTGATGGCCGCCACCGGCAAAAACTTCGACCGGATCACCCTCGGCTCGTTGATTCTCGCGCTGGGCTTGCTGGTCGATGACGCGATCATCGCCATCGAAATGATGGTGGTGAAAATGGAGGAGGGCTACGACCGCATCAAAGCCTCGGCCTATGCCTGGAGCCATACCGCAGCGCCGATGCTGGCCGGTACGCTGGTGACGGCGATAGGCTTTTTGCCGAACGGTTTCGCCCAGTCCACAGCGGGCGAATACACCAGCAACATGTTCTGGATTGTCGGCATCGCGTTGATCGCTTCGTGGGTGGTTGCGGTGGCTTTCACGCCGTATCTGGGGGTGAAGTTGTTGCCGGACATCAAGCCAGTCGAAGGCGGGCACGCGGCGATCTACGACACGCCGCGCTATAACCGTTTCCGCAAGATTCTGGCGTGGGTGATCACCCGTAAATGGCTGGTGGCCGGCACGGTTGTCGCGCTGTTTGTCGTCGCGATTCCGGGCATGGGATTGGTGAAGAAGCAGTTCTTCCCGACTTCTGACCGTCCTGAAGTGATGATCGAAGTGCAAATGCCCTACGGCACCGCGATCGAGCAGACCAGCGCCGCCACAGCCAAAGTCGAGGCGTGGCTGCAAAAACAGCCGGAGGCGAAAATCGTCACGGCCTATATCGGCCAGGGTGCGCCACGGTTTTTCCTGGCCATGGCACCCGAGTTGCCGGACCCGTCATTCGCCAAGATCGTCGTGCTGACGGACAGCCAGGACGCCCGCGAAACCCTCAAGTTGCGTTTGCGCGAAGCGGTGGCTCAAGGCCTTGCCCCCGAAGCGCGCGTGCGTGCCACGCAAATCGTCTTCGGCCCGTATTCGCCGTTCCCGGTGGCTTATCGAGTAATGGGCCCTGATCCGGCCAGATTGCGCGACATCGCCGAGCAGGTCCGCAGCGTGATGCAGGACAGCCCGATGATGCGCACCGTCAACACCGACTGGGGACCGCTGACGCCGACGCTGCATTTCAACCTCGATCAGGATCGCTTGCAGGCGGTCGGGCTGACGTCCAGCACCGTGGCTCAGCAGTTGCAGTTCTTGCTCAGCGGCGTGCCGATTACCGCAGTGCGTGAAGACATTCGTTCGGTGCAGGTGGTTGGCCGTGCGGCGGGCAACATTCGCCTAGACCCGTCGCAGATCGAAGGCTTCACCCTGGTCGGCGCAGCGGGGCAGCGCGTTCCGCTTTCACAGATCGGCAAGGTCGAAGTGCGCATGGAAGATCCGATCCTGCGGCGCCGCGATCGCACCCCGACCATCACCGTGCGCGGCGACATCGCCGAAGGCTTGCAGCCACCGGACGTCTCCGGGGTGATCATTCAGCAATTGCAGCCGATCATTGCGCAACTGCCTTCCGGTTACCGGATTGAACAGGCGGGCGCCATCGAGGAATCCGGCAAGGCCGGCAAAGCGATCCTGCCGCTGCTGCCGATCATGATCGCCGTGACGCTGCTGATCATCATCGTCCAGGTGCGCTCGATCTCGGCGATGATCATGGTCTTCCTCACCTCGCCATTAGGCTTGATCGGCGTGGTGCCGACGCTGCTGATCTTCAACCAGCCATTCGGCATCAACGCACTGGTCGGATTGATTGCGCTGTCGGGGATTCTGATGCGCAACACGCTGATTCTGATCGGGCAGATTCATCACAACGAACAAGAAGGCCTCGCGCCTTTCGACGCCGTGGTCGAAGCCACCGTGCAACGGGCAAGGCCGGTGCTATTGACCGCACTGGCGGCCATTCTGGCGTTCATCCCGCTGACGCACTCGGTGTTCTGGGGCACGCTGGCGTACACGCTGATTGGCGGCACGTTTGTCGGGACGATTATTACGTTGGTGTTCTTGCCGGCGATGTATGCGATCTGGTTCAGGATTCGGGCTGGGAAGGAGGGGCAGGCGGAAAGGGTGGAAATGATTTAGAAAGGATGAATTCGCGGTGTGGCTTCCGGCGGGATACTGGTCCCGCCAACCGCCGCAAACATAACGAAACCAAGGAACTGAAATGTCTGTAACAGACGCCAAAACCATCGACATGTGGGGCATCCCAAAGTGGGACAACAACAAAATCATTCTGGGTATTGCTGATCATCTTGAATGGGGTGACAAGACCCAACAAGGTGAACACCTGCTTGTGCTGCAAGAGAAGATCAATAATTACATCGCCTTCATCGAGAGCGGTGAAATTTACACCGAGATACCCGGTGCGCTCGGCAAGTCGCCCGTTATCCGTGTGCAGGGTAAATATGAGCTGCCCGAGCAGGGCGAGTTGTTTGTAGATAGCGTGGCCGCGACCCTGAAGGAAGTCGGAATTGGATTTGAATTTGTGCTCAAAGCGGAATAATTGCGGCGCGATCATTCCCGCGGGCCACACTCGTGCTGCCGCATGTGCCTGAAAGAGTAGACATGTCCATTAGCGAAACAAAAGTCGTCGACATCATCGCGTTGCTCGAATGGGAACCCGACACCGTCGTACTCGTCATCACCGATCACTTGGAGTGGGGCGATAGGGTCCAGCAGGGTGAGCATCTTTTGTTGCTGCAAGAAAAGATCAACACCTACATCGCCTTCATTGAAAGCGACGAATTATTGGAAAGTTACCCGTCAGCAAAAGGTAAAAAACCGAAGATTCGTATCAATGGCCTCTATGAGCTGCCCGAGCAAGCGGAGGCCTTCATTACGCGCGTGACCGAAATACTCAGAGGCGTAGGAATTGCTATTGAATTCGTGCTCAAAGAGGACTTGGCAGCTCCTCACTAGGTATGGACGCCTATCGTGCCGGCGCCAAGTGCGGCTAACGAGAACAGGGCTGCCGAACGCTTTACTGACGGTAAATTAAACAAGCCGGATATCACGATTTGTCGTGCTTAAACACGACAAATCGCACGCGTTTAAATTACACCAACTGTTACGCCATAAAGGCTACAGCGCCTTGCGTCGCTGCCTACGCGTGCTTCAGAATCCGCCGGCTTACACGGCTATCGGTCGGGCTATATCGTGTCCCTGTCACTGCGAAACAGTGATCGGGTTTGGTAGCCCGTTTCGATATCGCCGTAAGGCGCCACCTTATTCAGCCTCTTTTTTGTGGCTGAGCTTTATATGGTGGGCATGCGTGGGGCTCATTCGTGAGCGCCGGGTTGCGTATCGACCGGTCTACCAACCCGCGCATGGCCGCCACCCATCGTTTGGTAGCGTGGGTGATGGCTCGTTATCTACTTCGATACGAGATTCATCTATGTTCAAAGTAACGCCCAACCCTCCGGAAACCGATGCCGGTCCGATCCCGTACGATCCCGCGCTGGAACCTCAGAAGATAAAAGAGGCAACCAACCGCGCCATCAATTTCTATCTAAACCCCGAAACGCTGAAAACCTCCATTCCTTCGCGCAAGACCGGCAGAATCTTCCTCATCGACCCCACGGTGGATGAAGAAACGCTGCTCGTCGAAGCCTGCGAAACATTGGCGGCCGCCGGTGAGATGGCCCGCGACATCGGCGGCAACATCGAGAGCCCTCAGCGGCGGTCGATGCTGATCCTGCAGCAGGTGATCATGCTCAGCGAGCTCATCGTCAACCGGGTATTGGATGCCCGCCGCACGCCGAGCTGACGTGCGCAGCGCCCACCAGTGAGGGCCTGGCCCTCACTGCCCACCAGTCGTTACGGCCATGACAGCGAGGCAGGATGCCTGCTCAAAAGCCGCCTGCAGGATTTACAAGGAGTTCCAGTTGATGTCCAAGACACCTCCCAAGCCGCCAGTCACAGACCCGGCGTCGCCTTACGAATCGTTCGATTCCAGAAAGCTCCACGAAGCCGCCGAACGCGCGCTCGACCATTACCTGGTGCCCGCGCAAATCATGGCCACCCCGTACAGCCCCAACGAGCTGTTCATGATCAACCCGCAGTCCGACATGGAAACCTTGCTGGCCAACGCCAGCGAGTCCCTGGCGTCGGCGACTGTCTTGCTCGGCAATTTTGCCGGCATGCTGGAAGGGTCGAACCGCAATGCGCTGTTGGGCATTGCACAGATCGTCATGCTCGGGGAGTTAGCGGTGAACAGGGCGTTGGATAACGCCGTGCCGCCGCAGTAAGTCAACGTCTCGCCGTGCGGGGGCAACACTCGCACGGCAAGTCTGACCATAGGAGGTCTATTGCCAGACTTCAAGGCCAACCATCGGAGCGGTGTCCAGCCTTGGATCCAATCATTGACTCACTATATCGCTAGTAGACAAACGGTAGTCTCAGCCTATTGCCAGAAATGATGGCGCAATGACATATTGCAGCACCATCCCTCACTTCATGATGTGCCGAAAATGCGCCCCCTCAAGTCACTTGTTGCAGCGTCGATGCTGCTCAGCGGGTGCAATGGAATGCCAGTCGCTTTTGTTCAGGATCCTGTTTTAGACCAAGCCTTTGTCGTTCACTCCGGCGCGCCTTTGCCTTACGTGCTGATGGGTTCGGCTGTGCAGTGGAATGAAGATTACGCCGTGACGGTGAAGCACATTCCTTACCTGTCGGGCGCGGTTTTCCAGGGCCAGGCCGACGTGCAATTCTTCCGGCACAAGGCCGGCAGCGTGCCGGCGTGGCGTGGCTACAAGCCGGGCGAGGAGCTGACGTCGGTGGGCTTCAATTCGCTGTACATGTCGGTCAAGGGCACCGGCCAGGCGTTGCCGGCGATGGTTCGTCTCGACGTCAAAGAGGGCAACGTGCTTTACGGTACGCACAATGGCGCGCTGGCCAAGGGCATGTCCGGCGGGCCGGTGTTTTCCGCCGACGGCAAGGTGGTCGGCATCAATGTGGCGTTTCTCACTCGTGATGACGTTAGCCGCCTCAAGCGTAAAGACCTGCTTGATCAACCGCGGGTGAGCATTTTCCTGCCCTACTCGGAAATCAATCGCGAGTGGACGCGCTATCAGGCCAGCCTCGCGCCGAGCGTGCCGCCGGCGACCAAGCTGGCCAGCCGCTGATCAGCGTTCGCGCAACGCTTCGCGGGCGCGGTTGAGCGGTTTGATCAGGTAGTCGAGCACGGTTTTTTCGCCGGTGCGAATGTCCACCGTGGCGATCATTCCGGGGACGATGGCGAAGCGTTTGCCGGCCTTGTTGCGCAGTTCATCCGAGGCGGTGCGGATGAACACGCGGTAGTAGAAAATCTCCGGTTTGGCTTCGTCCTGAATGGTGTCCGGGGAGATCGTCACCACTTCGCCGTCGAGGCTGCCATAGATTGAATAGTCGTAAGCGGTGATCTTGACCTTGGCCGCCTGGCCCGGATGAATGAAGGCAATATCGCGCGGCGAGATGCGCGTCTCGATCAGCAGTTGTTCATCGAGCGGCACGATCTGCATGACCTGACCGTTGGGCGCGATCACGCCGCCGATGGTGCTGACTTCGATGTCCTTGACGATCCCGCGCACTGGCGAGCGCAGGGTCAGGCGTGACAGTGAGTCGGTGCGACCCCGGATCACCGCTTCGAGCATCTGCGCCTCTGCGTTGGCTTTGGCCAGATCTTCGCGGGCGCGCACCATGTAATCGGAACGCGCTTCGGTGGCTTTCAATTCAAGTTCGGAGCGCTGGCGGGTCAGGCGCAACACTTCGACCCGGCTCGAAGCGCCGATCTTCGCCAGGTTTTCGGTGATCGCCAGTTCGCTGCGCACCAGTTTCAACGAACTCTGAATGCCGTCGAGGGTTTCCGCCAGGCCTTTGCGGCGGGTCTGGAACAGCTCGGTTTCGGCGCGGATCAGCTCGGGAAAGTCCTGCAGCGAGGGATCGAACGTCAGCGGTTTTTCGCTGACTTCGGCTTGCAAGCGATTGACGCTGGCCAGCGCCGCGCGGTACTTGGCCGCGCTTTCGCCGACGTTGGACTGATTCTTCACCGGGTCTAGCTGGGCGAGAATCTGCCCGCGTTCGACCATAGCGCCTTCGCTGACATGGAGCTGTTCGAGAATGCCGCCCTCCATCGACTGGATTACCTGTTCGCGAGAACTCGGCACGACCTTGCCGGTGCCGGTCGAGACTTCGACCACTTCAAACCACGCCGCCCAAGCGATAAAGCAAGCGAGCATCAGCGCGCAGCCCCAGATAACTTTGGCACCCCCGGCGATGGCGCGCTCGTCGCGGCCGTCGAGGTAGGACATCGGGCCCGGCACGTCAGTCATCATGGTTTTCATACCGCTACTCCTTTGCCGGGGGCGCGCAACCGCGCCAGTGCTGCGTCGCGATGGTCATCGATGACGATGCGCCCGTTGTCGAGGACGATGATCCGCTCGACCAGTTGCAACACACTGACCCGGTGCGTGGCGACCACCAGCGTGCGGCGCTGGGTCCAGGTCGCGAGTTTTTCCAGCAGCAAACGCTCGGTGACGTCATCCAGCGCCGCCGTCGGTTCGTCCAGCAACAGCACCTGCGGCTGACGCAGCAACAAGCGCGACAGCAACAGGCTCTGGCGCTGCCCGCCGGACAAACCGAGGCCGCCTTCAAGCACCAGATGATCCATGCCTTTGGGCAACTGACGGACGAACTCAAGCGCACCGGTAACGTTCAACGCCGCGATGATTTCCTGATCGCTGGCCTGCCCGGCGCCAAGGGTGATGTTGTCGCGCAGGGTGCCGTGAAACAGCCGCGCCTGTTGCGACAGCAGGCCGACGTCACGGCGCAGGTCGGCCGGATCGAGATGCGCCATGGCGATGCCGTCCAGCGTGGTTTCACCGCTGCTCAGGTCCATCGCACCGCCCAGCGCCTGCAGCAACGTCGACTTGCCGGCGCCGTTGCGGCCGAGCAGGGCGATGCGCTCGCCGGGGCGGATGGTCAGGTCGATGGCGTTGAGCGCCGGGGCCGATTCTTCGCTGTAGCGGAAACTCGCCTGGCGCATTCGGTAGTCGCCACGAATCGCCGGCAGGTGCACGCGCTGGCTGCCTTCGGGATGATCGACCGGCATCTGCATGATCCGGTTCAAGCCTTCCAGCGCGACCTTGGCTTGCTGCCAACGGGTGAGCACATGAGTCAGTTGCGCCATCGGCCCCATCATCCGTGACGACAGAATCGACGCCGCAACGAGGCTGCCGGTGGTCAGGTCGCCGGCAATCACCATCGGCGCGCCGAACACGATCACCACCGCAAACACGCCACCCTGCACATTCTGCGTCCAGGCCACGAGGCTGTTGGTCAGGGTGCGCAAACGCAGGCTGCTGTCTGCCGAGGCGGCGTTGTACTGATTCCATTGTTGCTGGAAACGCTGCTCGGCCTGCAGCGCCTTGATGTCGTCGAGGCCCTGAATGCTTTCCACCAGCATCGCATTGCGCAGGGCGGCTTCGCGCATCGAGGCATTGGCCAGTTTGGCCAGACGCGGTTGCGCAATGATGCCCGGCAACAGCATGAACACCAGCGCCACCAGCGGAATCAGCACCAGCGGCCCTCCGATCAAATAGAACACCAGCAGGAACAGCAGAAAAAACGGCATGTCGGCCAGCGCCGTGGCGGTGCTGGAGGTGATCAGGTCGCGGATCTGCTCCAGCTCGCGCAGTTGCGAAATGAACGAGCCGGTGGACTTCGGCCGGGCGGAATTGCGCAGACGCAGCGCATGACCGAACACCAGATCGGACACCCGCAAGTCAGCACGCTTACCGAGCACATCGGTGATACGCAGCCGCAGAATGCGCATGACGAAATCGAACAGCAGCGCCAGCATCACCCCGCCAAACAACACGTAAAGCGTCGGCAGCGACTCGGCTGGAATCACCCGGTCGTACACCTGCATCGAAAACAGCACGCCGGCCATGCCCAGCAGATTGGCCACCAGCGAGGCGATCATCACCTGGGTGTACGGTCGCAAGTCAGTGAGGACGATGCGGCGGAACCAGTGCTCGTCGTAGGGTTTGATGTAATCGTTGGTGCGCACGTCTGAGACCGGTTGGGTCGGGCGCAAAATCACCGTGCGCAGTGCCTGTTCGGCAAGCACGGCCGCGTCCATCCGGCTCTGCAAGCCTTGATCGCCACTGAAGCAGATGCCCAGTTCGCCGGTCTCGCCGATGCTTTCCAACACGCCGATTTGGCCGTCGCGCAGCTGCACCACCAGCGGCGTGCGCCAACGGTTCAGACTCTTGTTGTCGAACACCGCGAACTTGACGCTGAGCCCGGCCTGCCGTGCCATATGCCGGACGACTTCTTCGACGCGACCTTCGCTGTGCACTGAAGCCAGGCGCACGCTTTCCGGTGAAACATCGAGGCGGTAATGGTGGGCGACCTTGAGCACCGCTTCCAGCCACGGCGAATAATCTTCCCGCGCCTCGGCAGCCACGGGTTCAGGAATAGTGATGCTGGCGTCGGTCATGGCAGGATCTCGACATTCTGGATGGTGCTGTGGTCGATGCCGAAGACCCGGCGAATCGCCCCGCTGTTGTAGAAGCAATCGATCTGCAGGCGTTGCAGATCGGCCTGGGTGTTGACCAGATCGAAGCGCGACTGGTGGATTTCCTGCTCGGCGTTGAGCAAGTCCAGCAGCGGCCGCGTGCCCAGTTCCAGGTACTGGCGGCCATACAACATGCGCGCCTCGGTGATGCTGGTCTGGCGAAATTCCAGCGAGCGCAGCCGCCGGTTCAGGCCCGAGGTCTGCGCCTGTGCTTCCGCCAGCCCTTGGCGGGCTTGCAGTCGGGCGAAGTCTTCGGCTGAGTCCGCGGCGGTCAAGGCATGCCCGGCAGCGCGGCTGCGGGCGCTGATGGCGCCGCCCTGATAGATCGGCACTTCGAGGTTGAGGAAGATCCCGACCTGGGTGCGATCGGCCCGCGAGTTCTGATCGTCGTAGTGGTCGTCGAGGTATTGATTGACCGACGGTTGCAGCGACAGGGTCGGGTAGGCTTCGGCCTTGGCCTGTGCCAGTTCGGCCTGGGCCTGGGTGCGTTGCGCGGCGGCTTGCAGGACGGCGGGCAGGGTGTCGGAGATCTGCGAGGCGTCACAGGCCTGAGTCAGCGTCGGCGCGGCGGCGTCGCTGACTGCTGGGGGAGTGCGGCGACCGAGCAAACTGGTCAGGGTCGCTTGCCAGCGCGCGTACTGCGCCTTGAATTCCTGCAACGTCGCGGTCGCGCCCTCGGCGCGAGATTGCGCCTGGACCATATCGGAGCGGGTGCTGGCGCCCATGTCGCTGCGCTGCCTGGCCAGATCGACGATGCCGCCGATGCCTTGAATCTGTTCGCGGGCAACCTCAAGCAGACGTTGATAACGCTGCACTTCGATGTAGGCCTTGGCGGTGTCGCGGGCCACGTCATCGATCGCCAGCAAAATCCCGGCCTGACTGCGCGCCACCCGCGCGCGGGCCGCGTCAACCGAACTGGACACCTTGCCGAAGTCGTAGAGCATCTGCTTGAGGGAAATGTTCACTGACTGGCTGCTGGCATCGCTGCCGTAACCGCTGGTGTAACCGCCCTTGATGCCGCCGCTGACCTGCGGGTAATAACCGGACTCGGCGACGTTGACACCTTCGCCTTGCTGAAACAGCGTGCCGATGGCTTCGCCGATGCGTGGATGCCAGTCCACGGCCAGGCGCACGGCTTGTTCCAGGCCCAAGGCGTCCGTAGCGGCGGACGCCTTCGAAGCGGGGGCAGGGCGCTTATGGCGGTCATTGCCTGCCGGTTGTTGCAGTTGCGCTGGGCTGATGCTGCGCAAGCTACTGTCGAGATTGTCGTCGGCGCGAACGCCGCCGGTGAACGCGGGGTAGAGGCCGATGGTCAGCAAGACCACCGGCCATTTCTGGCGAAAAACTGACTCCACAGACTTCCCTTACTGTTGAGAGACGGACGTTGCTGATGCCTTGTTTCAGACGACTTGAATGCCGTTTTGCACCCACAAGTGGTGGCTCGGATCCTCCTGTGCCGTGTATTGAACATAGTCGATGCCGTCGGCCTGCTGCGCGCCATCGGCGACCCAGCCATCGGTCATGTGCACGCTGTCCTTGTCATCACCCTTGATCAGCAGGGTGTTGTTGTCAGAGGAAGTGATCGCCAGCAGGTCGCTGAGGTTCAACGTCAGTGACACCGCAGTGGAATGGTTGAGGTCGAGGATTTCGACGTTGTGGATCTTGCTCTGCAGATCGCCGAGGTTGATCGATACGTCGCCACCGGCCCACAGCAGCGTGTCGGTGCCGCTGCCGCCATCGACCGAGGTGAACTGCTGGTCGGCGATGATCAGCGTGTCGTTGCCGGCCCCGCCTTGCAGGGTAACGGCGCCGCCGTGCGAGCCGTCGAGGGTGTCGTTGCCGTCGGTGCCCTGGATCAACTCGCTGGCGGCAGGCGCGTGAGCCAGACCGAGGTCATCGCTGGCCAGCGTCGAGAACGCGGTGCTGGCGAAGGCGCCGGCCTTGTTCAGGTCGATGGTCAGTGTGGCGGTATCGACCGTGCCGTTGGGGTGAGTGAGCTGATAGGTGAAGGTGTCTTCCTGACCGATCACTGCATCGGTCAGCCCGGCCTTGAGCGTGTAGGTGTAATTGCCGTTGGCCTGCACCAGCAGCGTGCCGTAGTTGCCCACCAGCGAGACGCCGTTGTAACCCGGCGCCACGTAACTGCCGGCGACCAACACGCTGAGCAGGGTGTAGACCGAGCCCAACACATCGGCGCCGCCGCCTGCGGTGTCGGTGAGCAGGTTGCCCGACACCGGCGTGTAGCTGCCGACCACGAACTGGTTGGTGTAGGTGGCGACGTTGATCAGGCTGGTGTTGACGCTGGTCAGCAGGCCGAGGCCGCCGACCGCCACCCGCACCTGATAAGTGCCGGCGGTCTGGTCGTCGAACTTGATGCCGTAATTGCCACCGCCGAGATTGAGCAGCGCGTTGCCGCCGTAGCTCTTGACCAGCACGTACTGGTTGGTCGCGGTGTTGAGTTTGTACAGGCCTACCGTCATCGAACCAAGCAACGCCAGCAGGTTGCTCGAATTGACCACCACGGTCAGATCGCTGACGGTGTCTGCCGCGACCACGGTGTTGTAGTTGCCGCTGCCACCGCCCAGCAACACGTTGAACGTGCCGAGGGCGGAAGTGCTGGTGACTTCGCGGTTGACCAACGTGACGTCAGTCGACGCGATGTCCGCCGTAGCATCGACCACCAGCGCCGGGCTGCCGAGGTTGGCGTCGTTCCACACTTCGGTGGCTTGCGGGCTGTCGATGCGCACGTACAGGTTGGCGGTGTCGCTCAAGCCGTTCGGGTGCACCAGTTGATAATTGAACACGTCAACCTTGCCGACGCTGCTGACGCTGCCGTTGGGCTTGTAGCTGTAGTTGCCGTTGGCGTCGATGGTCAGGGTGCCGTACAGCCCTTGCACCGTGGTGCCGGCCCCGGCGCTGACCCAGGCGCCGTTCTTGAAGATCTGCAATTGCGCGCCGTTGTCCGGGCCCGTCTGGTCGGCGGTGCCATCGACGCCAACATTGGTGATGACGTTGCCGGTCACCGCCGGCCCGGCGATGCCGTTGAACTGGGTCAGGCTGCTGACGTCGAGTTGCAGTTGCGTGTTGACCGTGGTCAGCACGCCGATGCCGGTGCTTGACACGGTCAACCGGTAGTCGCCTGACAGCAAGTTACCAATGTCGACGCGCACGCCTTGCCCGGTGAGGGCAATCAGGTCGAGCAGACCGCTGCTGCCGTTGACGTCCAGGGTGACCCAGGTGCCGCTGGCATTCTTCACCTGCAATGTGTAGACCACGCCGTCGAGCAGCGAAATCAGGCTGTTGGTGGTCAACGTCAGGGTTGGATCAAGCCGCGTGCCGCCGGCCACGGTGAAGGTGAAGGTTTTCGAGAAGCCGGCCAGCAGTGTGGTGAACGAGTCGTTGAAGGTCTGCGACGCGGTGACCGGGGCGAGGGTAACGGTGCCGACGGCAAGGTTGTCGCTGGCCACCACCGGTGCGTTGACGTCGATATCCGGCGCCGTGACATTCGCGGCAACCGAGACGTTGCCGCGCGCATCGCTGAGGTTGACGGTGAGTTTTTCGCCGTTGATCTGCGCGCTGTTCAGGGCAATGCTGAACACCCCGAGGTTGTTGACCGTGCCGGTCCCCAGAACGGTGCCGCTGGCCGATTTGATCGTGACGGTTGCGCCGATCTCACCGGTGCCGGTGACGGTCAGACCGTCGGCGCCGACCAGCAGCGCCGTCGCCGCAGCAGGTGGCGTCAGGTCGGGCGCGGTGGCGCTCGCCGCTGCCGAGACGTTGCCGCTCGGGTCGGCCTGGGTGACGCTGAGCACCTGGCTGTTGATCTGCGCCGAGGCCAGCACCACCGAGAAGCTGCCGTTGGCCGCGACGGTGGCGGTGCCGAGCACCACACCGCCGCCGCCACGCACACTGATCGTTGAGCCGGGCACACCAATGCCGGTGAGCAGAGTGCCGCTGCCATTGACGCTGACGCCGGTCGGCGCACCGGGCGCGGTGACGTCCGGCGCCGTCAGGCTGGCGTTCGGCGAGAGGTTGCCGGCCGGATCGACCAGGCGCACGGTCAACAACTGGCCGTCCAGTTGCGCGGTGTTCAAGTTGAAGCTGAAGGTGCCTCCACTGCCCACTGTGCTGGTGCCGAGCAGCGCGCCGCCCGGGCCGTAGACATTGACCGTCGCGCCCGCTTCGCCAGTGCCGCTGACGGTCAGGCCATTGGCGGCCAGCGCCAGACCGGTCGCCGCGACCGGTGCCTGGGTGTCATTGGCGGTCAGGTTGAACACTGGCGACAGATTGCCCGCCGGGTCTGCCTGTTGGACGTTGAGCTGTTGACCGTTGAGCTGGGCGCTGGACAGTTGCACGGTGAAGGTACCGCCGGCGTTGACCACCGCAGTGCCCAGCACGGTGCCGGCGGCGTTGGTCACGCTGACCGTGGCGCCGGCCTCACCCGTGCCGCTGACCGCCAGCCCGGTGCCGTTCAGGGTCACATTGCTCAATCCTGCCGGTGGCGTTGTGTCGGCGACGTTGAGGTTGGTCGACGGCGATACATTGCCCGCCGCATCGCTCTGACTGACGCTCAATTGCTGACCGTTGAGTTGCGCCGAGGACAAGGTCACCGAGAACGTGCCGTTGCCCGCCACGGTTGCCGTGCCCAGCACCGTGCCTCCCGGGCCACGCACAGTGACGAGGGCGCCGGCTTCACCGAGCCCGCCCAGCACCAGCCCGGCGCCGCTGAGCAGCAGCGCGGTCGGTGCGGCGGGGGGCGTGATGTCGGGTGCGGTGACGTTGAGACCGGACGACGTGTTGAGGGCCGCATCAGTCTGAGTGGCATCGAGTAGCTGGCCGTTCACCTGTGGCGCATTCAGTTGTGCGCTGAACGTACCATTCGCCGCCACCACCGTTTCACCCAGCAACACGCCGCCCGCGCCGGTGATCCTCACCGTTGCGCCGACTTCGCCGCGACCGCTGACCAGTGTACCGCTGGCATTCACTGCCAGATCGCTGAGTGGCGCGGGTGCCGAGGTGTCATCCGCAGTGATCTCGGTGGGCAGCGAGGCGCCGCCCAGCGGCGTGTTCGCCGTGACCTCAAGGCTCTGGCCATTGGTTTGCGCCGACGTCAGCACGACACTGAACGTGCCGTCCGGACCGGTGATGCCGGTGCCGATCAGGCTGTTGTCAGCGCCGAAGACGTTGATGGTGGTGCCGATTGCAGCGGTGCCGGTCAGCGTCACGCCATCGTCTGACAGGAGCAGATTGGCCGGTGCGTCCGGCGCCGGGACAGCCGGTACGTTCAGGATGGCATCAGCGGAAACGTTATTGGCCGCGTCCGTCTGAATGACAGTCAACACCTGACCGGCCGTGATACCCGGCGCCAGGTCGACCAGGAACGTACCGTTGGCCGCGACCGTGGCGGTGCCGACGACATTGCCCAGCGCATCGGTCACCTCGACGCTGGCCCCGGCTTCACCACGCCCGGCGAGTTGGCTCAGGTCACCGCTGATGGTCAGACCGGTGACGGCATCCGGAGCGCTGATATCGGGCACCGGGAAGGGCAGCGTTGGCGATGCGTTCAGCGCCTCGTCCGTGGCAATCACCGACAACACCTGGCCGTTGGTCTGCGGTGGATCAAGCTCGATGGTGTAGGTACCGTTGGCCAAGGCTACCGCTGTACCCAGCACAGTGCCGCTGTCCGACAACACCGTCACGGTGCTGCCCGCTTCGGCAGTCCCGGTGAGCAAAATGCCGTCCGCAGCCAAGGATGTGACAGTTGGCGCGAGCGGTGCGGTGCTGTCCGGCGCATCGACCAGAGCGGGTTCGGACAGGTTGTTTTTAGCGTCGGCCTGGACCACGGACAGCGTGCGGCCGTCGAGTTGCGCAGCGGACAGCGTCACGCTGAAATTGCCGTCGGCGGCCACTGTTGCGGTGCCAAGCACCACCGCACCGTCGCGCACGGTGACGAGCGCCCCGGGCTCGCCGGTGCCGGTCACGGTCAGGCCGTCCTGGCTGACATTGAGCTCGGCGACTTCCAGTGGAACGGTGGTGTCGCCTGCTTGCAAGGGTGCGGTCGGTGAAGTGTTGGAGGCAAGATCCGTCTGATTGACGCTCAGCTGCTCACCGTTCACCTGCGCGGGGTTGAGGGTCACGCTGAACGAGCCGTTGGCGGCCACGGTTGCCGAGCCCAGCACGGTGCCGGTCGCGCTGAGCACGCGCACCGTGGCGCCGGCTTCACCGCTGCCGGTCAGTGTCAATCCATCAGCCGAAAGTTGCAGCCCGGTAGGGGCGGCCGGTGCGGTGACGTCCGGCGCGGTAACCGGCGCTGCGGGCGAAGGGTTGCCCGCGGCATCGCGCTGGATCACCGACAGGGCCTCGCCGTTGAGCAGCGGCTGATTCAGGGTCACGCTGAAACTGCCGTCGGGCGCAACGGTGCCGGTGCCGACGATGGTGCCGACCGCGTTGGTAATAACCACTTGCGAGCCCGCCGCGCCGGAGCCGGTGATCAGGCTGCCACTGGCATCGATCGCCACATCGGTCAGTGCCGCCGGCGGTGTGCTGTCGGCAGCCACCAGCGTGCCGGCAGGCGAGGTGTTGCCAGCGGCATCCGCGAGCTCGACGAAGATCGTTTCGCCGTCGGTCTGCGCCGGTGAAAGGCTGATCTGGAACAGCCCGTCACTGCCGACCGTGCCGGAGCCCAGCACCGTGCCATCGGCCAGCGTCACGCTGACCTCGGCGCCGACTTCGCCACGGCCGGTGAGCACGTCGCCGGCCACATTGATCTGCAGATCCACAGGCGTAGCGGGCGGGGTCAGGTCCGGTGCGGTGACCGGCACCGGTGCGCTGACGTTGCCGGGTGGATCGGCCTGCTGCACGTTGAGGATCTGTTCGTTGATCTGCGGCGGGTTCAACGTCACGCTGAACGAGCCGTCAGCGAGCACCACGCTGGTGCCGAGCAGGGTGCCGTTGGCATCACGCACGGTCACGGTCGCGCCGGGTTCGCCGGTGCCGGTGACCAGCGCGCCCGAGCTGTTGATGTCGACGTTGGCCAGCGGGTCAGGCGGGGTGAAGTCGGGGGTGGTCAGGCTCACCGCCGGCGAGTCGTTGCCCGCCACGTCGGCCTGCACCACGCTGATCACTTCGGCATTGCTCAGCGCCGGGGTCAGCGTCAGGGTGAAGGTGCCGGTCGGGCTGACCAGCGCAGTGCCGAGGACATTGCCGTCACTGTCGATGACCCGCACCTGCGCGCCTGGTTCGCCACGCCCGGTCAGGGTCGCGCCGTCGCCGCTGATGCCCAGTTGCGACACCGCCGCTGGCGGCGTGCTGTCGACCGAGGTGAACGGTGTGGCCGCCGAGGTGTTGCCTGCTGCGTCGGTCAGCGACACGGTCAGTGCCTGGCCGTTGGCTTGCGGCGTGGTCAGTGTGATCGCAAAGCTGCCGTCGATGCTCACGGTGCCGGTGCCGACCAGCGCTCCCGCGGCGTTGAACACATTGACCGTGGTGCCGGCCTCGCCGGTGCCGGTCAATACGCTGCCGTCATTGCTGACCGCCAGGGCGGTGGGTGGGGTGGGGGCGAGCAGATCCGGGGCGATCAGGTTGACGCTGTTGGATTCATTGCCAGCGGCATCGGCTTGACTCAGGCTCAGGGTCTGGCCCGAGGTTTGCGCCGGGTTGAGGGTCACGCTGAAGGTGCCGTTGGCCGCCACCACCGCGCTGCCGAGGATCGCTCCGCCAGTGCCAAGCACGGTCACCGTGGCGCCGGCTTCACCGCGTCCGGTGAGGGCGATGCCGTTCGGCGCGAGGCTGAGTTCGCTGAGTGGCGTCGGCGCGGCGATGTCGGCAGCGGTGTAGTCGGTAGGCGACGAGTTGACGCCCGTCGTCGATGTCGCCACGGCAGACAATTGCTCGCCGTTCAGTTGCGCCGCGTTGAGGGCCACGCTGAAGCTACCGTTGGCCGCGACCACTGCACTGCCGAGCAACACACCCGAGGCATTGCGAATGCTCACGGTGCTGCCAGCCGTGGCGGAGCCGGTCAGCGTCAGACCGTCGGCGCTGAGGGCCAGATTGGTCGGCGCACTTTCCGCCAGATTGCCCGGCGCCGTCACCGGAGTCGCCGGGCCGCTGTTGCCGGCGGTATCGATCTGCACCACGGAAAGCGTCGAGCCAGCCACTGCGGCCGGCGACAAGCTGACGCTGAAATTGCCGTTGTTGCCGACAGTGGCGGTGCCCAACAGCGCACCGCCAGCGTCACGCACTTCCACGCTGGCGCCGACTTCTCCGATACCGGTCAACGTCGCACCGTTGGCGCTCACCGCCAGATCGTTCGCCGCTAACGGCGCAGTGGTGTCAGCGGCATTGAGAATGGCCGGGGCGGACGGATTGCCCGCCGCGTCGGTGGCTGTCACGTTCAGCGACTGGCCGTTGGCTTGCGCGGAATTGAGCGTCAGCTGGAACGTGCCATTGGCGGCGGCTGTCGTGGTGCCGAGCAGGTTGCCCTGGCTGTCACGCACGATCACCGTGCTGCCGGCTTCGGCGTTACCGGCCAGTTGCACGCCGGCGGCGTTCAAGGTCAGTCCGCTCGGAATGGCTGGCGGGGTCAGATCGACCGCGATCACTTCAACCGCCGTGGAGACGTTGCCCGGCGGGTCTTCCTGAGTAACTGTCAAGACTTCGGCATTCAGCTGTGGCGTGCTCAGCGTGACGCTGAACGCACCGCCGCTGCCGACCTGCGCGGTACCCAGCACGGTACCGTCGGCGCTACGCACAGACACGGTGGCTCCAGGCTCGCCGTGACCGGTCACGGTCACGCCGTCGGCATTCACCACGACCTGTGTCAGTGCAGCCGGAGGGCTGATGTCGGGCGCGTTGAGGCTCGCCGATGGCGAGACATTGCCGGTAGCATCGGTCTGGCTGATCGCCAACGCTTCACCGTTGGTGGGCGCGGGCGCCAGCGTCACGCTGAACGAACCGTCGGCGCCGACCACCGCGCTACCCAACACCGTGCCGCTGGCGTCGCTGACGTTGACCGTCGCACCGACTTCGCCCGTGCCGCTGAGCGTAGTGCCGTCGGCGCTGATCAATGGGTTCTGCACGGCGGCGGGCGGCGTGCCGTCAATGGTGAGCACGCCGGCGGCGGTGGAAGTGTTGCCGTTGGCATCGGTCAGGGTGACTTGCAGGGTTTCGCCGGTGGTCTGCGCGTTGGGCAGAGTGACCTGGAAGTTGCCGCTCTGATCGACCAGACCGGTCGCCAATACATTGCCGGCGGCATCGCGCACGGTCACAGTGCTGCCGGCTTCGCCCTGGCCTTTGACCACGGTGCCGACGTCATTGATGCTGACGCCGGTTGCGGCAGCGGGCGGTTGCAGGTCGGTGGCGATGAGGCTGGCAGGCTGCGACGGATTGCCAGCGGCGTCGCTCTGGATCACGGTGAGCGACTGGCCATTGAGCTGCGCCGGTGTCAGCGTCAGGCTGAAGCTGCCATTGCCGGCCACCAGCGCGGTGCCCAGCACCGTGCCATTGCTGTCGGTGACAGTGACTGTCGCGCCGGCTTCGCCACGGCCGGTCAGCGCACTGCCGGTGGCGTTCAATATCAGATTGCTCACCGCCTCGGGTGGCGTGCCATCGGCGGCCGTCACCGTGCCCGGCACCGAGACATCGCCGTCAGGGTTGGTGGCGGTGACTTGCAATACTTGCGCGTTGATCTGCCTGGCACTGAGCAACAAGGTGAAGCTACCGAATTCATTGATCAGGCCTGACCCGAGTACATCGCCATTGCTGTTGGTCACGGTCACCGTGCAACCGGGCGTTCCCGTGCCGGTCAACGTGAAACCATCAGCGCTCAAGACCAGATCTTCCGGGGTCGCGACCTGGCTTCCGTCAAGGCCCGTCAGCGGAACGGCCGGAGAATCGTTGCCGCCGCCGTCAGTGCTGATCACTTCCAGATCACCGCCAGGCTCGGCCGGCGGACTCAGGGTTACTACGAAGCGGCCATCCGCACCCGCCGTCGCGGTGCCCAACACCGTGCCACCGCCGACGATGCTGACGGTGACCAGCGTGCCGGGCTCGGCGAGGCCGGACACTTGATTGCCTGCCGGGTTGAGCGCCAGATCGCTGACCGGCGCCGGTGGGGTGCTGTCGGGTGCGGTGACAGTACCCGGCAGAGAATCGTTGGTGCCGTCCGACACCACCACTTGCAGGGCTTCGCCGTTGGTCTGGGCGGTATCGAGGTTGACCGTGAAAGCGCCCGTACCGTCAGCGGTCGCGGTGCCGATGACGTTGCCGTTGGCGTCGAGCACTTCGACGGTATTGTTTGGCTGCGTGGTGCCGGTGACCGTGGCACCCGCCGGGTCGATGATCAGCCCGGTCGGGACTGGCGGTGCGGTGATGTCCGGCGCGGTGACCGGGGCGGCCGGCGAGGGCAGGGTACTCGCATCGGTCTGGGTCACGCTCAACACCTGGCCGTCGAGTTGCGCCGGGCTGAGGTTGACGGTAAAGCTGCCGGTGCTGGCAACCTGCGCGGTGCCGATTACCGAACCATCCGGCGCGGTCACCGTAACAGTGCTCCCAGCCTGGCCCGTACCGGTCAGAGTCACGCCGTTGCTGTTCAGGAGCAGATTGTCGGGTGCCAGCGGAGCGGTAGTGTCTGCCGCCGTTAGCGGGGTGCCGGGAGAAACGTTGACACCATCCGATTGGCTGACTTGCAGCGGCTGACCGTTGGTTTGCGGGCTGTTCAGCGAGACCGAAAACGCACCGTTGCCGTCGACGATCGCGGTGCCCAGGGTGTTGCCGGCCAGGTCCTTGACCGACACCGTGGCGCCGGGCTCGCCGGTACCGGTGAGTGTGCTGCCCGTCGGATCCAGCGCCAGATTCGCCGGCGCGCTGGGGGCTTGGATATCGGGAGCCTGAACCGGCACCCCCGGCGATGCCGACGCCGAGGCGTCGGTCTGCACGACGTTCAAATTCTGGCCGTTGGTCTGGGGCGAGGAAAGATTGATTTCAAAACGACCGTCGTTGCCGACGACAGCGGATCCGAGGACCACGCCGCCTGCGTCAGTGACAGTCACGGTGGCGCCTGGCTGGCCCGCACCGGTGACCACGCCGCCGTTCGCCGAAATGTCGACATTGGAGACCGCGACCGGTGTGGTCAGATCGGGTGCCGTGACGTTGACCGGCGCCGATGGGTTGCCGTCCACATCGGTCTGAATCACTTGCAGTTGTTGCGCATCGGTCTGCGGCGTCGAGAGGTTGACGGTGAAATTGCCGTCGCTGCCGACCGTGCCGGTGCCGATGATATTGCCCGCCGGATCGCGCACGGTGATCGCGGCGCCGGCCTCACCCTGACCGGTCAGCGTCTGCCCTTGATTATCCAGGGTGACGCCCGTCAGTGGCGCCGGACCTTGGGTGTCAGGCGTTACATGTGTCAGCGGGGCTGAGGTGTTGCCAGCGGCGTCGCTGGCGCTGATCTGCAGGGTTTCGCCGTTGTTTTGTGGCGGGCTCAGTTGCAAGGTGAAGGTGCCGTCGGCGGCGACCACTGCCGAGCCGAGCAGGTTGCCGTTGGCGTCGCGGACGGTGATGGTCGACCCGACCTGACCGCGTCCTTTCATTTGCTCGCCATTCACGCTCAAAACGATGTCGCTGGGCTGCGTCAGGCCGTCGAGGTCGACCGCGATGACGGTCACTGCGGGCGAAGGATTGGCCGCCGCGTCGGTGAGTTGCACGCTGAGTGCTTCACCGTCGATTTGCGCCGCGTTGAGTGGCACCGTGAATGAACCGTCTGCCGCAACAAGTGCGGTGCCGAGCACGGTGCCTTGGGCATTGGTGACGCTGACCGTGCTGCCGGGCTCGCCGCGGCCGGTGACAGACAGGCCATCGCTGCTCACGGATACATCCGTTGCGGCAGCGGGGCCGGTAATATCCGCTGCGTTGAATGTCACCGCAGGCGATTGCGCGCCGACACTATTGAGCGCGACAACGCTGATCACTTCACCGTTGGCTTGCGCTGGGCTGAGGGTCACCGTAAAGGTACCGTCAGCGCCGACCGTGGCACGCCCGAGCACGTCGCCATTGGCGGCCCGCACTTCGACCGTGGTGCCGGCCCTGGCGGTACCGCTGAGCTGGCTGCCGTCACTGCTCAGACCGAGATTGGCGGGTGTTTGCGGTTCGATGATCTCCGGTGCGCTGATTGTCGCGCCCGTGGAGATATTTCCGGCCGCATCGACGGCATTGACGGTCAGCGATTGACCGCCGGTTTGTGCAGGGCTGAGTGTCACGCTGAAGGTGCCATCCGCCCCTACCACGGCGCTGGCCAACAGGCTGCCATCGACTGCGCGCACTTGAATGGTCGCGCCGGCTTCACCGCTGCCGCCGAGTTGCGTGCCATCGGCGCTCACGCTGAGATTGGCCGGAGCGGCAGGCGCAGTGGTGTCCGGCGCGGTCACTGTGCCCGGTGTGGACACATTGCCTGCACCGTCGGTCAGCGTCACGTCGAGGGGTTGGCCGTTGTTTTGCGGAGTGTTCAGATCGATCTGGAATTGCCCGTCGGCACCGACGGTGCCAGAGCCCAGCAGATTGCCGGCCGCATCGCGCACCTGCACGACGCTGCCGGGCTCGCCGGATCCAGTCAATGAGCGGCCATCGGCTGACAAGCTCAGGCCGGTGGCCGGGGCGGGCGGCGTCGCATCGCCGTTGCCACCACCACCGCCACCGCCACCACCGCCCGTAGCTGCCGCCGCGCCGCCCGCGCCCAACAAGCCCAGCCCGGCGATCGCCCACGCGGGTGTGGCGCCATCAACCACGCCGACACCGGCGATCAACTCGTCGAGCGAGCCTATTTCGTCGAAGGTAAAGCCATTGAAGGGTTCTGCGTTGTAGCGCGCCTGCCACAGCGTGGCGTCATCACCCTGGAACACAATGTCGTTAGTAACACCTTCGGGGCTGGTGACAAAGAAATTGGTGATTTTGATCTGCTCGCCAGACTTCAGATTCAGGATCAAATCCTGACCGCTGCGACTGGTTGAAGCCAGTTGTTCGGGCCGGGCCGGAATTTGTACAACTGAAGGCTGATTGAGCTGAACGTTACCCCAGTTCTGCGCGGTGAGTTGCGAACTGGCTTTGTCGGCAATAACGATGTTGTCCATTACTACTCCCTGTTAGTGCATCGGCGTATGGCCACGGCTATAGGGAGAACCATAGATTGGGAGTGTAAGTATGGGTCGCCTGTTATCTGACAAGGGATCCAGATAATTACAAATGCACAAGTTAAGACATTGATAAACATGGTTTTAAACGATAGTGCCGTTGGTCGGAACGTTGGATCCAAGTGATTTTCCGTTGAAACAAAATGTGTCGAATGTGACGATCACAACAGACTGGCGTTGACCCGAAACCGGCATCGGGAAGCGAGTGATGGCTACGCGACATTAACTTGCGCGCATCATCGATCAGTCCGAGGCCTGACTCTATTCAAAAGAATTAATGCCTTGGATTTAGCGGAGAGACAGGAGCTGTACAGGAAAACCGGGGCATCTGCGTATGACGCGTCAAGTGCGGTTTTTTGATTGCATGCAATTTCGTGCGCTTGCTATCGAACGTCGAAGTGATCGAGTGCTGCCCGGCGTCGCTGAAAGGAGACGGTTCAAGGAGGAAATCCAATCCCATTCATCGCGGTAAGTGCCTGCATTAACACCTATGGTTGATTGTCGGGTTTCGGTTTTACTGCGAAGATTTTCAGTCGTTTTTCTTCTCCGGCCGCTGCTGGCTACGTTGCGTTGTGGTGGAAGTGGCAGGGGGCTTGATGATCAAACGTTTACCAACGGCTGCGAACGCTATGAATCAAGGCATGCAGGTTCTTTGGAGTGACGCGGAACGCGTGTTCTGTCGCGGTAGACGAGCGTCGGATGCTGGCGCTGTTGCAGTTCTCGTAGCGTCAACCTCGGCTGGGCAGCCGGGTCGCTCCAGTCTTGATCGGTTGGCTCACGAGTACTCACTGAAAGATCAACTCGACAAACGGTGGGCGATACGTCCTGCAGAGCTGCTGCACGACAATGGTCGAGCGCAACTGATCTATGAGGATCCCGGCGGTGTGGTACTTGCTGAGTTGCTCAGTGCGCCGATGGCGATCGAAACGTTCCTGCAGATATCGATCAGCATTGCGCAAGCGCTGGGCGAAATGCACGGCTGCGGCCTGATTCACAAAGACATCAAACCTGCGCATATTCTCGTCGACTGCCATGATGGGCAGGCACGGCTTACCGGCTTCGGCCTGGCTTCGTGTCTGCCACGTGAACGGCAGAGCGTGCAATCGCCGCAAGTACTCGCCGGGACCCTGGCCTATATGGCGCCCGAGCAGACCGGGCGAATGAACCGGTCGGTCGATTCACGCAGCGACCTTTACGCCTTCGGCGTCACGCTCTACCAGATGCTCACCGGATCGCTGCCATTCAACGCTACCGAGCCAATGGAGTGGCTGCACTGCCATATCGCGCGTACGCCCATGGCGCCGAGCGCGCGGGTCGCCACCGTGCCGCCAGTGCTTTCGTGCATCGTCATGAAGTTGCTGGCGAAAACTGCCGAGGAGCGTTACCAGTCCGCCACAGGTCTCGAAGAGGACCTTCGACGTTGCATGACGCAGTGGCAACAGCAACGGCACATCAACCCGTTTGCCCTGGACGAACGAGGCACATTCGGCCGCTTGTCGATACCCGAGAAGCTCTATGGGCGCGACGCCGAAGTCAAGACGCTGGTCAATGCGTTCACGCGCATCGCCGACAACGGGCAGCCTGAGCTGTTGTTGGTCTGTGGCTATTCGGGAATCGGCAAATCCTCTGTCGTCAACGAATTGCATCGCGCGCTGGTCCCGGCAAACGGGCTATTTGCCGGCGGCAAGTTCGATCAATACAAACGCGACGTGCCCTACGCAACATTGGTGCAAGCCTTTCAAGGGTTGGTGCGTACATTATTGAGCGAGAGCGATGCGCAGATCGGCATCTGGCGCGACGCTCTGCGGGCCGCGCTCGGTGCCGATGCGCGATTGATGACGGACCTGATCCCTGAACTGAAGTTGATCATGGGTGAGCCCCCGGCGCTGGCTGACCTGGAGCCTGTTCTGGCGCAACGACGGTTTTTGAAGGTTTTACGCAGTTTCATCGGTGTGTTTGCGCGACGCGAACATCCGCTCGTGCTCTTTCTGGATGATCTGCAATGGCTGGATGGCGCGACGCTGAATTTGCTCGAGGAACTGTTGACGCGCTCGCGGATGGCTCATTTGTTATTGATCGGGGCCTATCGCAGCAATGAAGTCGATGCCGCGCACCCCTTGACCGCCAGGCTGCTATCAATCAGAGCGGCAGGCGGCAGAGTGCAGGAGATAGTTCTGGCGCCGCTCGCCACTGCACATGTCGAAGCGTTGCTGGTTGACGCGATGCACGCAGAACAAACGTCCATTGCGACACTCGCGCAGCTGGTGCTTGAGCGAACCCTGGGCAATCCGTTCTTTGTCATTCGGTTCTTGCAAACCCTCGTCGAGAAAGGCCTGCTTGTTTTCCGCCATGAGGACAGACGCTGGCACTGGGACGCCCAGCTCATTCATGCTCAAGGCTATACCGACAATGTTGTTGACCTGATGGTCGGTAAACTCGTGCAGTTGCCACCGGCCACTCAGCAGGCGCTGCAGGCATTGGCATGTCTGGGGGATACCGCAGGCGTTGACAGCCTGTCTTCTCTGCTTGCCATGCCTGTGCCGCAGGTCCATTCGGCGCTGTGGGCCGCTATCCAGGGTGAATTGATCATTCATCGAGACGACGCCTACGGATTTGCCCATGACCGGATTCAGGAAGCGGCTTATAGATTGATTGCACCGAACGTGCGGGCGCAAAAGCATTTACGGATTGGCCGTTTGCTGCTGGAACAGACACCGGAGCACAAACGCGCCGAGGCGATTTTCGAAATCGTCGGTCAGCTCAATCGCGGTGCGCCGTTAATGGATCAGCAGTCGGAGCGCGTACAACTGGCGCAGCTCAATTGGCTGGCCGGCGAGCGCGCCAGGGCATCTACCGCGTATGCCTCGGCGCTGAAGTATTACTCCCTTGGCGCGGAGTTGCTCGCTCCGGGCTGTCGGGACCCGCATGCAAAGTTGATCTTCGCCCTTGAGTACGGCAAGGCCTTGTGTGAATTCCTCACCCGGCAACTGCGCGCCGCCGAAGCACGTCTGCAGCGGTTGTCCGAGTGCGCCGTCACCGTAGAGGAGCGTACGCAGGTGGCATGTCTGCAAGTCGATCTTTACCTGATTCTGGACCAAAGCGAGAACGCGGTGGCGGTGTGTCTGGGATTTCTGCGCCATCTGGGCATCGACTGGCCGCCTCATCCTTCGGACGATGTGGTGCGTGACGAATACCTGCGTATCGGCCGGCAGCTCGGCAGTCGCAGTATCGGATCGTTGATCGATCTGGCACCCATGCAGGACGCCACTGCCCTGGCGGCGCTCGAAGCGCTGACCAAGCTGATAGTCGCAGCGTTGCACATGGATGGGAACCTGCCGGGTCTGGCGATAGGCAGGGCCATCAACCTGAGCATCGAGTTCGGCAACAGCGATGCGTCTTGTGTGGCCTATGCCAACGTGTCGCGGATTGCCGGCCGGCGTTTTGCCGATTACCCGGCCGGCCTGGCGTTTGCTGAGTTGGGCTGTCGATTGGTGGAGCTGCGCGGTCTGGAGCGTTATCAGGCGCGCACGCAACTGGCTTTTTTGCTGTTTGCCCAGCGCTGGGTGCAGCCGGTGCGCAGCTGTCACGGGCCGTTGCGTCAGGTATTCGAAGTTGCCAACCGAACCGGTGATCTGCCGGTAGGCGCTTTTGCCGGTAACAGTTTGGTATCGAACATGCTGGCCGCTGGCGAGCCCTTGGCCGAGGTGCAGGCAGAAGCTGAAAGCGGTTTGGCCTATGCCCGCAAAATCGGCTTCGCCGTGGGCATCGACTTTATCGAAACGCAGTTGGCGTTCATCCAGATGCTCCGAGGCCAGACGCAACTCTTCGGAAGTCTCGAATCCGAGCGATCAGCCCCTGGCGATGTGCACAATCTGCGCAACGGAACATCGTTGGTCTCGGCCTGCTGGCGCTCGATTCGCACGTTGCAAGCGCGTTACTTTGCCGGCGACTACGCAGCGGCGACTCGGGCCGGGAACGCCGCGCGGCAGCTGTTGCGCGCCTCACACGCGTTTATTGAAGAAGCCGAGTACGTGTTCTACAGCGCCTTGACCACGGCTGCCCGGTGCAGCATCGCGCCAAAAACCCATCGGCAAGCTGAACTGGAGCTGATCGCCGCTCACCATCAGCAACTACAAGCGTGGGCCGACCTGTGTAAGCAGAATTACGCCAGCCACGCGATGCTTTTGGGGGCCGAAATAGCCCGCATCGAAGGGCGAGCGCTGCAAGCCGAGCAATACTACGAAACGGCGATTCATTTGGCCCAGGACAGCGGGTTTGTGCACATCGAGGCGCTGGCCAACGAACTGGCGGCGCGCTTTTATGCCGAACGTTGCCTGACGAAGATTGCGAGGATGTACCTTCAGGACGCGCGTTATGCCTATCAGCGCTGGGGCGCCGACGGCAAGGTCCGGCAACTGGAAGCCAGCCATGTATTTTTGCAGGCGGAAACGCCGTTGCCCGGCCCGACCAGTACGATCGCTACCCCCGTGGAACAGCTCGATATGGCCACGGTGCTGAAGGTGTCTCAAGCGGCCTCCAGTGAAATCGTTCTGGAGAAGCTGATCGAAATGGTCATGCGCACGGCGATCGAACAGGCGGGCGCCGAGCGCGGTGTGTTGATTCTGCTTGAGGCCGGCGAGCAACGCATCGCGGCCCAGGCAACGACCCGTGATGACGTGACGCAGTTGTCCCTGCGCGATGAGCCGGTCAGTGCCACGCTGATTCCTCAGTCGATTCTGTTACATGTCCTGCGAACCGAGGAGAACCTGTTCCTTGATGACGCCTTGCACGAACCGCCGTTTGCCGCCGACCCGTACGTTCGTGAGCATCACGCCCGGTCGGTGCTGTGCCTGCCGCTGTTGCATCAGGCGCAACTGATAGGCGCCCTGTACCTGGAAAACAATCTGGCACCACGGGTATTCAGCCCCACGCGGATCGCCGCGCTGAAACTTGTGGCCTCGCAGGCCGCGATCTCGCTGGTCAATGCGCGTCTGTACCGCGATATCGAAATGCGCGAAGCGAAAATCCGTAGATTGGTCGATGCCGATATTATCGGCATTCTGTTCTGGACGGCCCAAGGCGAGGTAATGGAGGCCAACGACGCGTTTCTGCGCATGGTTGGCTACGAGCGTGAAGATTTGTTGCGCGGCCGGGTACGCTGGCGGAATATGACCCCGCCGGAATTTTTGCACATGAGTGAAAACGCGCTCGCGCAAGCACTCGCCACGGGACGCGCAGCCCCCTTCGAGAAGCAATACTTGCGCAAAGATGGCAGCCGCCTGCCAGTGCTTGTCGGTCTGGCTCTGCTCGAAAGCGCGCCAGCCAATGGTGTGGCGTTCGTTCTGGACCTGACCGAACGCAAGCAGGCCGAAGCACAACACCGTGAAGGCGAACAGCGCTATCGCGAGATTCAAACGGAACTGGCGCACGCCTGTCGTGTAGCCACGATGGGCCAGCTCGCTGCATCGATTGCGCATGAAGTCAGCCAGCCACTGGCCTCGACACTGGCCAGTGCACAAGCGGCGGTGCGCTGGCTGGCGGCGCAGCCGGCGAATGTCGAGGAAGTGCGCCTGTGTCTGGAGCGTATCGTCAAGGATGCCAATCGCGGCAGTGAAGTGCTGGCGCGCATCCGTGGTCTCATACGCAAAGCGCCGCAGCCCAGGGAGCCGGTGAATCTCAATGACGTGATCAGCGAAGTCATTGAAATCACTCGCGGTCAGGCCGACAAAAGTGCCGTTGTGATCCATGTCGACATGCGTGACGATTTGCCCGCCGTCAATGGCGATCGGGTCGAGCTGCAGCAAGTCGTACTCAACCTCATGATGAACGCACTGGAAGCCATGAGCGGCATGGGCGCGGGCCGTCGCGAGTTGCGCATTTGCACTCAGTACGACGAAGCGGGGCAGGTCAGGGTGAGTGTCAGCGACTCTGGACCGGGGTTCGGTTCACAGTCGAACGAGCGCTTGTTCACGCCGTTCTACACCACCAAACCCAGTGGTTTGGGCATGGGCCTGGCGATTTGTCGTTCGACCATCGAGGTGCATGGGGGGCAGCTCTGGGCTTGCGCCAACCAGCCGTGTGGCGCTGTAGTCCAGTTCGTGCTGCCCGCAGAGGCGCCACTCTGACAATAAAAAAACGCCCGGCCAAAACATCAATGGCGGGCGTTCGGGAAGTGCCGGCACAACAAGGAGAGCGCCGTGCCGGTCAGGGACGAAACCTCAAGTCAGGCGCTGGCAGCGGAGCTCGATGCCAGGCGCAGACGATTGCAACTCAATAAGCGCATGACGTAGCCGAGTTTGATCGCGGTCGGTCCAAGGATCGTCAGAGCATGCGCGGCCACCAGTTGCCCAAGGCGTAGATACGCATCGAGCCAATAGGCGAGGACAATCCCGACGACAAGCATGATCAAGCCGCCGAACAGCAATACATGCGACAACTTCAACACACGCTGCGCACTGTCGAAAAAGCCATACAGGCTGATCATGCCAACCACTCACGCCACAGGAATCGATGGGTCGGCGGCGGCCAGCGCAGCAGCGCGATCAGCGGCCGGCGGGTAGATCCAGACTGTGTTGATCTGGGTCTTGAGGTCCTTCGCTTCTTGCCCGACCAGTTTCAGCTGACGATCCCAACCCTCGGTGTACACAGCGCCCCAGGCCCCCAGGTCCAGACAGGTGACATACTTGGGCTGGCTGTAGGTCATCGGTTCGATGCCCAGCAAGTCTGCTGCGACGTTGTTGCCGGCATAACGGCCCAGGCTGATCGCGTGCTGGCAGGACATCGCGGCAAAATTGCCAACCGTATCGGTGGCGGCGTACGCGGTGTCACCGGCGGCGAAGACATCCTTGTGGCCCAATACTTTCAGGTGGCCGTCAACATGCAGTCGGCCTTGCAGGTCACGTGTGCCTGCAACCTGTTCGGTGAGCGGGCTGGCGCGGAAACCAACGGTCCAGATCACCGTGCTGGCTTCAATGCGCTGACCATCGGCGAGGGTCACGCCCCCTGCGTCGACCGACACGACCGAGGCGTTGACGATCCATTCCACGCCCAGTTCTTTCGAAGCTTCGACAATCGCAGGGCGGATGCCGTCGCCCAGTGACGCAGCGATCTGTGGCGCGCGGTCTACCACGACCACGCGGATTTTCGCGTCGTCACCCAATGCGGCGCGCAAGCGAGCCGGCATCTCGGTGGCTGTTTCGATCCCCGTAAAGCCACCGCCAGCCACCACTACGGTGTTGCGCGCCGCACTCGGCGGCAGGTTGCTCAATGACTTGATGTGGGCTTCCAGGCGCGTGGCTTCTTCAATCTGATCGACATCGAAAGCGTGCTCGATCATGCCCTCCAGTGCCGGACGGATGACCCGGCTGCCGGCCGCCAGAACCAGGCGGTCATAGCTCAGCGTGCCCTGTGTACCGCTGGCATCGCTGTAGGTGACCTGCCTGTTTTCGGTGTCGATAGTGTCCGCAACACCTTTGACGAACTTCACCCCGACGGCGTCGAACAACTCGCCCAGCGGCGCCGCCATGGTGTGTACATCCGGCTCGTAGAAGCGCGGACGGATGCGCAGCTCCGCCTGAGGAGCGAGCACGCTGATCAGTACGTCGTTACGATCATGCTGGTCCAACAGGCGGGCGGCGCCCAGGGCGCTCCAGACTCCACCAAATCCTGCGCCAATAACCAGAATGTGCTGTTTCATCGGATGACTCCTGAAGAAAAAATGAATCGTTGATGGGGCTGTCGCTTCGAGCCGGACCATCGTCTGGCCCTCGGAATGCATTGGCTGCGATCAATCATCGCGGTACGCGTGGCGGTTCGATTCGCTGTCGATGATGCTATCGGGACAGGGCGCGCGTGACACTTCTACCTAGGGTCAGCGGCGCCATGCCTGAGTGTGAGCCGGGTATACCGGGGTATAGGAGGCCGTTGCGGCGGTCAGTCGGGGCGATTGACGACGGCGTCGATGCAGTTGAGGAGTTCGCCACAGGGAAACGGCTTGGGAAACCAGGCCACCGGTGGCGCCGATTGCGCACTGACCTGGGGCGGCGATCCTTGAAAGCCAGTAATGAAAATGACCGGAATATGCAGCCCTCGGGCGCAGAGCTGGTCATGCATTTGAATCCCGGACAGGCCGGGCATCTGGATATCCGAGATCAGGCAGCGGGTGTCTGGCGCGGCCGCAGACGCCAGAAATGCCTCAGCCGTGGCGAACAGTTGTACGGTGTAGCCGTTGGACCGCAGCAGACTGTCCAGCGCCATGCGCACGGACTCGTCATCATCGACAACCGAAACAACAGCAGTGTGGGCCATTTCTTTCCCTGGGCTCTCTCGGGTAGCCCAGCAAGGACGCCCGCCATGTCGGCAAGATACGCCGCTCTCAAGGGCCGTGTACTTATACGTGTGTATAGAAATCCGCGTGAACTTTCATTCGCTGGCGGTGGCCGCCAGCGAGTCGTCAGCGCGAGAATCGACTGCGATAGTTACGCGGCGTGATCGTCAGGTGACGGAGAAAGGCCGCGCGCATGCGCTCTTCATCACCGAAGCCGCACAATCCGGCGATTTGATCAATGTTGCGCTCAGAGTCCTCGAGCAAGCGTCGCGCCGCTTCAAGGCGCAGCAGTTCCAAAGCCTTTGCAGGGGTCCGGCCGACCTTGTGCTTGTAGACGCGGGCGAAGTTGCGCGGGCTCATTTGCGCCTGGCGGGCCATGGCTTCGACCGTCAGGCGGGGGTCGCCGAGGTGCTCGCTCAGCCACGCGTGCAGGCCATCGAAGTCGCCGCGATCGTTGGTCTGCGATTGCAGCACCTGGCTGAATTGCGCCTGACCGCCGGGCCGCTTGAGAAATACCACCAGTTCCCGCGCGACCTCCAGGGCTACGTCGCGCCCGCAATCGGCTTCGACCAGCGCCAGTGCCATGTCGATGCCGGTGGTCACGCCCGCCGAGGTCCACAGCGTGCCTTGCTGGATAAAGATGGCATCAAGGTCGACATTGATGGTCGGGAAGCCGTTTTTCAGCATGTCGCACATCGCCCAGTGCGTGGTTGCTCGCAGACCGTCAAGCAAGCCGGCGGCGGCCAACAGGAACGTGCCGCTGCATACCGAGGCGACACGCCTGGCCTTGACCGATGTCAGGCGCACCCAGTCAATCAACGCGGCGTTGTCGGCCAGTGCCTGACGAATATTCGGCGCGCCGGGCACGATCAGCGAATCGATGCAGGCGTCGTCGAACTGACTCAATGCGCTGGTCTGAACCGCAAGGCCTTCGGCGGTGGCGATCAACCCGCCCGCCAGGCTCGCCGTGTGCAGGCTGTAGCCCGACAGACCGCGTAGCGTCATGATTTTCGAGGCGGACCAGAACACGGTCTGTGCGCCGGTCAGATCCAGCAGACCCATTTGCGGATACGCCACGAACACCACAGCGCGCGGATGCGCATTTAGAGGGTCAAGTGAGTGTGTGTCGGCAAGAATCGAGTTCATGAGTCGTTGAAGTTCTGGTGTGGCCAAGGCAGGCAAGGGCGCGGCTTGACGGTTATAAGGCATAAATTCCGAGCGCGCCAGCCGCCGCAGCTTGGGTAAAACCTCCTCCTGACGACGCGAACAATCTGCAAGCGTGAGGAAGAGGGCGAGCACTCAGCGACAGGCCATGCAGAAACCAGGCACGGCCCGATAGGCATTGACGTTGCCATTGTCCGCTACGCGGTTTTCCAGCAAGCGATCCGACCCTCCTTCAGCCATGCGGTTTTGCTTGAGATGATCGGAACCATCGGCGGCCAGTCCTCGTTCATGCAAACGGTCGGCACCGCCCTCGGCGATGCTCTGTTCTGGAGCCTTTTGGAGCGTGTACTGGAGCAGCGGCGTCGGTGCGTTTCGATCGCCCTCGGGGCGGCCGCCATTGCGCACTTCGGCGGCGTAGCTGATCGATGACTGAGAGCCGATGGCGGTCATCAAGGTAAAGCTGAACAGCAGATTTGCAAGTTTCATTGAGTTCACCCATTTATCGAATGTGGAAGTTCAACGGCACCATGGATTTTAAGGCGACAGGAAAAATCCACACTCATGCAATGGGTTGCTGCGGTACGTCTATGGGTATGAGGCACTTATGCTCAGGTATGGATAAGGAACGCTGTCACTCGCAAGTGAAGTTTCCCGGTGCAGCGAGCCGGACGGGTAGAGCGCAACTGTTAGGGTTGGCGCAGGGCTGGCGCTTATACATTGGTATGGCTCGCCACCGCCTCGATACTGGTTGAATGAACTGAACAGGCGTTTCTCCTATACCCGCGTATGGTTCTTGCGGGTGTGGTCGCGGTGCACACTCCTGGGCAAGGAGCGCTTGCAGGCGCTCTCTTCAAACATGGGCATTGGCCCGGTGTTTTGCCGTATCACTCAAACAGGAGCGCGATCATGTCAACGTATCTGAACCATTCCCTTGCCCATCAACCCGGCAGCGACCAACAGGCGGCTTCTCGTCAGCCGGTAGGGTCGACCTTCGGCGGCGTGCAGGAACTGGTGCCTTCACGCTATGCATTGCGGGTCGGCGATATTGATGTGGTGGTGATCAGCGACGGTGTGCTGCCGCTACCCACGTCAACCATGTCGACCAATGCCGATCCGGCTGCTCGCGCGGCCTGGTTCAAAGAGATGTACCTGGGCCCGGACGCATTCGACTGGGCGCTGAATGTTCTGGTGGTGCGCAGCGGCGAGCAGATCATCCTGGTCGATGCCGGGCTGGGCGGGCAGTTCCCGGGCTTTCCCCGTGCCGGTCAACTGCCCAAGCGACTGGAGGCGGCCGGCATCGATCTTGGCTCGGTGACGGACGTGGTGGTCACTCACATGCACATGGATCACGTCGGCGGCTTGCTCGTCGATGAGGTGAAAAACCGCTTGCGTCCAGACGTGCGCATCCATGTTTCGGCCACTGAAGTGGCGTTCTGGGAAACGCCGGATTTCACCCAGACCGTCATGCCGTCGCCAGTGCCTGACGTGTTGCGCGCAACCGCCAGACAATTCATCGATACCTATCGCAGCAAAGTGCGAACCTTTGATGATGAATACCAGGTGGCACCGGGTGTAGTGGTGAAACTCACCGGTGGCCACACGCCCGGGCATAGCGTGGTCTACGTGAACTCCGGCGGCGAACGTCTGACCTTCGCTGGCGATGCGCTGTTTCCCGTAGCCTTTGAACACCCCGATTGGCACAACGGCTTCGAGCACGACCCCGAGGAATCGGTGCGTGTGCGGGTGCGCCTGATGCGTGAAGCCGCAGCCAGCGGCGAATGGTTTGTTGCGACTCATTTGCCGTTCCCATCGGTGGGACGCGTGGCCGTTGATGGGGATGCGTTTCGCTGGATCGCCGCGTTCTGGGATTACTGAGTCGCCCATACGCAACCTGTAGCGACGCCGATACGCGGCGTGCGTTTGACCCTGCCTGAAGCTGGATCAAACGCACGCTGCGTGCGCAATTGTCGTACGGAAACGGATTGGCGTGTTCAGCGCCGGCGCTGCAATGCTCGATCGATACAGGCTAACAGCGCCTGGGTATCGAACGGCTTGGAAAAATAGCCTTCCGGCCTTCTGACCCGGGCACTGAACTGCGGCGGCGGCCCCGGCCTTCCTGTGATGAACAGGGTAGGGATATGCACGCTCTTTGCTGCCAGCGCCTCGTACAACTCCACTCCGCACATGCCAGGCATTTGAATATCCGATATCAGGCAGTCGGTATGCGCCGCGCCGCCGGACTGCAGAAACGCAAGCCCGCTGTTATACGTGTTCACGGTATAACCGCAAGATCGCAACAGACTTCCCAGTGATACGAGAATAAGTTCATCGTCATCAACGACGGCAATAACAGCGGAGTCAAGCATGGCGAACCTGATGTCGTTGTCCCGATTATTCATGGAGCAAGTGACTGCTGATCAAATGCAGAAGTCGCGCATGACGGCGCACGCACTCTTGAAAAAGTCTCTTGCTCGCCAGATCGTTGTTGGCTGCGGCACTTTGTTGATGGGCACGTAAACCGTTAACTTCAGCCTGCAGCCGGCTCGTACTCCGCTTTATCTCCGTCAGGTAATCGGCAAAATGGCTGTGTGCAATTTCGTTGAAGCGGTACAGCCCTGCAGGTTCTACGTAGCCACCCAAGTCAACGATACTGATGGCGAGGAACCGGGCATGGTCAGAGGTGGTGCCGGCCAGTTGTTGAAACAGCTGCCGCACAGGCAGAAAACTGACATTGCGCAGCATCTGCTTGAGGTAATCGAACTGCGCCTGAAGGCTCTGCGTCGTGCCAGACATTTGCGCCAGTACTTCGAGGACGTCGATGCGCTCGGCAGTGGATAAGGATGTGTGAGCACCGTATCGACTGATGCGAAACGAGTGGCGGAGCTGGTAAAGCGTTTGAGGTGCATTCATGACAACCGTCTCAGGCTGGCGCTGCGGCGCGGTAGGGAAGGCCAGCTTAAGTCCCGCCACGCTCGATAACACTCCTACGTGGAGACGGTGTGCTAGTACCTGGGGGCATGACCGTCATACCCGAGTATGGGCATGCGGTTACTGCGTTGAATATTGCGACTGCAGTAACGGGTTCCATTGCGCCTGATTGTCCGGGCGCCGGTAGTACACCACCAGGCGCCTGGCCACCTGCATGGCTACTTCGCGGCCGTGGTCCGCCTCGACCAGTGCCAGAGACAGGTCTATCCCCGCGCTGACGCCCGCCGAGGTCCATACCGGGCCCTGCTCGACAAAGATCGCTTCACGATCCAGTTCGACCTGTGGGAACAGGCGCTCGAACTGATCCGCCATGGCCCAGTGAGTCGCCACCCGCAGGCCGTCGAGCAACCCGGCCCGTGCGAGAAAAAACGCACCGCTGCATACGGAGGTGCTCCGTTCGACCCTGGAATACGCCTTGTGCAACCACTCCACCAGCGGCGAACTGTCCACCAAGGCCTGGCGAATGTACGGCGAGCCTGGGACGATCAACGTGTGCATCGGCTCCAGTGTCAGGTCTCCCAGACGAATCGTTTGCACCGTAAGGCCTTCGGCGGTGCGTATCGGCCCCCCTCGCAGGCTCGCGGTATGCAGCGTGTAGCCGGGCAGGCCGAGGTCAGCCAGACGTCGGGTCGCGGCCCAGAACACCGTCTGGGCGCCGCTCATGTCAAGCAGACCCATTTGCGGATACGCGACGAAAATGACGCTGCGCGGTTTACCCGGTGTTGCCTGTGGTGTGTCGTGCGAAGTAGTCACTGTTCCAGGCCTTTGTATACGGTTGACGGGGTTGGAAACGCGCAGGGTTCGTGTCTGACGTCATGCAGCGGCAGGGTGAAGCGGAACTGCGTGCCGACCCCTTCGGTGCTGTCCACGCAGATGTGCCCACCGTGGAATTCGATGATTGAACGGCAGATCGACAAGCCCATGCCCAGGCCTGTCGGCTTGGTGGTGAAGAAGGGGTCAAACAACGAAGGAAGAATGTCCTCGGCGATGCCGGCGCCGGAATCGGTGATTTGCAGCACCGCTTCGTTTTGCTGCAGCGAGGTGCTGATGCGCAGCGTGCGGGGCCGGTCGTGGACATTGGCCATGGCCTGGCATGCATTGATGATCAGGTTGATGATCACTTGCTGCAGTTGCACCCGGTCGCCCTTGATCAACGCTTCGGGGGCGCCAAGCTGTGCATGCGGTCGGACCTCGTGCAGAGCGATGTCATGCTGCATCAGCGTCAGCGAGTCCTTGACGATATCGTCGAAGCGCTCGGTGTTGCGCTGTACTTCGCTCTGCCGTGAGAGCGCCCGGATGCAAGTGATCACGTCGGACACTCGTGCAGAGTTCTGTATGACCCGATCCAGCGAACGCCGGGCTTCTTCAAGGTTCGGCTCGGGCCGGTTGATCCAGCGTTTGCAGGATTCGCCGCTGGTGATCACGGCGGCGAGCGGTTGATTGATCTCGTGAGCGATCGAGGCGGCCAACTCGCCCATGGAACTCAACCGCGTCACATGGGCAAGAGTGGCCTGGGAGTGAAACAGCGCCTCTTCCGCTTGCCTGGCGGCCGTGACATCCATCAATGCGCCGACGTATTCGCAACGGCTACCGTGCTTGAACAATGGGCTGGCGATCATTTGCACGAACTTGACCCGGCCGTCGGGCATGACCAGCCGATGCTCCACTTCAATCAGATCCTGATGGCGTGCTGCCTGTTCCAGAACACCGTCAATGAGCGGCAGGTCATCGGGATGAGTCCGGGCCTTGACCATCTTCAGTGTGGGCGTAACGAGGGGTGGGTATTCGAAAATGCGCGACGATTCCTCTGACCACGACACGCTGACGTTGTTTTCTGCGCCGAGGGTGAAACCAACGCTGCCGGTGTGACTGAGTTTCTGCGCACCGATAAAAAACGCTGCGTTGCGTCGCAGCGTCTCGTTCGCGCGCTTGCTGTGCAGCGCAAGCAGGCTGGTGGTGATCAAGGCGATCAGGCAGCGAACAAAAGCGCCGATCAAACCGTGGTCGCGGTAGCCTGCGTCGAGGATGAAACTGACGGTCAGATGGATGATGCATCCTGCGGCCACAGCGATGAACAGCGGTACGGGGAAGATGTTGGCAGACATGAAGAGCAGGGTGAAATAGAACAGCGTGGGTGCTACATCAAAGTCCAGGTATGAATGGGTAATGAAAATCGTGCTGCCCACGGCAACGGCTGCCAGCCAGGCAACGCCGTCTGAACAAAAAAGCTGTGCGCGACGTTTGTAGATAGACATTTGTTATTCCGGTTTTTGCGGTCGGACGGCAACGCAACCTGGGGCTGATGCCGGACAAACTGAGTGACGGGCAGAATGACGCAGAAATAAGCGTGTCGAGTTGCTCTTGCGCGGCGGCTGTATCACGCATTCAAGAATCGAGCGTGAGCCGCACCCGGGCCGTTCTTGTTATGGGAAATGATGGTAGGGCAAGGGTATGGAGTCGGGCACCGCTACATTCGGTCAATGCAGGCATGTCCAGGTATGGCGCGGCTATACCGAGGTATTAGCCGCGCTGAGTTGCATGGCCGCACCGCGCGGGCAGGCGCTGTCAGCGATTGGCCGACTGCGCGGCGATGGCCTCGGCCATGCGCACCAGATCGGCAAACGAGCGCGCGCCCATCTTGCGCATGGCCTGACCACGATGGATCTTCACGGTGATTTCACTTAGCCCGATCTCTCCCGCGATCTGCTTGTTCATCAGACCGGAAGCCGCCAGCGCCATGACCGTCTGCTCCCGGGGCGTCAACGTGGCGTGGCGCGTACGTAGCTCCTGCGCGTGCCGTCCGGACTCGCGACGCTGCTTGTCGCGGGCATGCGCGGCGCAGACAGCATCGATCAGGTCCTGCTCGCGAAAGGGTTTGGTCAGAAAGTCCACGGCACCGGCCTTCATCGCGCGCACGGTCATGGCGATATCGCCATGCCCGGTGATGAACACAATCGGTACGCTGATGCCGGCAGCCGCCAGCTCGTTCTGGAAATCCAGGCCGCTGCTGCCCTGCAGTCGGACATCGAGCACCAGGCAACTGACGGTGTCCGGACGCGGGTGATTCATGAATTCAGCGACCGAGGCAAACAGCTCGACCTGCAGGCCGATCGAGCGCAACAGGCTCCCGAGCGATTCGCGCAACCCGGCATCGTCGTCGACGATGTAGACCACCGGCTCGCCAGGATTACTGTTGTGGGCGGGATGATTGTTCATTGCTTGTGTTCCCAGGGTTTTGACTGACCGGGCCTGCGCGACACCGACTCGAGAGCTAAAATCGCCAGCTCGATTTTAGCGCTGATCCTGCAAAGCGAATCGATGCCTGACCAAAGGCATTCAATGCGCTTTTCTCCCTGTGGTCGCCAGCGTAACGGGCGCGGGATGGCTGTCGATGCTCCAGACGCAGACATGCGCACGCGTCGATAGTCGTTCGTTTCAGGAGCGAATAAATCGGTTCAGCATGCTAGATGCCCGACGGCGTGACCGGCTAGGACAAAAAACCCGGAAAAACTGCCAGTCGCAGGTGATGCGAGACAGGGATCAGCTGCGCACACAACCGTTCACCTCAGCCGTCTCTGCAGTTTCATACTCAAGTATCAGAGCGCTCACCCAACGCATGAACATCCTGACCTGATGTAGCACAGACGCCTGGCAACCGGGGTCGTAACCTGATCGCTGTCGGTAATACTCAATGGCTGCGTGCCGGGTGGTGAAGTCCATGAACAGAAATGATCTGCGTCGCGTCGACATGAATCTGTTGGTGGTGTTTGAAACGATGATGCATGAGCGCAGTGTTACCCGCGTTGGCGAGAAGCTGTTCCTCGGCCAACCGACGATCAGCGCCGCGCTTGGGCGTTTGCGTCAGCTATTTGATGATCCGTTGTTCATTCGAGTGGGCAGGGTGATGGAGCCGACGGCGCGAGCGGAGGACATATTCGCCAATCTGACACCGGCGCTGGATGGCATTGCTGCGGCGGTGAGCCGTTGTCAGTCATTTGAGCCGGGCACCAGTGAGGCGACGTTTCATGTGGGGCTATCCGATGATGTCGAGTACGCGCTGTTGCCGCGTTTGCTTCGGCAACTGCGCATGGAGGCACCGAACATCACTTTGATCGTGCTGCGCGTTGACCAGCAGCAAATGTCGCAACGGCTGTTCAATGGTGAAATTTCCCTGGGGATCAGCCATACGCTCGATCTGCCGGCGAGTGCGCGACGCAAAAGTCTGCGTACCGTCCGGCCGATGCTATTGCGTGCCGACAACCGCGCCGAGGCAGTGACGCTGCAGGAGTTCTGCCAACGCCCGCACATCGTCGTCTCATCGGTGGGCAACGCGGCTGACGATACTGATCAGGCTTTGAGCCTGTCTGGGCACCAGCGCAAGGTGGTGTTGACGGTGCCGCAATTCAGCGCATTGCCGAGGTTGCTGGCGCAGAGCGAAATGCTCGCCATTGTTCCCGACTATGTAGCCCGCGCGATGGCGTTGGCCCAAGGTATCCGGGCCGAGGCCGTCCCATTGCCGCTGCCGACGCGGAATCTGTCCATGGCCTGGCGCGGCGCGGCGCACAACGATGTCGGCCAGCGCTGGTTGCGTTCGCGTTGTCAGGCCTGCCTCAGTACGCCCGTCGAGTTGCAGGTGGTGCCGAAATTGTCAGCGCTCCGGCACAGCACTCAGTCTTGGCAGGCGGCGTATTAGCCGGATCAGGCGACTTTGAGCTGACGGATCAAGTCCAGCTGTAATGGATCATTGAATTCTCATATTCAGGACGTGTAAGAACTTCATCGCGCTACGGCCACGCACTTGATCTCCACAAGAAGACCCGGTCGAGCCAGCTCCGCGACGCCTATGCATGTCCACGCGCAAGTGCCCCTGGGAAAGACTGCATCCTTCACGCGTCTGAATGTCGACATGTGGCGGTGCATGTCGACGTGATAAGTGGTCATTTCCACAACGTCTGCAAATGCGCAGCCACCGGCCTGGAGGACGAGCCGGAGATTTTCCCAGGCTGCCAGAAACTGCTGTTCTGGATCTTCGATCACTGCCAGTTCCGGCGTCCGGCCTACCTGACCAGCGCAGTAAAGCGTTTTTCCCACCTTTATTGCGGGTGCGTAACCGGCCTGCTCGCAGAGCAATGTCATGCTGTCTGGAACAATGATCTGACGATCAGTCATGGTCGTGGCGCCTTATGGATAAACGGAAAAAAAATTAACCCAGATGCCAGAGCGGCGTCCATTCGAGTCATCGGCCCGCTGAGGTTGGAAGTAACAACTGTGTTCATATCCACCGTCCTCATGATGCGTCGACAGACATTCTTGCGAACACGTATGGAGCGCGCGGGATTGCTACGGCACTGCCATTGCAGCACTCTCACTGTTCAATCTTGTACGGGGTAAAGCATGGACTGGAGTGATATGCGGGTGTTTCTCGCGGTTGCCCGCACCGGGTCATTGGGTGCGGCCGCCAAACAGTTGGGGGTCAGTCATCCGACGGTGGGGCGGCGCTTGCAGGTGCTTGAGCAGTCCAGCGGCCAGCCGATTTTCCTTCGCACCGCCCAAGGACTGGTACTGACCGACAGCGGCGAGAAGGTTCTCAGCCTGGCGCAGGACATGGAGCAAAGTGCCTTGGCCATCGAGAGGCGTCTCGCCGGGGAAAGCGCACAGCCTGAAGGTGTGTTGCGCATCTCTTGCGCAGACTGGTTCGCCTGCTATGTATTGGCCCCGGTCCTGAGTGAGCTGGGTCAACGTTATCCCTTGATCGTGCCCGAGGTCATCGCCGGGCATCGATTGTTCGACCTTGCGCGTCGCGACGCCGACATCGCGTTTCGAATCGTGCCGTTCACCGAACCGGATATCGTTCACCGCAAGCTGACGACCCTGAGCTACGGCTTGTACGCGGCCGTCGATGTTCTTGAGCCAAAACCCGAGGGCGAGGGGCTTGGCTTGATCACCATGAGCGTCGCTCAGTCTCATTACCCGGATGTGCAGTGGCTGCAGCAGCGTTACCCGCTGGCCCGTACCGTGTTCACCAGTAGCAGCCGTACCGTCCAGGCGCAAATGTGCGCGCAGGGGCAGGGCGTTGCCGTACTGCCGCGTGCGTTGGGCGACCAGCTAACAGCGCTGCGCCTGATTGATCCGCATGAACCGCCACCGGGTCGCGATATATGGATGGGCTACCACCAGGACATGCGCCAGATGGACAGCTTGCGTGCCCTTGCCGACCTTGCCTCCCGTATGATCGGCGACCAGCCAGGCAGTTGACTCATTCGGTCGGCTGCATCGCTGCGGTCTGCAATCCGCCAGCCGGCTGGCGCGCCAGGGTAATGCTCAGTCCCGTACCGACTGTCAGGCAGGCAGCCATGCACATTAGCGAGACGGTGAAGGCGTAGGTGATGGCAGCCGCGGCCGTATCCGTTCCCAGCAGGGTGTAAAAAATCCCGCCGATGATCGCCACGCTCAGTGATGTGCTGATTTGCAGGGTGGAACTGGTGATGCCCGCAATCATGCCCGAGTACGCGGGCGCTACACGCTCGGTGATCATGCGCATCAATGTTGGCAGGGCCAGCCCTTGGCCGAAACCGATCAAGAAGAGACTCACGGCAAGTGGCAGCGCAGCGGGGCTGGCCAGCATCGGCGTCTGCGTCACCAGCCCGGCCAGCAGCACAAGCCCCAGCACTTCCAGTGCCATTCCGACGGGATTCACATAAGCGCCCAGAACACGCCCGAACTGCTTGGTCGAGAGCGGTCCCAGCAAAAATCCGGCGCCGAAAGGCAGGAACACCAGACCCGCATCGAGTGGACTCGTGCGCAGGGCGCCCTGTAGGTAAATGGAAAACAGCAGGAAAAACACGCCGATCGAGTAGAAGCACAGCGCGACGAGCAACGCCCGCCCAAGGCCAGGCGCACGTAATGCCGCAGGATCAAGCAACGGTGCGCCGCCTGACTGGCGTAGCCGGGCTTCGTAGCGCCAGAACCACCAGGCCAGCAGCGGCACCGCTGCAAGGGATAGCCCGGCCCACAACGGCCAACCCGCTTCACGTCCTTCGATCAGCGGCACGATCAGCGCCCCAAGTGTCAGCACAGAAAGTGCCGTTCCGCCCAGATCCAGCCGGGTAGTCTGTCGCGCACGGGTTTCCCTGACCAGTGGAATCGCGATCAGGATCACCAGCAACGCAATCGGCAAATTGACCAGAAATATCGCCCGCCAGCCCAGGCCCATCAGGTTGAACGATATCAATATCCCGCCCAAGGCCTGGCCGATGACCGACGCCAAGCCAAAGACCGCGCCATACAGGCTCAGCGCCAACGGCTTCTCCGACTCCGGAAATATGGCCTGCACCGAAGCGAGCGCCTGGGGTGCCATGACCGCAGCCGTCACGCCTTGCAGCGAACGCCCGGCGATCAACATCCAAGGTGACTCGGCGAAGCCGCAGATCAGCGAGGCGACGGCAAAACCCGCCAGGCCGACGAAAAACATTTTCATGCGACCGTAGAGGTCTCCCAGGCGTCCGCCGGTGATCAGCGTCACCGCATACAGCGCCGCGTACGAGGAGATGATCAGTTGTTCGGCAGAGGAGGCGGTGCCCAGCGATTGCTGAATCGAGGGCAGCGCCACATTAACGATGAAAAAATCCAGAGGCGGCAAAAACGCACCGACCAACAGGATGGCGAACATCAACCAGCGCCGCGGCTCCGGCGCCGATACCTTTTTCGCAGGCATAGGAATCTCCTGTGTGAAACCGCTCGGATTTATGGAAAGGCGTGTTCAGATCTGCGACAGGCCGCCGTCGACCATCAGCTCTACACCGTTGACATATTTCGCATCGGCCGAGGCCAGGAACAGCGCCGACGAGGCGATTTCTTCCGGCTGGGCCATATACCCCAGCGGCGTGATCTGCTCGACATGCTGGCGCAGTGCGGCAATGTCGCTCTCGCTCATGTTCAAACCGTTATCCATCAGTGGCGTGCGGGTGAACCCGGGGCTCAGGACATTTGCGCGGATCTTGCGACCTTTGAGTTCGTTGGCCCAGGTCCGGGCGAAGGAGCGCACCGCAGCCTTGGAAGCGTTGTAAAGGCTCAGTCCTTCCATGCCGTTGCTGGAACAGATCGAAGCCGTCAGGACGATCGACGCGCCATTGTTCATCAACGGCAGCAACGTCTGAACCGTAAAGAAAACACCCTTCACATTAATGTCGAACAGCTTGAAGTAAGACGCTTCGGTAGTTTCGCCAAGTGGGTTCGTTTCACAAATACCCGCGTTGGCAAACACCGAGTCCAACTGATCGTCGTGGGCTTCAATCGTCGCTTTCAGCGTGTCCAGATCAGCCTGCCGCGCGACATCGGAAATGACCGCGACGGCCTTATCGCCGAGCCTCGCGACCGCTGCCTCCAGCGTGGCTGCAGAACGGCCAGTGATGTAGACCCGCTTCGCACCCTCTGCAATCAACCCCTGCGCGATCGCAAAGCCGATCCCGGTGGAAGCGCCGGTAACGACTGCAATCTGATTGGCGAATTTACCTGACATAGCTGACCCCTCGGTCCTGAGTGTGGATGTGTGTAACCACGGTGGCGGCCATTGTGATAGGCGTCAGGGGCGGGCGGGACTGCCAGAAATGCACGTTGGTTGTTCAGTTTTGTGGGTGCGCCCGTGAGCGTTCGGTCGAACCCATGAAAAAATCATGTCCCGTGCCCGAGCGCTTATACTCGCTGGGCTGCTTGCAATACCCATTCGAAAAACAGACGTGTCAGGGCAGACCATGAGCGACAGAACGGATACCCCGAATCAGCCAGTCAGCGACGAGACGCCGGGCGCCCGGCAACCCGTGGCCGTGCTGAACTTGCGCTGGCTGATACTCGCCCTCGTGTTGCTGTCTGTTCTGGCGACGTTGGGCAACAGTCTGATCACCGCCTACCGCGTGCAGCGCGATGCGTTGCTGGACCACGCGCTGCAATCGAACAGCGCCTATGCCGCGAAGGTCGCTTCGAGCCTGTCCGAATTCATTCATTCGGCACAGAACCATCTGCGGTTTGGCGCCGATGAATTGGGCAAAGCCTGGGGTGATCCCAGCGTCATGCGCGGCGAAGCGCTTCGTCTGCAAAAACAGGATGCCGATTTCAACTCGATCGCCATTGTCGATAGCAATGCCAAGGTGCTGGTGGCGTACCCGGACGCTCTGCAAATCAATGGTTCGACCCTGCACTCGAATGCCATTCGCAACGCCATTGAGGCGAAGCGTTCCTTTATAAGCTCGGCTTACACGTCGTCGGCGGGCAATCTCGTCGTGTTCATTTCCGAACCCGTTTATGACGCTGCCAAGCGTTACGTGGGCGTCATCGGCGGTTCGGTTTATCTGCGCGAGGACAACGCACTGCACACCTTGATCAGTCGTCACTTTCATCACGAAGGTACGTTTGCCTTTGTCGCCGATCAGGATCGCCAGTTGCTCTTTCACCCTGACGCGTCGCGCATTGGCGACACACTGGGTTGGAGTAAAACCGTGGACGCAGCGTTACGTGGCGAAAGCGGCTCAATGACCGTACGTAATTACAAAGGCGTGCCCATGCTCGCCGGATACGCGCAGGTACCGGGCGCCGGCTGGGCCGTGGTAGCGCAGCAGCCACGGGAGATCAGTCTGGCGCCGCTGGAGACACTGATGCGCGATGTTTTGCGGGGAATGGTGCCAGCCGCTGTGATCGGCTTTGTGTTGATCTGGCTTGGCACCTTGCTGATCTGTCGTCCGTTGAACCAGCTTTCGCTTATCGCCCGACAGTTGTCGGCGCCGCAGGCGACTGAACAACTCCACCACGTGAAGGCCTGGTACCGCGAGGCGTTTTCCATTCGCCAGGCGATGCTTGCCGGTGTGCAGTTGTTGCAAGCAAAGCTGGGCCGCCTGAGTCAGCAGGCGTTTGCCGATCCCATGACCGGTCTGGCCAATCGCAGGGCCATGGACGAAGAGCTGCACGCCCTGGAGCGCGCCGGCCGAACGTATTCGGTGCTGTCGCTGGACATCGACCATTTCAAACGGGTCAACGACACCTTCGGTCACGACAAGGGCGACCTGGCGATAAAACAGGTCGCGCAAATCATGCAAAGCCATTCCCGCGCCGGCGATCTGGCGTGTCGCGCGGGGGGAGAGGAGTTCTTGCTGATTTTGCCGGAAACCGATATCGATTCTGCCCGTGCTATCGCGGAACGGATTCGTCAGGCCATCGCCACATGCGATATTCCAACGGTGGGACACATTACCGCTTCGATCGGCGTGGCAACCTGTGAACACCTGCCAATCACGGCAGACGTCGTCCTCAAGAAAGCTGACGAATGCCTGTACCGGGCCAAACAGGGCGGACGCAATCGAGTGGAATTCTGCCCATCCACGGCGTCAAGCACGCCCACATGAGCCTCGACCATTGATGCAAATCAGCAATCCCTGCACTTATCGACTGGCTTGTTGATTCTCCGTCGATTCCACGCTAAAAGCAGCATCAGGTGCCGAGCAAACGTCCGGTCCGGCAAACAGCAAGACGTGTCACGGCCCCCATCATTCGGACGGTGAAATGAAGCGTTCAAAGATCATGCGGCGGGGAGTACTGCTGACCACCCTCGCGGTGGTCATTCCGTTAGGCATGACGTTCGCGGCTGGGTGGATGCTGTCGATCCATGCCGCACAGGAACGGCTGCAGACGCTGGCTGTGATCGCCAACGATCGCGCCAGCCAGACGTTTGCACAGGCCACCCAGGCCCTGAAAAGCATCGCCATCACCGATCTGGAGCCCTGCTCGCCACAGGGCGTTGAGCAGATGCGCATGATCGCCATGAACACTTTTTCGGTCGAGTCAGTGGGCTACGAAGAAGATGTATTCGCCTGCACGTCCTGGGGCGCTACGTCACCTCGGTCAAAGGCGTGGCCAGAGGACTTCGTTACCGACGATGGGGTCAAGGTCTCCCTTGATGCGCGCGACGACAACGCGCTGATCAAGCCGATGCTGGCACTGCAATTCGCCGCGTTCAATGTTCTGGTGGACCCCGAACAGTTTCGCGAGGTTGTGCTGGATGAAGGCGTCAGGCTGGCTGTCGGTACGCGGCAGGGCCGCTTGCTGGGGCCGGCAGATTCGAATATGGCAAGCTTCCTCGCCTTGGTGCATCAAGGTCCGACGCATGGCCTCAAGGACGGCTTCCTCTACACGCTTGTAGCTCAGGGCAACTTCACCGTCATCGCGGCGATCCCGCGAGAGGAGCTGTTGCGCAGCCTGGTGCAGCAGGTCTTGTATCTGCTGCCGATCGGTCTTGCGATTGCCGTGGGCCTGGTGTTCATGACCCTGCGTTGGTGGCGTCGCAAGCTGTCTCCTCTGGCCGCACTGGAGCGTGCCGTGCAGCGGCACGAATTCATCGTTCACTATCAGCCGATCATTGAAATCGAAACTCAGCGCTGCATCGGCGCTGAAGCTTTGGTCCGCTGGCGAAAACCCAACGGCACGCTGATCTATCCGGACGTGTTCATTCCTCTGGCAGAGTCCAGCGGTTTGATTGAAGCGATCACCGACCAAGTGGTCAACAGCGTATTCGAGGATCTTGGCGAGATGCTGGCCCGTGACCGTTCGCTGCATGTGGCGTTGAACCTTGCTGCCGCCGACGTGTGCTCTGGCAGGTTGATACCGGCATTGTTGAACCAGGCTGGTCGCGTCGACGTGCTGCCTTCTCAGATATGGATCGAAGTGACAGAGCGCAGCCTTATTGACCTGGCGCCAGCGAAGAGGACCTTGGAGCGCGCACGAAGCGCCGGGTTTGTTGTCGCGCTGGATGATTTCGGCACTGGCTATTCGAGTTTGCAGTACCTGCAGCAACTACCGCTGGACGTTCTCAAGATCGACCGTTCCTTTGTCGAGCAGATTGGCGAAACCGAAGAGAGCAGCCTGCTGATCACGCACGTCATTCAGCTGGGCCACGCGTTGGAGCTGACTCTCGTCGCTGAAGGTGTCGAGACGCCGGCGCAACTGGGTTATCTGCGCGCAAACCAGGTGCGGTATGCGCAGGGATGGCTGTTTGCAAAAGCCATGGATTGCACAGCGTTCAAAAAGCATTACCTGCAGAGTCGGCCCGGCGCAGCAGCACCTGGTATAGAGGGTCATCAACCCTCTCATCGGGTCTCGCCGGATCTGGAGCATGATTCATCTGGGTAATGGCCGGGATTTTCCTCAAACGCAGCCGCCCGGGAGGCGGCCACGGTCATGTCACTTTCCGTTCGGGTCAGCAGCCTTGTGGGGTTTCACCGCGCGCCAGGCGAGTGTTGATGTCTTCGATGACTGCCGGTAACTCGACGATCGTGTCGATCAGGTAATGCGGACGAGAGCCTTCGAACATTTTTGTGATACGGGCGCGTTCTTCTGCCAGCTTCTCAAAGGGCAACGCTTTGTATTGTTCGTAAGTCAAACCGAGGGCATTGCCGGAACAGGTCAGCGCGACTGTCCACATGCCGGCACTGCGGCCCTCAAGGATGCCGGGCCAGGTGTCGTCGACCTTGACGCAAGCGGCGACGTCGCTGACGCCCAAGGCAATCACGTTAGCCAGTGCCTGAGCCGGATGTGGGCGACCATTGGGCACTTCGTCGGTCGCTACCACATGGTCGGCGACGTAGCCATTGTGGCGCGCCAGCTCCACTACTTTGGCCATGACCACGGCCGGGTAACCCGAACAGGAGCCGATTTTCAAACCTCGCTCACGCAGCGCATCAATGGTCTCCAGGGCTCCGGGAATCAGCGCTGAATGCAACGCGATCTTCTCGATCTGCAGCGGCATGAAACGCTCATAAAGGGCGGTGACGTCCTCGTCAGTCGGAAAGCGGTCAAACACCGCGCGGTAACGTTCGGCAATCTGTGGCTGGTTGCATAAAGTCCGGATGTGGTCCCACTTCCCCATGCCCATGGGACCGCGTGCTTCCTCCAGCGAAACCGCTACGCCAAACTCAGCGAAGGCTTCGACAAAAATCTGCGTAGGGGCGAACGAGCCGAAATCCACGACGGTTCCGGCCCAGTCCAGAACCACCGCTTGCAGTTGAGCAGGTTGTTGATAATGCATAGTCAATCTCCACTTTCAGGTAAGGGAAGGCCGTCCCTCTCATTCATGAGAAGTAGGCTTATCGTTTGTTGAAGTGCGTTACAGAATCAGATAACCGGCGTTGAACGGGCGTCGAACAACTCCGCAATCATCGGCCGGTTTCGACGAATACCCAGGCAGCACAAGTGGTAATCGATGGAAAACGGGTGATTTACAAATGTGATGGGTTTGGTATTGGGGGTTTCGGCGTATTCGACGGCAGAGACAAAACCGATGCCGATACCCTTGGCGATGGCATGCACGATTGCTTCACGGCTGTTCAACTGCATGACGCAGTTCAGCGAGACGCCGAGGCGCTTGCAGCTTTCTTCCACCAACTGACGCGTGCGTGAGTTCTTTTCCCGGAGCACCCATTTCTCACAGCTGATTTGCTCGACATGGACCTCTTTCTGGCTTGCCCAAGGGTGGTCTTCGCGCACGACAGCAATGATCGGATACCGCCGGTACAGTTGGGTATCAAAACGCTCATCGAATTCGGACAGCGCCAGAATCGCGACATCAATGTCGAAGTTGAACAGCCGGTTCAACGTCTCCTTTTCCGGCGAGAACGAGGTCTCGATTTCAATGTCAGGATGGCGCTGCATCAATTCGTACGTCAGGTTCATCGCGATAGGCGGGGACACCGCACCCAAACGCAGCATGCCTGTCTTGCGTTGCTTGAAGCTCTGTAAGAGTTGCACGGCTTCATCCTCTTGGCCGAACAGGCCCTGGGTGATCGCATAAAGCTTGTGTCCCGCCGAACTCATTTCGATAAAGCGGCCGCGACGATGAAACAGTTCCACGGAAAACTTTTTTTCCAGTGCGTTGACCTGCTCACTGACTGTCGGCTGTCCGACGCTCAGGTACTCGGCGGCGAGCGTGAAGCTGCCGGTCTTCGCTACCGCGTGAAAAGAACGTAGCCACTTGTGGTACTGGTACATAAGAGTTCCCGTGCCGAACCGCGAATCGATACTTATCGCCGAATGAACAGCGCGACCACGGCGCTGCACAGGCAGGCGGTTGTGACCACGATGAAGATCAACGACGTATTACCGGTACTGTCGAGCATACTGCCGATCAGCGGTTCCGCCAGGCCGGCGAACAGATAGGACGAAAAGTTCATCACACCGGTTGCCGTGCCAGCACGCTTTGCTCCGACCAGATCAGGACAGAGCGCCCAGAAACTTGATGCAGGACCGTAGACAAAGAACCCGCAAAGGAACAAGGCGACAAGGCCGGTGGCGCTGTGCGGTGCCAGGGTCCACATCCACAGGCTAGTGGCGGCGCCGAGCACCATGTAGAGCATGATCGCCAGGTAGCGCTTTGAGCCGAACAGTTTGTCCGAGATCCAGCCATTGCTCAGCGCGCCGACGGCCATCCCGACCGGTAGGGCGACGGTGATCCACTTCGGATCGACCATGCTGTCGCCAGTCTTCCAGTTCGCGCCCAGAAAGTGCACCGGTACCCAGACGATGAGGCCATAGCGTGCGGCGTTCTGAAAACCCAGGGAGACTGCAGCAATGATCAGACGAAAGTTTTTCAGCACAGCCTTGTAGCGTTGTGCAGAGGTTTCGATTTCGCCGTGTGCCACTTCGTGACCCTTGTCATCGGCATTGGCGACCCCGGTGTCCGCAGGCGGTTCGAAGCCCAGATCCTGCGGACGCTCGCGCGCCACCAGATAGAAGATGATCCCGCCCGCCAGCATCAACAGCACCGGTAAGCGAAAGATCCAGCGCCACTCCAGATGCATCACCTCAAGCACCACGATCGAGGTCACGTAGGACAGGACTGAGGCGCACCCGGCGGCGAACACATACAAGCCATACACCTTGCCGCGCTCGCCGGCACTCCACCAGTTGGAGATGAGCCGACTGCCGGGCGCCCATCCCAATGCCTGGAAATATCCATTGATGCCCCAAGGCAGGATCAGCGCGGCAAAATTGCTTGCGAAACTGGTCACCCAGTTAGCCATGCAGGACAACACGGCCCCGGCGGTCATGATGCGGCGACCGCCGTATTTATCGGCCAGGTTGCCGTTGATGGCCTGACCGATGGCATACGCCCACAGCATGACGGCCGATGCCCATCCCAGGTGTTCCTTGGTAAAACCGAATTCGGCCTGGATTCCCGGTATGGCGAAACCGAAGGTTTGCCTGCCGGTGTAGAAAAACAGATAGCAGAACATCGCTGCCAGCAACATGCGCCATTGAGCGACTCGAAATGATGCGGCGTGTCCAGCGAGAGCAGGCATGGTTTGAGCACGATTCATGATCTTTTCCTTATTATTGTTCGCTCTCACCGGAGGGTGTCGGCGGGTGCACTCTTTTCTGAGCGGTGCAGGAAATCGTCGCGACGGGTCACGCCGCTGACAGTGCTTGTCGGTTGTTGGATGCCGGGTTGGCGCTACGCAGCTTTAGCGCCGATAAAGTTCTTGCCCCTGGCGCCCTGCATGGCGAAATCAATCATTTGCTCGGCTTGCTCCGCCGTGACGCCATAGTCGGCAAATTCGGTTTTCACGCCGAGGCTGTGCAGGAATTCACGCAACTGATTCTGGGCCTTGTGCAGATCGTTGCCGAAAATTCGTTGCAGGGTACGGTCGCGCGCGGCGTCGTGCCCCCAGGCCATGCCCAGCACCAGCGGCAACGTAAAGGAGCAGGCAATCCCGTGCGGCAAACCGTAACGCAGCGTCATTTCGTAGGAGATGGAGTGGGCGAGGGCGGTTTTGGTGTTGGAAAACGCCAATCCGGCCTTTAGTGCCGCCAGCGCCATGCGCGAACGCAGTTCGCTGTTGGCAAGATCGCGACGCAGCAGCGGCAGGCATTCCAGAATGTCCGCGATGGCGGAGATGGCGAACGTGTCCGAGACCGGATTGGCATTGACGTTCCAGACCGATTCCAGCGCATGAGACAAGGCATCCAGGCCGGTAGAGACGGTGACGCCACCAGGCACGGTCAGCATCAGTTGCGGGTCGATGATCGCGACCTTGGGCCAGGTGCACTCAAGGTGCAGCGAGTACTTTTTGTGGCTGGCCGAATCCCAGATGGTTGCCCAAGGGGTTACCTCGCTGCCGGTGCCCGCTGTGGTGGGCGCCGCGATCAATGCCTTGCTGCGCGCAGGGACGAAGGGCTTGCCGGTGGCCAGTAACGCGAGCAACTCATCAAAGCGGCCCGACTCAGTACCGACGATCAACGCCTTGGCGGTATCGATTGCACTGCCACCACCGACGGCGATGACCGCGTGACATTCGCCGGCCTCCTGCCAGAAACGTTCATAGGTATCACGCAGCTGGGCCACGTCAGGATTAGGCTGAACATCCTCGATCACGTACACCAGGCGGTCGCCCAGCAGGTCCTGGATGCGATCGACCAGTCCCAGCCCTCGCGCCTCGGGAAAGGTCACCAGGGCGACTGTCTGGTGTTCAGTGATGTCGGCCAGTTGATGCAGGCTGCCCCAACCGAATCGTGTATCAACGGGATTGTGAAATCGGGCAATCATGGTGTGTCCCTTGTTTTTGTTGTTGGAAGTGCCTCCATACTCGGGCGGCTTCAACAACAGCTCAAATCGATAATTCGCAGGCATCAATTGGTTGAACCGATAATGACCTGGACGGCTTGCCTGCGATTGTTCAGGTGTGAGCGCCACGCTGGATCGCGTTGCGCAATCGACCCGACAGCGCGTCAGCGATGATCACCATGAGCGTGATAACGATGATGCAGGTGGCCGTTTCCTGATATTTGAAAAGCTTCAGACTGCTTACCAGCTCGAACCCAAGCCCGCCTGCACCGACCATGCCGAGGACGGTCGCCGAGCGTAAATTGACTTCGAAGCGGTACAGCACCACTGCGATCCATGCAGTGATGACCTGCGGCAACACGCCGAACACGATGACTTGCAGGGGGCGCGCACCGGTGGCCTGAAGCGCTTCGATCGGGCCTTGGTCGATTTCTTCTATGCTCTCGGCAAAGAATTTTCCAAGCATGCCCATGCCGTGCAGAGCCAGCGCGAGCACGCCAGGGAAGGGCCCAAGACCTACCGCCGAGACAAATACCAGGGCCAGAATCAGCTCGTTGATGCTGCGAGTGATGTTCAGAAATTGCCGGGTTGCGTGAAAGACCAGGCGGTTTCGGCTCAGGTTGCGCGCCGCGAGAATCGACAGCGGCATGGCCATCAACACGCCGAGCAACGTGCCCCATATCGCGATTTGCAATGTCTCCACGGCGGGCGCCAGCAGTCGAGGGAGAATGCTCAGGTCGGGTGGGACCGTGCGGGCAAGGAAATCACCGATTTGCGGCAACCCTGCGGCGAGTTCGCCCACGCTCAATTGCGCGCCGGTTGCGCTCCAGTGCAGCGTGAAAATCACCGCCAGCACGATCATTGCGGTGGACAGCCAACCACGCGGCCCGCGAGGCAGGTCCACGGTCCACAGATAACGTTGCTGTTTCATGTTCAAGCCCTCACTTGAGCGCGAGGAACTGTCATCGTCTGCGCTTTTGCGCCGAGGTCCGGCGATTGGGTTGTCTGGCCGGGATAAATGCGCTGAATGTCGTCTTCGTTCATGCTGCGAGCGCTACCGTCAAACACCAGTTTGCCGTGGGCCAGGCCGACTATCCGGTCACCAAACTCTCGGGCGTACTCAATCTGATGCAGGTTGCACAACACCGTGATTCCCAGGTCCCGCGTAGCATCACGCAAATACTGCAGCACCAGACGCGCCGTCTTTGGGTCGAGACTGGCCACCGGCTCATCCGCCAGAATCACTTTTGGCCGTTGCGCCAGGGCACGTGCGATTCCTACGCGTTGCATCTGCCCGCCGGACAGCGCATCGGTCCGTTGGTGAGCTTTGTGCGCAAGCTCTACACGCTCAAGGCACTGCATCGCGAGCGTCACGTCCTCACGCCGAAACAGTTGCAGAATGGAGCTCAATGTCGATGCCGCGCCCAGGCATCCGGTGAGCACGTTCTTCAGCACGCTGAGACGCGGCACTACGTTGTGGTGTTGAAAAATCATCGCCACCTGACGTCGCAGTCCGATGGTGTCGCGGCAGGCCAGTGCGTCAATACCCGCTACGCAGAGCGTACCGGTGTCGGCCTGGACCAGGCGGTTGATACAACGTAGCAACGTGGATTTGCCCGCGCCGGACTGACCCAACACCACGACGAATTCTCCTGCCGCTACCTCTAGGTCGATCCCGCGCAGAACCGGGTTCGTTCCGTAGTGCTTGGTCAGTTGGCGGATACTGATCATTTAAGCCTCCGCAGATCGAGATCGAGCACTTTGGCGGTTTCGCGCACAACGTCATAAGCCGCGTCGGTGGTGGGCTGAAAGCCGTCCAGTTCGCCCTGATCACCCCACGGCACGTTCTTGATCGACGCGAGTGCCGCGGCGACTTTCTGCTTGAGCTCCGGGTCTAGACTCCTGCGCCAGACCATCGGCGATTCCGGGATCGGACGAGAACTCCACACCACTTGAAAGTCGTCCTGCTTCACCAGCCCTCGGGCAACGGCATTGGCCAGAATGCGGTCGGCGACAGCGGCGGCATCGACCTTGCCGTTGGCCACAGCGAGGATGCTCGCGTCATGGGAACCGGAGAAAATCACACGAGAAAACAGGGTTGCGGGATCAAAACCTGCCTGCTCCAGTCCGGCTTTCGGAAACAGATGGCCCGAGGCAGAGCTGGGGTCAACAAACGCGAAGGTGTGATTCTGCAGGTCCGACAGTTGAGTGATGCCGCTGCCCTTGCGAGCGAGGATCAAACTCTTGTAGGCGCTTTGACCGGTTTTTTTGGTGACGGCGACCGCGAACGCATCAACGTCTGCTACTGACGCCGCCAGCACGTACGAGAAAGGGCCGAGATAGGCTACGTCCAGTTTGCCCGCGCGCAGTGCTTCGATAATGCCGTTGTAATCCGTGGCGACGAAGGGTTCGACAGGTATGCCCAGTTTGTCTTCGAGGCTGCTGAGCACTTGTTTGCTCGATTCGATCATGGCTTGAGAGTCTTCTGACGGGATCAGGCCAATTCTCAATTTTTCGCCCGCCACCGCTTGGCAGGCAGCGCTGATAGAAAGGCAGGCAATCGCGGCCAGACGCACAAATCTGCTGAAGTTATTCATGGCATTCCAGAAGTTGTTCGGAGTTGCCACAGGCTAGAAATGTCACGTGACAGTCATAGGATCAATTCAATATGAGTTTTCACAGCCAGGTATTGATGGAGTCTATGGATGTCGACCGCCAGGATGCGTGCCTTTCTTGCCGTGGCACGTCACGGGAGTTTCAGTGCGGGCGCGAGGGCGCTCGGGCTCAGCCAACCCACACTCACCACACAAGTCCAGGGGATGGAACGCGAATATGATCTCGAGCTGTTTCACCGCCGCGGACGGCGTATCGAGTTGTCCGATGTAGGTCGCCAGCTATTGCCCATTGCGCAGGCGATGGCGGCACTGGATCTGGACGCGCACAACCTGTTGCGCGACTCTGGCCGACTGGACCGTGGGCAACTCAAGCTCGGCGCGGTGGGGCCTTTTCACGTGATCGAGATGGTTGACAACTACCTTCAGGTGCACCCGCGCATCGACGTTTCGATACGGGTGGGTAATTCGGCGCAGGTGCTGGCCGACCTCGAGAATTACGTGACGGATATCGCGGTACTCGCCGGCCGGCATGATGACCCGGCACTCTGCGCTGTGCATTACGCGCGCCACGCAATCATCCTGTTTGCCCACCACGAGCATCCTTTCGCCCACCGCGATTCAGTGCGTCTCGAGGAATTGGAGGGGCAGCGGCTGCTGCAACGGGAGCCTGGCTCCACGACGCGTCTGGTTCTGGAGCAGGCCTTGAAGGCGGCGCACGTTACGCCTCGTATCGCCATGGAAATCGGCAGTCGCGAGGCGTTGCGTGAAGCCGTCGTGCGCGGGATCGGGCTTGGGGTTGTCTCTGAGGCGGAGTTTATCGCTGATCCCCGAATCCGCACGATCCGCATCGAGGGGGAGCAACTCTTTACCGAAACCTATCTTTATTGCCTGGCCGACCGTCGCTCAAGCCGACTGATTACGTCATTTTTTGATGTGGTGCGTGCGGCGGGATAACCAGCCGCTCGCCATCCGCGCGCGGCTAGTCCGTCGCCAACAGCTTCTTTACCTGCGCCACAATCTCGGCAATGTCAAAAGGCTTGGCAACTACCACATCAAACAGATCCGAGCGCTCCATGCCGATATGCGCCTGCGCGCCACTCATCAGAATGATCGGCAAATGTTTGACCGAGGGTTGCGCCCGCACGGCTTCGGCGAATTCGAGGCCGTCCATGACCGGCATCATGAAATCAGTGATGACCAGCGCTGGTCGTTCTCTCTCCAGCACGTCGAGCGCTTTCTTGCCATTGCTGGCGGTCACCGTCATGAAGCCTTCATCCTCAAGCGCAAAGCCAAGGATGTCAGCAATCAGATACTCGTCGTCGACTACCAGGATGGTGGTCATGTTATTTCAACCCGCTCGAAGACTTACGATATTGAACCAGGCAATGACTCAGCTGAGGCTGAAGGTTCATTTCTCAAAGCCTTTTCCAGGAACACATCTTGATCACGGATAAGCACCTCGAACCGCGATGGGTTATAGGCGCTATCGCGTACCTTAAGAATGGAAAGCGTCCTGCGAAGTTCAGCGTGATGCTCAAAGAAACGCATGAGGATCAGGTTGTCGACAATACTGGACAGGTCAGAGTTCGGTGAGCTCACCTCGGAACCGAACAAATCGCGCATCTCCCACGAGGCGAACACCGTGACGCCTCTGGATCGCAGCTCGTTCATCAGCGCACTGTAGAAGTCGGTGATGCGTTCCGGGGTGGTGGAAACCCTGGTCATGCCGCTCAGGCTATCGATGAACAAGCGCTTGATGCCTTTTTCATCGACGATGCTCAGCAGTCGCGCGCCGAGGCCATCGAGCAAACCCTCGGTGGTCGGTTGCCAGGCAATGCTCAGCGCACCGCTGTGTTCCATGTCTTCAATATTGACGCCGAGCGATTGGCCTTTCAGGCGCAGGCGCTGCGGGCTTTCATAGAAGCCGAAATGCAGGCCCGGCGCTTCGGGCGTCGACTGAGCCAGAAATTTCAGCCCCAGGGTGGTTTTTCCGATCCCTGAAGGCCCCATGACCAGCGACACGCTGGAGCTGTACAGTCCGCCGCCGAGGATCTCATCCAGTGACGCAATGCCGCTGGGAATGCGCGTCATGTCGGCGCTGTCCGGGGCGGAAGGGCGTTTGTACAGACTTTCAAGGCGGGGATAGACGACCAGGCCGTCATCGGTGATTTCACACTCGTGCATACCGGTCAACGCGCCGCTGCCGCGGGTCTTGCGCAAGTGAATGCGGCGCACCGAGCGGGTGCCGAACAGTTCTTCGCCCATTTCGATGACGCCGTCGACCATCGTGTGTTCGGGGCTGCCGTCGTCTAGGCGCGAGCTGGTGAGAAACAGCACGGTGCAACCGGCGAACGCCGCGTGGCCTTGCAGTTCGGAAATGAATTTTTTCGTGTCGATAGGTGAGTCCGCTTTGGAGCGCGCATTGAGCAAACCGTCGACGACCATGACCGTGGCTTTCTGCCGGCTGATTTCGCGTCTGAGCAGTTTCACCACCTCGTCGAGGCCTTCGTTTTCCAGGGTATCGAATGCGCTGACGAATTGTATTTCAGCACCCACTCGAGAAGAGTCGAAAAAACTCATCGTCGACAGAAACTGGAACAGCCGGTCATGCGACTCGGCCAGCAACGTGGCGACCAGAACGCGACCGCCGTTGCGGGCATGATGGAACCCCAGCTGATTGGCGAGGATGGTTTTGCCCGAGCCCGGACGCCCTTGAATGATGTATGAAGCACCCGCGACCAGGCCTCCCTGAAGCAGCGCGTCGAGCCCTTCGATTCCGCTCTGAAGGCGTTTTAGCTTTTCCACAATGCGACCCTGATCTGAAAAAACAGGCTTCTTAAGCCGGATGGATGAAATGCTAACGTCATTTCCATCCGGAGACCATTGCGGTTGAGGGAAAAGTAGCGCTGGAAGTTCCGCTGCGCATCAAGCAGAAACAGACCCGACGCGCGGCGCCGGATCTGTTATTTGTCGAAGCAACAACCTTTTGAGCAAGCCCTGCTTTCGGGCGACCGTATCGTTTAGTGCGATGAACCGGTGGCGCTGGCCTGGGCCGCTTCAATGATCAGCGCGGTGACTTTCTGCGGGTTGGACGTCATCACCACATGGGACGCACCCTGGACGGTAACGGTCTTTTTCGAACCCGCGCGATCGGCCATGAACTTCAGCGCCGCCTCAGGAATGTTCTTGTCCGCCGAACCGTAGATGAACCACGACGGCAGTTTTTTCCACGCCGGTTCGCCAGACCCTTCCTTCAACGCAGCCTCGCTGATCGGCCGTTGTGTAGCGGCCATCAATGCCGACTCGGCGGCGGGTACATCGGCGGCAAATTGCTGACCGAATTTGTCCTGCTGAATGTAGAGATCCTTATTGCCGTCCTTCAGCAGCACCGGGGCGGCGAGGGTAGGGCCCAGCGTGCCTCCCGGATAGCGACCGGACAGTTCGATGGCGGTTTCGCCCTTGTCCGGGGCAAAGGCTGCGACATAAACAAGCGCTTTGACGTTCGGATTGTCATGAACTGCGTTGGTGATCACCGAGCCACCGTACGAGTGTCCAACGAGGATTACCGGACCGGCCGTATGCTCGACGATATCGGCGACATAATCAGAGTCCTGCTTGACGCCACGCAATGGGTTAGCTGCGGCAATGACTGGATATCCCTGCTTCAGCAACTGAGCGGCAACCCCATTCCAGCTGGACGATTCGGCGAATGCACCATGAACCAGAACGACGGTCGGCTTGGCGGCGCCGGGTTCAACGGCCGCGGTGCTATGCAAAGAGGTCAGTGCCAATGCTGCGGTGATGGTGACAGCCAAAAGCGATTTGATATTGCGCATGATCATTCCTTTTTTCATTGGTTGGAGGCAGCTGGAGAACAACAGTGTTTTCTGGCAATCGGAATGACTGCCGCTGAAAAATGTATTGTCAGGGCCCGCCATTCGGGGGTCCGGTGGCGAGTCGATGGAGAGAATTCTTGCAAGGGCATGTATACCGGCTATGTTCGACAACCGGCAGTTATGCGTTGATTTGAGTCTGTAAAGGTGCTGGATACAGTGGCTTACAAATGCGAGCCACTGTCTCCGGCCGATAGCGGCCGCAATTGACGTGCAGCCCGCGCGGGCTAGGGATGGACGCCGATGTCGAGGGTGACGCAGAGACCGCCACCGTCGCGGTTGCGCAACGTCAGTGAACCACCAATTGCGATGGCCAACTGCTGAGCGATGGCTAGGCCCAGACCGGTGCCACCTGTGCTGCGGCTGCGTGAGTTTTCCACTCGATAGAACGGCTTGACCACTTCTGCCAGAACCTCTTCGGGAATGCCTTGGCCGCGGTCCAGCACACTGATCGAAACGCCGGTGCCTGCGTTTTTACTGACTTGCACTTCGGCGGTGCCAGCGTACTTCAGCGCATTGTCCACCAGATTCACCAGAATACGGCGCAGGGCATGCGGTCTGGTTTCGATGACCGCGCCGTTCTTGCCGCTCAGGCTGACCTCTCGACTGGTGTCCTGGTAGTCGCAGACCAGACTATCCAGAAATGCGTCCAGACTGATGCGGCAACTGGCCTCGGTCGCGCCATGCACGCTGCGAGCATAGGCGACACCCTCGCGCACCAGATGCTCGATTTCGTTGAGGTCATTGCCCAGTTTGTCTTTCTCCGCCGAATCCTCCATGAACTCGGCGCGCAGCTTCATGCGGGTGATGGGCGTCTGCAGGTCATGGGAAATGGCCGCCAGCAATTGCATGCGCTCTTTGAGGTAAGCGGCGATCCGCGCCTGCATGCTGTTGAAGGCGCGGGCGGCATAAGCCACTTCGCGCGGGCCGCTTTCATCCAGATGCATCGGATGCGCGTTCGGATCAAGGTTCTCCACCGCCTCGGCCAGACGGCTGAGCGGGCGTATCGCGATGCGCACGGCAAGCCAGGTGCAGCCAATCATCAATACCAATTGAGCCAACAGGGCGAACGGCAACCAGGGCGACAAAGGCCTGACAGAAGGGCGCACGTCGATGGTGACCGGGCTACCGTCGGACAGTCGCAGCTGCGCCTGAAAGTGCGGATGTGGGCCCGGAATTTCGACAAAGCTCAGCGCATAGTCGCGGCCCAGGGCGACTTGCAGTGATTGCGCCGCAGTCCCGGCCAGATCATTCGAGGTCAGTGGACTTCCGGCATCATGCCCGCGCAGCAAATAGTCGTAGTTGCGCCGCTGCAGGCGCTGGGTCCAGGCCGGACGCTCAGCCGCAGGCAAGCGGTCGAGGATGGCGATGGAGGTCGCGGTGTCGTGTTCGAAATTGCCCAGCATGGCCGTCTTGGTGCTTTCGTAGCGTTCGTAATACTGGGCTGCGAACATCAGCGACTGGGCGAGTATCAGGCCGACAAGGAACACCAGCCACAGCCGCGACGCCAGCGTTTGAGGCCATTGCAAGGCGAGTTTCATGCTTGCTCCTCAAGCACTTCGACCGCATAGGTAAAGACGTACCCTTCATTGCGTACGGTCTTCAAGTAGAGGGGTTCGCGTGCGTCATCGAGCAAACGCTGACGCACGCGACTGACCAGCAAATCGATCGACCGGTCGAAGATGTCCGCGTCACGGCCCTGGGTCAGGTTGAGCAATTGGTCACGACTCAGTACCCGCTGCGGATGATCGAGAAATACCCGCAGCAGCCTGTATTCGGCGCCGCTCAACGAGACGAGCGTGTCGTCTTCATCGAGCAGATGGCGCGCGGTGGTGTCGAGGCGCCAGCGCCCGAATTTGAGCTTTCGTCCACTTTCACTGACCACAAAGTTAGGCGGCAGCATGCGCGTACGGCGCAGAACGGCATTGATACGGGCGAGCAGTTCGCGGGCAGCGAAAGGTTTGGCCAGGTAATCGTCGGCGCCCATTTCCAGACCAATGATGCGATCGGTCTCGTCGCTGCGCGCGGTCAACATCAGCACGGGCGTTGCCTTGTGCTTGCCGACGCGAAGTTCACGGCACAGCAGCAACCCATCATCGCCCGGCATCATGATGTCGAGTACGATCAGATCCACCTTGTTGGTTTCCAGAAACGCCCGCATCTGACGGCCATCCGCAACCACGGTGGTGCGCAGACCGTTCTTGTTGAGGTAATTGCCAACCAGTTCCCTGATCTCGCGATCATCATCCACGATCAACACATGATCGACATGTTCCATTCCCTGCTCTCCAAAATGAGCGCAACGATTGCGCAGGCTGGCGATACCCGATTGCCCGTTGGAAGGGCCCCGTACGCGAACGGCACAAGTGCGGCGAGGCGCCAACGGCAAACAAGGGAAGTCGCGGATTTACAGCGCGGGTATTACGCCGTTAAACGCTGATGGCAGTCCAGTTTTTTAGGGGGCGGGGGCGGTTTCTTGTTTGAGCACGATCGGGTGCTGCCGCATGTTGAATGCGAGTTGGCGGATTGGTGGGTGCGGAATTTTCCATGACCACTTTCACGCCGCTGCTGAGGTGGACTTCCTGAACCGCGTCAGTGAAGGGATGACGGATTCGTAATTTTGTAGTCTCGTCGCGCGATGGTATGTTTGGCCTTTGACGAACCTTTATAAGGATATTGCCCGTGTTACGTCAGTTTGTGCTTGCTCTTCCTGCCTTGATGCTCTTGGTCGGCTGTGATGCTGAATCGGGTCCACTGCCGCCTAGCAAAAACTTGTCGCCTGAAAGGGTGGCCTCGATCGCAGAGACCGTTAAGGCAAGATACCCTGATCTTTCTGCCGAGCTTCGTGACAAGGTTCTCAATACCGTAGTTCAGTCGATTGACAACATGGTCTTTGTCGAAGGTGGCCAGTTTGATATGGGCGACTTTGGCTGGATTTGTGAATACGATGAAAAAGATGTTTGTACTTGGCCTTGTGGGCAGGAGCCGGAGCAGCTTTGTAATATCAGTCGAAATACTGATGATGATTTCGTTCATCCTGTAAAGCTTTCTTCATACTATCTCTCAAAATTCCAGGTGACATTGGGTGAGTTTGACGTCTTCTTCGCAGCCAAAGGAATGCCTCTTTTCGACTCGGAGAAACGCAAGCGTGAAGACTTAAAGTTCCGCTATCAAGCGAATTTGCCAGCTCCGACTCAAAGTTGGCAGCAGGCGAAAGACTTTTGTCTTTGGCTTGGTAGCATGAGCGGATACCCCTTTGATTTACCTTCAGAGGCGCAGTGGGAATACGCGGCGCGTAACAGAGGGCAACACATACTGTTTCCCACAGATAGCGGCAATATCGATTATGGTAGAAATTTCCCGCTTGATGATGAAAGCAGCAATTTCCCGATTGACAGGTTCGCTCCAAATCCATTGGGGATCTATGGGGTTGCGGGTAATTCAACTGATTGGGTGAATGACTGGTACAGCCAAGACTATTACCAAAATTCTCCGTTGGAGAACCCGCAGGGACCAAGTGCCGGGTTCAAAAGGATTCGGCGTGGTTCAACAGTCTTGGAAGCGCCGCTATCTTCCGCGCCGCTAGTTCGCCGCTGGGCAGTTGAACCGACCGGTGATCGATTCTCTGGCGGGACGAGCTTTCGCTGCGCTATTCAGTCCGACCAAAAATTTTAAAGGGTAGGATGGTTGGTTTAAAGCATTGCTTAGCTCTTATTTTTACTTGATTTAAAGGCGCCAGCGGCGCCTCTAAATTAAGCAAGACCAGTGAAGTAGTCACTGCGTTTTGCTGCGAGCAGGATATTTTCCTTACGCCAAGACGGCCCGGGGCTCCAAGCGAGGGTTGCGTAGTCTAATGCGGAAGCATTGGTATTCACAGCCAGTGTTTTAATAAATCTATTGAATTGCTGCTGCTCAGTTCCATCGAGAAGCATGTTCAAGCGGTTCAAGCTTTCTATGGATTTGACCTTACTGCCATCCTTGGAACAGTGTTCTAAAACTTCAATGAAGTGCCTCCAGCTGCGCAAGTGGGAAAGTAAAAGTACGATTGCCTTTTCCTGATCCTCTGACCGGCTCTCTACAAAACTTTCAGTCAATAGATATACCATTGGACCAATGGTTTCTGGAGGCAGGCTATTCAAGGGGATTCGCTTTTTATTTACTATGATTGATTGATTGCTTAGCAGATACGTTGCCAGCTTTTGTGCTTCATTTTTTGTCCCTTCTCTGTCAGTCCACCAGTCTCTCATGCTCTCTGCACCCTTCGAAAAGGCTTCTTGCGCCATTTGTCCAGGCTGCGTTGTGATTTTGAAAAGACCTTGTGCGATGTAATTGAACGCATCTTTCGTTACCGCTAACTGGTAATGAAAATCTGCCTTTGATAGTGCATTGCAAAACACATAAATCAGATCGCCAATTTTCTCTAGGTCCACCGAGGTACCAAACCCGCCCCCAGCGCCAGGACCAAATACCAAGCTGGCTTTACAATTGATCGCTAAACGATCCGCGTTGATCTCAATCCCAAAATCAAAACTAGCTCCAATACCCAGCGCCGCGTTTCCTTCGGCCTTGATCTCGACCAGGCTCGACCAGTCCGTACTACCACTATCGTTAGCCTGTCCTGCGACGATCTTGCCGACCCCTTGCTTGGTCGAATCAAGCCATTTCAATGTTCCGGTGACCGTGCCTCCGCCTTGTACGCCGGCGAAGGCGTTGCCTTTCAGCCCCAGGCTGCCGCCGCGTTTCTTGTCGACCGCCATGTCGGGCGGGCTTAGCAACGCTGTTGCACCAGAGGCTTCGACTTCCTTGGGTTTGTATTGAGCTTTGACGCCGGCTTGACCTTGGGCAGTGGCGCCAGCGAAACACGACAGCTCGACTTTGCCGTCGAGACGGAAGATGCCAATGTCACTGACGACTTCCTTGCCTTCGGCGTTGCGGTACGGCATACGCACCACGTAACCGCCTTGGTCGGGGAAGTAGCTCTTCAGTGCAATCGAGCCTTCGGCCAGCGAGATCGCGGCACTGGCTTTGACGCCGACTTCGACGTTGCCCTTGCCCGGTTCCCAACTGTTGATCCCGGCGCTGGCCGTAGCGGCGAAGCGGAAAGCGTGAGCTTCGGCCGATACCGCGTACTTGGCCGAGTCAGCCTCGTTGGAGGTCCAAGAGCATTCCTTATGCAGAGCGTTGAGCAGATTGTCGTCCTTGCTCGTCCATGAGGTGAACTTAGCCTCAAGACTTCCCAGCGGGCTGGTTTTACGGCCATCGCTGACGGCGGTGCGGATGTCCTTGATCAAATCCTTGGCGAGATTTTTATCAAGCGGTTTACCACGCATCACTGTGGTTGGCACTTTGACTCGCCAAGTGAGTTCTTCGCGCGTGCGAACCGGAATGTAGTGGCGTCGGGTCGGGTCGCTGAAGGAGATGTACTCAACAACGGTAATGCCGGTTTTGACCTGCTTGCCTTTCTGCGTCTCGGTGCCTTTGCCTTTGCCGTGCTTGAGATCCGGTGCCGCACCGTTGGCACTCGTAGAGCTGTCGCCGGCTTCGGCTTTGCCTTGCGCGGCGATTCGCGTGCGCAGCGATTGGATCTCGGCGTTCAGTTCTGCGACTTTTTTCGCGCGAAGGCTTTCCCAGTTGGTTTCCAGGTAGTTGCCTTCAAAAGCCGGCTGCGGCGTGTAACGCTGGTACCAGTCGCGGGCCTTTTGTACGGTCGCCAATTGGCCCTGCAAGTCTTCCTTTCGCTCGATGACAGCTTTCGGTTTTTCTACAACCGGAGGCGAGCGCTGCAGCAGGCCGGCTTCTTCAGCCTTGGCGTTCCAGGCATCCTTGACGCAGCGGGTGCAGGTGCAACTGGCTTGCGGATCCCTGATTTTGGAACATAGCTTGGCTTCGGTCGCCTTGGCGAGATTCTGGTGCAGCTCGTCCATGAGTTTTTTGACGAGGTCGGATTGCTTCTGTAGCTCCTTCGATTCTTTTTCCGTCAGCACGTAAAAGTGCTCGTCGCCTGTGATGTGGATGACATCGACCAATTCATCCTTGCATTCAACTGCGCCTTTGACGGCTGTGGTGCTCTTGTTCTCGGCGTGTTTCGGCGGTGGCAAATCCTTGGCTGCCGGCAGTTGTAACGTCCATCCAGCCTTGATGTGATTGGGGTCGGTGATAATCGGATTCAGCGCTCGCAGATCTGCCACGGAGCATTTATTGGCGGCGGCAATGCTGCCAAGAGTGTCGCCGCTCTTAACGGTGTAGGTGGTGCTCATTGCTCATCGTCCTTGTGATTCACAGGCTTTCCAGTTGAGTCAGCTTGTCGCCCAGCGCTACGTCATCACGCGCGAGCAGGTCGGCGGCCGGCGCGTGTTCCCAGAAACGGTCGCCACGCTGGATAGACACGCGAAGCCAGCGCTCCTGATCGGCCATTTGCTCGTAGCCCTTGTCTTTTGCAGCTATTAGCTGGCGGTGAACGAACTCGACGCTGTCATCCGTGGGCAGAACCTCGCGGTAATCTTGCGCGAAGCGTGTCGCGATGACTCTGAGCCGGCCCTGTTCGATCAATGCCTGACGTTCTTCGCCCAGGTAAAGCCATGCCGGTGGCTGGTTAGAGGTTGGCGGGCTATGAGGAGGTTTTGCGTAGACGCGCCAGCCAATCTCGTTACGCCATGCGAGCGCGCTGAACGGGCCCATAAACTGCACCTTTTCTGATTCGTCCAGCGAAAGCAGCAACGGTTCGAGCCAGCGAGGATCGAAGAAACGCATCATCTGTTGCGGTTCTTCATCGGTGCGCACGGTTAGCAGGCTCCGCCAGTGTTCCACGCCCTGATCCAGCAACGCAGGGTCGCTTAACCAGGCGACGCAACCCGCATCAGAGTGCTCCAGCAAAGCGCTGGCGTAGGGTGCAACCGTTTGCTTTTGCGGATACAGAACGACGTATGGACCTGCTGATTGCAAGTCTGCGTAGGGCGTGTTGGTGAATAGCGGAAGGCAGCTGGGTCGGAACTGTTCGTCACTCTGGAACAAGTGACTGAGCAGATCCGCATCAAAGCTTCGATCAAGGATCAGGCACATTGCGCCTGTCGTCGCGGATTGTTTGAAAGGCGATTCAATAGATTTAATCATGCCGACGCACCGGGTTGGTGGATCGGGCAATGACCGCTCGCATCCAGATGACATGACGGAGTGGGCAGCAAGACGCCCGCCTTGGACTGAGCCTTGAACGAACCGAGAGAAGGTTTCACTACCTGGCCTGCCTTGTCGGCATCCGCCTGTTTCAGCACGCCGGGCATCAACGGCGCGGCGCCCGTACCAACGCCGGGACTGCCGCCGGAGTTCATATTGATCACCGGGCCGCTCATCGTTACGCCGCCGGCGTCGATCTTGATGAAGCTGCCGCCGCCGACCAGGGTCAGCTCCGCACCGGCTTCCATCACCACTTTCATGCCGCTGCTGAGGTGGATTTCCTGACCCGCATCGATGAACTGGCCGGTGCCGATCTTGATGTGCTGGTTCACGCCCACGGTGAGGTGGTCGTTGGCGCGGGTTTCGACTTTGCGGTCGGCGTAAACGGTGTGGTGTTCTTCGGCTTTGAATTCGCTGTAGCTGTTTTGCTCGACGGTGTCGTGGCGTTCGTTGCCGACGCGAATTTTCTGGTCGTGCTCGATGTTCTCGTCCCAGTCGCGCTGGGCGTGCAGGTAGATCTGTTCCTGACCTTTTTTGTCTTCGATGCGCAGTTCGTTGTAGCCGCCACCGCCCATGGAGCTGAGGGTTTTGAAGGTGCTGCGGGTCTTGTTCGCCGGCAGGGCGTACGGGACGGTGTTTTCCTTGTGGTACAGGCAGCCGCTGATCAGCGGTTGATCGGGGTCGCCTTCAAGGAAGGTCACCAGCACTTCCATGCCGATGCGCGGGATGGCGATGCCGCCGTACTGGGCGCCGGCCCAGGCGCTGGAGACGCGCAGCCAGCAGCTGGTTTTGTCGTCGGCCTGGCCTTCGCGATCCCAGTGAAACTGGACTTTGACCCGGCCGTATTCGTCGCAGTGGATTTCTTCGCCTTTCGGGCCGGTGACCACGGCGCTCTGGCTACCAAGGATGCGCGGTTTCGGGTGGCGCAGCGGTGGGCGATTGGGTACGTCCCACGGCGTGGCCTGGAAGCGGTTGCGATAGCCCTGATGGAAATCGTCTTTCAGCGCGGTGGTGTCGCTGGTCACCGATTCTTCGAGCACTTGCGGTTGTTTGCCTTCGTGCAGGACTTCGGTGAGCAGCCAGAGGTCGTTCCACTTGGCTTTCGGGTGTTCGGTCAGGGCAAGGAAATGGCCGCTGACCAGCAGTGGCTGATCGCTCTTGCCTTCGGCGAGCTGGAAGTCGCTGCGGTGGCGTTCGAGGGCGCGTTTGGCCAGGTGTTTGCCGCGCTCGCGGTCGATGAAGCGGCCTGTATAGTCGTAGTCTTCGAGGTCGGGCAGGGCGTCGCCACGGTTTTCGCTTTCCAGGGTCAGGCGCGGTTTTTCGAAGTCGTAATCGCGGTGCGTGGTGCGGCTGGTGCGGGTTTCCAGACGCAGGTCGAAACGCTTGATCACCGGGTTGCTGGCGACCATGCCGGAGTCTTGCTGATAGGGTACAGGCGCGAGTTTCGGGAACACCGTCTGGTCATCGCCGAACACCAGTTTGTGCGCGGTGGCGCTGTGCTGGAAGTGGTAGTGAATGCCTTCTTCTTCGCACAGGCGCTGGATGAAATGCAGGTCCGATTCATCGTATTGCACGCAGTAGATGCGCTCGGGATAAATCGAACCGGTCTTGAATTCGTAGGCGTTGCTTTGAATGCCGTGTTCTTCGAGAACCATGCCGATGATTTTCGGCACGCTGAGGTTCTGGAAGATACGCTGGTTGATGCGGTGCGCGAGGTAGGACAGTTGCGGGCGCAAGGTCACCGAATAACGGTTCAGGCGCTTGCCCGAATCGCCTTGCGCGGCGCGGTAGATCTGGCCATGAATGCCGCTGCCGTCGGGCGACAGCTGCAGAAAGGCCGGTTTGTGCAGCAGGGTTTCGAGGTCCAGCGACGGCTGCTCACTGACCAGCTCCACCTCGAAGACAAAAGGCTGGCTGATGGCTTCCCGACCGGTGAGGGTAAACACCTGGAAATCAGCGGAAAGACCTTCGATGGTCAGGGCAAAGTGGGTTTCATTGGCCGGCGCGAACATCCCTTGTTCCTCGTGCTGTACAGCGGCGCTCGTCGACGGCCGCAAAAAAGCGGCTCAACGTACGCGAAATTCTGGAGGGGCGTAAACAACATCGACCAGCAGAGCTGGCCGATGCTTGTAACGATCAGCCGTAATTAAACGACTG
>NZ_JBIEIL010000008.1:0-334527 GCF_043496865.1 Pseudomonas retamae
CTTCAACAACTTCAACCACTTGCGCTTCCGATCTCTCGTCAGCGGGAGGCGAATTCTACAGCGTTACACGCTGCTGTCAACACCTCTTTTTCAACTTCCTTTCGGGCTTCGATGAACTGAAGCCGCCCGCTGCCGAAACCTACATAACTCGTTGAATCTCAAGGAGTTTTCCGTTTCGACTGCGCCGGAAGTGGGGCGAATTATAGGCATCTGAAATTCGCCGTCAACCGTTAATTATACTTTTCTATCGAAAATGGCAAAAACGCATCCTGCATATAGACGTAGCCACCACCAATGCGCAGTATATTGCTCAATACTAAAAACCAGCCTCTCCGCTCTCACCTTTTGGACGATGCCGCGCAATGAATGACCAACCAAGATCGCTTGCCTCCATGCTGTTTCCGGTTGGCCTGCTGTTAATAGCCATGGCTTCGATCCAGTCTGGCGCCTCTCTGGCGAAAAGCATGTTCCCCGTGGTTGGCGCCCAAGGCACCACCACGCTGCGCCTTGTCTTTGCCAGCGTGATCATGTTGTTGATACTGCGACCGTGGCGGGCAAAGCTGACGGGCAAATCGCTACGTACCGTAATCGTCTACGGCATGGCATTGGGCGGCATGAACTTCCTCTTCTATATGTCGTTGCGCACGGTCCCGCTGGGCATTGCCGTTGCCCTTGAATTCACCGGCCCACTTGCAGTAGCTATCTATGCATCTCGCCGGGCAATCGATTTTCTGTGGATCGCCCTCGCCGCGGTTGGTTTGTTCTTGTTGATCCCTACCGGAGCCACCAGCGCCGGGATCGACCTGGTGGGCGCTGGCTACGCACTGGGCGCAGGCATCTGCTGGGCGCTGTACATTCTGTTCGGACAAAAAGCCGGAGCCGATAACGGCGTAACCACCGCCGCGCTAGGGGTGATGATCGCCGCGCTGTTCGTAGCGCCGATCGGCATCGTTCATGCAGGCGCAGCTCTACTGACCCCCTCGTTGATCCCGATCGCTATCGGTGTCGCAATCCTGTCCACCGCCCTGCCCTACACCCTGGAAATGGTTGCACTCACGCGCATGCCGGCGCGTACGTTTGGCACGTTGATGAGCATCGAGCCGGCCTTCGGCGCGCTGTCCGGCCTGTTGTTTCTGCAGGAATTCCTCACGCTGTCACAATGGATGGCCATTCTGTGCATTATTCTGGCTTCCGTCGGCGCCACCATGACCATGGGCAGCGCCGCGAAACCGGCAATCGCGGCCGATTGAATGTGCAAGTGACGAAGGTCTGGCAATTGCGGCGCATTTAGGCCATGTTTAGCCCGGTAACCCAATGTCGGACATGGATTTTTTATACAGGGACGGACAACGCTCAACGCGTAGCGAACACAGGCAGACCCGAGCGACAGACTCGTGGCCGCTATAAGGACGGTAATGAAACGAATTTTGCTATTGATCGCCATCCTGGCAATTGCGGGTTGTGCGGCGACTTCGGAAACTCAAGTCAAACGCGGAAAAAAAGGTCTGCATATCAACTGTTCGGGGCTCTCGTCCTCTTGGGACAAGTGCTACACCAGCGCCGCCAATGCCTGCTTGCCGAAGGGCTACAAGGTGATTGCCAAATCCGGTGACGCCGTCGAAGAGCCCGGCGACTATCCGTTTGGTCTCAACCCTGCCGGCTACACCAGCCGCAGCATGATCGTCATTTGCAAATAGCTCAGCGTGGTTCGGCCATCTGACGGCCAATCTCGTCATGACTGGACTTCAGCACCGCTTGCTGAATGTCCGGCGTGACCAGCATGCGCGCCACCACCAGCGCGCCGACACATTGCGCCAGAATTGACCACGCCAGGCTGTCGCTTTCCAATATCTGAGCCCAGCGCTCATGCAACCGACAAATCCACAATTGTGCTTGCTCGCGCACTTGTACATCCGAGCGGGCAATTTCCGCGCCCAGCGCCGGCAACGCGCAGCCAACTTCAGGCTGCTCGACGTGAGACATGCTCAGATAGTGTTTGAGGCAGCGCTGCAAACGTTCGCGATCCTGCTTACCCTCCCCGCCCAAGCGTTCAAGGCTATGGCTCAACTCGCGTTCGACAATCTCAGTAAACAATTCATCTTTTGATGAGAAGTGGCTGTAAAACGCCGCCCCACTCAAGCCGATCGCCTTCATCAGCGCATCGACGCCGACCGTGGAAAACCCGGAGCGTTTTGCCGACAGCGCACTGCTCTGCAATAACTTCTCTCGGGTTTCCAGCTTGTGACTGGCGGAATAGCGCATGGGATTACCCTCGAATCGACGACCTTGACGTTGCCCGAATCCTAGCATAACGTTCGTTCACTTAACGATCGTTTAATAAAGGGATTCACCCATGAATAACAAGAAGGTCGTATTGGTGGTTGGCGCTGGAGACTCAACGGGCGGAGCGATAGCCAAGCGTTTTGCCCGGGAGGGATTCGTCGCTTGCGTTACCCGGCGTAGCGCCGACAAGTTGCAACCGCTGGTAGACGCAATCAACGCTGAAGGCGGTGAAGCCCACGGTTTCGCCTGCGATGCGCGCAAGGAAGAGGATGTCATCGCACTGATTGAAGACATCGAAACCCGCCTCGGTCCGATCGAAGCCTTTGTCTTCAATATTGGCGCCAACGTGCCCTGCAGCATTCTTGAAGAAACCGCGCGCAAATATTTCAAGATCTGGGAAATGGCCTGCTTCTCGGGCTTCCTCAATGCCCGCGAAGTGGCCAAACGCATGGTTACTCGTCAGCGCGGCACGATTCTGTTCACCGGGGCAACCGCCGGGCTGCGTGGCGCTGCGGGGTTCGCTGCGTTCGCCGGGGCCAAACACGGTATTCGCGCGCTGGCGCAAAGCATGGCGCGGGAGTTGGGACCGATGAACATCCATGTCGCCCACATTGTGGTCGATGGGGCTATCGACACTGACTTCATTCGCACCAGTTTTCCCGAGAAGTACGCCACCAAGGACCAGGACGGCATACTCAACCCCGAACACATTGCCGACAACTATTGGTTTCTGCACAGTCAGCCAAGGGACGCATGGACCTTCGAACTGGATCTGCGCCCGTGGAATGAACGCTGGTAAACCTTCGCCATAACCACTCGTCATAACAATAAGCAGAGAGACGCGATAATGAGCAAAACCGTGGAGTTCTATTTCGACCTCGGCAGCCCGGCCACCTATCTGGCCTACACCCAGTTGCCGAAGATCTGCGCCGAAACCGACAGTGAATTACGCTACATTCCGATGCTGCTTGGCGGCGTGTTCAAGGCGACCGGCAATGCCTCACCGGCGATGATTCCGGCGAAGGGTCGTTACATGTTTCAGGATCTGGACCGCTATGCAAAACGCTACGCAGTGCCGCTGAAATTCAATCCGCACTTTCCGATCAATACGCTGATGCTGATGCGCGCGGTGACGGGCGTTCAGCTTCGTCATCCCGAACGCTTCCAGGCTTTTATCGACTGCCTGTTCAAAGCGCTTTGGGTTGAAGGACGCAGCTTGAATGAGCCAGAAACCGTAGCGGCCGTATTGAGTGAACACGGTTTCGACCCGCAGACAGTGATGGCGTTGGTAAACGACGAAACAGTCAAAGCAGCCCTCAAGGACAATACCGAAACCGCCGTTAAACGCGGTGTTTTCGGCGCACCGAGCATGTTTGTCGGCAACCAGTTGTTCTTCGGACAGGATCGATTGGATTTTGTCGAAGCGGCGTTGCGCCAGCTCTAAAGCAAAGCAAAAACCCGAGCGCTGGCAACAGCGCCCGAGCGTCAATCGCTTAAATGGCCGCGGTCCGCGTGTTCAGCCATTCCAATGCAGCGCCTTCCAGCAATGGGCTTAAACGTTCACGCACCTCGGCGTGATAAGCGTTGAACCATTGCTTTTCCTCTTCCGTCAGCAGAGCAGGCAACAAGCAACGCGTGTCGATCGGGCACAGCGTCAGGGTTTCGAACTCGAGGAATTCACCGAACTCGCTGCTGCCCGCCTCGCGGTTCATCGCCAGGTTTTCGATGCGCACACCCCAACGACCCGGGCGATAGGTGCCCGGCTCGATGGAAGTGATCATCCCCGGCTGCATGGCCGTTTGTGGCGCAGGTGCGGCCTGGTAGGCAATCACTTGCGGACCTTCATGGACATTGAGGAAATAACCAACGCCATGGCCGGTACCATGACCGTAATCGACGTTATCCGCCCAGATCGGCGCACGCGCGATGGCGTCCAGCAGCGGCGAGAGAATACCTTTCGGGAAGCGTGCCCGCGACAGGGCAATCACCCCCTTCAACACCCGCGTGCAATCGCGTTTCTGTTCTTCGGTCGGCGTACCGACGGGCACCATCCGCGTGATATCGGTGGTGCCGCCCAGGTATTGGCCGCCGGAGTCGATCAGCAGCAAGCCATCGCCTTCAATGACCGCATGCTCCTCTTCGGTGGCGTGATAGTGGGGCATGGCGCCGTTGGCATTGAACGCGGCGATGGTGTTGAAACTCAGCGAGACGTAATCAGGACGCCGCTCGCGAGCTGCGGTGAGCTTCTCGTCGATGGTCAATTCGGTAATGCGTTCGCGTCCCCAGGCCGATTCCAGCCAGGCGAAAAACTCGCACAGCGCCGCACCGTCCTGCTCCATTGCCCGTCGAATGTGCTGCGCATCCGCTTCACTTTTCTGTGATTTGGCGAGCGTGGTCGGGTTCAAGCCTTCGACCAGTTTTACCTCGCTGTCGAGGTTGTCCAGCAGGCCGGTGGTCACTCGCGCCGGATCGACCAGCAGGCTTGCGCCCGTCGGAATGTCACGCAGCGCGGCCGCCACTTCGCTGTAGTCGCGCAGCGTCACGCCCTCCTCCTCCAGCACTGCGCGCAAATCCGCGTCGACTTTGCTCAGCGCGACAAACAGCGTCGCTTGCTGTTGACTGATCAACGCAAACGAAACAAACACCGGGTTGAACGACACGTCGCCGCCACGCAGGTTGAACAGCCAGGCAATGTCGTCGAGGGTGGCGATGAAATGCCAGTCCGCCCCGCGCTCCTGCAGGGTTTCGCGCAGTCGGGCGAGTTTTTCGCCACGGCTGATCGTCGCCTGCGGTGGCAGATGCTGATAGATCGGGGCATTCGGCAGGCTCGGGCGGTCGCTCCAGACTTCCTGCAGCAGGTCGATGTCCGTGCGCAAACGCGCACCCCGCGCTTCGAGCTTGCCGCTCAAGGTACGCGCCGATGCCACGGCCATTACCGCGCCATCAACCGCGACCACACCACCTTCCGGGGTTTGCTCGGCCAACCAGTCCAGCGGGCTCGGTTGCCCCGGTTGCATCTTGACCAGTTCGATGCCGCTGCCCTTGAGTTCCTTGGTCGCCTGTTCCCAGTAACGGCTGTCGGCCCAGACCCCGGCGAAATCGGCGGTGACGATGAGCGTGCCGACCGAACCATGGAAACCCGACAACCATTGCCGACCCTGCCAGTAGCCCGGCAGGTATTCCGACAAATGCGGGTCGGCGGACGGCACCAGCAACGCATGGATGCCTTCGCGGCGCATCAGTTCGCGGGTCTGCGCCAGGCGCTGGGGCACCAATCCTTCGGTCGAGGTCTGGGTACTCATCATGTCTCCTGCTAATCACTTCATCGTTATTGTTCGTAGCCGTTTATCCGGCTCGTTTAAAGCCCTGTCGCCCAGAATGCCGGGGCACTGGCGCAAGCGCTCTTGATCAGTTCAACGGCCTTGTCGACATCCCCGGCCGTGGTGAAACGGCCAAGGCTCAAGCGGATGGTGCGGCCGGCCAGACGCGCGTCATGCCCCAACGCCAGCAGTACGTGGGATGGCGCATTGCTTGCCGAATTGCAGGCCGATGTCGCGGAGAAGGCAATCGAGTGGCTCAACGCCGCGCTGTTGAACTCACCTTCGCTGAAGGTCAGGCTCAAGGTGTGCGGAATGCGCTGCGTAGCACAACCATTCAGGCGCACGCCAGGCAGGCTCAGCAACTGATCGAGCAGACGTTGGCGCAGCGCGACGATGGTTGTTTTCTCCTCGTCAAAGGCTTCGGCGGCCAAGGCAAACGCGGCACCCATGCCGGCAATCTGGTGCGTCGCCAGTGTCCCGGAGCGCAGACCGCCTTCATGACCGCCACCGTGAATCTGCGCCTGCAAACGCTGCTGCGCCCGCGGGCCGACGTACAACGCGCCGATGCCTTTGGGGCCGTAGAGTTTGTGCGCGGAAAAGGACATCAGATCAACCGGCCACTGCCCCAGATCGATGGCGATTTTGCCGGCACCCTGCGCGGCATCCACATGAAACAAAGCGCCGCGAGCCCGCACGACTTCGCCAATCGCTTGAACATCATTGGCGGTGCCCAACTCGTTGTTGACCAGCATCAGCGACACCAGAAAAGTGTCGTCGCGCAGCGCTTCACTGACCGCTTGCGCGGTGATCAAACCATTGGCGTCGGGCACCAGATACGTCACGGCGACGCCGCTGTCCTGCAACTGGCGGGCGGTATCGAGGATGGCTTTGTGTTCGATCTGGCTGGTGATGATGTGGCCGCCGGGCACACCGCGCGCCTGCGCCACGCCCTTGAGGGCAAGGTTGTTGGATTCGGTGGCGCCGGAGGTCCAGACGATTTGCTCGGCATCGGCGCCGACCAGTCCGGCGACTTGCCGGCGCGCCTGCTCGACCGTGTGCCGGGCCTGCTGGCCGAAGGCATGGGAGCTGGAGGCCGGGTTACCGAAATTGCCGTGAAACCCCAGACACTCGATCATCACCTGGATGACCCGCTCGTCCACCGGGGTGGTGGCGGCGTAATCGAAATACAACGGACGTGTGTTCATAAAAGACTCGCAGAGCGTGTTCCGGGATCAGGAGGCTCGTGTCTGCAAACGGCACAGCGCAGCCTTGTGAGCTGCGCGTCGGTTCGAGAGCGTCATCAATACCTGATCGGATGCCGTTAAAGAAGGACAACTTCATTTAAAAGTGCGTAGGAACGCTCCTGAAGCCGAGCTTAACAGGCATCCGGCCTGCGGTTGAAGCAATGCGTCAGCTAAAGCTTTCGAGAAGTAACGGGTACAGGGAAATCACCAGCAGCGCGGCCATGCCCCAGTTGAACACGCGCAACCAGCGCGGCTCCTTCAGCACATTGCGCAGCAACGTTCCGCAGGCGGCCCAGACGCCGACGCTGGGCAGGTTGATGATGGCGAACACCGCAGCAATCACCACGACGTTGGTGAAATAGCCCTGCATCGGCGTATAGGTGCTGATCGCGCCAATGGCCATGATCCACGCTTTCGGGTTGACCCATTGAAACGCCGCAGCGCCAAGATAGCTGATCGGCCTGGCCTCGCCTTCGACACTGTCGCCGACCGGCCCCGAGTGGGCGATTTTCCACGCCAGATACAACAGATACGCCGCGCCGACATAACGCAGGATCGTGTAAAGAATCGGATAGTTCTGAAACACCGCGCCCAGGCCAAAACCCACCGCAACGACCAGCACGAAGAAGCCGCAGGTGATGCCGAGCATGTGTGGAATGGTGCGGTTGAAGCCGAAATTCACCCCCGATGCCAACAACATGGTGTTGTTCGGCCCCGGCGTTATCGAGGTGACAAGGGCAAACAGGGCAAAGCCCAGCAGCAGATCAAGCGAGAGGGTCATAGCGGGCAGTCCGTCAGGGTCATTCATAGGTAGACCCTATCCCACTGCGCCCGCCCGGCCCACGGACAGTTACGGAAAACTTGCAGCAGTACAGTTGCTATTCAGCTTGGGCGACCGTGCAGCTGTACGGCACGCTCGGCGCTCATCTCGCCTTGCTGATCGAAACCGTAGGATTTCTGCGGCTGCCCCAACAGTGCGGCTTTTTTCGCGTGGTATTCGTCGAAGGACAGGCCGCTGCGGTTCAGCGCTTCCAGCGCCAGTTCGCGGGATTCTTCGGCGGTGTAAGGGCGCAATTCCGGCGCGACGTGGCCGGCACATCCGGCGAGTACGGAAACAGCGAGCAGCAGCGAAACAGTCAGTAAACGATTCATGGGAGCGTCCTGGCGAGCAGTGTTGGTCGATGTAGAAAGGCTACGCCGCGGCAGGCTCGCGCAGAAATCAACGCTCTCAATAGTGGCTATCAGTAATTCGCCACGAACAGTAATGAATCGCCAAATCGGCCTAACCGAGCAACCGGCAATGCAGCGCGTCATCGTGGCTGCGGGCGATGCTGCTGAGCACCTGGAATGAATTGAAGCTGATGGTTTTCGCCCGATGACGGCGAATCAGCTGCCAGAAATCCTGCTCACCAGTCTCGAAACTGCGAAACGCCGCTTCCCCCGCCTCACGGGTCTGCCATTGCAGAAACCCCAGCACGCGCCGGCCATCATCGCTGGCTTGCACGCTGGCGCTGACGAAGCCGGCATAACGCTGGGCCAGGCGTTCGGTTTGTAGCGCCAGCTCCGCCACCAGGGCTGGCTGCTGCACCGGTTCGATTTCGAATTCGATCAACTGCGTGAAGCTGCGGTTTTGCGCGGATGCTTGCATGGTGTCCCCACTTATCGTCAGGCGAATCTTGCGACTCGAAGGCCAGCAGGGTAAAACCTCCAGTTAAGTCAAGGTCAAGAGCTGTTTCGATGATCAGTAAAGAACAGGTGCGTAAACCGTTGACCGTCGGGGAAGTGGCGGCGCGCAGCGGTGTCGCGGTCACCGCGCTGCATTTTTACGAAACCAAAGGCTTGATCAAGAGCCAGCGCAACGCGGGCAATCAGCGCCGCTATGGGCGTGAGGTGCTGCGCCGGGTGGCGCTGATCAAAGTGGCGCAGCGCCTGGGCATTCCATTGGCGCAGATTGGCGACGCGCTGCAAATGCTCCCTGACGATCGCGCGCCGACCGCAGCCGACTGGAAGATTCTCTCCGAGCGCTGGCGCAAGGAGTTGGATGAGCGTATCGAACAGTTGCTGTTACTGCGCGACCGCCTCGACGGCTGCATCGGTTGCGGGTGTTTATCGATGGAGGCCTGCCCGCTGCGCAATCACGGCGATGTGCTTGGTGAACAGGGGCCCGGGCCACATTTCCCCAACGATTGACGGCTCGTCGGGCCAAACTCTGCACCGCGCCGAGCGTTCTATAGTGATTTCTCCACCCATCCGGTGAGAGCAATTTCGTAGAACAAAATCAGGGAGAACGTCATGAGCGTCAAACCCATTCCCGAGGGGTATCACAGCATTACCCCGTACCTGGGCATTCACAAAGCCGCCGAGGCCATCGATTTCTATAGAAAAGCCTTCAACGCCACCGAGGTCATGCGCCTGGCCATGCCCGACGGCTCCATCGGGCACGCCGAGCTGCGCATCGGCGACAGCGCGATCATGCTCGGCTCGCCGTGTGATCAGGGTCCGTTGAGCAATCCGGATCAAGCGGTTTCGGTCGGTTTGCATCTGTATGTGACCGATGTTGATCAATCGTTTCAACAGGCGCTGGATGCCGGGGCGACGACGGTGTCAGAGGTCAAGGATCAGTTCTACGGCGATCGCAGCGGGACGTTGAAGGATCCCTATGGGCATCTGTGGTTTCTGGCTACGCGCAAGGAGGATTTGACTGAAGAACAGATCAGGCAGCGGGCGATGGAGATGTTCCAGCAGAGTTAAATTATTGGGTGTCTGGCTGGCCCCTTCGCGAGCAGGCTCACTCCTACACTTGGAATGCATTTCAACTGTAGGAGTGAGCCTGCTCGCGATAGCGCCGGCAAAGGGAATTCAAAACTCCCTGAACACAGTTCATGAACCTGCTCACCACGCTTTAGCCCTTGCCACACACTCCGGACGATTTCAGGATGCATCCAACAAGAACCCTGAAAGAAGGACCAGCCCGATGTTTGCCGGATTTTGCAAAGACCAGCGTCACGTCAACGGCGTCGACATTGCTTACCGCATCGGTGGCAGCGGCCCGGGATTATTGCTGCTGCATGGCCACCCGCAGACCCATGTGATCTGGCACAAGATCGCCGAACCGCTGGCCGAGCATTTCACCGTGGTCGCCGCCGACCTGCGCGGTTATGGCGACAGTAGCCGTCCGCCGGCGGATGACGCGCACAGCAATTATTCGAAACGGCAAATGGCTCGCGACAATGTCGAGTTGATGCAGTCGCTGGGTTTTGCGCAGTTCTCGATCCTCGCTCACGATCGCGGCGCCCGGGTCGCGCATCGTCTGGCGCTCGACCACGCCGAAGCCGTGCAACGCATGATGCTGCTGGACATCGCGCCGACCCTGTCAATGTACGCGCAAACCAACGAAGCCTTCGCCCGCGCGTATTGGCACTGGTTCTTCCTGATCCGCCCGGCGCCACTGCCGGAAACTCTGATCGAAGCCGATCCCGAAGGCTATCTGCGCAGTGTCATGGGCAGTCGCAGTGCCGGGTTCAAGCCGTTCACCGATGAGGCGTTTGGCGAATACCTGCGTTGCCTGCAACAACCGGGCAGTGCCCGCGGCCTCTGCGAGGATTACCGCGCCAGCGCGAGCATCGATCTGGAGCATGATCGCGCCGATATCGCCGCCGGGCATCGGTTGAATCTGTCGTTGCGCGTGCTGTGGGGCGCCGAAGGCACGGTCGGGCGCTGTTTCGATCCGCTCAAGGAGTGGCAACAGGTAGCCGCCGATGTCAGCGGTAAAGCCTTGCCCGCCGGCCATTACATCGCCGAAGAAGTCCCCGAATTGCTGCTGGCCGAAGCGCTGGCGTTTCTGCGCTGAGCCGCGCCTGCACAACGCGGTGCTATGCTGGCGGCTTGTGCCGCCAGTATCCGTTTTGCCATGTCCCGGAATAAAGACGCCTTGCCCCTGCCCGAAGACCTGCGTGTGTTGCTCACGGTGATTCGCAAGAACGGCTTCGCGGCCGCGGCGGATGAGTTGGGGCTGTCACCGGCCTATGTCAGCAAACGCATCCAGATTCTCGAAAGCACTCTCGGCACGCGCCTGCTGCACCGCACCAGCCGTCGCGTGTCCCTGACCGAGGACGGCGAGCGCGTGCAACGTTGGGCGCTGCGCATTCTCGATGACTTTCAGCAATTGCACGACGAATTGTCCGACGCCCACGCCAGTCCGCGTGGGCGTCTGCACATCTGCAGCAGCTTCGGCTTCGGCCGCAATCACGTGGCGCCAGCGGTGTCGCTCTTGGCGGAACGCTATCCACAGTTGGAGATTCGTCTCGACCTGTTTGACCGGGTGGTGAATATCATCGACGAAGGCTTCGATCTGGAAATTCGCGTGGGCGATGACCTTCCCGGCCAGCACATCGGCCGCAGTCTGGTCAGTAATCGCCGCGTGCTGTGCGCCGCCCCCGCGTACCTGCAACGCCGCGGAACACCGCAGACCCTCGAAGACCTGCAAGCGCATGATTGCCTGGTGATCAAGGAGCGCGACAACGCCTTCGGCATTTGGAATCTGGAGGGAGACAACGGCGCGGAAGACGTGCGGGTCAGCGGCCCATTGTCGCTCGAACAACGGCGAGATCGTCCTGCAATGGGCGCTGGATGGGCGTGGAATCTTGCTGCGTTCCTTATGGGACGTGAAACCGCTGCTGGAGCAAGGCCGCCTGGTGCAGGTGCTCGATGCTTACAGCCAGAGCGCCAACGTCTGGGCGGTGTACCCGACGCGCCTGGCGCATTCGGGGAAATTGCGCGCGTGCGTGGAGTTCTTGCAGGAGCATTTCAAAGGCCTGTCGCTGTAGGCCGAAACAACACAACCCCGTGTAGGAGTGAGCCTGCTCGCGATAGCGGTGTGTCAGATACAGCAACTCTGAATGATCAACCGCTATCGCGAGCAGGCTCACTCCTACACGGGGATTATTGGTGGGTCAGGAAAGCCACGGGTTGTTAGCCAGATGCTCGCGCTCGAACGCCTCGATCTGCTCGCGCCGCTGCAAGGTGCTGCCGATCGCATCGAGCCCCAGCAACAATGCGCTTTTGCGCAAGGTGTCGATCTCGAAATCCACAACCGAGCCATCGGCCAGGCTGATCTGCTGCGCCTCAAGGTCAATGCTGATCCGCGCCGTTTCCGGCTGCCCGACGAGCCGCCCTATCCGCTGCACCTGGGCCTCTTCCAGAGTGATCAACAACACGCCATTGCGCTGACAATTGTCATAGAAGATTCCGGCGAAACTGCTGCCGATCAGCGCGCGGATGCCCATTTGCTGCAACCCCCACACCGCATGTTCACGGCTGGAGCCGCAGCCAAAATTAGGCCCGACAACCAGAAAATTGGCGCCCTGCCACGCCGGTTGGTTGAGCACAAAATCGGGGTCGGGACGGCCATCGCGCAGAAAGCGCAGATCGAAAAACAACCCGCGATCCAGGCCCAAGCGATCAATGCCTTTGAGGAACTGCTTGGGCATGATCACGTCGGTGTCGATATTGGCCGCCAGCAACGGCGCGGCCTGGCCACTGACTTGCTTGAAGGGTTGCAGGCTCATGGGCGTTCTCCAAAATCGCGGACATCGGTGAGTCGGCCACTGATCGCCGCGGCGGCGACCATCGCCGGGCTCATCAGATGGGTGCGCGCGCCGGTGCCCTGACGGCCTTCAAAATTGCGGTTGGTGCTGGAGGCACAGCGGTCGCCGGGCGCGAGCACATCGTCGTTCATCGCCAGACACATCGAGCAACCGGACTGGCGCCATTCGAAACCGGCGTCGATAAAGATCCGCGCCAGCCCTTCCGCCTCCGCCTGGGCGCGGACTTCGCTGGAACCGGGCACGATCATCGCCCGCACGTGCCCGGCCACTTGCCGGCCGTCGACGATTCGGGCGGCGTCACGCAAGTCTTCGATACGCGCATTGGTGCACGAGCCAATAAAGGCGTGGCTGATGGCGATCTCGCTGAGCGCCATGCCCGCTTCGAGCCCCATGTAGCTCAGGGCGCGGCGCATGTCCTGACGCAGGATCGGATCGCTGATCGCTTGCGGGTCCGGTACGCGCGCGCCGATGGCGGCGGCCTGATCGGGACTGGTGCCCCAGGTGACCATCGGCTCGAGGACGCTGGCATCGAGGTGGATCTCGCGGTCAAACACCGCGCCCGGATCACTGCGCAGTTCGCGCCACTTTTCCAAGCCCTGCTCCCACAACGCGCCAACCGGCGCCCTTGGTTTGCCCTTGAGGTAGGCGAACACCTTGTCATCCGGCGCCATGAACGCTCCGCGTGCGCCGGCCTCGACCGCCATGTTACAGATGGTCATGCGCGCCTCAACGCTCAAGGCGTCGATGGTCGAGCCGCAGAACTCGATCGCGTAACCGCTGGCCCCGGAAGCGCCGATCCGGCCGATGAGCGCCATGATCACGTCTTTGGAGGTCAGGCCCGGCGGCAGCGCGCCGTCGATGGTTACGCGCAAGGTTTTCAGACACTTGTAGATCAGCGTCTGTGACGCCAGCAGGTGCTCGATCTCAGAGGTGCCAATGCCGAAACCGAACGCACCGAGGGCGCCGTAGGTCGTGGTGTGGCTGTCGCCAGCGGCAATCACCATGCCCGGCAGAATAAAGCCCTGCTCCGGGGCGATCACATGTTCGATGCCCTGGCGCTTGTCGAGGATGTCGAGTAATTCGATGCCGAAGTCCCGGCAGTTTTCTGCCAGATACGACACTTGCCGGGCGCCCCCCGCGTCGGGCATGGCGGCAATGCGCAGCGGTGCGGTCGGGTTGACGTGATCGACCACTGCCAGCGCCGTGCCCGGCCGCCACACCTTGCGCCCGGCAGCGCGCAAACCACTGAAGGCCTGCGGGCTGGTGTATTCGTTGATCACCTGGCGATCGATATAGAGCAGGACATGGCCCTGATCGTCGAGACGGCACACCGTGTGCGAATCGATGTGTTTGACATAGAGGGTTCTGGCGGTCATCACGGGGCGCTCACTGAGGAATCCGGTGATACCCATCATAGGGAGCATGCGCGGGCCATCAATTGGCAGAGGGTGATGGCGTCGTTCATGAAGCGTGTTCGATCCCGACACACCAAAATTTTCCCACAGGGGACTTCTTGTGCATGAGGCGAAACGCGAAACATTTTCTTTCATATCGTTTATCGGGATTTGCCGCGCTCGTCCGTCTTATATAGATGCGGGCCGGCCGCGTAGGCAAAAGCCACGGCCGGACCTTCCAGGGAAACAGCGCTGCGAAGCCCGTAGTCATGCCCCTTTCACCGGAAAACAAGACGCACAACCATGTCGAAGAAATCCCGTTCCAAACTGTGGTTCCTGGTGCATAGCTGGCTCGCTTTGCCCATCTGGTTTTTTGTGCTGATCGTTTGTGTCACCGGCACGCTGGCGGTGGTCAGCCAGGAAATCGTCTGGCTGGCCAACCCGCAGATGCGCGCCAGCCAGCCGGCAGACGATGCGCCACGACTCAGCTACGACCAGATTCTGGCCGCGATCAAGCAAGCCGAACCGCAAACCGTAGTGCAGCGCATCAGCCGGCCCGATGAGTCGCATTTTGCCCTCGACGTTAACGTCAGCTACCCCGACGGGCGTTCGCAGACCGTTTACGTCAATCCCTATACCGGGGTCATTCAGGGCGGCGCGCCGGACTTCAACTTCAAGGCCTTCACCCGTGCGCTGCATGGCTGGTGGCTGGTGCCGTTTACCAACGGATTCAGCTGGGGCTGGTATCTGGTGTCGTTCCTCGGTTTGCCGTTGCTGGCTTCGTTGATCACCGGGCTGGTGGTCTATAAACGCTTCTGGAAAGGCTTCTTCAGCCCGACTCTGCGTTTTCGCCACGGTGCACGGATCTTCTGGGGCGATTTCCACCGCCTCAGCGGCATCTGGTCGATCTGGTTCATCGCAGTAATCTCGATCACCGGCATCTGGTTCCTGATCGAAGCGCTGCTGTTCGACAATCACATTTCCATTTCCAGCGAGCCGGTCATTCCGGCGATGGCCCGTGAAGCGGTGCCGATCTCCGCCGACGGCACACCACCGCCGCGCATCAGCCTCGACCGCGCGATTGAAGTCGCACAGCAGAAAATCCCCGGCCTGGAAGTCAGCTTCGTCAGCCTGCCGGGCAATGCCTACAGCCATATGAACCTCGGTGGCCGTGGCTGGTATCCGCTGATGTTCCAGTCCGCCACGCTCAACCCGTTCAACGGTGATCTGGCCGCTTCGCGGCTGTTGTCCGATCGCACTGCGCTGGAGTTCGTCACCGAATCCATGCGCCCCCTGCACACCGGCGACTTCGGTGGGTTATGGATCAAGCTGATCTGGTTCTTCTTCGGTCTGGTGCTGAGCATGATGGTGCTCAGCGGCCTGTTGATCTGGACCAAACGCACTGCGCTGGCCACCGCCAATGCGCTCAAGCGTGAATCGAAGAAAACCCGCGTGACGGCGCAACCGGCCATCAATCGTGAACCTGCGGAGGTCAACCCGTGAGCAAGTCCATTGCGGCACCGCATCCCTCGCGCCTGAGCCGGTTCTGGCATAAATGGCGCTTCCACATCAACGTTCTGCTGTTGCTGATTCCGCTGGGCTTCATGCCCAAATACTTCGCCGATGCCGCGCTGTTTCGCGGCGATATCGGTCTGGGGGAGCGCGAAGTCGGCGAGATCGCCGTCGGCCCGTGGAGCCTGCGCCTGGCCGAGTTACGCAACGAAGCGCCACGCCTCGAAGGCCCGGCCGGCTACATGAAAGGTTTCAACGCTGCGCTCTGTGATACCTGCATCAACCAGGTCAAGGCCACCTACCTGCGGATCGGCAAACCGCGCAGCCTGCGCGCAGCCGGCGCGCTGTTTTTCGGCACCCCCTATCGCATGGGCGCGCAATTGCCGGTGCCAGAAAAAACCAAGGCCGATGCCGAACTGTGGATCACCATGGAAGGCTGGGACGGCAGCATGCACCAGGCCTCTATCCCCCTGAGCCAGGCCTCGCCCGCCACCCTCGACTGGCTGAACAAACAAGGAGCCCGACCATGACTCGCTTTCAATGTGCTTCGCGCCTGCATTTCAACGCGGCGTTGCTGGTACTGAGCGCTGCTTTCAGCACTGGCGCACTGGCGCATAACCCGATGTGCGAATGCAAAGCCATCGACGCCGAACAGATCAAATGCACCGGCGGCTTCTCCGACGGCAGCGGCGCTCCGGGGGTGACCCTCGATGTGATCGGCTACGACGAAACGATCCTGGTGCCGGGCAAGCTCGGTGCCGATTCGACTCTGACGTTCAAAAAGCCCGGCGCCGAATTCTACGTACTGTTCGACGCCGGCCCCGGCCATGTGGTCGAAATCGACCAAGCGGATATCCAGGCCCCATGAGTACGCCAACCACGCAAGTCGTGCGACCGGCCGGCGCCGGCCATGAAACCCTGAATGTCTTGCTGCTGTGCCTGTTGATTCTGGCGGTCGCCGCTTCCGTGGTGGCCTGGCGTGGGGTGTCCCATGAGCCGGAGCCGGTGGCCAGCAATCAGCTCGACGCCCGCCGCGACCTCACCGCATCCGAACAAGGCATCTATGCCGACCTGCGCGTGACCCTCGATGAAATCCGTCTGCTGCGTGAAGAACAGCAAGCGCTGCCGACGCCGCAACATCTGGCCGACGAAGGGTTTGCGCCGTTTGCCCGCGATGCCAGTTCGATCAGCCGTGGCGGGCATGCCTGGCAACTGCTCGGCGACACCGCCTACTTCGGTCACAGCCAGTCGAGCAGCGTCGCCGGTTCGTTCCTGATGCGCCTGAGTAGCGATGACCAGGCGGCGCCAGACATCTGGCTCAACCGTGGCGGGGATCTTCAAACACCGGCCGAATTGTCCGACGCGGCCCTCGCCGCCGCTGGCTGGAAACAGATTGTCGCGCAATACGATGCCGGGGTAACCCGCGAACATCGCCATTGATGCCTCGCCCATTTTCAAGAGAAGACTGCTTGCTCATGTCCATTTCATTACCTCGCCGTCCGTTGCTGCGTTCGTTTCTGCTTGGCCTCTGCGCCTGCCTGCTCAGCCCGCTGGTCAGCGCCGATCAGGCCAAGCGCCTGCGGATCGGCATCACCCTGCACCCGTATTACAGCTATGTGGCGAATATCGTCGGCGACAAGGCCGAAGTGGTGCCGCTGATTCCTGCCGGTTTCAACCCGCACGCCTACGAGCCGCGCGCCGAGGACATCAAGCGCATCAGCGGGCTGGATGTGATCGTGCTCAACGGCGTCGGCCATGACGACTTCGCCGACCGCATGATCGCCGCCAGCGAAACGCCGAACATCAAGACTATCGAAGCCAACGAAAACGTACCGCTGCTGGCGGCCACCGGGGTGGCCGCGCGCGGTGCCGGCAAGGTGGTTAATCCACACACGTTCCTGTCGATCAGCGCGTCCATCGCCCAGGTCAACAACATCGCTCGCGAACTGGGCAAACTCGACCCGGACAACGCCAAGACCTACACGCAGAACGCCCGCGCCTATGGCAAACGCCTGCGAAAGATGCGCGCCGACGCCCTGGCGAAACTGACCCAGGCACCCAACGCCGAATTGCGCGTCGCCACGGTTCACGCGGCCTATGACTATCTGCTGCGCGAATTCGGCCTGGAAGTCACCGCGGTGGTCGAACCGGCCCACGGCATCGAGCCGAGCCCGAGTCAGTTGAAAAAGACCATCGACCAACTGCGCGAGCTGGACGTGAAAGTGATCTTCTCGGAGATGGATTTCCCGTCCACTTACGTCGACACCATTCAGCGTGAGTCGGGGGTGAAGCTGTATCCGCTGTCGCACATTTCCTACGGCGAATACACCGCCGACAAATACGAGAAGGAAATGACCGGCAACCTCAACACCGTGGTGCGGGCGATTCAGGAGTCTGGCGCATGACTTCCAGGGAAACGATCTCCAATCCACTTGAGTCCCCTGTGGGAGCGAGCCTGCTCGCTAAAGCGCCGGGCCAGCCGACATCTGTGGTGAATGACACGCCGCATTCGCGAGCAGGCTCGCTCCCACAACGGGTAAGCGGGCCGACTCTGGATTTTGCGGAAGTCTCACTGACGCTGGGCCGCACGACCATTCTCGACAAGGTCACTTTTGAGGTGCAGCCCGGCAGCGTGCATGCGCTGGTCGGTCCGAACGGCGGCGGCAAGAGTTCGCTGATCAAGACCTTGCTTGGGCAAATGCCCCATCAGGGCCAACTCAGTCTGCGGTGGCCCGGCGCGCCCGGCACCATCGGTTACGTGCCGCAGGCGCTGGAGTTCGATCGTGGTTTGCCGATAACGGTCGACGATTTCATGGCGGCGATGTGTCAGCGCCGCCCGGCCTTTCTCGGTTTGAGCAAGCGCTACGCCGCCGCCATCGGTGAGGCGCTGGAGCGCGTCGGCATGCAGGACAAGCGCAAGCGGCGCATGGGCGCACTGTCCGGTGGCGAACGCCAGCGCGTGCTGCTCGCGCAGGGGCTGATTCCGGCGCCGCAATTGCTGGTGCTGGACGAACCGATGTCGGCCCTCGATGAGGCGGGGATTCAAGTGTTCGAACGCCTGCTCGGCGACTGGCGCGCGGCGGGTATCACGGTGCTGTGGATCGAGCACGATCTGGAAGCGGTCGGCCGGCTGGCTGATCGAGTTACCGGGCTCAACCGTCGCGTGTTGTTCGACGCCACGCCGCAACAGGCACTGACCCCGGAACGGCTGCTCAGCCTGTTTTCCACCCATCCGCGGAGTGCTGCCTGATGAGTTACGAAGCCTTTCGTTTGATGGTCCAAGGCTGGGCCTCTTCGGGTTATCTACCGGAAGCGCTGGCCTACGGATTCGTGGTCAATGCGCTGCTCGCCGGCTTGCTGATCGGTCCGGTGCTCGGCGGCCTTGGCACGCTGGTGGTGGTCAAGCGCTTCGCATTTTTCTCCGAAGCCGTCGGCCACGCGGCGCTGACCGGCGTGGCCATCGGCATTCTGCTCGGCGAACCTTACACCGGCCCCTATGGCGCCCTGTTCGGCTACTGCCTGCTGTTCGGCATCCTGCTCAACTATCTGCGCAACCGCACCGGTCTAGCGCCGGACACGTTGATCGGTGTGTTCCTCTCGGTATCGCTGGCGCTGGGGGCAAGTCTGCTGCTGATTCTCGCCGGCAAGATCAACGTGCACATTCTCGAGAACGTGCTGTTCGGTTCAGTGCTGACGGTCAACGGCAACGACATTGCCGTGTTGGCGATTGTCGGCTCGCTGGTCATGGCCCTGGCGTTGCCGTTGTACAACCGCATCATGCTCGCCAGTTTCAACCCGCAACTGGCGGCGGTGCGCGGCGTCGCAGTGAAGACTCTCGACTATCTGTTCGTGATTCTGGTGACCCTGATCACCGTGGCGGCAGTGAAGGTCATCGGCGCAATTCTGGTCGGTGCCTTGTTGGTGATTCCGGCCGCTGCCGCCCGCTTGCTCAGCCAATCGCTCAAGGGCTTTTTCTGGTGTTCGGTGCTGATCGCCACGGTCAGCACGCTGTGCGGGATTCTCGCGCCGATCGTGTTCGATCTGCCGATTCCGTCCGGCGCCGCGATCATTCTGGTCGCCGGCATCGCCTTCGCCCTCGCCGCCATTGCTCGCGGCGTTGTCCCCAGCCTGAAAGGGAATCTTGGATAAATGATCTTATCGTTGCGAAAAATGACCATGGCCCTGGCCCTGTGCGGCATGGTTAGCACCCCGTTATTGGCCGCCGAAAGCGCCAAGCCGCTGCGGGTCCTGGCTTCGCTGCCGATTACCTATGGTCTGGGTGAGGTTCTGCTCAAGGGCACGGATGTCAGTCTTGAACGCGCGGCACCGGCGAACCTGCCCGGTAGCCGGCAGAGCGCCTACTTCACCGGGCGTGGCGCGCCGGCGCTGAGCAAACTGGCCAGCGATGCCGACGCGGTGATCGGCGTGCGCTCGCTGTGGCCGGATGATCAGCTGTACCCGATCGCCCGGCGCAGCAATATCCGCATCGTCGAAGTCGACGCAGCGCGCCCGGTCGACGGCGCCCTGCCCGGCATTGCCGTGCAGCCAGATCTCAAAGTCGATGGTTTGAACAGCCAGCCATGGCTGGCGAGCAACAACATGGGGCGCATGGCCGATGTGATGGCCGCCGATCTGGTGCGTCTGGCACCGGCCGCGAAAGCGAAAATCGAGACGAATCTGGCGACGCTGAAACAACGTCTGCTCAAGCTCAGCGCCGACAGCGAGGCGCGCCTGGCACGTGCCGACAACCTTAGCGTGATGAGTTTGAGCGATCACTTCGGCTATCTGATCGGCAGCCTCAATCTGGAACTGCTCGGTCAGGATGCGCGGCCGGATGCCGAATGGACGGCTGAGGAACTGAAGAAGCTTACCGCGATCCTCAAGGACAACGACGTCGCCGTCGTGCTGCATCATCGTCAGCCATCGGAAGCGGTGACGGCGGCGATTACCGAATCGGGCAGCCGCTTGCTGGTATTGAGCACTGATGCAGTGGATCCGGTGGCGGAACTGGAAGGCAATGTGGATGCGCTGATCAAAGGGTTGAGCGGAGCGTAACTTCAGTCGGACCGGATTATCGTTCATCGCCAGCAGGCTGGCTCCCACAAGGGTTGTGTTCAGCGATAATCCCCTGTGGGAGCTAGCCTGCTAGCGATGAGGCCAGCCCTGATGGCACAAAATCCAGCCATGAAAAAACCCGCTGCCCCTTAAAGGTTCAGCGGGTTTCTTTTGCCCTGGATTTACTGGGCAGCCGCTTGCGCATCCATTTTCTGGCGCAGGCTCAGTGGGCGCATATCGGTCCAGACTTCCTCGATGTAGGCCAGGCATTCCTTCTTCAGGCCGCTCTTGCCCACGGTGCGCCAGCCCTCTGGCACGGCTTTGTAATCTGGCCAGATCGAGTATTGCTCTTCATGGTTGACCACGACTTGAAAGAGGATGTCCTCGCGGTCGAATACTGACGTCATGCTGCTTCTCCATCGCTGTAAGGGTGGGCCGCACGCGCGGTGCAGCCGGGTATGTAGAAAGAACGTTCGGCGCGGCAAAAAATTTACAGCGCCGTCGTCGCCGCAGCCAAAGCGCGGCCGAAGATCTCGGCGACGCGGTCGATTTCAGCGGCAGTGATAACCAACGGCGGCAGGAACCGCACCACCGCGCCATGCCGCCCGCCCAACTCAAGGATCAGGCCACGCTTGAGGCATTCGCGCTGCACCAGTGGCGCGAGACGGGCAAATGCCGGCGGATGGCCAAGCGCATCCATCGCGCCACTGGGGTCGACCAGTTCGACGCCAAGCATCAGGCCGCGGCCGCGGATATCGCCCAGTTGCGGGAAGTCGCGTTGAAGGATGTGCAGGTGCTCGCTGAGCCGCGCGCCCATCGCTTCGGCGTGTTCGCACAACTTGTGTTCGAGCAGATAACGCATCACCGCAGAACCGGCCGCCATGGCCATCTGATTGCCGCGAAAGGTGCCGGCGTGAGCGCCCGGCTGCCAGGTGTCGAGCCAGTCGCGATAGACCACCACCGCCAGCGGCAGGCTGCCGCCAATGGCTTTGGACAGCACCATCACATCCGGAATGATGCCGGCGTGTTCGAAGGCAAACATTTTGCCGGTGCGGGCAAAACCGCTCTGGATCTCGTCGACGATCAACGCCACCCCAGCCTGCTCGGTGATCCGCCGCAGCCCGCGCAGCCATTCGACATCCGCCGGAATCACCCCGCCCTCGCCCTGCACTGCTTCAACGATGACCGCAGCGGGCAATTGCACGCCGGCTTCGGGGTCGTTGAGCAGGTTTTCCAGATAACTCAGGTTGGCTTTGACTCCCGCCGCGCCGCCGAGGCCGAACGGGCAACGGTAGTCATACGGAAACGGCATGAACTGCACGCCGGTGCTGAGCAAGGCGCCCAGCGGTTTTTTCGGGCCCAGGCTGCCCATCAGACTCAAAGCGCCCTGACTCATGCCGTGATAACCACCGGAAAACGACAGCACCGTGCTGCGCCCCGTGGCCGTGCGTACCAGTTTCAGCGCGGCTTCCACCGCGTCGGTGCCGGTCGGGCCGCAGAACTGGATTTTCGCTTCACCGGCGAGTGCCGGCGGCAGCAGACCGAACAGGTCCTGGACGAACTGATCCTTGACCGGCGTGGTCAGGTCAAGGGTATGCAGTGGCAGTTCATCGGCCAGCACCTGCTGGATCGCCTCGATCACCACCGGGTGATTGTGCCCCAGCGCCAGCGTACCGGCACCGGCCAGACAGTCGATGAAGCGGCGTCCCTCGACGTCTTCGACATACAGCCCCCTGGCACGCTTGAGTGCCAGCGGAATGCGCCGCGGATAGCTGCGTGCATTGGACTCCTGTTGCGCCTGGCGCGCGAGCAGTGGCGATTCGTCGAACTGGTACAACGTTTCGGCAGGCGCCGGGGTAACCCGCGCCGACGACTCTTCGATAAGGCTGGTGGCGACTGACATTTCTCGACCCCTTGATTGGCAATGCATAGCGACCCAAAACAGCACACCGGACAGGTGCGCATTCCGGTCACGGGGCGCACTGGCAGGTTTTCCTGTTCTGGAAACGCTTAAGCGCGTCGAGGATTTAGCCCTTGATCGAGTCATCAGACCGGCGACGCCAGCGGCTTGTACATGGGTTGTACCTGCAAGCCATGGCATTCGCGGGGCGCAGTGGCGTTGCGATAACCCAGATGATGATAAAACCCTTGGCCGGTGCGCGTGCTGTCGAGTTGCGCGTGAAGGTCTCCGCGAACCCGCAGCCAGCCTTCCAGATCTGCCATCAGCGCCCGCCCGACGCCGCGGCGAAATGACTCCGGCTGGACATGACAAAGCAGAATCTGACCGCCATCGGCCGCCATGCCGACGCCGACTGGCTTGTCATCGAGCAACGCCATGCCCAGGTAAAACTGCGGGTCGGCGAGCCGGGCACTGATGAAGTCGGCGGACTGCAGGCCGATCCAGCGGCTGACGAGTGACGGCGCATTGCGGTGATCGAGCGCACAACCAAAGCGGATCGAACGTTCGATGATGCGGCTGATGATGCCGGCGTCGGCCGGTGTGGCCGGGCTGATGCAGATGGGCACTTCCATGGCGCAGTTCCCTCAATCCATTGAGTCAAAGCTGCGTCGACCTTACGCCCACCCCGAGCGGATAGCGAACGCCGAGAAGTTACATTTGATGTGTCCCTGTGGGAGCGAGCCTGCTCGCGAAGACGGCACAACAGACAGCATCGATGTGGCTGTAAAACCGCTTTCGCGAGCAGGCTCGCTCCTACAGGGGACTTGTACAGGGTTCAGACGCGTTGCAAGGGCATGGTCAGCTCAACCCGCAAACCATCGGCGCGGCTGTCGAAATGCAGCGCACAGTCGCAGCGCTGCACGATCGCCTGCACGATCGCCAGGCCGAGGCCGCATCCGGTGCTCTGGCCGTTGCGCCAGAAACGTTGGGTCAGGTGTTGCAGATCATCGGGGGCAATGCCTGGACCATGGTCACGCACGACGAAGCGCACGCGATTGCCAAGGGTGATCAGGCTCAGCTCGACCATGCAGTCCTCGGCGGTATGGCGCAGGGCGTTGTCGAGCAGATTACGCAGCGCCGCAATCGCCAGCGCGGCGGGCATTTGCAGCGGCGCTGTCGACAGATCTGTCGGCAGTTGCAGCTGGATGCGTGTGCGCTCGCCGCCGGTGGCGTCCTGAATCGCCAGGCGTGCCACTTGTTCGGCGCTGTATTGCGAGCCGTCGTCGAACGACAGGCTGCCCTCGACCCGCGCCAGCAACAACAATTGCTCAAGGGTGCGATGCAGACGATCGGCGCCCTCCTCGGCCCGCGCCAGCGATTGATCGCGGGCGCTGCCATCGGTCATCCGTGCCACTTGCAGGTGGGTCTTGATTGCGGTCAGCGGGCTGCGCAGTTCATGGGCGGCGTCGCCGGTCAGGCGTCGTTCACGTTCGATGGTCTTGCCGATGCGCTGGAACAACTGGTTCTGGGTTTCCAGCAACGGTTTCAATTCGCTGGGAAACGCCTGAATCTGCAGCGGCTCCAGCGAATCGGCGTTGCGCCGCATCAGCGCTTCACGCAAGCGGTTGAGGGGCGCCAGCCCCTGGCCGATGCCGAGCCATAACAGGCACAGACAACCGAGCAGCGCCACACCGACCGGCACCGACGCAGCCAACAGGATCGACATGTTCAGCGCCTCGCGCTCGATCTGCCGATCCGCCGTGGTAATCCGCACATCGCCTCGTGCCAGCGTAAAGCTGCGCCACGGCGCGCCGTCGATCATCTGATCGTGAAAGCCCATTTTCTCGGCTTCCAGCGCTTGTTCGGGATTGTTATGACTGCGCGCCAGAATTTCCCCACGCAAGGAGCTGACCTGACAGGCCATGCCGCCGGGAATATTCAGTTGCTCGGCGCTGAAATGGGTGCCCTCGCCTTTGCTCGGCAGCGTCGGCAATTGCTCGAGCAGGCCGGCGACCATGCGCGCCGAAGCGACCAGACGCTGGTCGAGGGAAAACATCATCTGATTGCGCAGATCACTGAGCATCCATGCCGCCGCCAGCGCCCAGATCAGCGCAAACGCAGCGCCGAGGGTCAGGCTCAGGCGCAACCGCAGACTCATCACTTGCCTTGCTCTCCACCGTCGGCCGGGCCGAGGCGATAACCCAGACCGCGCACGGTTTCGACGATGCCCTTGCCCAGTTTGCTGCGCAAATGGTGGATGTGCACGTTCAGCGCGTTGCTCTCCAGTTCATCGTTGAAACCGTAGACGCTGTCCTTCAATTGCTCGGTGGACAGCACCCGGCCACGATTGTGCAACAAAGCCTGTAACAGCGATTGCTCGCGCCGCGACAAGTCCACTGGTTGCCCGGCCAGGGTGGTTTCGCGGCTGCTTGGATCATAGGTCAGCGCGCCGTGTTCGATCAGATTGACGCTGCGTCCGGCGACCCGACGCAACAAGGTTTGCAGGCGCGCGAACAGCTCACGCAGGTCAAACGGCTTGAGCAGGTAATCGTCCGCCCCGGCCTGCAAGCCGTCGACGCGGTCGGTCACCGAGTCGCGGGCGGTCAGAATCAGCACCGGAATTTCCAGCCCGCCCTGACGCAATTGCTGCAGCAACTTGAGGCCATCTTCGTCGGGCAGGCCGAGATCGAGCACCATCACGTCGAATTCGGCGACCTTAAGCATCGCCCGCGCTTTCGACGCTGTGTTGACGTGCTCGACCGTCAAACCCTGAGCCGTGAGGCCGGCAACGATGCCGCTGGCGATCAGCTCATCGTCTTCGCAAACCAGTACGTGCATGGGCGCTCCGAAAATAAAAAGGCGAGTGAAGCAGGCGAGGATTAAGCGGCAATTATGGCCTCCAGCGGCATTGACGGGAAGCCGCATCCGGGGACGGCAAACCAGGCCGGAAACCTTCTTAAATATGTACACCCATGCGGAAACACTTTGCGCCTGTATCGCCCAACACCGCTGATTTAGCCTTGGCGTTGAAGTTTCCACCCACTGTTAAAAGGACTTACTGCACATGCCTCAACTAAAAAACTGCGTCGCCATCGACTGGCGCGCCGGCCCGGATCGCATCTATTTCTTTTTCAAAGACAGCGAGACCTACTCTCGCTTCGATCTGGGCGCCAACAAGGTTGCCGATATCTACCCCGCGTCTACGGCGGGCAGTTGGGATAAATTCGACCCGTTCGTCAAGGACTTGCGCTTCGGTTTTACCACCACGTCAATCGGCTTCAACGCCCCAGGCGACGAAGACATCGCCTGGTTATTCCATTACCAGGGTTCAACGCCCATGGTCTGCAAGTACGATCAGGATAAAGATGCGGTTGCCAGCTTTCAAAAAGTCGCCGATTCGATCTGGAAACCGATCCTGCCGTACTTCGACCAGATCATTGCCGGCACCTGGTTCGAACTGACCGGGCAAGCGTTTCTGTTTCGCTTCATTCTCAATGACGGACATTATCTGTCGTTCAATTACAGAGCAAAAACCCTGACGCGCAAACCGTTCGGTGAATATCAATTGGGGGCGTTGAAACCCTACAAAGACCGCATCATTACCGCTGCGCAAAATGACCGAACGTTTGCCGACAGCTACTGGTACATCTTTCTGACCAACAACCAGTATCTGGTCTACAACATTCAGACTGATCGACTGGTGTCCGGCCCGCACACGATCAACGACGGCAACTGGCCCGGATTGCTGCGCGGTTGATTGGCCGAGCAAGAGAGAGCCTTGTACGATACGGGTTAATTATCGGTTAATCGCCGCCGCCCAATCTGCACCTCACTTGCACAGGGACAAGGCTCCTCCATGCGTCATTTTTTGCTTTTGTTTGCTCTCTTGATCTCGGGCCTGGCCCAGGCAGGAAACAATCCATTCGATACAAAACCGGAGTTCTTGCCGGTCGACAAAGCCTTCGTGCTCACGTCAGAACGTCTTGAATCCGGGGAAACCCAGTTGTTCTGGCAAATCAGCGACGGCTATTACCTGTATCAGAAACGGTTGAAGTTCGACGGGCTCACCGCCGACCAGCAGCCGACGTTGCCCGAAGGCGAATCGCACAGCGACGAGTTCTTCGGCGAGCAACCGGTCTACCGTCAGGGTCTGGAAGTGAAAATCCCGGCAGCGGCCAACGGCCAGATCAAGGTCAGCTATCAAGGCTGCGCCGATGCCGGTTTGTGCTATCCACCGCAAACCCGCGTGATTGACCTGGGCGGCAAGGCGGCCGTTGCGCCGGGCGCAGAAGCACCGGATCAGGCCTTGGCCAGCAGCCTGCAACAACGGGCGTTGGGCTGGAGTTTATTGGTGTTCTTCGGCCTCGGTCTGCTGCTGGCCTTCACCCCGTGCACATTGCCAATGTTGCCGATTCTGGCTGGCATGGTGGTCGGCAGCGGCGCCACGCCGCGTCGAGGCTTTGCTCTGGCCGGCAGCTATGTGATCTGCATGGCGCTGGTTTACGCAGCGATGGGGGTGATTGCCGCGCTGCTCGGTGCAAACCTGCAGGCGTGGTTGCAAAACCCTTGGTTGCTCGGCACGTTTGCGGCGATTTTCGTGATATTGGCCCTGCCGATGTTCGGCTTCTTCGAACTGCAGTTGCCGGTGGCCCTGCGTGATCGTCTCGAACACGCCTCGCGCAGTCGCAGCGGTGGCAGCCTGATCGGCGCCGGGATGCTCGGTGCGCTGTCCGGTCTGCTGGTCGGCCCGTGCATGACCGCACCGCTGGCCGGCGCCTTGCTGTATATCGCGCAGACCGGCAATGCCCTGCATGGCGGCTTGATTCTGTTCTCGCTGGGCATCGGTATCGGTGTGCCGTTACTGTTATTGGTGACCGTGGGCAACCGCTTCCTGCCCAAACCCGGCGCCTGGATGAACCTGCTCAAAGGTGTGTTCGGCTTCCTCTTTCTGGCCACCGCGTTGTTGATGCTGCGCCCGGTACTCGATGCGTCGTTGTGGCTGGGCCTGTGCGGTGCGTTGCTGTTGATCGCCGCGTTCTGCGCCTGGAAGCAGTCCGAAGGTTTTGGCCGCGTCGCGCAGGTGTTCGGCGCCACTTCGCTGCTGCTCGGGTTGTGGGGCAGTCTGCTGGTGATTGGCGCGGCCGGCGGCAGCGACGACCCGTATCAACCATTGCAGGTCTACAGCGCTGGTCGTGCCAGTTCTGTGGCACCGTCCGGGCATGAGGCGTTTACCACGATCAAGGAGCCAGCGGCGCTGCAACGCGAACTCGACGCGGCCAAGGCTCAGGGCCAGTGGGTGTTGCTCGATTACTACGCCGACTGGTGCGTGTCGTGCAAGGTCATGGAAAAGCAGGTGTTCGGCAAGGCCAATGTCATGCAGGCGTTGAATGATGTGCGCCTGCTGCGGCTCGATGTCACCGCCGACAATGCCGCCAGCCGTGAGCTGCTCAGCCGCTACAAAGTGCCGGGGCCGCCGAGTTTCGTCTGGATCGGCAGCGACGGTGAAGAACGTCGCAGCCAGCGGATTACCGGCGAAGTCGATGCCGATACATTCCTGCAACGCTGGAACGCTACCCGAGACGCCAACTGATGCTCACTTTGACCCTCGGCACCTTTGCCATCGCACTCAACCATTTGCTGCTGATCAGTGCCCTGGCGCTGGCGACTTTTGTCGGATGGCGGGTGGCCAAGCGCGGTGGCGATAACCCCGAGTCGGCACTGTTCAGCCTGTTTCTGCTAGGCATGCTCGCCGCGCGGGTGGCCTTCGTCGCGCTGTACTGGTCGCACTATCGCGCTGACCCGTGGCAGATCATCGACCTGCGTGACGGCGGTTTCCTCGCCTGGCCGGGGGTGATCGTGCTGTTGCTGGCGGCGCTGTATCGCGGCTGGCGCCGTCCCGGGCTGCGTCGTCCGCTGGGCTTCGGCGTGGCGAGCGGTGTGGCGTTCTGGCTGCTGGCCACGCTATCGCTGAATATTTACGAACAAGGTACTCGTTTGCCGGATATCACCCTGCGCAACGCGGCCGGCGAGACCATCCAGCTCAGCGATTATCAGGGCGGACCGCTGGTGATCAATCTCTGGGCGACCTGGTGCCCACCGTGCCGGCGTGAGATGCCGGTGCTGGAAAACGCCCAGCAACAACGCCCGGACCTGACCTTCCTGTTCGTCAATCAGGCCGAAAGCATGCAAAGCGTGGCGACTTTCCTCGAAACTCAGGGCCTGAGCCTGAACAACGTATTGTTCGACCGCAGCGGTCGCCTCGGCCAGGCCGTGGGGTCGATGGCATTGCCGACTACGCTGTTCTATAGCCCCGACGGTCGCCTGCTGAGCAGCCACCTCGGTGAACTGTCGAACGCCAGCCTGGCCCGTGCGCTGGAAAACTTCGACACGAACGTCCCCCATTCGAACCCGGCCACCGCACCGGCCACCTCTGCAAGGAAACTGCCATGCCCCGCCTCCGCCACCTGCTGACGCTGACCCTGAGCGGCGCCCTGCTGCACTTGCCGTCGGTGCAGGCTGCTGAAGAACTGCCCGCCGCGATCAAGCAGATCGAAGCCAAGGGCGCGAAGATCGTCGGCCAGTTCGATGCCCCCGACGGCCTGCGCGGTTATGCGGCGCAATACCAGAATCGCGGCATGGCGCTGTACCTGACGCCAGATGGCAAACATGTGCTGCTGGGCAATCTGTACGACGCCGACGGCAAGGACCTGAGCAGCGAGCCGCTGCAAAAACTGGTCTACGCGCCGATGGCCAAGGAAGTCTGGGCCAAGTTCGAGGCGAGCAACTGGATTCAGGACGGCAACAAGGATGCACCGCGCACGGTGTACCTGTTCAGCGATCCGAACTGCCCGTACTGCAACATGTTTTGGGAGCAGGCACGGCCATGGGTGAAAGCCGGCAAGGTGCAATTGCGCCACATCATGGTCGGCATCATTCGCGAAGACAGCCCAGGCAAATCGGCGGCGCTGCTGGCGGCGAAAGACCCGGCCAAGGCCCTGGAAGATCACGAAAAGGCTGGCAAGGGCAGCTCGCTCAAAGCCTTGAAGGATATTCCGGTGGCGGTGCAGACCAAGCTGGCGGCGAACATGCAGTTGATGGAAGACCTTGAGCTGCAGGCGACACCGGCGATCTTCTACATGGACGACAAGGGTGAGCTGCAACAGCAGCAAGGGGCGCCGACGGCGGAGAAGCTGGTGAAGATTCTGGGGCCTAAATAACCTTTGATTTGGGGCGCGTGTACCGACGCCTTCGCGAGCAGGCTCGCTCCCACACCTGGAATGCGATCAAAATGTGGGAGCGAGCCTGCTCGCGAAGAACGATGACGCGGTCTAGCGGTTGCGCTCGTTCAGGAAACTCAACAACGCATCCGTCACAAACTGCGGATTCTCCAGATTGGAGATATGCCCCGCCTCGGGCACCAGCACGCATGGGCAGCCGATCAACTCAGCCATTTCCCGGGCTTCCGCCGGCGGCCGTGGCTTGTCCTGATCGCCGCACAGCACCAGCGTCGCTGCTGCATTCAACTCGCCCAGGCGTGGCAACAAGTCGTTGCGACCAAAGGTGATGCGCCCCATCGGCACGATGCTGTCGCGCAGTCGATCGGCGGAATACGCCGCCAGTTTCGCGCGGAAGTCCTGATACAGCGCCGACTGCGGATCGATGCCCGGACGGAAGAAGATCGGCACGACGATATCGAGCAGTTGTTCGGAAATTTCGCCGCTGTCTTCGATCTGCTTGAACAGCGAGAAATAGTACTGGCGGGTCGGCTCGGGTTCGACGCCGACATAGGTGTCCATCAGCACCAGACCGTTGAGTCGTTGCGGCGCCGAAAGCGCCAGGCGCACACCCCACATGCCGCCGACCGACAGGCCCACCAGCGTGACGCGGTCGATCTGCAGATGGTCGAGCAAGGCTTGCGCCTGACGGGCGATGTCATTCAGTGATGAGGTGCCTTCCGGCAACCGCCCCGACTCGCCATGGCCCCACAGGTCCAGCGCAATCACCCGATAATGCGGTGTCAGCGCGGCGATTTGCGGCGCCCACATGGCGTGATCCCACAAGTAACTGCCGGCCAGCAGCACCGCCGGCCCAGCGCCTTGATCGGTGTAATGCAGCGCTTGTCCGTCAATCGTGAAAAAAGCCATCGACCATCCCCCGCGAGAAAATAGAGAACCGGCAGACTGAGCTGCCGGTTGCTGATCGTCAAGGATCGAAATGTACAGTCACTTACCGGTTGATTTGTGTTGAATTGACCGACGCCATTCGCGAGCAGGCTCGCTCCCACAGGGATTTTGTGAACACCAAAGATCCTGTGTGGGAGCGAGCCTGCTCGCGAAGAGGCCAATGCAGACACTAAATAATCAAAGCCCCTCCAGCGCCGCCATCAGATCATTCAACCGATCAACCTTCTCCTCAGTGATGTCACTCGCCGCCAGTCCATTGATGTACTCGGCCAACTCCTCCACCGTGCTGCACTCGAACATCGCCCGCAGCGGTACGTCGCGTTGCAGGGTTTTCTGCACCCGCGAGGCAATCTGCGTGGCCAGCAACGAATGCCCGCCCAGCTCGAAGAAGTTGTCGCGCACACCGACCTTGTCGACCTTCAGCACCTCGGCCCAGATATCCGCCAGGGTCTGCTCCAGTTCATTGCGCGGCGCCAGGTAGTCGTGGCTGTGCAACTGGCCGATCTCCAGCGCCGGCAAGGCTTTGCGATCAAGCTTGCCGTTGGCATTGAGCGGCAGCTGATCGAGCCACAGCCAGTGCAGCGGCACCATGTACTCCGGCAGTTCGGCGCGCAGGCGCTGTTTGATTCGCTCCAGGCGTTCGTTCGGGTTCAGTGCGCAATCCGCAGCGACCAGATAACCCACCAGATGCTTGCCATTGGCGCCCTCCTGCACACCGACCGCACCGTCGCGCACTTCCGGCTGTTCATGCAAGCGTGCTTCGATCTCGCCCAGTTCGATGCGGTAACCGCGAATTTTCACCTGATGATCGACGCGGCCGACGTATTCCAGCACGCCATCGGCGCGCCGCCGCGCCAGATCTCCGGTGCGATACAGACGCTCGCCCGGCGCACCGAACGGGTTCGGCACAAACACCGGCGCGGTGCGCAGCGGATCACTGACGTAACCGCGACCGACGCCGGTACCGGCCACGCACAATTCGCCCACCGCGCCCAGCGGCACCAACTCCAGCGCACCATCAAGCAGGTACAGCAAGTTGTTGTCGGTCGGCGTGCCGATCGGCAGATAGCTGCCGCGCGTCGATGCCATGTCGACACGGAAGAACGCCACATCGTCCGAGCACTCGGCCGGGCCATAGGCGTTGACCAGTCCAATGTCGGGGTAACGCAGCAGCCACTGGTGCGCCAGCTCCGGCGGCATTGCTTCACCGGTTGGCAGCATCCAGCGCAGGCCATCCAGGCTCAGCCGCTCGGAAGCAAGCATGCCTTGAATCAGCGACGGCACGCTTTCCAGCACAGTGATGCCCTGTGCTTGCACATGCATCAGCAAACCCTGCGGATCGTGAGCGATGGTGTTCGGCACGATGTCGACCCGCGCGCCGAACAACGGCGCGGCGAGGAACTGCCAGACCGAAATGTCGAAACTTTGCGAAGCGGTCTGCGCGATCACATCGGCTTCGCTCAGTTGCAGATACGGCACCTTGCTCAACTGGTTGTTGAGCATGCCGCGCTGCTCGACCATTACTCCTTTCGGCTGCCCGGTGGAACCCGAGGTGTAGATCACGTAAGCGAGATTGTCCGGGCCGCTATAAAGACCTGGGTTCTCCACCGAGGTCACCGCGGCCTGAAGCTCTTCCCAGACCAACAACCGTGGACGATGCGCGCAACCACATTCATCGAGCAATGCTTGCGCCTGTTCGCGGCAGGCCTGACTGCAGACCAGCACCGGCGTGCGGCTCAGTTCGACGATGCGTTGCAGGCGCTGGCCCGGCAGGCCCGGATCGAGCGGCAGATAGCCGGCGCCGGCCTTGAAGCTGCCGATGATCATGCCGAGCAGATCGAGATTGCGTTCACTCAGCAGCGCCACCGGTTGATCGAATCTCAACCCGGCGCCGATCAGTGCGTGACCGAGGCGGTTGGCGCGCTGGTTCAGCTCGGCATAGCTCAGCTGTTGATCGAGACAGCTGGCCGCGATGCGTTGCGGATGTGCGGCGACCTGCGCTTCGAACAGCGCGACGTAACTCTGCTCCAGCGGATAATCCTGCGCACTCTGGTTGCAACCGTGCAGGAGGAAATCCTGCTCCTGCACACCGAGCAGCGGCAGCTCGGCCATGTCGCCATGGAAACCTTCGACCAGCGCCAGCAGCAAACGCTTGAACTCAGCGAGCATGCGTTCAACCGTCGCCTCGTCAAAATAGCGCTGGTCATACGACAGGTGCAGACCAAGGTCATCGCCCGGGTAACACACCGCCGTCAGCGGGAAATTGGTGTGGGTGCGGCCGGAATCCGAGGTTGCGTTGAGGCTCTGTGCGCGGTCCAGCACCGAAACTTCCACCGGGGCGTTTTCAAAGACGAACAGGCTGTCGAACAGCGGCTGGCCCTTGGGCAATTCGCTTTGTTCCTGGATGTTCACCAGCGGCAAATATTCGTACTCGCGCAACTGCATGTTGCAGTCGAGCAGCGCGCTCAGCCATTGCCGTACGCTGCAGCGCTCATCGTCCGCCGGCATCTGTACGCGCAGGGCAATGCTGTTGATGAACAGACCCACGGTGCGTTGCATTTCCGGCATTTCTACCGGGCGCCCGGCCACGGTAACGCCGAACAGCACGTCGCGATCACCGCTGAGGCGGCGCAGGACCAGCGCCCAAGCCGCCTGGGCGAAGGTATTGATGGTCAGCTGATGCGCCTGCGCCAGTTCACGCAGCCGCACACCGTCCTCGACCTCGAGGCGGGTGTAGCAGTCGCCGACAATCATCCCGCCGCTTTCGCCGGCATGTTCACGCAGGAACGGACGGTCGCTCGGGATCGGTGTGGTGCGCTCGAACCCTTGCAGATTCTGCTGCCACCACTGTCGCGCCTCGGCCAGGCTCTGGCGTTGCAGCCAGCCGATGTAATCGCGATAACGCGGCGGCGTACTCAACTGCGCTTCGCGGCCTTCGCCAAGGGCGCTGTAGATCTCGAAGAAATCGTTCATCAGCAGCGAACGGCACCAGGCATCGATGAGGATGTGGTGGTTGCTCATCATGAACCAGTAACGCGCCGCGCCAACCTTGATCAGGCGCAGATGAAACGGCGCTTGAGCGAGCAGATCGAAACCGGCCTCGCGCTCGCCTTTCAGCAGTGCTTGCAGCTGCGGCTCCTGCTCGACTTCGGCGATGGCGCTCCAGTCCAGGTAGTCGATCGGCGTGCGACCCGGCGTGTGGATCACTTGCAGCATGTCTTCGCCGACGTTCCAGCAGAACGATGCACGCAACGCTTCATGCCGGGCAACCACCGCTTGCCACGCCCGGGCAAAACGCTCGGGGTCGAGTTCGCTGTTGATGCGGTAGCGATCCTGCATGTAGTACAGACCGGTGCCCGGTTCGAGCAAGGTGTGCAGCAGCATGCCTTCCTGCATCGGCGTCAGCGGATAGACGTCTTCGATGTGCGCGGCCGGCACCGGCAGCGCATCGAGTTGCGCCTGGGTCAGTTGCGCCAGCGGGAAGTCCGACGGCGTCAGGCCACCCGCCTCGTCTTGCAGGCAATGGATAATCAGACTGTGCAGCTCAGCCAGGTAGGCATCGGCCAGATCGGCGATGGTCTGTGGTTCGAAACGCTCGGCGCTGAAGGTCCAGCGCAGCTGCAGTTCGCCGCCGTAGACTTGACTGTCGACACTCAGCTCGTTCGGCAAAGGCGCCCGCGGATCGTGGGCGGCACCGACCGACTCGTCGAGCGGACGGAACAGCGCATCGCTGGCGAAGCTCTGGTCGAACTGGCCGAGGTAGTTGAAGGTGATCGGCGCACTCGGCAGCGCGGCCATGCTCGCACGGCTGGCGTCGTCGGCCAGATAGCGCAGCACGCCGTAACCCAGGCCTTTGTGCGGCACCGCCCGCAACTGTTCCTTGATCGCCTTGATCGACGCGCCCTGCCCGGCGCTTTCTTCACTGCCGTACGGCGTCAGGCGCAGCGGGTAAGCGCTGGTGAACCAGCCGACCGTACGGGTCAGATCGATCTCGTCGAACAGGGTTTCGCGGCCGTGGCCTTCCAGTTGAATCAGCGCCGATGCCTCGCCAGTCCAACGGCACAGCACACGGGCCAGCGCGGTCAGCAGCAAGTCGTTGACCTGCGTGCGGTAAGCGCTCGGCGCCTGTTGCAGCAGTTGCCGGGTACGCTCGGCATCGAGGCGCACGCTGACGGTTTGCGCGTGACGATTCTGTCGCCCGCCCTGTGGGTTCGCACACCGCAAATCGATACTCGGGCCGGCCAGTTGGGCCTGCCACCAACCCAGTTCCTCGCGCAGGGATTCGCTGCCGGCGTAGGCCTGCAAACGCGCGGCCCAGTCTTTGAACGCGCTGGTTTTCGCCGGCAGCTGCAGCGGCTGATCTGTGTCGAGCTGGCGATAGACCGTTTGCGCATCGTCGAGCAACACGCGCCACGAAACACCGTCGACCACCAAGTGATGAATCGCCATGAACAGGCGTTGCTGGCCCTGCGGGCCATCGACCAGCACCGCACGTAACAGCGGGCCTTGCGTCAGATCAAGGCTGCGCTGGGCCTCGGCGAACAAGGCTTCGCACGCGCCCATCGACTCGACGCGGCGGTGCCAGAAAAAATTCGCCGCGGACAGTGGCTCATGGGTGGCTTGCCACTGACCATCGACCTCGGCGAAACGCAGACGCAACGCATCGTGCTGCTCGATCACCGCCAGCAGTGCTTGCCCCAGAATCTGCGGTTGCAGCGCCACGCTCGGCTCCAGCAGCAACGCCTGGTTCCAGTGCTGTCGCTGGGGAATGTTCGTGTCGAAGAACCAATGCTGAATCGGCGTCAGGCGCGATTCACCGGTCACCAGACCCTGCTCGGCCGTCACCCGCTCGGTGCGGCTGGCGACGGCGCCAAGGCTGTGCACGGTCTGATGCTGGAACAGATCCCGTGGGCTGAAATGAATGCCCTGCTGACGCGCGCGGCTGACCACCTGGATCGACAGAATCGAGTCGCCGCCGAGTTCGAAGAAGTTGTCGTTAAGGCCGACTTGCTTAACGTTGAGCACTTCGCACCAGATCTGCGCGAGGCTCTGCTCCAGTTCATTGCTCGGCGCTACATAGTCCTGACGGTTGAGCTCCGGGTCCGGCGCGGGCAAGGCGCGGCGGTCGAGTTTGCCGTTGGCAGTCAGCGGCATGCTTGCCAGCAGAATCAGGTGGGTCGGCACCATGTAATCCGGCAGTTGTGCCTTGAGGTGCGCCTTCAGCGCTTCGCGCAGTTCGGCTTGGCGGGCTTCGCTTTGCCCGGCGACTTCAGTCACCAGATAGCCAACCAGTTGCTTGCCGCTCGGTGCATCAAGCGCGAGCACTACTGCTTCGCGAATCGAATCGTGATCGAGCAGGCGGGTTTCGATTTCGCCCAGCTCGATGCGGAAACCGCGAATCTTCACCTGATGATCGATACGCCCCAGATATTCCACCAGACCATCGGCACGCTGGCGCACCAGGTCGCCGGTGCGGTACATGCGCCCGCCATCAGCGGCAAATGGATCAGCGACAAAACGTTCCGCGCTGATTCCCGGACGATCGTGATAGGCCTGCGCCAGCCCGGCGCCACCAATGAACAGTTCACCGGTCGCACCTTGCGGCACCAGCGCCAGATCGGCGTCGAGAATGTAAGCCACGCGCGCACCGATCACGCTGCCGATCGGCACGCTGCCGGCGCCCTCTTCCAGCACCTCTGGCGCCAGACTGGCCAACGGCATGACCACGGTTTCCGTCGGGCCATAGGCATTGAAGAACAGCGCCGGTTTGAAGGCTGCACGAATGCGCTGCAAGTGCTCGCCGGTCAACGCTTCGCCGCCGGTGATGATCATCCGCACTGGCAGGATTCGATCTTGCGTGGCGAGGAACTGCGCCAACTGGCTGCCATAACTCGGCGTGAAGCCGAGGACGTTGATCCGATGGTCACGAATCAAACCGCAGATTTCCTCCGCGTCCCACTGCCCCTGCGCACGCAGCACCACTTGCGCGCCGCTGAGCAACGGCACCAGCAGACGCTCGGTGGCGGCGTCGAAGTTGATCGAATAGAAGTGCAGTTCGCAGTCGTCGGGACGCATGCCGAAACGCTCGATCACCGCTTGGCAGTGCATGGCGATTTCGCCGTGGGAAACCACCACGCCTTTCGGCTGGCCGGTCGAACCCGAGGTGTAGATCAGGTACGCCTGATGCTGCGGCAGGCTGATCAACGGCAACTCGCTCGCCGGGTAATCGGCGAGTGCCGCACTGTCGTCTTCCAGGCACCAGCGCACGACGCCGGGCGGCAGTTCACCGAGGGCGGCGAACATCGACCGATCACTTAGCAGCAAACCGATGCGGCTGTCTTTAATCATGTAGTGCAGACGATCGAGCGGGTATTCCGGGTCGAGCGGCACATACGCGCCACCGGCCTTGAGAATCGCCAGCAGGCCGATGACCATTTCCAGCGAACGCTCCAGCGCCAGACCAACCCGCACTTGCGGGCCAACGCCGCGCTCGCGCAGGGCCCAGGCCAGACGATTGGCGCGGGCGTCGAGTTCGGCATAGCTCAGGGTTTGCCCGGCGAAGGTCAGCGCCGGCGCATCCTGGCGCGCCAGTGCCTGTTCGGCGAACAGGTGATGAATGCACTGGTCGAGACGGTGCGTGCCCGCTTCGACACCAAGGCTGTCGAGCACCTGTTGTTGCTCGGCTGGGTCGAGCAGCGGCAGTTCGCCAAGACGTTGTTGCGGGTCGGCGATCAGCGCTTCGAGCAAATTGCGCCAGTGCCTCGCCATGCGTGCAATGGTCGGCTCGTCGAACAGATCGGTGCTGTAGGTCAGGCAGCAACCGAGGCGATGATCGAGGTCGGTGACTTCCAGGTTGAGATCGAATTTGGTCGCGCGGGCATCGTTGGCCAGGTACTCGACGGTCATGCCGGCCAGGCTGCGGCTCTGCTGAAATTCCCAGCGCTGCACGTTGCACATCACCTGAAACAACGGGTTGTAGGCAGCGCTGCGCGGCGGCTGCAACGCCTCGACCAGATGATCGAACGGCAGGTCCTGATGCGACTGACCTTCGATCACCGTGTGGCGTACCTGTTCGAAGAGTTCGCCGACCGACATCATGCCGTCGAGCTGGCAACGCAGCACCTGAGTATTGAGAAACGCCCCGATCAGCCCTTCGCTTTCCGGGCGGATGCGGTTGGCCACCGGCGCGCCGATGCGCAGATCGGTCTGGCCGCTGTAGCGGTACAGCAAGGTGGCAAGCGCAGCCGTCATGGTCATGAACAGGGTCAGACCGTGTTGCGCATTGAATGTCCGCACGCGCGCGGCGAGGTCGTCGCTGAGGTTGAAACGGAACAGTTCACCCTGGTGGCTTTGCACCGCCGGACGAGGACGATCGCCCGGCAGTTCCAGCAATGGGTGTTCGCGGCCCAGTTGCGCGGTCCAGTAGTCGAGCTGACGCTGACGTTCGCCGGATTCCAGCCAGTGGCGCTGCCAGACGCTGTAGTCCAGATACTGCACCGGCAGCGGCTCCAGCGGCGATTCGCGCTCATCGACAAACGCTTCGTACAACGCGCTGAGTTCGCGGGCGAAGATGTCCATCGCCCAGCCTTCGGTGACGATGTGGTGCATGGTCAGGACGAAGTAATGCTCGTGCTCTGCGGTCTTCACCAGACAGGCGCGCAGCAGCGGGCCGGTTTCCAGATCGAACGGCCGATGTGCTTCTTCGTCGGCCAGTTGCTGGACCTGTTGCTCACGCACTTCAGCAGCAGATCCGGAGAAATCCTTCCAGCCCATGCGCACGCCCGTTTCGCCATGCACCTGCTGGCGGGCAACGCCGTCGACGCTGGGGAATGTGGTGCGCAGGGTTTCGTGACGCAGGATCAGCGCTTGCAGGGCTGCTTCAAAATGCTCGACGTGCAACACGCCGCGCAGCCGCGCCATGCCGCCAACGTTATACGCTGGGCTGTCCGGTTCCATCTGCCAGAGGAACCACATGCGCTGTTGCGAAAAGGACAACGGCACCGCTTGGCTGCGATCAACCTTGGCGATCGGTGGCTGTTCGTTGGTGCGCCCGCTGAGCTGAATCTGCCGAACCTGCTCGGCGAAATCGCCGAGCTCGCTGTGTTCGAACAACGTGCGCAGCGGCAGCTCGACGTCGCAGGCCTGACGGGTGCGCGAAATGATTTGCGTGGCCAGCAGCGAATGACCGCCAAGGGCGAAGAAATCGTCGCGCAGGCCGACCCGGGTCAGGCCCAGCACTTCACGCCAGATCGCGGCGATCTGTTGTTGCAGCTCAGTCACCGGTTCGACGTGCTCGCGCATCTGCCATTGCGGTTCGGGCAAGGCACGGCGGTCGAGTTTGCCGCTGGGGCTCAACGGCATGGCGTCGATGCGCAGCAGTTGCGCCGGGACCATGTATTCCGGCAGCTCGGCGGCCAGTGCGGTTTTCAGACGGGTGATTTGCTCGTCCTGGTTTTCGCGAGGATCGGTTGCAGTGAAGTAGCCGATCAGTTGCGCGCCAGCAGCGGTTTCGCGCGCCAGCACCACGGCTTGAGCGACGCCATCCTGGGCGAGCAAATGCGCCTGGATTTCTTCCGGTTCGACGCGAAAGCCGCGCAGCTTGACCTGCTGATCGAGACGGCCGAGGTATTCGATCACGCCGTCACTGGTCCACCGTGCGCGGTCGCCCGTGCGATACAAACGTGCGCCCTGCTCGCCCAGTGGATCGACGACAAAGCGTTCAGCGGTCAACGACGGACGCCCCAGGTAACCGCGAGCCAGACCGATGCCGCTGACGCACAATTCGCCCGCTACACCGGCCGGCAGCGGATTGAGATCAGCATCCAGCACGCGGCAGATCACGTTGCCCAGTGGACGGCCAATCGGCGAGCGTGCGCCATCGGCACCAGTGCAATGCCAGTGGGTGACGTTGATCGCGGTTTCGGTCGGGCCATAACGGTTGTGCAGTTGCACCGCCGGCAACTGTGCCAGCACGCGGTTGCGCAGTTCGGCGGGCAGCGCTTCACCGCCAGAAAAGACCCGGCGCAGGCTGGTGCATTCGATGCTCAGCGGTTCGTCGATGAACAGCGCCAGCAGCGGCGGCACGAAATGCAGCGTGGTCACGCCAAACTGCTGCACGAGCCGGGCGATGCGATGCGGATCGCGATGTTCACCGGGACCGGCGAGTAACAACCGCGCGCCAGTAATCAAAGGCCAGAAACACTCCCACACCGAGACGTCGAAACTGATCGGCGCTTTTTGCATCAGCACGTCGGTTTCATCGAGACGGTAAGTGTTCTGCATCCATTGCAGACGTTCGGCCAGTGCCGCGTGGGTATTGCCGACGCCTTTTGGCTGGCCGGTGGAGCCCGAGGTGTAAATCACGTAAGCGAGGTTGTCGCCATGCAGGTGCAGACCCGGTGCCTGGCTCGGCCAGTTTTCCAGATGCAGGGCGTCCATGGCGATCACGCTGACGCCGTCGCTGGCCGGCAAGCGCTCGAGCAATCGGGTCTGGGTCAGAAGCAATTCGACGCCGCTGTCGCGCAGCATGTAGGCCAGCCGCTCGTCCGGATAATCCGGGTCCAGCGGCACGTAGGCGCCGCCAGCCTTGATGATTGCCAACAGACCGATCAGCAGTTGCGGCGAACGCTCGGCGGCGATCCCAACGCAAACATCCGGACCAACGCCTTTATCGCGCAAATAATGTGCGAGGCGGTTGGCTTGCGCATGCAGTTCGGCGAAATCGAGGCGGCCGCCGTCCCACACCAGCGCCGTGCGCTGCGGGGTCAGGCCTGCCTGTTGATTGAGCAGTTCCGGCAGCCATTGTTGCGCCGGAGCGCAGGGTGCTGCGCTCCAGTGTTGTTGGTGTTGCTGCTCATCGGGCGCCAGCAATTGCAGATCGCCGATCGCCTGCTGCGGCTGCTCGCAGACATCGCGCAACAGGTTGCAGAAGTGCTCGGCCAGTCGCTCGATGGTGGCCGCGTCGAACAGTTCGCTGGCGTAATCGAAGGACAGGGTCAGGCGCCCGTTGCGGTCTTCTTCGCTGTGCAGTTGCAAGTCGAGCTTGGCTTCGCGGCTGTGCCACGGCAGTTCTTCGGCGAGCAGCCCCGGCAAGCGCTTGAGCGCACTCAGATCCCGCTGCTGATGGTTGAACATGACCTGGAACAGCCCATGTTCGCGGGCCTGCGGAAAAGCTTCGAGCAATTGTTCGAACGGCAGATCCTGATGCGCTTGTGCGCCAAGTGCCGCCAGGCGTGTCTCGGCCAGCAATTTAGCAAACGACTGGCGCGAATCGATCTGCGCACGTAGCACCTGGGTGTTGATGAAGAAACCGATCAGCCCTTGGGTTTCCAGGCGCGGACGGTTGGCATTGGGCACGCCAATGCGAACGTCGCGCTGACCGCTGTAGCGATACAACAGGCTTTGCCAAGCGGCGAGCAACAGCATGAAGGTGGTCGCTTCGTGCGCCTGCGCGGTGTTGCGGATGGCTGCGCTGAGGCTCGCGTCCAGCCGCAGGCTATGCCGCGCTGCGCTGTGTTTTTGCTGGACGGAGCGTGGGTGATCGGTGGCCAGTTCCAGTGCCGGATGCTCGTCGCCCAGTTGTGCCTGCCAGTACGCCAGTTGCCGCTCGCCCTCACCTTGTGCCAGCCATTGGCGCTGCCAGTTGCCGTAGTCGGCGTATTGCGTGGGCAGCGCTGGCAGTTCAGCCGTCGCGCCTTGGCTGACGGCGGCGTACAGGCGCGAGAACTCGTCGAGCAGGATGTTCAACGACCAACCGTCGGCAATGATGTGGTGCATCGTCACCAGCAATTGGTGATCTTCGTCGTCGAGGCGAATCAGGCTCACCCTGAGCAGCGGGCCTTTTTCCAGATCGAATTGCGTATGCGCCTGGTCTTCGCGGATCTGCTGGGCGCGGGCTTCGCGCTCGTTCGCCGGCAGGTCGCTGAGGTCGATCACCTGCAGATTGAATTCGCCGGCGGCCACGACGTGTTGCAGGGCGACGCCGTCGCGCTCGAAGAAGCGTGTGCGCAGGGATTCGTGGCGCTCGATCAGTTGCTGGAAACTGCTGCGCAGCGCGACCTCGTCGAGTTCGCCGCGCAAGCGCAGGGCGCCAGGAATGTTGTAGGCGCTGCTGTGCGGATCGAGTTGCCAGGTGATCCACAAGCGGTTCTGTGCCAGCGATTGCGGCATCGGCTCGCTGCGCGGCAGCACGGCGATCGCATCTTGGGCGCTGCCGCCGGCCTGTTGCTGTTGCGCCACGGCAGCAGCGAACGCTGACAGGGTTGGCGCTTCGAACAGCAGGCGCAGGTTCAATTCCAGCGCGAGTTCTTCGCGCACCCGGGCGATTACTTGCGTGGCCGCAATCGAGTTGCCGCCGAGCAGGAAAAAATGATCGTCGCCGACAATCTCTTCAACGTTCAATTGCTCGGCCCAGATCTGCCCGATCCGCGCTTGCAGATCCGAGCCACTGTTGGGCGCGGCCCGGGATTCAGCCGTCGTCGACGGGAACAGCGCATAGCTGTCGAGGCTGCCATCGACCAGACCACTGCGGCATGCCGAGCGCTGCAACTTGCCGCTGGAAGTTTTCGGCAAGGCGCCCGGATTGAGCAGGATCACCACACTTGGCGCTTGTTGATACGCCTCGGCCACCGCTTGGCGAATGGCTTTGATCAAGGCTTGCGGCGCGAGGATTTTCTGCACGCTGCGGCTGATCTCCGCGGCGATACCGATGCCCTCCGCGCCCTCGTGATTGACCGCGAACGCGGCCACGCGGCCTTTGCGCACCACTTCCACTTCGTTCTCGACGGTCTTCTCGATGTCCTGCGGATAGAGGTTGTGACCGCGCACGATCAGCATGTCTTTCAGGCGTCCGGTGACGAACAGCTCGCTGTCGCGCAGAAAACCCAGATCACCGGTTCGTAGCCAGGTACGGCCAGCGTGCTGGACGAAGGTCTTGGCGCTGGCCTCGGGGTTGCGCCAGTAGCCGTGAGCGATACTCGGCCCGGCGGCCCACACTTCGCCGACGGCGTTATCCGCCAGTTCTTCCAGCGAATTCGGTTCGACGATCAGCACCGCGTGCTCCGGCTGGCTGATGCCGCAGCTCATGATCGCGCTGCCATCACCCGGCTCGGCGCGGTTCTGCGCCAAGGCTTGATCGTCGACACGCAACGCTGGAATGCCGGTGCCGCGCGGTGTGCCAGCAACGAACAGTGTGGCTTCGGCCAAGCCGTACGAGGCCATGAAACTGTCAGTGCTGAAACCGCACGCGGCAAATTTTTCGGCGAAGCGCTCGAGGCTGTCGAGGCGGATCGGTTCGGAGCCGGAATACGCCACGCGCCAGCGACTCAAATCGAGGCGCGCCAAGGCGGATTCGCTGACCCGTTCGCTGCACAGGCGATAGGCAAAATCCGGCCCGCCACTGATGGTGCCGCCGTATTCGCTGATCGCTTCGAGCCAGCGCAATGGTCGGCCAAGGAAATACGCCGGCGACATCAGGACGCACGGCACGCCGCTGAAAATTGGCTGCAGCAAACCGCCGATCAGGCCCATGTCGTGGTACAGCGGCAGCCAGCTGACGATCACATCGTCCGGATTGACGTCAATGCCGAAACCGTGGCGGATCAACTGTTCGTTGGCGACCAGATTGCCGTGGCTGACCTGCACGCCTTTGGGCAATGCGGTGGAGCCGGAGGTGTATTGCAGAAAGGCGATGTGATCTGCAGTCAGCGTCGGCTCGAGCCAGTTTTCTGCCAGCGCCTCATCGAGGTTGTCGACGCACAGCAGCGGCGGCGCGCCTTCGATCTGCTGCAAGGCGTCGCGCAGATCGGCGCTGGTCAGCAACAGGCGTGGTTCGGCATCGGCAATGATCGACAGCAGTCGTTCCTGATGATGCCGCCGTGCCGATTCCGGCGGGTAGGCCGGCACTGCGATCACGCCGGCGTACAGGCAACCGAAAAACGCCGCGACATAATCCGGGCCGCTGGGAAACAGCAACACCGCGCGGTCGCCCGGTTGCGCCTCAGCCTGCAACGCGGCGGCGATGGTCCGCGCCCGCTGATCGAGTTCGCGATAACTGAGTACCACAGCCTGCTCCTGGTTTTCGGCAAGAAAACGCAAGGCCAGTCGATCCGGCGTCAGGGCCGCGCGGCGCTGAAGGGCGTGGACCAGGGTGCTGGGGAGTTCGAACGCGTCGGTCATGAGGTTTCCTGCCTGAATTCGGCTTGCTGATGGAATCGGGTTGCTGCGTCACGCCTTGCGAAAAGGCATGCAGGGGCGCGGTCAGTGCCGACCGCGCAAGGCATCGGAATGCTGTCTGGCCAAGAGCAATACCCGCAGCCATTCACAGATGAGAACGGATGACGTCTGCAAATAATTAGTCGACAGCCGCGCCCCTCAACGGGGCTGGGGTGCGGCGGCGTGTCGCAGTTCGCAAAACACAATTGCTTGCAGCATTAGTTCTCTTTCTCAATTGACAATCATTATCATTCAACATAATTTGTCGCTCGATGTGTAGGACAGCCCTGCCCCCAGGGGCGTCCCACTAACCAATTTGGCAGCAAGGTGATTTCCATGACGGAACAAGTATCCACAAGCAGGTGCGATTCACCGCTACTTCAGGCATTCGTCGATAATCGGCTGATTCTGGTCAAGATCGCCGCGCGCATTACCGGTTGTCGCTCGCGCGCCGAGGACGTCGTGCAGGATGCGTTTTTCCGCCTGCAATCGGCGCCACCGATCACCTCGTCGATCAAGGCGCAACTGAGTTATCTGTTCCAGATCGTGCGCAACCTCGCCATCGATCACTACCGCAAACAGGCGCTCGAGCAGAAATACTCCGGCCCTGAAGAGGAAGGGCTGAATGTGGTTATTCAGGGTGCTTCGCCGGAAACCTCGCACATCAATTTCTCGACCCTGGAAAACATCGCCGACGCCCTGACCGAACTGCCGAGCCGCACGCGCTACGCGTTCGAGATGTACCGCCTGCATGGCGTACCGCAAAAGGACATCGCCAAGGAACTCGGCGTCTCGCCGACCTTGGTCAACTTCATGATTCGCGATGCGCTGGTGCACTGCCGCAAGGTTTCGGGCAGCCGTCGCGATACGGTGGCTGTGGGTCGTCGTTAGGATCTGGATTTTGCGTCACGCCATTTGCGAGCAGGCTCGCTCCCACAGGGTTTTGTGAACAACACAAATCCCATGTGGGAGCGAGCCTGCTCGCGAAGAGGACTTGAGAGCACAACAGATCTCAAGCCCGATCATTTCAAGCCAGCTTGCACCGATCAAAAAACCGCTCACGCCCGAGCATCATCAGCGCCGCGCGCTTGTGCGGAAAGTCGAATTCCTTCTCGCAGTGGAAACACTGGTTGTGCATGTGGCCGATCATCTTCGCGTTGTCGGCACGCGGCTCGGCGACCACCCGTTGCGTGCGCGGATCATCAAGAAACAGGTAATGCACCAAGGCCGATAACCAGCTCGCCACTTTGTGCGGGCCGCGGTGGTCCTCCTCGCCGACCAGCATGTGGATCCCGCGATCGTAATCATCGGCGTCGTAGAACGGCGCGATGCGATCCTCCTTGGCCCAATAGGCTTCGAAATAGGCAAACGGCTGATCGTCGAAACAGCCGATCAAGGTCAACGTGTGCGGGTCAGCCTCGAGTTTGCCGAGGTACTCGCGGTGCTTGTCGAGGCTGCCCTCCTCCTGCCAGAAACTGGCCACGCGCGGGCTGTTCTGCCAACGATTGAAACGCGATAAATCGCCCTCGATTTCAACGGTGCGCAAGGAAATCCACGCGCCGAGCCGCGCGTCGAAACGCCGATAGACTTCGCCGCGCGGTTTGACCGGGCGCCGTGGATGGCGCTTGCCTTCGCTGATGATCATTTGCTGCGGATAGCTGCCGGTCAACGAAGTCCCGAGCCAGGGTTGCGGTAATTGCCAGAACAGCGTGCGTTCGCAGCGATATTCGCCGCTCATCTCGGTGCTCACCAACAAACCGCTGAGCAAAGCTTCGGTCGGTGGCTGATCCAGCTGCCAGGTCAGCTGCTGACACTCAGGATCGCGCGCGAACAGCCAGTAACAAGCCGCCCACAGCGCCTGGCCGGGCGGCAACGCGAAGCGCTCATCGATCTGGATCGGGCCCTTCGCGTCGCGATCAAGGCGCAGACGAATCAACGGCTGGCCGTCAAGGCTCAGGCTCAAACGGCTTTCACTGGCGTCAGCGCTCAGTTGACTGCCCGAGGGTAAAGCCAGGGCAGTCAGGTCATTCAGATAGGACATGGGGCGGGCTCACGTTAATCGTCGACAGTTAGACGATGTGACGTGAGCGGCAGGGGGAAATTTAGGCTTTCAGCGCAAATCGGCGTCTCAGCGATTGAGCACCGGCACCACGGCGATTTTGTACGGATCGAAAATCTTCAGCATTTCGCCGTTGTCGCGAAGCGCCTGCAAAAGCTTGCCGAAGGCCACGCCGCTGATCGGCGCCGCCGGGCGCAGAATTGCATAGTGATGGTAGATCTGATCGACGCGCTGCGAGACCAGCAACTCATCACGGACCTTCTCGTTACGCAGCAGGTAATCGCTCAGGTACGAGCGGGTCACCAAAGCGATGTCGGCGCGTGAGCGCAGCACCATCAGCAGGTTGCTGTCGTGGGAATAGGTCAGCGTCGCGTTGAATTGCTGCGCGAGGTATTTGGGGTCAGCGTTGAAGGCGGCAAACTCGTAGTGATAGCCGCTGAACAGCGCCAGGCGTTTGCCTTTGAGGTCAGCGAAGTAGTTCTGCTGACGGCCGTCTGCACGTTGGGCGACGAAAATCTCCGCATCTTCAAGGCCCATGTCGACGTCGCTGTGGGGGATGTCTTTCCAGCCCCATTCAGGGTTCTCGAAGATCGCCATGTCGATCCGGCCCTGCTTGAAGTCACCGAAACGCCGGGGAATCGACGTGGGCACCAGGACGAACTGATAGTCGCTTTGCAAACGGTTCAGCGCTTCGACCAATTGCGGCAGCAGACCGGTATCGGCGCCGTTTTCCGGGCGGATGGTGTACGGCGGAAAATGCGCCGCGCCGACCCGGACCAATTGCGCGGCCTGAGCGGGCAATACCCATAATGCAGCCAGCGCTGCGAGCATCAACCCCGCGACGGTCCGAATTGGCAAAGACTTCAAAACACCCCACTCCCCGAAAAAATACCGATCAATGCATTCAAGCTAGGCGGTTTCGCCCAGTTAGCCAGTTTCCCGGCTGGATAGAAAGTCGTTCAGCGCTCTTCGAGGACCAGAATCAGTGCCTCGTCGGCCAACTGATCGAGGCTCAAACTGCCGCCGGCACGGAACCAGGTAGTGGTCCAGGACAGTGCGCCGGTCAGGAAACGTCGCGTAATAAAAACGTCGCCACGGATAAATCCGGCGTCCTTGGCTTCACCCAGTACTTGCAACCAGATTTCTTCGTAAACGTCGCGCAGCGCCAGTACTTTGGCCTGGCCCTCTTCGGACAGCGAGCGCCACTCATAAACGAGCACCGCCATGGCCTCGCCGCTGCCGCCCATGATCGACTGCAATTCACAGCGGATCAGCGCCAGTACGCGTTCGCGCACATCGGCGGCATCGGCCAGCGCCGCGCGCATCAAAGCGGTGTTGTAGCGGATGGTTTCTTCCATCACCGCGCGCAGGATTTCGTCCTTGCTTTTGAAGTGATGAAAAATGCTCCCCGACTGAATGCCGACCGCGCTCGCCAGATCACGCACCGTGGTGCGTTCGTAGCCTTTGTTGCGAAACAGGTGAGCCGCCACTTGCAGCAATTTGCCACGCGCGCTGTCGGGGTCGGTCAACTGGCCACTGTCGACCAAATCGCGCATGACCCTCAGGGCTTTTTGCTCGTCCACCCGTTCTCTCCTACAGTCGATCAGTGTCTTGCCCCCCTGAAACCGCAGGGTTGCGCGCAATTTAAGCCGCCAGCGGCAACCAAGCAAGCGCTTGGGCAGAAGATAGTTTCAACTGTTTACAAACCAAGCGCTTGCTTGGTAGCCTCCAGACACTTCTGTCGCAGATCGCTGAGTCGGAGATAAAAATGCCAAATACCGTGCGGATCGGATGCGCCAGTGCCTTCTGGGGTGACACGTCGACCGCCGCCGCGCAACTGGTGGCCGGCGGGCGTCTGGATTATCTGGTGTTCGATTATCTTGCCGAGATCACGATGTCGATCATGGCCGGCGCGCGCATGAAAGACCCGCAGGCCGGGTACGCCAGCGATTTCATCGAAGTGCTGACGCCACTGCTCCCGCAATTGGCCGAGCAAAATATCCGCGTCATCAGCAACGCCGGCGGGGTCAATCCGCAGGCCTGCGCGGCCGCCCTGCAAGCCGCGTGTGAGCGCGCCGGCGTCGCGTTGAAAATCGCCGTGCTGCTTGGCGATGACCTGCAGCCGCAATTCAAACAGCTCAGCGGTATCAGCGAGATGTTCACTGGCGCCCCACTGCCGCCGCTGTGCGTGTCGACCAATGCCTACCTCGGCGCACCGGGCATCGTCGAAGCGCTGAAGCTCGGCGCCGATATCGTCATTACCGGCCGGGTGGTCGACAGCGCCGTGGTCAGCGCGGCATTGGTGCACGAATTCGGCTGGTCGTGGCACGACTACGACAAACTGGCCCAGGCCGCGCTGGCCGGGCACATCATCGAATGCGGCGCGCAATGCACCGGCGGCAACTTCACCGATTGGCGCGACGTGCCGGATTACCAACACATCGGTTTTCCGATCGTCGAAGTCAGCGCCGACAGCCAGTTCATCGTCAGCAAACCCGAAGGCAGCGGCGGCCTGATCACACCGCTGACCGTCGGCGAGCAGATGCTGTATGAAATCGGCGATCCACAGGCTTATTTATTGCCCGACGTGATCTGTGATTTCACTCAGGTCGAACTCCGGCAACACGGCAAAAACGCCGTTCATGTGCTTGGCGCCAAGGGCCTGCCGCCCAGCGATCAATACAAGGTCAGCGCGACTTACCCGGACGGTTTTCGCTGCACCGCCAGTTGCCTGATCGCCGGCATCGATGCGGTCGCCAAGGCGCGGCGCGTCAGCCAGGCGATCATCGACAAAACCGCAGAAATGTTCAGCCAGCGCGGCTGGGCGCCCTACAGCGAAACCCATGTCGAACTGCTTGGCAGCGAGGCCACTTATGGCCCGCACGGTCAGCGTCAGGACAGCCGCGAAGTGGTGATCAAACTCGCCGTGCGCCATCCCGATAAAAAAGCCCTGGTCGTGTTTTCCAAAGAAATCGCTCAGGCCGCGACCGGCATGGCGCCGGGATTGACCGGCATCGTCGGCGGCCGTCCGACGGTGTATCCGCTGATCCGCCTGTTCTCGTTTCTGATCGATAAAAATGCCTGCACGTTGCAAGTCGAGATGGCTGGCGAACGTCATCCGTGCAGTCTGCCCACGCCCGCCGCAGCACAAACCCCGACCTCAGCCCTGCCCGATCAACCGCCCGAACCGCAGGGCCGCGCCGATACCGATGTGCCGCTGGTAAAACTCGCGGTGGCCCGTTCCGGCGACAAAGGCAACCACAGCAACATCGGCGTCATGCCGCGCCAGCCCGAATACCTGCCGTGGATCGCCGCAGCGCTGACGCCAGCGGTGGTCGCAGACTGGATGGGCCATGTGCTCGATCCGCATGACGGGCGGGTCGAGCGCTGGTACCTGCCCGGCACCCACAGCCTTAACTTCCTGCTGGAAAACGCCCTCGGCGGCGGCGGTGTCGCCAGTCTGCGCATCGATCCGCAAGGCAAGGCCTTCGCCCAGCAATTGCTGGAAATTCGCATTCCGGTGCCGCAGAGCATCGCCGAACAACTCGACTAGAGGTTGAGCTTCATGGCGTACGAATCGATTTTCAAAGCCGGGTTGTTCAGCGGCCAGAGCATTATCGTCACCGGTGGCGGCAGCGGCATCGGCCGCTGCACCGCGCATGAACTGGCCGCGCTCGGCGCCCACGTGCTGCTGGTCGGGCGCAAGCCTGAAAAACTCGAACGCGTCGCCGCCGAAATCGCCGAGGACGGTGGCCGTGCGCATTGGCAGGCCTGCGATATCCGCGATGAAGAAGCGGTAAAACAGCTGGTCAGTGAGCTGATCGCCGCACACGGGCCGATCCACGGTCTGGTCAACAATGCCGGCGGCCAATATCCATCGCCGCTCGCTTCGATCAATCAGAAAGGTTTCGAAACCGTGCTGCGGACCAATCTGGTCGGCGGATTTCTGATGGCCCGGGAAGTGTTCAATCAGTCGATGAGCAAACACGGCGGCAACATCGTCAACATGCTCGCCGACATGTGGGGCGGCATGCCCGGCATGGGCCACTCTGGCGCCGCGCGCTCGGGCATGGACAATTTCACCAAAACCGCAGCCATCGAGTGGGGTTACGCCGGGGTGCGGGTCAACGCAGTGGCGCCGGGCTGGATTGCTTCGAGCGGCATGGACACTTACCAGGGCGCATTCAAAGCGGTGATTCCGACCCTGCGCGAGCATGTGCCGCTCAAGCGCATCGGCACCGAATCGGAAGTCAGCGCAGCGATCGTGTTTCTGCTCAGCCCGGCGGCGGCGTTCATCAGTGGCAGCACCTTGAAAATCGACGGCGCGGCCAGCCTCGGCAGTCGCGCATGGCCCCTGCATAAAGCCACGCACAGCGAGTCATTCAACGGATTTCATCGGGCGTACTTGCCTGACGTCCTCAAGGACAAGGAATAAGCCATGGCGCAGATCCAGTCGCAACTCGACCCGCACAGCGAAGCCTTCGCGCGCAACCGTGCGGCGATGCTCGCAGCCATCGAACACGTGCAGCAACTGGAACAGAACCTGCTGATCAAGGCCGCCGAAGCCAAGACGAAGTTCGATCAGCGCGGGCAACTGTTGCCGCGCGAACGGCTGAACCTGCTGCTCGACCCCGGCGCGCCGTTTCTGGAGCTGGCGAGTCTGGCCGGTTACAAACTGCATGACGACAAGGACGGCAGCGCGGCCGGTGGCGGCCTGATCGCCGGCATCGGTTACGTGTCCGGGATTCGCGTGATGGTGGTGGCGAACAACAGCGCGATCAAGGGCGGGACGATCTCGCCCAGCGGCCTGAAAAAATCACTGCGTCTGCAACAGATCGCCCTGGAAAACAAACTGCCGATGATCACCCTCGCCGAAAGCGGCGGCGCCAATCTCAATTACGCCGCGGAGATTTTCGTCGAGGGCGCGCGCAGCTTTGCCAATCAGGCGCGGCTGTCGGCGCTGGGTTTGCCGCAGATTACCGTGGTGCACGGCTCGGCCACCGCTGGCGGCGCCTATCAACCCGGTTTGTCGGATTATGTAGTGGTGGTGCGCGGCAAGGCCAAGCTGTTTCTCGCTGGGCCGCCGCTGCTCAAGGCCGCCACCGGCGAAGTGGCTACTGATGAAGAACTCGGCGGCGCCGAGATGCACGCGCAAGTCGCCGGGACCGCCGAGTACCTGGCCGAAAGCGATGCCGATGGCCTGCGCCAGGTGCGCGACATCCTGCGCATGCTGCCGTGGAACGAACAACTGCCGTGGCGGCCGGAGCCGCAATACCAAGAGCCCCTCTACCCCATCGACGAATTGCTCGGGCTGATCCCGGACGATCCGAAAAAGCCCTACGACGTGCGCGAAATCATTGCGCGCATCGCCGACGAATCAGACTTTGTCGAGTTCAAGGGCGAATACGACCAACAGACACTGTGCGGCCATTTGAAAATTCAGGGCCGCGCCTGCGGTTTCATCGGCAACAACGGCCCGATCACCCCGAACGGTGCGAGCAAAGCGGCGCAGTTCATCCAGCTGTGCGACCAGAGCCAGATCCCGCTGCTGTTTTTTCACAACACCACTGGCTTCATGGTCGGCACCGAATCGGAACAGCAAGGCGTGATCAAACACGGCTCGAAACTGATTCAAGCGGTGGCCAATGCGCGCGTGCCTAAACTGACGCTGGTGGTCGGTGGCTCCTACGGTGCCGGCAACTATGCGATGTGCGGACGCGGTCTCGATCCACGCTTCATTTTCGCCTGGCCGAACAGCCGCACCGCAGTGATGGGTGGCGCACAGGCCGGCAAGGTGTTGCGTATCGTCACCGAAGCCAAGCAATTGAAAGACGGCCTGGTGCCGGACCCGAAAATGCTCGACATGCTCGAACAGGTCACCGCGCAGAAACTCGACAGCCAGTCCACGGCGCTTTACGGCAGCGCCAATCTGTGGGACGACGGGCTGATCGACCCGCGCGACACGCGCACCCTGCTCGGCTATCTGCTGGACATCTGCCACGAAGCCGACACTCGTACGCTGCAACCCAACAGCTTCGGCGTCAGCCGCTTCTGACCGCCACGGATCTCACGGAGAACAATAACAATGATCTTCACCCCGGAACACGAAGCGCTGCGCCGTACCGTTCGCCAGTTCGTCGACAATCAGATCAACCCGCACGTCGACGAATGGGAAAAGGCCGGACGCTTTCCAATCCACGAGATTTTCCGTCAGGCCGGCGAGCTGGGTTTGCTGGGGATTTCCAAACCGGAAAAATTTGGCGGCATGGGCCTCGATTACAGCTATTCGATCGTTGCCGCCGAGGAGTTCGGCACCATTCATTGCGGCGGCATTCCGATGTCGATCGGCGTGCAGACCGACATGTGCACCCCGGCGCTGGCCCGCTTCGGCTCCGATGAACTGCGCGAAGAATTCCTGCGCCCGGCGATCAGCGGTGAGCAGGTCGGCTGCATCGGCGTCTCCGAAGTCGGCGCCGGCTCCGACGTCGCCGGGCTGAAGACCACGGCGCGCAAGGACGGTGATGACTACGTGATCAACGGCAGCAAGATGTGGATCACCAACTCGCCGAGCGCCGATTTCATCTGTCTGCTGGCCAACACGTCGGATGACAAACCGCATATCAACAAGTCGCTGATCATGGTGCCGATGAACACGCCCGGCATCAGTCTGAGTTCGCATCTGGACAAGCTCGGCATGCGCAGTTCGGAAACCGCTCAGGTGTTTTTCGATAACGTACGCGTGCCGCAGCGCAACCGCATTGGCCACGAAGGCGCCGGTTTCATGATGCAGATGCTGCAGTTTCAGGAGGAACGGCTGTTCGGCGCGGCCAATATGATCAAGGGCCTGGAGTATTGCGTCGACAGCACCATCGAGTACTGCAAGGAGCGCAAGACCTTCGGCAATGCGCTGATCGACAATCAGGTGATTCACTTCCGCCTCGCCGAATTGCAGACCGAAATCGAGTGCCTGCGCGCGCTGGTCTATCAGGCCACCGAGCAATACATCAAAGGTCAGGACGTTACGCGGCTGGCGTCGATGGCCAAGCTCAAGGCCGGACGACTGGGCCGTGAGGTCAGCGACAGCTGCCTGCAATATTGGGGCGGCATGGGCTTCATGTGGGACAACCCGGTAGCCCGCGCCTATCGCGATGTGCGGCTGGTATCGATCGGCGGCGGTGCGGATGAAATCATGCTGGGGATCATCTGCAAGCTGATGGGCATCCTGCCGGGGAAAAAGAAATGAACCGCCTGCCCGAGTGCCAGACGCTGCTGCTGGAACTGCATGGCGGGGTGCTGCATGTCACGCTCAACCGGCCGGACAGCCGCAATGCGATGAGCCTGCAAATGGTCAGCGAATTGCGCGCGGTACTCGCCGCCGTCCGCGATGAGCGCGATGTTCGCGCGCTGGTGCTCAGCGGCGCCGGCGGGCATTTCTGCGCCGGTGGTGACATCAAGGACATGGCCAGCGCGCGTGCTCAGGGTGGCGAGGCTTACCGCGAACTGAATCGGGCATTCGGCGCCTTGCTCGAAGAGGCGCAGCGCACGCCGCAGGTATTGATCAGCGTGCTGCAAGGCGCGGTGCTGGGTGGTGGATTGGGCCTGGCCTGCGTCAGCGATGTCGCGATAGCCGACCATCAGGCGCAATTCGGCTTGCCGGAAACGAGTCTCGGCGTGATCCCGGCGCAGATTGCACCGTTTGTGCTGCAGCGCATCGGCCTCAGCGAAACCCGACGCCTGGCGCTGACCGCAGCGCGTTTCGATGGCGATCAGGCTCGGCAACTGGGGCTGGTGCATTTTGTCGAGCGCGATGCGCAGGCGTTGGCAGAACGACTGGATGAGGTGCTGCAGCAGGTGCTGCGTTGCGCGCCGCAGGCGAATGCCGTGACCAAGCAATTGCTGCTGGTCAGTGCCGGGCAGCCGTCGAGTGAATTGCTTGATCAGGCCGCGCAGTGGTTCAGCGAGGCGGTGACGGGCGAAGAAGGGATCGAGGGCACCCTGGCATTCATGCAAAAGCGCAAACCGCGGTGGGCCACATAAAAGCTTCGCGAGCAGGCTCGCTCCCACAGGTTTTGTGAACGACGCAAATCCCTTGTGGGAGCGAGCCTGCTCGCGAAGAGGCCAGCCAATCCACCGCCAAATACTCAGGAAGATCAACATGCCCGTCATTCACAAAATCCTGATCGCCAACCGCGGTGAAATCGCCTGCCGCATCCAGCGCACCGCCCAAGCCCTCGGCTACCGCACCGTCGCGGTCTACAGCGATGCCGACGCCGATGCGCTGCACGTAAAAATCGCCGATCAGGCCGTGCGTATCGGCCCGGCCCCGGTGCAGCAGTCCTACCTGAACATCCCGGCAATCCTCGACGCCGCCCGCCGCAGCGGTGCCGACGCGGTCCATCCCGGCTATGGCTTTCTCTCGGAAAACGTCGAATTCGCCCGCGCCTGCGCACAGGCCGGTTTGACGTTCATTGGCCCCAGCGTCGAAGCCATCGAACTGATGGGCAGCAAACGCCTGTCGAAGCTCGCCATGCTCGATGCCGGTGTACCGTGCATCGCCGGCTATCAGGGCGCCGCGCAAGACGACGCGACCTTGTTGCGTGAAGCCGAGCGCATCGGCTACCCGTTGATGATCAAGGCCAGTGCCGGCGGTGGCGGGCGCGGCATGCGCCTGGTGCACAACGCGGCTGAACTGCCGGCGCAACTGCGCACTGCACGCTCGGAAGCGTTGAACGGTTTTGGCAGCGACGAATTGATTCTCGAACAGGCCGTGCTTGAACCCCGGCATGTCGAAGTGCAGCTGTTCGGCGACCATCACGGCAACCTGATCTACCTTGGCGAGCGCGACTGTTCGATCCAGCGTCGCCATCAGAAAGTCATCGAAGAAGCGCCCTGCCCGGTCATGACCGCCGAGTTACGCCAAGCCATGGGCGAAGCGGCGTTGAAGGCCGGCCGCGCAGTGAATTATGTCGGCGCCGGCACCGTGGAGTTTCTGCTCGACGCGCGAGGGCAGTTTTATTTTCTGGAAATGAACACACGTCTTCAGGTCGAGCATCCGGTCACCGAACTGATCACCGGTGTCGATCTGGTGGCGTGGCAATTACAGATTGCCGAGGGCCAGCCGCTGCCGCTGACTCAGGATCAGGTGCAACTCAGCGGGCATGCCATGGAAGTGCGCTTGTATGCCGAAGATCCGGCGCAGGATTTTCTTCCGCAAACCGGACGTATCGAAGGCTGGGAGCCGGCGCTCGGCCACGGTGCGCGGATTGATCACGGCTTGTTTGAAGGGCAAGTGGTCAGCCCGTTCTATGATCCGCTGCTGGGCAAACTGATCGCCCACGGCTCCACCCGGGGAGAGGCGCGGCGCAAGCTGTTGCGCGCGGTGCAGGACACCGTGCTGTTAGGCGTGCAAAGCAATCAGCGCCTGCTCGCCAGCCTGTTGCAGCATGAGCAGTTCGTCAGCGGCGAATTCAGTACCGCCTTCATTGCCCAGCGTTTCAGCGATCACCTCGACCTGCATCGTTACGTGCCCAGCGCCGAGGAACTGGCGATCGCGGCGCTGCTGTTCTATCAAACCAGCGCGCACCACCATCGCGCGCCGCTAAGCAGCTGGCGCAACAACGCCAGCGCACCGCTGACTTATCGCCTCGGCCTCGATGAGCAGAACTGGACCCTGCAACTGCACGCTCAAGGGCCAGACATGTTTCAGGTCACCGTCGGTGAACGCGCGCTCGACCTGCAACTCATCGGTCTCGACGCACATTCGCTGACACTGGCCGTCAATGGCGTACGCCAGCGCCATGCCTTCCGACTGACGGGCGCACAGCTCTGGCTCTTCAGCCATCCCGGCAGTCTGCGTCTGGAGGATCGAACTCATGCGGTGATCGACAGTCAGACCAGCGTCAGCTCTGGCACCTTGAAAGCGCCGATGGACGGCGCCATCGTCGACGTCCTGGTCAGCGAAGGCAGCGCGGTCAGCAAAGGTCAGTTGCTGGTGGTGCTGGAGGCAATGAAAATGGAGCACCCGCTCAAGGCCGGCATCGACGGCGTGCTCAAGCGGGTGCAGGTCAAGGTTGGCGATCAGGTAAAAAATCGTCAGGTTCTGTTGCAGGTCGAGTAGTCGCCCACACACCGGTGCGGGTTTTGACTACGCTCTGAGATATCAGAACGCGAAAATCAGGAACCCTGCGATGCCCCAATGGCTGGTCATAGATCTGGAAGCCACCACCGATGAGGGTGGCTGGCCGGTCACCGAAATGGAAATCATCGAGATCGGCGCCACCCTGGTCGATCGCGCCGGGCGCGAGCAGGATCACTTCCAGCGCTTCGTCAAACCGACGCGGCGCCCTTTGCTCACCACGTTCTGCCGCGAATTGACGCACATCACCCAGGCCAATATCGATGCCGCACAACCGCTGCATGAGGTCTGGCCGGCGTTCGAGCGCTGGCTGGCCCAGCATCAATCGCGCCTCGAAGGCTGGGTCAGCTGGGGCGATTACGATCGCAAGCAATTGCTGCAGGAATGGCAGCGTCTGCACATCGACAGCGGCCTCAGCCGGGTGCCGCACATGAATCTCAAACAACGTTTCGCCAAGGCCCGGCGCCTCGAGCGGCCATTGGGCCTCAACGGTGCGCTGCAGCTGGCCGGTCTGCAATTCAGCGGTCAGCAGCATCGGGCGCTGGAGGATGCGCGCAACACTGCACGGTTATTGCCGCTGGTGCTGCCGCTTTAGAAACGTGACGAGGCTGAAAGCCTTGGGCATACTGGCCGGCCCCTTTTCAGCCCTTTTCGAGGAATCGCCCATGTTTAAAGTCAACGAGTACTTCGACGGCACCGTCAAGTCGATCGCCTTTGGCACCGCTGAGGGTCCGGCGACCATCGGCGTCATGGCTCCGGGTGAATACGAATTCGGCACCAGCCAGCGTGAAATCATGCACGTTGTGTCGGGCGCACTGACCGTCAAGCTGCCGGACAGCAGCGACTGGGAAACCTTCGCTGCTGGCAGCCAGTTCAACGTACCGGCCAACAGCAAGTTCCAGCTGAAGGTCGCGGTCGACACTGCCTACCTGTGCGAATACCGCGGCTGAGACGGCGGTTTAATCCAGCGAAAAAAAATGCCCGCGTGTAAAAACGCGGGCATTTTTATTTGCGTGCAAATTTATTCGAGAATTTCCACCGGCATCCCGACTTCGAGTCGACCGTTACTGTCATTGACCAGGTTCTGTCCGAACATAGCACCATCGGCCGTGGCGCGATGTTTTTGCAGGGTGGCGAACGGTTCGCGATCGGCACTGCGCTCGCCGGTTTGCGGGTCAACGGTGGTCATGATGCAGCGCGAGCACGGCTTGACCACGCGGAACTCGATATCGCCAACGCGAATACGCTTCCAGCCATCTTCAGCGTAAGCCGCGCTGCCCTCAATCACCAGATTCGGGCGGAAACGCAGCATCTCCAGCGAGCGTCCGACCTTGCTGGAAAGATCCTGCAGCGAAGCGTCACCGATCAGCAACAACGGGTAGCCGTCGGCGAACGCGACTTGATCGTCGTCTTTGCCGAAACCCGCTTGTGTCGTGCGTGCTCGATCCAGCGGCATGTACACCAGACGTGTCGGCTTGCCAAGAAAATCGCTGACGAAGCGCGCCGCTTCTTCGCCGGCGTCCGGCACACGCAAGGTGTCGCGCCAGATCGTCACGCCGCGTAATTCTGCACTTTCACCCGGCAAGGGGATTTCGATCATCCCCTGTTCCGGGGCAGCAAGGTTCAAGCCACCCGCTGCATTCCCCAGCGCCGACAACTGACTCATCTTCGCTTCGGCACGCTGGGTCAGAAATCGCCCACTGGCCTCGTCCACCAGCATCCAGCGTCGGTCGCCCGCCAGACCCAGCTTGTCCAGCTCGGCGCTTTGCAGCACTTCGCCCTTGCCGGATTTCAACGGGTAACGATAAAGCGCGCTCAGACGCAGCATGGCCAGCTCCTTGTGGTGGAAGCCGCCACCCTATACGAGCTTGAATACGGAATCAAAGGGCAACTCTTGCAGGAGCGAGCGGGCTCGCTCCGCGGCGCAATGACGCTCAGGCCGGAACTTCGTCGAGCATCAGACGCTGGCGCACCACGTCGACCAGTTTGTCCGGCTGGAATTTGGACAGGAAGTTGTCGCAACCGACCTTCTTCACCATCGAATCGTTGAAGCTGCCGGACAGCGAGGTGTGCAGCACCACGTACAGGCCACGCAGACGCGGGTCGTTGCGAATTTCGGTGGTCAGACGGTAGCCGTCCATTTCCGGCATTTCCGCGTCGGTGAAGATCATCAGCAGTTTGTCGGTCATGTGCACGCCGGTATCGGCCCAGGCCTTGAGCATGTTCAGTGCTTTGAGGCCGTCGCTGGCAATGTGCATTTTCACCCCGAGCTGGCCGAGGGTGTCGCGCAGCTGCGAAAGCGCCACGTTGGAATCATCAACCAGCAGCACTTCGCGGCCGCGGGCGCGCTCCAGCACCGGATCGTCAAGCTTGTCGCGCGAGACCTTGGCGTTGTACGGAACGATTTCGGCGAGGACTTTTTCCACGTCGATGATTTCCACCAGTTGATCGTCGACCTTGCTGATGGCCGTCAGATAATGCTGGCGACCGGCGCTGGTTGGCGGCGGCAGAATGGCTTCCCAGTTCATGTTGACGATACGATCGACGCCGCCCACCAGGAAGGCCTGCACCGAACGGTTATATTCGGTGACGATGATGGTGCTGTTTGGCCCTGGCACCAAGGGGCGCATGCCGATCGCCTGGGACAGGTCGATCACCGGCAAGGTCTGCCCGCGCAGGTTGACCACACCGCAAACGAACGGGTGACGCTGCGGCATCAGGGTCAGCTTCGGCAGTTGCAGCACTTCCTGAACCTTGAACACGTTGATCGCAAACAACTGCCGCCCGGCCAGTCGAAACATGAGGATTTCCAGGCGATTCTCACCCACCAGTTGCGTGCGTTGGTCTACCGTGTCGAGAATGCCGGCCATCTATGACTCCTGGGCTTGTTTCTGATGAATTCACTTATATGGGGGTATCGGCTGCATATGGCGCTTCTTGATGGCCATATCATGCCCGTTAAAAATGCCACGAACAGCCATTGATGTCACATTAACATCATGCTTTACTGGCGCAGTGATTTTCATCTGCTACATTTCTATACGGCGCGACCTCGGTTTGCGTCATAGGTTCCCGCACCTAAGGGATTCCCCTAGGGACAATCAGGCCCAACCTGATATTCGCAGTATCCAATAGCCATTAATGTGACGCCATTCTCATTGCATGAACGGAGTCAGGCTATTGTGTGCGATCGCAGTTCAGTGGCAACAAACCCTCTGGAAACTCTCAGTCTGTGCACTTGTACGGCCGGGCGCGATCTGCCGACGGTTCATGATCGTCGTCACACACGGCATTCGTTCATCAAACGTGACGTTGTGGAGATAAGCATGCCAATCGACCGCAAAGACTGGGTACAACGCTTCCCCGAATTTCTTGTCGAGGCTGAAACACTCCTGGCCAAGTCCGAGGAATGCCTGAGCCATCTGCAATTGATCAGCAATGACAAGGACGCCATTGAGTGCATGCTCACTACCCTGCTCAAGCTTGCGCGCCGGGCGGAAGCTCTGGCACTGGAGTCGATTTCCGAATTCTCCCTGCATATCCACAGCCTGCTTGACCTCAATCATGCGCGTGTCGATCTTCATGATCAGGCCCTGCAAGCCTTGCAGGATTGTTTCACCCTGATGGCCTGGCAACTCGAACTGGTCGATCAGAAGACCGGACAACTGAGTCTGGATGAAAGCGAGCAGGCATCCCTGCTCGAAGCACTGGCGTTTCAGGTCGGGCAAAACCCGCTCCAGCCGCCGCTTGCAAGCAAACGTTTGCCGCAACTGCCCTACTCGGGACAGGCCTGACTTGTCGCCGTGACGCGGCTGGCTTTACCGGACGCACGCGTTGAATGTCGCAATTGAATAGTCCATACCTGCCAGCGACAAAACGATATAAATAATCAGCATTGATCGACCCCCATGTTTCCCATCAATCTCAGGGTTTGCCTGTGTATCGGGAAGCGCAACTTCGGACATCGTCGATCTCCCTTCGAACCTCATCAATACCGACTTTCTTGCTTATGGAACTGGCGTGCAAACCTATGTATTTCCTGACTGAACGGACATATATAGCGAGCGCGACCAACGGTATCTTAAGTGGTATTATGCCGACCATTAGTTGTTCTCGAATTAATGGCACGGTGATTTCAGTCGGGCGTGATCCGCTGAAGTTCGCAAACAACAAGGGCTTACAGCCATGTTGAAACCATTGCCATATTTGACAGTATTTTCACACAGAGATCCGTCAGGAACTGGCCGGTCTGCCCGCAGCGAACATTCATTGGCTCCATCCGTTATGTACGCCAGCCTCAAGTCAATTACTCAATGGCCGCCCTCGCGGGAAAACGCGCGCCGGTTCACGCTGATCCTGTCGGTAGCGGCCACATTGGGCAGTTTGTTGACCTATGGGTTTTCAGCCTCTCTGAGCATGCCTCTACTGTTACTTCAGATCGGCGCTACCGCCTGTGTCTGGGTGCAATATCGGTTATCGCGAAAGTCAATCAAGTTTCAGCCACAGGAACTCGCCGACCGTCTGCTGCAAGTCCAGGAAAACGAGCGCCATCGCCTCAGCCGCGAACTGCACGACGATATCGGCCAGTTGCTGACGGCCGCGAAACTGCAGAGCGAGTGGCTCAAACGCCGCCTGCCGCCAGACTCGCAGGAACAATGCACGGTTTTGTGCGACACCCTCGAAGAAACCCTGAACAAGGTGCGCGACGTTTCAGCCATTCTCAATCCGCGCCAATTGACCAGTCTGGGACTTGAAGCCAGTCTGCGTGCGCATCTGCTCAAGACGCTGGCCAACACCAGCGTGCACTGGAGCCTGGATTGCCAGCAACGGCTCAATGGCATTCCGGAGGAAATGGCGGTCGCCGCCTTTCGCATTACTCAGGAAGCGGTGACCAATATCCTTCGTCATGCACAGGCGAAAAACCTGATGGTACGCTTGCAGCGTCTGCCTGAAGGCCTGACATTGTCGATCAGTGACGACGGGGCGGGATTTGCCCCAGCGACCGATCCGGGTCGCGAGGGACAACGCGGCATGGCCGGGATGGCCGAACGAATCGAGCAACTGGGTGGCACCCTGAGCGTCGTCAGCGAGCCGGGCAAAGGCACCCAGATCGAAGCACTTTTCCCGTGGGCGCCACGCGCACTCGAACGGGCCAGTACGAATAAGGTTATGCGTTGACTTGCAACTTACTTCTGGTGGATGACCACTCGCTGATCAGGGCCGGCGTGCGCGCTCTGGTGCTGGATATTCCCGGTTACGCGGTGATCGGCGAGGCCAGCGATGGTTCGCAATTGCTCGAGATGGTCGAGCAACTGAATCCCGATATCGTGTTGCTGGATATCTCCATGAAAGAAACCGGAGGCCTGGAAGCGCTGCAGCGCCTCAAGCGTGTGCGCCCGCAAAGCAAGGTGCTGATTCTGTCCATGCATACCGATCCGGCGCTGATCATGCAGGCGCTGGAATCCGGCGCCCACGGCTATCTGCTCAAGGACACCACCGCCACCGAACTCGAACATGCTCTGGAAGCCTTGCGCAACAACGAGCGCTATCTGAGTCCGGCCATCGCCCATACCGTGATCAATCAGGCGTTGACGCGCAATCAGAAGCAGCAGCCGGAAATCGCCGACTCGCATAACCTCACCGCACGCCAGTTGGAGATCCTGCGTCTGATCGTGCGCGGCAAATCCACCCGCGAAATCGCCAACGGCCTGGGCTTGAGCATCAAAACCGTGGAGACCCATCGGGCGCAGATCATGAAACGTCTGCAGATCTTCGATGTGGCGGGCCTCGTGCTGTTTGCGGTGCGCGAGCAGATCATCAGCCTTGACGACTGATCGCTTCGGTACTGCTCAACAAGGGTGAATGCTCCGGCAAATGCACGCGCAATGCCGCCGGACGCGCCTCAAAGCGCAGACTGCTGCACTCCAGCGGCTCGCCGTCGAGATTCATGCAAAGCCCCTCGGCCACCTTGATTTCGACCCACGGCAAACGGGTTCGCACAAACAGATTGTCAAGCCCGAAACCTTCGCTGAGCAGTGATTTCAATGTTCCCACCAGTTCCTGTGGTGCCGGCAGGATGCTGATATCGAGCAGTCCATCGTCGGCCAACGCCTGCGGGCACAGCACGTGTCCGCCGCCAGCCTGACGGCCATTGCCGATACCCAGCGCCAACAGCTCGCCGCTCCAGTGAAAGTCCGGTCCTTGCAGTTCGCCATAGGCGGCATGCAACTCGCTAAAGCGCGATAGCCCAGTGAACAGATAAGCCGCACCGCCAAGGACTTTCTTCAAATCTTCAGACGTATTGGCCGTGACCTGACTGCCGAAACCGCCGGTGGCCATGTTGAGAAAGATCTGCCCGCCAACCTCGCCCACATCGATATCGTGCGGTGGCACATCAAGCAGTTCCAGAGCTTCGGCAGGCTCCAGCGGCACCCCGGCGGCGCGGGAAAAATCGTTGGCCGTGCCCAAGGGCAAAAGCACCAGACTGGCTTTGCCCGGCTGCGCCGCAAGCGCTTCGGCGATGTCGCGCAGGGTGCCATCGCCTCCGCCGGCGATGATCGTCGGATAGCCCTGCGCCAACGCATCATTCACCCATCGCTGAGCGTCCCCTGCTTCCCAAGTCAGGCGCACGGCCAACTCCCAGCCTTGCTTGCGCTTGTCCTCGACGGCGGTGCGAACCGCCTCGTTGAGGGCCTGCTTGCCATGCAGAATCAACAGCGCCCGGCGCTCGTTCATCGCGTCACTCTCCAGAATCGAATCGATTGAAACATCTTGACCACTGCGACAAGCAAAAAAGCCCCGCTACCTTCAATAAATTCTGCTTTGCACGGCAGGCGTCCTACACGGCGGTACTTTTTCTTACAAAACATGCGGAATCGGCTCAATTGACCCGCTTCGAGCATTGGGTCACCGTGTGCTGGCGGTATCAATCTTCAAATCAAATACACAAGGATGTGCATGTAATGAGTGGATACACCCTCAGTGCTCCTGTCAGTCGGGGAGCCCAAAAACCTTGCAAGCGAATATTCGAACCAGCCGGTGGACGCTTCCATGCCAAGCCATGAAGCCCGAATGCCAGTGAGTCCGGTTGGCCCCCTCGCTGAAAGTCGCACCAATCAGAAATCGGACTTTAAAAACAGCGCCAGAACCACCGGAGAAGTTGATATGGAACCTCGTGTAACCGAGCTGGAAACCCATCTCAAATACCTTCGTCGGGACATGGACGAAGTCCGCAGTGATGTCAGAACGATCAAGCACCGGCTCGCCTATTCGGCGGGTGCCATGGCAGTGGTGCTGGGACTGTTGGGCTGGGTCGCGAACAGCCGGTTCGATCAGCTCGTTACCCTGATGAGCAATTGATCACGTGAGTCATTGCAGGCGCCGCCTGAGTCAGCCGACGCCTGCCTTTGCTGGATCGCGATCAGCCAAGCAGATCACTGAGCGGGATGAACGCCACTTCATCACCTTCGCTCAAGGTGCGACCTTCAACTACTTCCACCAGACCATCGGCCCAAACCGCGCTACGCAGGACCCCAGAGCTCTGATTGCGATATACCGTCGCCCGGCCCTGCTCGAGACGTCCGCGCAGGTACTCACGCCGATTGCCGGCCACAGGCCAGGCAAAACCGGCTGGCACAGTGAATTTCAGCGGCTCGACTTCACGTACGCCCTGGCGTCGTAACAGATACGGCCGAGCCAGCAGCGCAAAGGTCACCAGCGTAGAAGCGGGGTTACCCGGCAGGCCGATAACCGGTACGCAGCGAAAATGGCCAACGGTCAGCGGCTTTCCGGGCTTGATCGCCAGCTTCCACAATGCCAGTTCGCCCTCTTCGCGCAACGCAATGCCGAGAAAATCCGCCTCACCTACCGACACCCCACCGGTGGAAAGAATCAGGTCGACGTCCTGTAGCTCTCCGAGCCGGGCGCGGGTGGTGGCGAGGTCATCCGGAAGAATGCCGGCATCGATGACCTCGCAGCCCAGCCGTTGTAGCCAGCTGCATAGCAAAACCCGGTTACTGTTATAGATCTGCCCCGGTCCCAGCGCTTGACCCGGCTCAACCAGTTCATCACCAGTGGAGACCACCGCCACGCGAACCCTGCGCACCACCTTCAGTCCGGCACAGCCCAACGACGCAGCGAGCCCTTGCTCGATCGGGCCGAGCCGGGTCCCGGCCGGCAGAATCAACTCACCGACGGTGGTTTCCTGCCCTTGCGGCCGAATGTTCTGCCCGGCCTTCATCGGTTCGAGGAAACGTACTTTACCGTCGGCCTCAACCTCTGCGTTCTCTTGCATTTCCACACAGTCGGCGCCCGCCGGTACCGGCGCGCCAGTGAAGATGCGCGCGCACGTGCCAGGCTTCAAAGGTTGCGGGGATTGGCCGGCAAACACTTTTTGACTGACCGACAGCGGCTGTCCATTCCATTGGCCGAGGTTGAGGGCGTAACCATCCATGGCGGAGTTCGGCCAAGGTGGCAGATCCAGCGTGGAAAACAGATCTTCGCTCAGCACTCTTCCCTGGACCTGCGCCAGCGGCAGATGCTCATGCTCGACGATGGGTGCGGCCTCGGCCATTTCCAGCAAGCGTGCCAGCGCCACTTCGACCGGCATCAAGGCTCCGGTCTTGCCCGGCTTAGCCACGGGTTTCACACGGCGCCGCCTGCTTCAGATGCGTGACGAAATTGCACGGACGATGGCGGGCGTCCAGCTGCTCACCGAGAATGCCGTCCCAACCGGTGCGCACCGCATTGGTCGAACCCGGCAGGCAGCACACCAGCGTGCCATTGGCCAGACCGGCCAGCGCGCGTGATTGCACGGTCGAAGTGCCGATATCGGCGACCGAGATCTGCCGGAACAATTCGCCAAAACCGTCGACCTGTTTGTCAAGCAGGCAGGCAACGGCTTCAGGGGTGCTGTCACGGCCGGTGAAACCAGTTCCCCCGGTGATCAACACCACCTGCACGACATCATCGGCAATCCAGTTGGCGACTTGTGCACGAATCTTGTAAAGATCATCTTTGAGCAACACGCGCTGCGCCAGGTTATGACCCGCCGCCGTCAAGCGGTCGACAAAGACCTGACCGGAAGTGTCGGTTTCTAGAGTCCGGGTATCACTGACAGTCAGCACCGCAATATTAAGCGGCACGAAAGGTACATCAGCCTTGGCTTTCATAGGCTCTTCCAGTTGTAGGAGAAACAGCCCGGTGTTATATCACAGCACCCCCTTTTTTCGCCGCCCCCGTGGAGAGCTTCCATGACCATAAACACGCCACCGCCGCCCTGCTCGATCCTGTTGCTGGCGGGCGGACGCGGACAGCGCATGGGCGGCCAGGACAAGGGACTGGTCGAATGGCTGGGCGAGCCGATGATCGCGCATCTGCAGCGCAAGGTCCGTGCGCTGAGCGACGACCTGATTATTTCCTGCAACCGCAATCGCGAGCGCTACGCGGCTTTTGCCGATCAACTGGTCGCTGACGATGAAGGCGATTTCCCCGGGCCATTAGCCGGGATCCGCGCGGGCCTGAAAGCCGCGCGCCATACGCACTTGCTGGTATTGCCCTGCGATGTTCCGCGCATCGACACCAGGTTGCTGCAGAGCATGCGCGAGACGGCGCAGCTGAATTCTGAAAAACCTTTAATGTTGCGTCATGGCGAACACTGGGAACCGCTGCTCTGCGTAATCCCGCTAAGCCTTTCGGCGGCCTTCGAAGACGCCTGGAACGCCGGTGAACGCAGCCCTGGCCGGGTGATGCGCAGTCTCGGCGCGACGGCCCTGCAATGCCCGGACAACGACCCCCGCCTGGCCAACCTCAATACCCCCGAACTGTTAAACGCTTACAACACTGTGTCAGACTGACACTATTCAAGGAACTCTCACGCCTTGTATACGTCTCAAGCTCAGTAACCAAAAGAATTCCCATTCGGAGACACACTCATGACTCAACGGACCCTCGCCACTTTCATGCTCGCACTGGGCCTGGCTACCCTCGCCGGTTGCTCCTCGCCTACAGTGATTACCTTGAATGACGGTCGCGAAATCCAGGCCGTCGACACCCCGAAATACGATGACGATTCGGGCTTCTACGAGTTCCAGCAACTGGACGGCAAAGAGACCCGCATCAACAAGGATCAGGTGCGTACCGTTAAAGAACTGTAAGTTCTGGTCAACCTGATTCAAAAAAGCCCGCATTGATTGCGGGCTTTTTCATGGGCGTTAGAAAAGTGCCGGGCTGTCACCACTGCAGGGAGATCCGGCTTTCGAACTCACGCGCTTCTCCCGTCACAGGGTCAATGAATTTCAGCCCCTGCGCCAGCAGCTTTAGCGGGTTGGCGTAGTCATCTTCGGCATCTTTCAAGACCTGCGGATAAAACGGGTCATTGCAAATGCTCGCACCCAATGCGGTCATGTGGACGCGCAGTTGATGTTTCTTGCCAGTCACCGGAAACAGCCCGTAGCGCCACAGTTCGCCATTCTTTTCCCGAACTTCCACCGCCGTTTCGGTATTGCTGACACCCGGACCTTCCTGCATGCGGAAGAACGGCTCGCCGTCGACCAGACGACTCTTGTGCACCAAGGGAAATTCCAGATGCGCCAGCGCTGGGGCGATCGCTTCATAGCGCTTGTCGATCCGGCGCGTAGGGAACAACGACTGATAGGCCGAACGGGTCTGCGGATTAGCCGAGAAAATCACCAGCCCTGCGGTATGTCGATCGATACGGTGCAGCGGCACCAGGTGAGGGTTGTCCAGCCGGCGAATCAAGCGGCGCAACAGCGTTTGCTCGACGTACTCCCCCGCCGGCGTCACCGGCAGGAAATGGGGTTTGTCCGCCACCACCAGGTGTTCATCCGCGTAAAGGATCGTCTCGACCACCGGAATCGGCTTTTCGTCCGGCACTTCGCGAAAGTAATGGATGCGCAGACCTTCCCTGTAAGCCAGGTTCACGTCGATCGGCTGACCGTCGCCATCCAGTACCCGGCCTCGGGCAATCCGGTCCAGCCATTGCTCGCGGCCAATGGCACGGAAATGCTCGCACAGACAATCGAGTACGGTCAGCCATGGACCTGGCGGTAGATAAAGCGTGCTCGCCTGAGTGTGAGCGGCAGAAAATGTTGGAGTGGACATATGGACATTCGGACCCTCAATGCGAAGTAGTATTATCCAGCACTGAGGGCAACCTACCTAGCGCAGAATACTTACGCCGGGATCGATTTGAGCGCTGCGGCCTCGGTGAATTCCTTGAGCCAGCGCAGCACGTCGACCGCCTCCCAGCGACCCGGATCGTACAAGGCATAAAGCAAGCCCTGATAGCCGACCACATCCAGCTGCTTGTGATAACCGGCACGCTGAAACAACGCCTCGATTTCGGCAAAACAGGTGTTGAAATGCAGCTTGTTGAAAGGCGTCTTGCCCTCCGTGACCAGCCCGTCCAGGCGCAATTCAAGAACGGCCTCGCGCACCACGTCAACCGACATCCGGTTCACGCTGTTCTTCAACTGTTCGACATTGACCACGGTTCATTCCTCTGACGCATTTACTGTATGGGCATACAGTAACCGAACAAACCGCAAAAAGCCAAGGGATGGAACCTGTGGCGACCGGCGGAAAAGCCAGGGAATCCGGATCAACGCAGAAACGCGACAACCTCGTCCGCGCTGAACGGCCAGTCCAGTTCCGCCCCGGTATCGATTCGGCGCAGCACTGGAATCCTCAGGCTGTAAGCCTCGTACCAGGTTTCATCTTCAGCAATATCGATCAACTCGACCAATAGCCCATGCTCGACAAGAGGCATGAGCTCGGCTTCAGCGACTTCACAGAGATGACACCCGAGAGTGCCGAACAGCTGACATTCAGGAGGCATGTTCGCTCAACCGCAAAATGAGTGGGGCTTCATTCTAGGCCTGTGCGCAAAACCCGTCGAGCCAGCACCGCCCAAAGGCTCCAGCGCCGCAACAGCGCAACGCTGGCAAAACCCTGACGCACATCAGCTCGCAGAAAAGCACATTGCGCGATGCTTGCGGTCTTTTTGCTTCTAAGCTTGAAAAGCCTGAAGCTGCTGCCGGAGTGTCCAGTGTTCGCCAATCTGTTGATCATCCTCGCCTCGTCCCTCGTGGTGATTGCCCTGTTTCGACGGCTGCGATTGCCGCCGGTGCTGGGCTATCTGTGCGTCGGACTGCTGGTCGGGCCGAGCGCGTTCGACTGGGTCAACGAGAGCGAGCACCTGCCGGACGTCGCCGAGTTGGGCGTGGTGTTTCTGTTGTTTTCGCTGGGTCTGGAGTTTTCCCTCTCGAAGATGATTGCCTTGCGTCAGGTGGTGTTTCGCCTTGGTAGCCAGCAGGTGCTGATCAGCACCGCGCTGCTCGGGCTGCTATTGATACTGCTGGGCATGCAGGTCACGCCTGCGCTGCTGCTCGGCGCCGGGCTTTCGCTGTCGTCGACGGCAATCGTCACCAAGGAACTGGGCAGCCTCGGCGAAGTGTTCAGCAGCCATGGGCAGAATGCGGTGGGGGTTTTGCTGTTCCAGGATGTCGTGGCGGTGTTGCTGCTGACCCTGATCCCGGTGTTCGCCGGCAGCAGCGAACAGGCCTGGTACTGGGCGCTGCCGTTGACGCTGGGAAAAACCGTGGTGCTGTTCGTCGGCCTGCTGCTGGCCAGTCGCTGGTTGCTGCCGCGGCTGTTTCACGAAGTGGCGGCCTCGCGTTCGGCCGAGCTGTTTGTGCTGCTGGCGCTGGTGATCGTTTTATTGACCGCATGGCTGACCCACCTGCTGGGCCTGTCCCCTGCCCTCGGCGCGTTTCTCGCCGGCATGCTGCTGGGTGAAAGCCATTACCGTCACCAGATCGAGGCCGATATCCGGCCCTTCCGCGATATCCTGCTCGGGGTGTTTTTCGTCAGCATCGGCATGCTGATCGACTTGCAATTGTTTCTCAGCCACAGCCTGGCGATCCTCGGCCTCACCGTCGGGTTGATGGTGATCAAGGGCATCGTTGTGGCCGTGCTGGTGAAATGGCGCGGCAGCGACAGCGAAACGGCATGGCGCAGCGGTCTGGCGCTGGCCCAAGGCGGCGAGTTCTGCTTCGCACTGATGGCGCAGATGCAACAGAACCGCATGCTGCCCGAGGGCTTGGGCGACCTGCTGCTGGCGGCGACATTCTGCTCGATGTTGCTGACCCCGCTGTTGCTGCGTGCAGCGCCACGCATCGCCGCAGCGCTGCACCGCAAACCCAATCAGGAAGCGCAGATCGAAGAAATCAGCGCGCTCAATGCGGACCTCAATCAACACGTGGTGATTTGCGGCTACGGCCGTGTCGGCCAATCGATCGGGCGGTTCATGAGCAATGCCAGGCAGCCTTACATCGCTCTGGACAATGACCCGGTGCGCGTACAGGAAGCCAGCAGCGGCGAAAGTGACGTCCATTACGGCGATTCGTCGCGCGGCGACCTGCTGACCGCCGTCGGCCTGTTGCGCGCGCGGCTGTTGGTGGTCGCCGTGGATCAGAGCGATGTCGCCCTGCGCATCCTCAAGGAAGCGCGGCGGCTGAATGCCCATGTGCCGATTCTGGTGCGCACCCGCGACGACAGCCAGTGGGCCGAATTGAAAGCGGCCGGCGCCACCGAAGTGGTGCCAGAGCTATTGGAGTCAAGCCTGATGCTCGCGTCTCACGCGTTGATCATGCTCGGATTGCCCGCGCATAAAGTGCAGGAACAAGTCGATCAAGTGCGCATCGACCGCTATCGCCTGCTGCACGGTTTTTATCCGGGTGCCGACGATGCTGAGACTTAATCCTGGCTCACCGCGCCGATCTTGTGCAGCGACAGGTCGGCACCGTAATACTCCTGTTCCTGACTCAGGCGCAGACCATGCAATGCCTTGATCACGCCGTACACGAGGAAGCCGCCGAGCAGCGCCACCGCAACGCCGAGCCCGGTGCCGATCAACTGGCTGATCAGGCTGACACCGCCGATACCGCCGAGCGCGGTCTGGCCGAAAATCCCGCAGGCAATCCCGCCCCACACGCCGCACAATCCGTGCAATGGCCACACACCCAGCACATCGTCGATGCGCCACTTCACCTGAGCGGCGGTAAAGCACCAGACAAACAATGCGCCGGCAATCGCGCCGGTCAGCAGTGCGCCGACCGGGTGCATCAGATCAGAACCGGCACAGATCGCCACCAACCCGGCCAGCGGGCCGTTGTGCAGAAACCCTGGGTCATTGCGCCCGACGATCAGCGCCGCCATCGTGCCGCCGACCATCGCCATCAGCGAGTTGACCGCGACCAGCCCACTGACGCCTTGCAGCGTCTGCGCGCTCATCACGTTGAAGCCGAACCAGCCGACAATCAGAATCCACGAGCCCAGCGCCAGAAACGGAATACTCGACGGTGCGAACGCCACCAGACGCCCGTCGCGGTAGCGGCCGTTGCGCGGCCCCAGCAGCAACACCGCCGCCAGCGCCAGCCAGCCGCCCATGGCATGCACCACCACCGAGCCGGCGAAATCATGGAACGGCGCACCGAACTGCGTCGTCAGCCAAGCCTGCAGACCGTAGTTGCCGTTCCAGATCATGCCTTCGAAAAACGGGTAAATGAACGCGACGATCAGCGCTGTGGCGCACAACTGCGGTACGAAGCGCGCGCGCTCGGCGATGCCGCCGGAAATGATCGCCGGGATCGCCGCGGCAAAGGTCAGCAGGAAGAAAAATTTCACCAGCCCGTAACCGTGATCGGCGCTCAACACCGCTGCCGGCTGCATGAACGTCACACCGTAAGAGATCCAATAGCCTATAAAGAAATAGGCCAGCGTCGAGACGGCGAAATCACTGAGGATCTTCGCCAGCGCGTTGACCTGGTTTTTCTGCCGCACCGTTCCGACCTCCAGAAAGGCGAAACCGGCGTGCATCGCCAGCACCATCACGGCACCGATCAGAATGAACAGGGTATTGGAGCTGTGAACCAGCGTGTCCACAGCGCTTTGCAGATTTTCCATAAGCAGGCAGACCTAACGGCAGAAAAAGGCACCAAAGCGGTTCAAGCGCACATTTCATGCACCAAGTTGCAACCAGGCAGGCACCAAACGGCATCTTCGGCGAACTGCTTTGGCGCATCCGGTCGACGTGCTGACGGGAACCGCGATCATTCGGGATAAGGTTTCCCGTGGCGTACGCTCGGCAACAGCGCACAATGGCCGAGCGACGCACCACAACACAGCAATTGTCGTACCAGTCATTTCTACTGAACCTTCGCGCAAGGCTCATACTCGAACGCTTCAGACGTCACTACGGAGATCCACCCAATGGCCAGCATCAAGGCAAAGACTGCTCAAGACATCCTGATGAACGACTTCCAGACCCTGGTCGCCGACACCGAGCGCTTGCTCGAGCACACCGCCACCCTGGCCGGTGATCAGGCCGATGAGCTGCGTGCGCAGATCCACGACAGCCTGTTGCGTGCCCGCGAAACCCTGAAACTGACCGAAGACAGCCTGCGCGAACGCGGTCAGGCCGCGGTGACCGCCACCGAAGAATACGTCTCGGCCAACCCATGGCAGTCGGTCGGTATTGCGGCCGGTGTCGGCTTTCTGATTGGCCTGCTGGCCACTCGGCGCTGATCATGTCGATCGGTGAATCCGGCCCGACTACGGGCACTGCCTCTTCCACGCGACGCCTGGGCGCCGCCGTTCTGGGTCTGCTGCACAGTCATGTCGAATTGTTCGGCATCGAATTGCAGGAGCAGAAATCGCGCACCGTCAGCCTGCTGCTGTTCGCAGGGCTGGCGCTGGTCTTCGCCCTGTTGTTGCTGGTGGGGTTATCGACGCTGGTGATGATCCTGTTCTGGGACACGTATCGTCTGGCCGCGATCATTGGTCTGTGCGTTTTTTATACGCTAGCCTCGATCTTCTGCGGACTGCGCCTCAAGGCGGCGATTTTTGATGAGTCCTCACCTTTCCACGGCACGCTCGAAGAGCTGGCCAACGACCGGGAGCGCCTGCTGCCATGAGCCATCCGCAATTGCCGCATAACAGCTCTCGCCGGGAAATGCGCAAGGCGCTGATTCGCCTGCGCATGGAAATGCATCGCCAGGAAATCCGCCATGAGGCCGGGCAAGTGCTGCAACCGTTGCAGCGCGTGCGTGGCATGACGCAGGGTCTGCACAGCGGTTTCGGCATCAAGCACGCGCCGTTATGGGGCGTGGCCGCCGTTACGCTGCTGGGTTTTCTCACCGGCAAAGGTGCGAAAAGCGGCGGCGGTGGAGTCAGCCGCTTGATCCGGCTCGGCACTACGCTGGGGCCACTGATCAAACTGGTCATGCAGAGTTCGGCAAAACGCTGAAGCGAACCATCTGGCTACATTCTTGCACTGACGGCGGGATGAACCTGTTAATCCGCAGGTTCAATCCCGTGCGCCTACCCGGCCGGCGGGGTTCATCAAAACAAGAACCAAGGAGGCCCCGTGATCGACGGGCAACCGCTCGCCTGCTTTCAACCGTTCATCGATACCGCCACCGGACTGATTGCAGGCGTCGAAGCGCTGGGCCGCCTGCGCCAGGCTGACGGCCAACTGACTTCGGTCGGGCCGCTGTTCGCCGATCCGCGTACGCCAGCGATTGCCCTGCGTCGCCTCGACCGTCAGATCCGTGACAACGCGTTGAGCCGCATGCACGAAGCCCCGCCCGACTGGTTTCTCAGTCTGAACATGTCGCCGCGCTGGATCAGCCGCCTGCGCGCCGGCCAAGCGTTACCCAGCCTCAGACAACTGGCGCGTCACACGGTCGACCCGCAGCGCATCGTCTTCGAAATTACCGAGCTGGGCGGCAATGACCAACGCCTGGCCGAGGTGGTCGCGCGTTATCGCGAGGCCGGTGCCAGAATCGCCATCGATGACTTCGGCGCCGGTTACTCCCAGCTTGATCGGGTGCTGGCATTGCAACCGGACATTCTCAAACTCGACATGCGCCTGTTTCAGGCCGCGGCGCTGGGCGGGCCGAGCAGCGATGTGGTCAAGGCGCTGGCGCAGATGGCTGAGAAGACCGGCTGCTGGATCATTGCCGAAGGTGTCGAGACCGAAGCGCAGCTCAATTTTGCCCTCGAGTGCGGCTCGCGTTATGTGCAGGGTTTTCTGTTTGCCCGCGCGCAAGAGGCGTTCTTCCCCACCGATGCATTCGTGCAGCGTTTCGCCGAACTGCGCCAGCGCTATGTGCGGCAGAAACTCGCCGAGCGCGGACGGCTGATGCAGATGCGCCAGCAACTGGCCGAACTGATGTCGATCCTGCAAGCCTGGGCGCAAGCCCACGCACCGTTGAGCGCGCTGCCAAGACTGGACGCCTTTCCCTGGCTGCTGCGGTTTTATCAATGCGATCGCCACGGTACGCAACTGACGCCCAATCTGGAGTGGCGCCAGCACGGCTGGGTCGCCGACAACCGTTACCTGGGCCACAACTGGTCGTGGCGGCCGTATTTCTATCACCTGCTCGCCGAGGGCTGGGAGGAACGCCGTTTGACCCTGTCCAGCACTTACCGCGATGCCACCAGCAATCAGTATTGCCTCACCGCCGGGCAATTTTTCGACAATGGCGAGCGCTTGCTGCTGATCGACATCGACGCTGCCGGCCTGTAGTTCCGCTTGCAGGCGCGTGCACGAACCGGGAAGCTAGCGGCCAATATTCCAGTTTTCCTGACGGAGAGAAACAGCCTTGGATTGGCCCACCCTGCTCAACCGCGAACGTCTCGGCAAGCCGCTGCACAGCCCGCAAGAACTTGGCCGCAGCCCTTTTCACAAAGACCATGACCGAATCATCTTCTCCGGCGCCTTCCGCCGGCTCGGGCGCAAGACCCAAGTGCATCCGGTCACCAGCAACGACCACATTCACACGCGTCTGACCCACTCGCTGGAGGTCAGCTGCGTCGGCCGCTCGCTGGGCATGCGCGTCGGTGAAACCCTGCGCAGCGTGCTGCCCGAATGGTGCGACCCGGCCGACCTCGGCATGGTCGTGCAATCGGCGTGTCTGGCCCACGACATCGGCAACCCGCCATTCGGCCATTCCGGTGAAGATGCCATTCGCCACTGGTTCCAGCAGGCCGCCGGACGCGGCTGGCTCGACGGCATGAGCGACGCCGAACGCGGCGACTTCCTCAACTTTGAAGGCAATGCCCAAGGCTTCCGCGTCCTGACGCAACTGGAATACCACCAGTTCGACGGCGGCACCCGCCTGACCTACGCCACCCTCGGCACTTACCTGAAATACCCGTGGACTGCACGCCACGCCGACTCCCTGGGCTACAAAAAGCACAAATTCGGCTGCTATCAGAGCGAACTGCCGCTGCTGGAGCAGATCGCCAACAAGCTCGGCCTGCCGCAAATCGAAGATCAGCGCTGGGCACGCCACCCACTGGTGTACCTGATGGAAGCCGCCGACGACATCTGCTACGCGCTGATCGATCTTGAAGACGGCCTCGAAATGGAGCTACTGGAATACGCCGAAGTCGAAGCGCTGCTGCTCGGTCTGGTCGGCGATGACCTGCCGGAAACCTATCGCCTGCTCGGCCCGCAGGACTCGCGCCGACGCAAACTGGCGATCCTGCGCGGCAAAGCCATCGAGCACCTGACCAACGCCGCCGCACGCGCCTTCGTCGAACAACAGGACGCCCTCCTCGCCGGCACCCTGCACGGCGACCTGGTCGAACACATGCACGGCCCGGCCAAACGCTGCGTACTCAACGCCAAAGACATTGCGCGCAAGAAAATCTTCCAGGACAAACGCAAGACCCTGCACGAAATCGGCGCCTACACCACCCTGGAAATCCTCCTCAACTCCTTCTGCGGCGCCGCACTGGAACAACACAACGGCCGCACCCCGTCGTTCAAAAGCCGGCGCATCCTCGACCTGCTCGGCAGCAACGCCCCCGACCCGCGAGGCTCGCTGCACACCTCGTTCCTGCGCATGATCGACTTCATCGCCGGCATGACCGACAGCTACGCCAGCGACATGGCACTGGAAATGACCGGACGCTCCAGCCACTGAGGCCGAGCACGCCGCGCCAAGATCAACAGCCCCTCACCCTAGCCCTCTCCCGGAGGGAGAGGGGACTGACCGTGGTGAATGTGAGAGATATGCCGACGTTCGATACCGAGTCGTATTCAAATTTTGAATGGCACGCAGATCGGCTCCCTCTCCTCGGGAGAGGGCTGGGGTGAGGGGCGAATCCACCGAAAATCTCAAGCCATGCGACGCTTCTAACCACTCAACAATGAGCGTTAGCTCGCGTGCCCTTGATCTTGATCTTGCCTAACCAGCGACATCGGAAGGCTGAGCGCAGGGATCGATCGGGGCGTGGGAGCGCAGCGACCGTACGACGAAGTCGTACACAGCGGAAGGAGGTGCAGCGAAGCAAACCGTAGCCGCTGCGCCCGGATCGATCCCGGAGCGAAGGGACCCGAGCCTGCGAGGGCCGAACGCAGGAGCAAGCCTTTTAGGGTACTTTTTCGGCGTCTGGAAAAAGTGCCTCGCCGTAAGGGCGAAACCGCCAGCACCAACACCCGCAGCAACGGATATTCACCCAAACAACACCCCACACACCCGCAACTTTAAACAATAGAAAAACACGATCCCTCGCCAACACTTACAACTCGATCAAGTCCAACTAAAAGCCCGCCCAGATCCTGCACTTCCTTACGCCAAACCCAGTTCAACCGTAGTCCGCTTCCTCATTGATTGTAGGACTTATCCGATACAACGACTAAGACCCCGTCACTCCCTGCGAGTGCTCATATAACTGAGCTAAGGTGCGCGCTTTATTCGTGTTCGCATGGGATTTTATTATGAACTCCGTTTTTATCGTCGACGATCACCCGGTCATCCGTCTCGCCGTTCGTATGCTGCTCGAACATGAAGGTTACAAGGTCGTCGGCGAGACCGACAACGGAGTCGACGCCATGCAGATGGTTCGCGAATGCATGCCGGATCTGGTCATCCTCGACGTGAGTATTCCCAAGCTGGACGGCCTGGAAGTACTGGCTCGCTTCAACGCCATGGGCTCACCGCTGAAAATCCTGATCCTGACCGCACAATGCCCGACCCTCTTCGGCATTCGCTGCATGCAATCGGGCGCCTCGGGCTATGTCTGCAAACAGGAAGATCTGAGCGAACTGGTCAGCGCAATCAAAGCAGTACTTTCCGGTTACAACTACTTCCCGAGTCAGGCATTGAATCCGGTTCGCAATGACGACGTTCGTTATGCCGAACTTGAACTGTTCAAATCCGTCAATGATCGTGAATTGATGGTATTGCAACTTTTTGCCCAGGGTCGCACCAACAAGGAAATCGCCAAAGGCATGTTTCTCAGCAATAAAACCGTCAGCACTTACAAAAAACGCCTGATGCAAAAACTCAAAGCCAAATCCCTGGTAGAACTTATCGAGATGGCCAAACGCAACGCACTCGTGTGAGAGCCTCATGCCCAGTCGTTTGAAGAACTATCTATTGGCGTTGAGTGCAAGTCTGCTCCTGAGCGGCAACGTCTTCGCCCAACCCGCTATCTCGCCGGACTACGCCTTGCTCAGCCGGTCGGCGAGCGAAACGGTAGCGGTTACGCTCGACTCGTCCCAGCGCCGGTGGCTACTTGAACGTAAACAACTGGTGCTGGGCACCTCTGCACCCGACTATCCGCCTTTCGATATGACGGTCAGCGGCAAGGATTACGAAGGCCTCACCGCCGACTACGCCGGGCTGCTCGGCCAGGCCACCGGGCTGCCGATCCGGGTGCAGCGGTTTCCTTCGCGCGATGCGGCGATTCGCGCCCTGCTCGACGGTCAGGTCGACCTGCTCGGGACCGCCAACGGTTTCGAAGCCAGCAACGCCAACCTCGCTCTTTCCACCCCATATGCCTTCGACCAGCCCGTGCTGGTCACCCGCGAGGATGAAACCCGCTCGCTCAGCGAAGGCCTCGCCGGGCTGCGGCTGAGTATGGTCTATCACTACCTGCCGCTGCCCGAGATCAGGGCGCTGTATCCGAAAGCACTGATCACCTGTTACCCCTCCTACCAGAACGCGATCAACGCGGTGGCATTCGATCAGGCCGATGTGTTTCTTGGCGATACCCTTTCTACCCACTACATGATCAACAAGGGCTACCTGAACAACGTGCGCATGGCCAATTTCGGCAAGCAGGAAGCCCAAGGTTTCAGTTTCGCCGTGCGCCGCAGCAACCCGCAACTGCTGGGCATTATCGACCGCGTGCTCAAAGCTGTGCCAGCCAGCGAACGTGACAGCATTGCCAAACGCTGGAGCGCTGGCAGCGATCTGCTGCTCAGTGAGCAGAAACCGCAACTGACCGAGCGCGAAGAAGCCTGGCTCAAACAGCATCCGGTGGTCAGCGTTGTGGTCAACGAGGCATTTGCACCGCTGACGTTTTTCGATAACGACGGCAACTTCCGCGGCATCAGCGCCGACCTGCTCGAGCTTATCCGCCTGCGTACCGGCCTGCGTTTCGAGATCCGGCGCAGCCGTAACGACGCGGAAATGATCGAGCAGATCGATCGCCACCAGGCCGACCTGATCGCCGCGCTGCTGCCGTCGGAAGAACGCGAGAAACACCTCAGTTTCAGTCGGCCCTATCTGGAAAATTCCTACGTCCTGCTGACCCGCAAGAGCGCCGATGGGCCGACCAACCTCGGCCAGTTGCGCGGCAAGCAATTAGCGATTGCTCAAGGCAATCCGATAATCGACTACCTGCGCGAGGAGTATCCGCGCATCCACCTGATTGAAACCGCAGATACGTTCAGTGCGGTGTCGCTACTCGCCGAAGGCCGGGTTGACGGCGCGGTGAACTCGCTGGTCATCGCCAACTATTTCATATCCTCGCGGATCTTCAACCAGCCCCTGCAGATCACCACCACCATCGGTACCGGTCAGGCTGCATTTTCACTGGCAACGGCGCGCGACAACACCGAGCTGACCTCGATCATCAACAAAGCGCTATTGAGCATCGCCCCGGATGAACTGGGCGTGATCAATGGCCGCTGGCGCGGTTACTCCACCGCCTCGCAAAACATCTGGCGCAACTATCAGCGCCTGTTCTATCAGGTCATTCTGGTCGCCTGTCTGCTGTTGTTGTTGCTACTGGCCTGGAACGCCTACATGCGCCACCAGATCAAGCAACGCCAGACTGCGGAACGCGCGTTGAACGACCAGCTGGAGTTCATGCGTTCACTGGTTGACGGCACCCCGCATCCGATTTACGTGCGCGACCGCCAGGGCTTGCTGCAAAGCTGCAATGAAAGCTACCTGGAAGTATTCGCTGCCAGGCGTGAGGATGTGATAGGCAAAAGCGTCGTGGAAGGTACCCTGAGCAACGCTTTCGAGGCGCAGGCCTTTCACGCCGACTACCAGCGAGTCGTTGCCGAAGGTACGCCGATGGTGGTCGACCGACCATTGCACATTGGCAACCGCCGTTTGACGATTTACCACTGGATATTGCCGTACCGCGATTCCTGCGGCGCTGTGCAAGGCATCATCGGCGGCTGGATCGATATCAGCGAGCGCCGTCAGCTGTTTGATGAGCTGCGCGCAGCCAAGGAACAGGCGGACGAGGCCAACCGGGCGAAAAGCACCTTTCTGGCGACCATGAGTCATGAGATCCGCACGCCGATGAATGCGGTGATCGGCATGCTCGAACTGACTCTCAAACGCATCGATCAACATCACCCGGATCGCTCGTCGATCGACACCGCCTACCATTCGGCCAAGGATCTGCTGGGTCTGATCGGCGACATTCTCGATATTGCGCGCATCGAATCCGGGCGTTTGAGCCTGTGTCCGGAGCGGGTCAATCTGGTCGATACGGTGGCATCGGTCACACGCATTTTCGACGGTCTCGCCCGGCAGAAAAATCTCGTCCTGCAAACCCAGCTCAATCCACCGGAGCTGGCGGTCGATGTGTATCTGGATCCGCTGCGCTTCAAACAGGTGCTGTCTAATCTGATCAGCAATGCGATCAAATTCACCGAGCAGGGGCATGTCCGGATCACCCTCGACCTGATGAACACCGAGCTGTCCGGCCGTGCGCTGATGCAACTGACCGTGCAGGACAGCGGCATCGGTATCAGCGCCGAAGACCAGCAACGTCTGTTCGCACCATTCGCCCAGGCGCAGAACGCTAATCGGCAAGGCCGCAGCGGCGCTGGCCTGGGCCTGGTGATCAGTCGCAACCTGTGCGAAATGATGGGCGGGCAACTGCAATTGAACAGCCAGCCAGGGATCGGTACTCAGGTGTGCATCTCGCTGGCTGTGGAAACACTGCCGGCACAAGTCAGCGCCGCCAGAAACGAAGCCGCGATAAAGCCAGCGCGAACGCCACTGAGCGTGCTGGTGGTGGATGATCACCCGGCCAACCGCCTGCTGATGTGCCAGCAGCTGGAGTTTCTCGGCCATCGTTTCAGTGTTGCCGAAAATGGTTGCATCGGGCTGGACCAATGGAAAGCCGGCAACTTCGATCTGGTGATTGTCGACTGCAACATGCCGGTGATGAATGGTTATGAGCTGACCCGCGCCATTCGTCAGCATGAAATGCAGACGCGCTGCCCCCCTTGCGTTGTATTGGGATTTACCGCCAATGCGCAACCGGAGGAAGTCCAGCGTTGCAGACAGGCCGGCATGGACGATTGCCTGTTCAAACCGCTGAGTCTGAGCCTGCTCAGTGAATGGGTGGACGGCATCACGCCGGCGTCGTCAGGCCCGGCCTTCGATCTGCAAAACCTCGACATGCTGACCGGCGGCAATCCGGCACAGACCCGCCGCCTGCTCGCCGAGCTGCTCAAGAGCAGCCGCCTCGACCGCCAGGAGCTACTGGCATTATCGCCGGCCAATGACCGCGCAGCGCTGGCGGCGGTCGCGCACAAGATCAAGGGCGCCGCAAGAATCGCTCAGGCCGCACGGGTCATCGAATGTTGCGAAGCCCTGGAGCAGGCTTGCGTCAACGCCGCGGAAAAAACCGAGCTTCTGCGCCATTGTGCAGCGAGCGAGATGGCGATGCTCGAGCTGGAGCAGGCGTTGCAACAACAATTGACACTGTCGGAGCAAAGCACAATGAGCTTGCCTTAACTATGCTGGGTGCTGAGCAGTGAGTTAAACATCATGGAGAGCCAGAAATGCCCAGCCCACTGCGCCCGGAACAACGCCGGTTACCGCTGCACGTGCACATCAGCGTCATGTTCACCTGTCTGCTGTTGCTCACCGGGATCGTGCTGGGGGTATTCAATTATCGCCAGACCACCCAGATCATTCTGTCGAGCAGCGAAAAACTGTTCAACCGGATCGAACAGGACGTGCGTCTGGACATGGCCGCCACCTACCAACCGATCCGTCATCTGCTGAGTCTGCTGGCGGGCGATCCTGCCACGCAGGCAGACAATCTGGAGCAACGCCTGGCGTTGCTCAGGCCGTTCAGCCAGTCGCTGACCGATAACCCCAGTCTGGCGTCGTTGTATCTGGGTTATGCCAACGGCGACTTTTTCATGGTGCGGCCATTACGCAGCGCCGCGCTTAAAACACTGCTAAAAGCGCCCGAAGCCGCAGCATTCCAGGTCTGGAGCATCGAGCATGATGCGCAAGGCAACCTGCACTCGCAGTCGCTTTTTTTCGACCCGGCTCTTCTCCCGGTCGGCCGTCAGGACAACCTCGCCGACCGCTACGATCCGCGCAGTCGTGCCTGGTTCACCCAGGCGCGCGAGCAGGGCGAACAGATCACCACCGAGCCCTACGTGTTTTTCTCCACCCATAATGTCGGCACTACATTGGCTCGACGCAGTGGCGCCAACGCAGTGATCGGCGCCGATCTGACGCTGGTCGCGCTTTCAGCAACCTTGAGCAAGCATGTGGTCACACCGTCCACCGAAATCGCCTTGTTCGACGCCGACGGCAATGCCGTCGCCTACCCCGACAGCCTACGCCTGATCGTCGAGGGCAGCTCGGCCAGTCTGGCCAAGGCCGCCGATCTGAGCCCCGCCCTGCATGCACTGCTGACGGGCGCCCAGACCAGCAATCGTGTGAGCGCCGATGGCCGCCAGTGGATCGTCGCGCGCAGCACCGTCGAGGAAGGCGGGCCAAAGGGCTTGCAATTGGCGCTGCTGGTGCCAGAAGACGAATTGCTCGTCGATGCCTACCGCTTGCGCTGGCAAGGCGCACTGATCACCTTGGCGATCCTGCTGCTGTGTCTACCGTTGGGCTGGGTGATTTCGCGGATTCTGGTCAAACCCCTCCACGCGCTGGTCAAGGAAGCCGATGCAATCCGCAGTTTCAAATTCGACTTTCCCTCGGCACGTCGCTCACCGGTGCTGGAAGTCGATCAGTTGAGCGTGTCGATGGCGCGCATGAAAGACACCCTGGCAAGTTTTTTCCGCATCACCGACACCCTCGGCGCTGAAACGCGCTTCGCCTCCCTGCTGCAACGGGTGCTGTTCGAAACGGTGCAGATCGCCCAGGCGCAGGCCGGGCTGATCTACTTGCGCGAAAGCGACAGTACGCGCATGAAGCCTTACGGACTGGTCATCGATGGCGCCCCCCAGGCACTGGAAACCTTCGATTTACAGGGACACGACCTGCAACACAGCAACGGCCCCGAGTGGTTCGAACAGTTGATCAGCGCCAACAATGTCGTCAGCCATCTGGGTTTCGATCAGGCCGGGGATCTGCAGCGAGTCCTGCTGGCGATGCAAGCGCCACGCATTCATTTGATCGGGATCCGTCTGCACAATCGCCATGACGAAACCATCGGCCTGCTGATTTTGCTGGTCAACGACAGCGGCACCACTGCCGATCTGGAAAAACTTCGGCCCGATCGCATCGCTTTTCTGCAGGCCGTTTCCGGCGCAGCCGCGGTGAGCATCGAGAGTCAGCGTCTGCAAGCGCGCCAGAAACAACTGCTGGATGCGTTCATTCAATTACTGGCCGGCGCCATCGACGCGAAAAGTCCCTACACCGGCGGGCATTGCCAACGCGTGCCAGAGCTGACACTGATGCTCGCTCAGGCGGCAGCGGCCAGCGATGCACCGGCCTTCCGTGCCTACCAGCCCAGCGAAGATGAATGGGAAGCCCTGCACATCGCCGCGTGGTTGCACGACTGCGGCAAGGTGACCACACCGGAATACGTGGTCGACAAGGCCACCAAACTGGAAACCATCAACGACCGCATCCACGAAATCCGTACGCGTTTTGAAGTGCTCAAGCGCGATGCCTGGGTCAGCTATTGGCAGGCGCTTGCTCTGGGCGGCGATGAGTCAGCTCTCGCGGGTCTGCGTGATACGACGCTGGCGGCGCTGGATGAAGACTTTGCGTTTGTTGCACGTTGCAACCTGGGCAGCGAGGCCATGGCTGACGCCGATCTGCAGCGTCTGAACACACTGGCGCAGCGCACCTGGATGCGTACGCTGGATGACCGTCTGGGTGTGTCGTGGGAGGAGAACCGGCGGCAGGCGCGCACACCCGCGCCGAGCTTGCCGACCCGGGAAAAGCTGTTGGCGGACAAGCCCGAACATTTGCTTGAACGCGACCCCAACGAATTGATTCCCGAAGACAATCCGTGGGGCTTCAAGCTCGATGTGCCGCGCTATAAATACAATCGCGGCGAGCTGTACAACCTGAGCATCAGCCGCGGCACGTTGACCCGCGAGGAGCGCTATGTGATCAACCATCACATGGTGCAGACGATCATGATGCTCAGCCACCTGCCCTTCCCCGGTCACCTCGAGAGCATTGCCGAAATCGCCGGCGGCCATCACGAAAAAATGGACGGCACCGGATACCCGAAGCGCCTCAAGCGCGAAGAAATGAGCCTGCCGGCGCGGATGATGGCGATTGCCGATATCTTCGAAGCACTGACCGCAGCCGATCGCCCGTACAAGAAAGCCAAGACCCTGAGCGAAGCCCTGGCGATCATGGCCACCATGTGCCGCGATGCGCACATCGACGCGCAGCTGTTTGGCCTGTTCATCAACGAAGGCGTGTACCGGCAGTACGCCGAGCGTTTTCTCGACCCGGCGCAAATCGACAGCGTCGACCCGGCCAGCCTGTTGCTCAAGGCTGGCCTCGATCCGTGATCAGCAATCGGTCAGCCGCAGGAAAATCGCCGCCAGTTGCTCGATGCCGGCCTGATCCTCTTCAGCAAAACGCGAAAGTTTCGGACTGTCGAGATCAAGCACACCGATCAGGCGGCCGGCCTTGACCAGCGGCACGACCAGTTCGCTGTTCGACGCGCTGTCACAGGCGATATGACCGGGAAAAGCATGCACGTCCTCGACGCGCTGGGTTTGCCGGGTGGCCGCTGCCGCACCGCACACACCGCGGCCGAACGGAATGCGCACGCAAGCGATCTGGCCCTGAAACGGGCCAAGCACCAGTTCTTCGTTGCGATTGAGGTAAAAACCGGCCCAGTTCAGGTCATCGAGCTGGTTGAACAGAAAGGCCGAAAACTGCGCGGCGTTGGCGATAAAATCGCGTTCGTCCGCCAGCAGCGATTCCAGCTGTGCCGCCAACAGGCCATAGCCTTCAAGGCCCTGGCCACTTTGTTGCAAATCGATCATGCCTTGTGCTCCAGCAATTTCAGGCCCACCCAATAGCGGGCAAATTGATACGCGCAACGTCCGTTGCGATTGCCGCGGCCGGTGGCCCAACGCACGGCGAGAATGTCCAGCGCTTCGTCACGCTGCCAGCTCAGGCCGGCCTTGGCCGCCAACTGGCCGATCCAGTGTTCGACGACGTTAAGGAAGTGTTCTTGGGTAAACGGGTAGAACGACAGCCACAGGCCGAAACGGTCCGACAACGCGATCTTGTCTTCAACGGCTTCGCTGGGGTGCAGTTCGCCGTCGACGCGCTTCCAGTTTTCGTTGTCGCTTTCCTTTTCCGGCACCAGATGGCGGCGGTTCGAGGTGGCGTACAGCAAGACATTGTCCGGCGCCTGTTCGAGCGAGCCGTCGAGTACGCTTTTCAACACGCGATAATCGCCTTCGCCGGATTCGAACGACAGGTCATCGCAAAACAGCACGAAACGTTGCGGCAGCTTGGCGATCTGCTCGACCACCCGCGGCAGATCCGCCAGATGGTCACGCTCGATCTCGATCAGGCGCAGGCCGGCCGCGGCGTGCTCCGCCAGCAGCGCGCGCACCAGCGACGACTTGCCGGTACCGCGCGAGCCCCAGAGCAACGCGTGGTTGGCCGGCATGCCATCGAGAAATTGTTGGGTGTTGCGGCCCAGTTGTTCCAGTTGCCGGTCGACACCGATCAGGTCGGACAAGCGCATGTCGAGGCTGACTTCCAGCGGCAGCAGATAGCCGCTGCGCCCGTCGCGCTGCCAGCGCGCGGCCAGACACGTGCCCCAGTCGATGACCGGCCGTGGTGCCGGCAACAACGGTTCGATGCGCGCCAGAACCGACTCGGCGCGTTCAAGAAAAGCATTCAATCGGGAATCCACGTCTTCTCCTCGGGCACGTTCACAGTGATGATGACGATCCAGCGACGACACACAGACCCCAATCACCCGAGCAAGCCTTGTTACAAGGCGATTCGGGAACCTCGGTATCCATACATGATCGACTATGCTTGAGCAGCGAAGGGAAACGGAAGTGGTTCAACACCCCATGGATATCAAATTCACCCACCGGCTGTCGTTCAAACAAGCCAGGCTTACCGTGCTGGTCGGGTTCATTTTGGGCACGCTGCTCAGCCTGCTGCAAATCGGCATCGATTATGCCAGCGAAGACGCCTCCATCAACCGTGAAATCCTGTCTCTGCTGGAAATCAGCCACAATCCGGCCTCGCGCATCGCCTACAACATCGATGCCGAACTGGCGCAGGAACTGACCCTCGGCCTGTTACGCTCGCCAGCGATCATCTCCGCCACTCTCACCGACAACAACGGCACGGTGCTGGCCAATGTCAAACGCCCGGAGCTGCAGAGCGGCTATCGGGTGATCAGCGACTTTCTGTTTGGCGCCAAGCGCCAGTTCGAGGATCGCCTGTATCTGGATCATCTGCCCAACGAATCGCTTGGCGTATTGAATCTGGAAGTCGACACCTACGCCTTCGGCAGCCGTTTCCTGCGCCGCGCCGAGATCACCCTGCTCAACGGTTTCGCCCGCAGCCTGCTGCTGACCGGCATTCTGCTCGCGCTGTTCTATGTGATGCTGACCAAACCGCTGGTGCGGGTCATCCGCGAACTCAGCGGCCGCGACCCGCGCAGCGCCGAGCCAACCACCCTGGAATGCCCGGCGGGGCATGCCAACGATGAAATCGGCGTACTGGTCAAAGTCGCCAATCAGCAATTCGAGAACATCGCTACCGAGATCCAGCAGCGGCGCAATGCGGAAAACCGTCTGACCGACTACCTCGGTCAACTGGAAAACATCGTCTCGGCGCGCACTGCCGAACTCAAGGCCATCAACGCGCGGCTCAGCCAGTCCAACCAGGAACTGGAAGTCGCGCGCAGCACTGCGCTGGACATGGCCGAAGCGCGCTCGGCGTTTCTCGCCAACATGAGCCACGAAATTCGCACGCCGCTCAATGGCCTGCTGGGGATGATCGCGCTTTCACTCGACGGGCCGCTGAATGCCGAGCAGCAGCAACAGCTGTCGATCGCCCATGACTCGGGCAAGGTGCTGGTCGAGTTGCTCAACGACATTCTCGACCTGTCGAAATTCGATGCCGGGCAACTGGAGCTCGAACACATCCCGTTCGACCTCGGCTCGCTGGTCGAGGACACCGCCAACCTGCTGTCGCAGAACGCCGCGCCAAGCGTCGAACTGACCTGCCTGATCGATCCGCACTTTCCGGCGCTGGTACTCGGCGACCCGACCCGCGTGCGGCAGATCGTCAGCAACCTGCTGTCCAACGCGCTCAAGTTCACCCGCTTCGGCCGCGTCGATGTGCGCCTGTCGACTTACAAGGAAGGCGTGCGCATTGAAGTCTGCGACACCGGCATCGGCATCGCTCAGGAAGCGCAGCTGAAAATCTTCCAGCCGTTCACCCAGGCGGGCGCCGGCATCACCCGTCAGTACGGCGGCACCGGACTGGGGCTGGCGCTGACCTACAACCTCTGCGAAGCGATGCAGGGTCGGCTGACGATCAGCTCCGAAATCGGTTTCGGCAGTCAATTCTGCGCCGAGCTGCCGCTGCCCTGTCACACCCGCGCCCTGGCGCTGGCGCCGCTGCAAGGGAAGATCCTCGCCATTACCGCGGCCAGCAGTGGTCTGGCGGAACTGTTGCAGAACCTGCTGCCAGTCTGGGGTCTGGAATACACGCAACGCACCATCGACGACTCGCTGCTGGGTCTCAAACCTGATGTGCTGATCACCGATTGCCCCGAATGTCTGTTCGGGCTGCGACCGGCCATCACCGCGCCGATTCTGCTGGTGACAGCCTACGGCAGCTTCCTGCCGAGTGAAGAAGCCGCCGCCCTCGCCCCTTTGCAGCAACAGGCACGCCCGCTGGCGCGAAATGCGTTGTACCAGAACCTGCGACGCACTCTGCAGCCAGAGGTGGTCGCGATCAACGATGCGCAGCAGGACACCGCCGCCTCAGTCCGTCGCGGGCGGGTGTTGCTGGTCGAGGACAATCCGGTAAACCAGTTGGTGGCCAAGGGCATGCTCGGCAAGCTGGGTTGCGAGGTCGTGGTCGCCGCCCATGGTGCCGAAGCGCTGGATCAACTTGAATTCAATGATTTCGATCTGGTGCTGATGGATTGCAACATGCCGGTCATGGACGGTTACGAGGCGAGCCGACAGATCCGCCAGAGCGGCCGCTGGCCGCAGCTGCCGATTGTCGCCCTGACCGCCAACGCGATGTCCGAGGAACGTGAACGCTGCAGGGCGGCCGGCATGAGTGATTATCTGGCCAAGCCGTTCCGCCGCGAGGAGCTGGCGGCCCTGCTCGATCAGTGGGTACCGACTACGCCAGCGCCTTGATCTGCCCCAACAGATGGTCGAGGCCGTCACGCAAATCATTGAGCCGGTCCAGGTCCACGCCGCTGTCGCACAACAGGCGGGCCTTCAGCGGCCCGACCCGTTCACGCAGCGCCTGTCCCGCAGGCGTCAGGCTCAGATGTACTTCACGCTCGTCACGGGCCGAACGTTGGCGCTGCACCAACTGCAATTGCTCCAGACGTTTGAGTAGCGGCGTCAATGTGCCCGAGTCCAGCGCCAGCCGCTCGCCCAGCGCTTTGACGGTCGGTTGCTGCGGCGCGGCGTCCTGCCACTCCCACAACACCAGCATCGCCAGGTATTGCGGGTAGGTCAGGCCGAGTTGATCGAGCATCGGCTTGTAGGCGCGAATCACCGCTCGCGAAGCGGCGTACAGCTTGAAGCACAACTGGCTGTCGAGCTTCAGCGAATCGACCGGCAGGCTGCTCATTTGAGCAGAGCTTCGATCTCGCGGCTCAGGTCCTGCGGCTTGGTCGCCGGGGCGAAACGCTTGACCAACTGGCCGTCCTTGCCGATCAGAAACTTGGTGAAATTCCATTTGATGCCTTGCGAGCCGAGCACACCGGGCGCGCGTTTCTTCAACTGCACGAACAACGGGTGAGCACCGGCGCCGTTGACCTCGATCTTTTTGAACAGCGGAAAGCTGACACCAAAGTTCAACTCGCAGAACTCACTGATCGCGCCTTCGTTGCCGGGCTCCTGCTTGCCGAACTGGTTGCAGGGAAAGCCCAATACCACCAGGCCCTGGTCCTTGTAGGTCTGCCACAGTTCTTCGAGACCCTTGTACTGCGGGGTGAAGCCGCATTTGCTCGCCGTATTGACCACAAGGACCGCTTTGCCGGCGAAATCGGCCAGGGTCTTTTGCTCACCCTTGATGGTGGTGCACGGAATGTTCAGCAGGTTGTCACTCATGAGACAGGCTCCACGAAGGGTCGGCAAAGGCTAAACATAGCGATCAATTCAATTGCGTGCAATTTAATTACCCGATAAAAAGGCGACCTGACGATCGCCTTGTTGATGCTTACTCGCGTGGCTCGAGATTCAGGCACACCGAGTTGATGCAGTAGCGCAGGCCGGTCGGTGGCGGGCCGTCAGGAAACACATGGCCCAGATGCGCATCGCAGCGCGCGCATTTCACTTCGGTACGGATCATGCCGTGGCTGGTGTCGCGGATTTCGGTCATCGCGCTTGCGCCGATCGGCTCATAGAAACTTGGCCAGCCGCAGCCGGAATCGAACTTGGTCTTCGAATCGAACAGCGGCTCGTTGCAGCAGACACAGTGATAGACACCCTCGGTCTTGGTGTCGTTGTATTTGCCGGAGAACGGGCGCTCGGTGGCACTGAGGCGGCACACGTTGTACTGCTCGGGATCGAGCATGGCTTTCCATTCTTCCAGGGTTTTCTGCAACTTTTCCATCATCACACCTCAGCGGCTGAAAAAGCCCGATCTGTACCTTTTCCACGGATCGGGTGGCACGTATGATTGCGCCTCGTCACGCACCAGTCTGGCAGCCAGACCGGGCGCATTCAAACGGATTATCCGAGCCGCGGCTCGATCGGTCCGCCTGTGTGAAGACGCAGGATTCCCAGTACGGTTGTCCATTCGCCGCCTGGATCGTTCATTTTCAGGATCACATCGCCATGCAGTTCAGCAAATCGAACAAGCTCGCCAACGTCTGCTACGACATTCGCGGCCCGGTGCTCAAGCACGCCAAACGTCTGGAGGAGGAAGGCCAGCGCATCCTCAAGCTGAACATCGGCAACCCGGCACCGTTCGGTTTCGAAGCGCCGGACGAAATCCTTCAGGATGTGATCCGCAACCTGCCGACCGCGCAAGGCTACAGCGACTCCAAAGGCCTGTTCAGTGCGCGCAAGGCCGTGATGCAGTACTACCAGCAGAAAAACGTCGAAGGCGTCGGCATCGAAGACATCTACCTGGGCAACGGCGTGTCCGAGCTGATCGTGATGTCGCTGCAGGCGCTGCTCAACAACGGTGACGAAGTGCTGGTGCCGGCCCCGGATTACCCGCTGTGGACCGCCGCCGTCAGCCTCGCCGGCGGTAACGCCGTGCACTACCTGTGCGATGAGGGCGCCGGCTGGTTCCCCGATCTGGCCGACATCAAGGCCAAGATCACGCCGAACACCAAAGCGATGGTGATCATCAACCCGAACAACCCGACCGGCGCGGTGTATTCGAAGGAAGTGCTGCTGGGCATGCTGGAAATCGCCCGGGCGCACAATCTGGTGGTGTTCTCCGACGAGATCTACGACAAGATCCTCTACGACGATGCCGTGCACGTCTGCACCGCCTCGCTGGCGCCGGACTTGCTGTGCCTGACCTTCAACGGTCTGTCGAAGTCCTACCGCGTAGCCGGTTTCCGCTCGGGCTGGATCGCCATATCCGGGCCGAAGCACAACGCGCAGAGCTACATCGAAGGCATCGACATGCTGGCCAACATGCGCCTGTGTGCCAACGTGCCGAGTCAGCACGCGATCCAGACTGCGCTGGGCGGCTATCAGAGCATCAATGATCTGGTGCTGCCACAGGGCCGCCTGCTGGAACAGCGCAACCGTACCTGGGAATTGCTCAACGACATTCCCGGCGTCAGCTGCGTCAAGCCGATGGGCGCGCTGTATGCATTCCCGAGAATCGATCCGAAAGTCTGCCCGATTCACAACGACGAGAAATTCGTTCTCGATCTGCTGCTGTCGGAAAAACTGCTGGTTGTCCAAGGCACGGCGTTCAACTGGCCTTGGCCGGACCACTTCCGCGTGGTCACCCTGCCCCGCGTGGACGATCTGGAAATGGCCATCGGCCGCATCGGCAACTTCCTCAAGTCCTATCGCCAGTAAATGGCCAGCAGTGCGCAACAGCCCAATGTTGCGCACTGTCTGATTCAGCAACACTTCTGCGCTGCGCCTGCCCTTAGGCCTTCTACACTTGCGTTTCGTACCCGCTGACCGCGCCCGGGGTAATGACGACGGGTCGTGGCTGCTCGTCATCCCTGTCTCGATCTGACGTGGGAAATGTGCCGGATACCAAGGAATTCGCTGTAGGACACAGTTTGAAATAGTCACTCAGTTGAATAGCCCGGTGCGGCACCTTATATACCCCGCAGTACGCTACATCTTTAGCTTGAGGAGATTTCTACAACCATGATGCGCATCCTGCTGTTTTTGGCCACTAACCTGGCGGTCGTGCTGATAGCCAGCATCACCCTGAGCCTGTTCGGCTTCAACGGGTTCATGGCGGCCAACGGGGTCGACCTCGACCTCAGTCAGCTGCTGGTTTTCTGTGCCGTCTTTGGTTTCGCCGGCTCGCTGTTCTCGCTGTTCATCTCCAAGTGGATGGCGAAGATGAGCACGGGCACCCAGATCATCAGCCAGCCGCGGACCCGGCACGAGCAATGGCTGCTGCAAACCGTCGAGCAACTGTCCCGCGAAGCCGGGATCAAGATGCCCGAAGTGGGTATTTTCCCTGCCTACGAAGCGAACGCCTTCGCTACCGGCTGGAACAAGAACGACGCACTGGTCGCGGTCAGCCAGGGCCTGCTCGAGCGGTTTTCGCCCGACGAAGTCAAGGCCGTGCTGGCCCATGAGATCGGCCACGTCGCCAACGGCGACATGGTCACGCTGGCATTGATCCAGGGCGTGGTGAACACCTTCGTGATGTTCTTCGCGCGGATCATCGGCAACTTCGTCGACAAGGTGATCTTCAAGAACGAAGAAGGTCAGGGCATCGCCTATTACGTGGCGACCATCTTCGCTGAACTGGTACTGGGCATTCTCGCCAGCGCGATCGTCATGTGGTTCTCGCGCAAGCGCGAATTCCGCGCCGACGAAGCCGGCGCACGCCTGGCTGGCACCAGCGCGATGATCGGCGCACTGCAACGCTTGCGCGCCGAACAGGGCCTGCCGGTGCACATGCCGGACACCCTGAATGCGTTTGGCATCAACGGTGGCATCAAACAGGGCTTTGCCCGCATGTTCATGAGCCACCCACCGCTGGAAGAGCGTATCGACGCATTGCGTCGTCGCGGTTGATTCCGAAAGCGATAAAAAGAAGGCCCGCAGTGATGCGGGCCTTTTTTTATATCGCTTGGATTATGCGTCGACAATGCCGGCCCTTTCGCGAGCAGGCTCGCTCCCACAGGAGCATTGTGTTGTGCCACAGATGGCATCAACACCGCATAACCCTGTGGGAGCGAGCCTGCTCGCGATGAAGCCGGAACGGCCTGCACAGAACTATGTGGAAGACACGCGGTAAACCCGCTCCACCAACTCCGTCACCCCCGCATCGGAAAACCTCGGGCTCTCGGCCAACACATCCTGCTCTTCCAGCCTCTGCACCTGCCAGCCCTCACCGAGCAACCGCTGCACCTCTTGATCATCCACCGCAAACGGCGGGCCGGACATTTGCGCCTGCGGGTAATCGAGAGTGATCAACAACCCCCGCATGCCCGGCACGAGGATCTGCTGCAAATGCTCGGCATAACGCTCACGCATCGGCGCTGGCAAGGCGATCAGCGCGGCGCGGTCGTACAACCCCGTGCAACCGGCAACATCCTCCGCCGTCAGCGTAAAAAAGTCCCCACACCACAACTCGATGGCATCACTGCGGTAAACCTTGAAAGCGCCCTTCTGGCTGATCTGCGGTTCAACCTTATGCTCGCTGAAAAAATCCTCGATCGCTTTCTCCGACAACTCAATTCCGAGCACCTGATGACCGCGCTCGGCAAGCCACAGCAAATCCAGGCTTTTCCCGCACAGCGGCACCAGCACCCGCGCCAAGGGCTCGATCGACAGGTCGGGCCAATAGCGTCGCAAATACGCATTGGCCTCGGGCTGATGAAAGCCGATCTGGTTCGCATTCCATTTCTTGTACCAAAACTCAGGCTGCATGCATCACTCCCGAAAAATCGATGAAAAACCGCGAAAACTTATATTAGATTCAAATCGGTGAACTGACCGAAGATGAGTCATCTTAACCCTCAGGAATCAACCATGTTGCCCAGCCTGTTCATTTCCCATGGCTCACCCATGCTGGCCCTGGAACCCGGCGCCAGCGGCCCGGCATTGGCGCGGCTGGCGGCCGAACTGCCTGAACCCAAAGCCATTGTCATGGTTTCCGCACACTGGGAAAGCCAGGAGTTACTGGTCAGCAGTCATCCGCAGCCGGAAACCTGGCACGACTTCGGCGGTTTTCCTCGCGCATTGTTCGAAGTGCAGTATCCGGCGCCGGGCAATCCGCAACTGGCTGGCGAAGTCGCCGCCCTGTTGGCGGCCAACCACTTGCCGGCGCGCCTCGACCCGCAACGCCCGTTCGATCATGGCGTCTGGGTGCCGCTATCGCTGATGTATCCGCAAGCGGACATTCCGGTGGTGCAGGTGTCTCTGCCGAGCCACGCGGGGCCGGTGCTGCAAACGCGAGTTGGCCGCGCGCTGGCGAGCCTGCGCAAACAGGGTATTCTGTTGATCGGCTCCGGCAGCATCACCCACAACCTGCGCGAACTCGACTGGCATGCCGGCCCCGAGAGCGTCGAGCCGTGGGCACGGGAATTCCGTGATTGGATGATCGACAGGCTGGCGGCCGACGATGAAACCGCGCTGCATGATTATCGCCAGCAGGCGCCGCATGCCGTGCGCAGTCATCCGAGTGATGAGCATTTGCTGCCGTTGTATTTTGCGCGCGGCGCCGGCGGGGTTTACAGCGTGGCGCATCAGGGTTTCACGATGGGGGCGCTGGGCATGGATATTTATCGTTTCGGCTGACGTTATCGCTGGCAAGCCAGCTCCCACAGGGTGTTGTGTCGCCCGATAAGCAGGCAAAAAAAATCCCCGAACCAGTCGGGGATTTTTTATGTGCGATCAATCAGCCCGAGGACGGATCAATCTTCGCGGTAGCGACGCAGTTTCAGCTGCTTGCCGGCAACGCGAGTGTCCTTCAGTTTGGTCAGGAGTTTATCCAGACCGTCTTCCGGCAGCTCGACGAGGCTGAAGCTGTCACGCACCTGGATGCGACCGATCGCTTCGCGGGCCAGACCACCTTCGTTGAGGATCGCGCCCAGCAGGTTTTTCGCGGCGATACCGTCACGCGCGCCCAGCGCGGTACGGCAACGAGCACGGCCTTCGCCCAACGGCATTGGCGCGCGACGCTCGCGGTCACCACGATCAGGACGATCACCGGAACGCTCGGGACGGTCGCCACGCGGTGCGTTGTTCGGCACCAGTGGACGTTCCTTCTCGATCGCCGCCAGGTTCAGCGCTTGGCCGTTGGTGGCTTTGCGCAGCAAGGCTGCAGCCAGGGCACGCGGGGTGCAACCGATGTCAGCGGTCAGGCGATCGAGCAGGTCACCGTGAGTCGACTCGGCATCGCCAACCAGCGGCGACAGGCTGTTGGTCAGTTTCTTGATGCGCGCATCGAGAACGGCCTGAGCGTCCGGCAGGCGGACTTCAGCAACCTTCTGACCGGTTACACGCTCGATCACTTGCAGCATGCGGCGCTCACGCGGCGTCACCAGCAGCAGCGCACGACCTTCGCGACCGGCACGGCCGGTACGGCCGATACGGTGCACGTAGGATTCCGGGTCGTACGGCATGTCCACGTTGAATACGTGAGTGATGCGCGGAACGTCCAGACCACGGGCAGCAACGTCGGTGGCGACAACGATGTCCAGACGGCCATCTTTCAGCGAGTCGATCACGCGCTCACGCTGGTTCTGGGCGATGTCACCGTTCAGCGCCGCGGCTTTGTAGCCTTTGGCGTCGAGGGCGCTGGCCAGATCCAGGGTCGCTTGCTTGGTGCGCACGAACATGATCAGTGCGTCGAAGTCTTCGACTTCCAGCAAGCTGAGCACGGCCGAGGTTTTCTGGTCAGCGTGAACCAACAGGTGAGCCTGTTCGATCGCGGTAACGGTCTGGGTCTTGGTCTGGATCTTGACGTGTTGCGGATCGCGCAGGTGGCGTTCGGCAATGGCGCGGATCGACTGCGGCAGGGTCGCCGAGAACAGAACGGTCTGACGTGTCGCTGGCAGCGCCTTGAAGATGACTTCCAGGTCATCCATGAAGCCCAGCTTGAGCATTTCGTCAGCTTCGTCGAGAACCAGATGGTTCACGGTCGACAGGACTTTCTCGTCGCGACGCAGGTGATCACACAGACGACCCGGGGTGGCGACAACGATCTGTGCGCCATTACGGATAGCCTTGAGTTGCGGGCCCATCGGCGCGCCGCCGTAAACGGCCACGACCGTAACGCCTGGCATTTGCTTGGCGTAGGTTTCAAAAGCGGTTGCTACTTGCAGCGCCAACTCTCGGGTCGGCGCCAGGATCAGGGCTTGCGGTTCGCGCTTGGCAGGATCGATGCGGTGCAGGATAGGCAGTGCGAACGCGGCGGTTTTACCGGTACCGGTTTGCGCCTGGCCAATCATGTCCTGGCCGGCCATGATGATCGGGATCGATTGCTGCTGAATCGCCGAAGGCTCTTCGTAGCCAGTCGCTGCGACGGCTGCAAGAATATTCGGGTTGAGATTAAAAGCGGCGAATCCGCCGGTTTCCTGGGTCATGGGTCTGCCTCTAAGTGCATCCGCAAAGACCCATGCTCCAAAGCTGCGCATGCCGTGTTGAGACTCAAGAGTCGCCCTGGCAGCTTTGTCGGCGGGGATTTGCGAAAACGAATGAATGAAGATGGATCGTCAAGGAAGAGCCCGCAGTGCGGACGTGCAGCCGAAGCTGACTTCGGGAAATTGCGCTACCTAAACGCGGCCCGGTTAAAGGCCGGCGCGCACTATACCGGATTTTGCCCGAAAAGGGAGCTTTTTTTATTGGCCGGATCGCTGTGTCAGCGCTGTGTAATGGGGTTTTGCAGATAATCGCGCCAGGGTCTATTTTGCAAAGGCCCGCCCCTGCTTGCGATGCTGCTTAAACGATTCACTGAGCCGCGACATACCGTCGCGGCGCCGCTCTTCCCGCCCGAGGATTCAGCCATGAATCAGCCCTGCCCCGGCCGCGTCAGCCGCGAACGTCGCGGTCACGTCCACCTGATAGGCCTTGATCGAGCGGCCAAGCGCAACGCCTTCGACCTCGACCTGCTGAACGATTTGAGTCTGGCCTACGGCGAGTTCGAAGCCGACCGCGACGCGCGAGTAGCGGTGGTGTTCGGCCATGGCGAGCATTTCACCGCCGGCCTGGATCTGCTCAATGCCAGCGCAGCCCTTGCCGAGGGCTGGCAAGTGCCGACCGGTGGGTGCGATCCGTGGGGCGTGTTCGTCGGGCCACGAGTGAGCAAACCGGTGATCGTCGCAGCGCAGGGTTACTGCCTGACCATCGGTATCGAGCTGATGCTGGCTGCAGACATCAACCTTTGCGCCAGCAATACCCGCTTCGCGCAAATGGAAGTACAGCGTGGGATCTTTCCGTTTGGCGGCGCGACTTTACGCTTTCAGCAGATCGCCGGTTGGGGTAACGCGATGCGCTGGCTGCTGACCGGAGATGAATTCGATGCCCATGACGCGTTGCATCTGGGTCTGGTGCAGGAAGTGATGGCCAGCGAGGATCTGCTGCCAAGGGCGATCGAGCTGGCCGAACGGATTGCGCGGCAGGCGCCGTTGGGTGTGCAGGCAACTTTGCTGTCGGCGCGGCAGGCGCGCTATGAGGGGGAAATGGCAGCGGCGCAGAGCTTGCCTGCACTGGTAAAAAAGTTATTGAACAGTGAGGATGCCAAAGAAGGGGTGCGGTCGTTGATGGAGCGGCGGCCCGGGGTTTTCAAAGGGGTCTGAAATTTTCGCAGGCTATCAGACCCTCTTCGCGAGCAGGCTCGCTCCCACAGGGAAATGCATTCCAATGTGGGAGCGAGCCTGCTCGCGAAGGGGCCGGCACTGACAACTCAAGTAGCCGGGCGAATCGCGTTGATCAACGATTGCAACGAATAGCCCAACCGCGGCGCCAGTGTTTCAGCCCGGGCGGTCAGCGCCGGCACATCCAGTACCTGATCAAGGTCCGCCGGAACAATCAGAATCACATTGCCCTCCTTCACCGGCAGCTCCCAGTAATGCCGGTGATAGAGCCCGCGCAGCAACGCCGCGCCCAGCGGCTTGCCGTCATCCGTCGCCCATTGATTGATCACCAGCCAGCCGCCCGGGTTCAGGCGCTTCTGACAGTCGCCGAGAAAACTCCAGGCCAGATGCCCGACGCCCGGGCCAACGTCGGTATAGAGGTCGACAAAAATCAGGTCCGCCGGCTCTGCGCTCGGCAGCAATTCGAGGGCATCGCCAACCCGGATGTACAAGCGCGGATCGTCATCCAGCCCCAGGTATTCAATCGCCAGGCGCGGTACATCGGGGCGCAGTTCGATGGCTTCGACGTCTTCCAGCGGCAGGAATTTCAGGCAGGCCTGAGTCAGCGTACCGGCACCGAGGCCGAGGAACAGCGCACTTTCCGGCTGCTCATGGCACAGCGCGCCAATCAGCATCGCGCGGGTGTAGTCGTACTCCAGCCAGCTCGGATCGGCGGTGAACACGCAGCTCTGCTCGATCGCATCGCCGAATTCGAGAAAGCGGTAATCGGCCACTTCCAGCACGCGAATCACGCCGAACTCATCCTGTACTTCGGCGAGCAGATGCTCGACGCGCTCCTCAGTCATTTCGTCTCCTGATGGTCACCGGGCGCGGTGACGCGATGGCACCGCTGTGGTGCCGTGGCAAAGCGGCGATTGTCGGTGATGGGGCGGGAACAGGTCACGCACTAATTGCTGCTACCATGGCGTTTCCCTGCGTATCAAATTTCGAGACCGTGATGAGCCAACCGTGGAGCCCTGACAGCTGGCGCGCCCTGCCGATCCAGCAACAACCGCAATACCCCGACGCCGCGCACCTGCGCCAGGTCGAGCAAACGCTGGCCAGCTACCCACCGCTGGTGTTCGCCGGTGAAGCGCGCGAGCTGCGCCGGCAGTTTGCCGAAGTCACCCAGGGCCGGGCCTTCCTGTTGCAGGGCGGCGATTGTGCGGAAAGCTTCGCCGAATTCTCCGCTGCAAAGATTCGCGACACCTTTAAAGTGTTGCTGCAAATGGCGATCGTCATGACCTTCGCCGCCGGTTGCCCGGTGGTCAAAGTCGGGCGCATGGCCGGTCAGTTCGCCAAACCGCGCTCGGCCAACGATGAGACGATCGAAGGCGTGACGCTGCCGGCTTATCGCGGCGATATCGTCAACGGCATCGGTTTCGACGAAAAGAGCCGCGTGCCCGATCCCGAACGCCTGCTGCAGTCCTATCACCAGTCCACCGCGACCCTGAACCTGCTGCGCGCCTTCGCTCAGGGCGGGTTTGCCGACCTGCACCAAGTGCACAAGTGGAACCTGGATTTCATCGCCAACTCGGCGCTGGCCGAGAAGTACAGCCACCTCGCCGACCGCATCGATGAAACCCTGGCGTTCATGCGCGCCTGCGGCATGGACAGCTCGCCGCAACTGCGCGAAACCAGTTTCTTCACCGCCCACGAGGCGCTGCTGCTTAACTACGAAGAAGCATTCGTGCGCCGCGACAGCCTGACCAACGATTACTACGATTGCTCGGCGCACATGCTGTGGATCGGCGACCGCACCCGTCAGCTCGACGGCGCACATGTGGAATTCCTGCGCGGGGTGAACAACCCGATTGGCGTCAAGGTCGGCCCGAGCATGAACCCCGACGACCTGATCCGCCTGATCGACGTGCTCAATCCGGACAATGATCCGGGCCGTCTCAACCTGATCGCGCGGATGGGTGCGAACAAGGTCGGCGATCATTTGCCAGCCCTGATCCGCGCGGTGCAGCGTGAAGGCAAGCAAGTGCTGTGGAGTTCCGACCCGATGCACGGCAACACCATCAAGGCCAGCAGCGGCTACAAGACCCGCGACTTTGCGCAGATCCTTGGTGAAGTGAAGCAGTTCTTCCAGGTGCACGAAGCTGAAGGCAGTTACGCCGGCGGCATTCATATCGAGATGACCGGGCAGAACGTCACCGAATGCATCGGTGGTGCGCGGCCGATCACCGAGGATGGCTTGTCCGACCGTTATCACACCCATTGTGATCCGCGGATGAATGCCGATCAGTCGCTGGAACTGGCGTTTTTGATTGCCGAGACTTTGAAACAAGTCCGGCGCTAGATCGCGTCGCCCCGATTCGCGAGCAGGCTCGCTCCCACACGTTCAGCGTCGTGTCGCGAGCCCTGTGGGAGCGAGCCTGCTCGCGAAGGCGTCAGTTCAGCCAGCATCAATCTGCGCCAATGCCACCCGCAACCGCGCAGCACTCTCGCGCTGACAGTTGAGCTGCACCCGCGCCAGTCCCAGCCAACTCGCCATCCTGCGCAAATTCACCGCCAGCGCCAGCATCCCCTCCTCGTCCAGCCCCGGCTCTTCCTCGTGCACCGCATGCACCGCCAACTGCCCCGCCGCCCGCTCGGCACGCAGATCGACGCGCGCGGCGATCCGCTCGTTGTGCAAAAACGGCAACACGTAATAGCCATAGACCCGCTTGGGTTGCGGCGTGTAAATCTCCAGCCGATAGCGGAAATCGAACAGGCGCTCGGTGCGGCTGCGCTCCCAGATCAGCGAATCGAACGGCGATAACAGCGCACTGGCAACCACCTTGCGCAGCACCTTGGGTTCCGGCAGGCAATAGGCAATTTGCCGCCAATCGGCGACTTCGCACCTCTGCAATTGCCCCGCCTCGACCAGCTCGGCCAGGCGCGGCCGCGCATCCGTCGGGCTCAAGCGGAAATAATCACGCAAGTCTTTCTCGGTACCGACGCCCAACGCTCGCGCCGCATGCAGCAACAGCCCGCGTTGCGCCTCGGCCTCATCAGGCATCGGCCGTTGCAGGATCGCCGCGGGGATCACCCGTTCGGGCAAATCGTATAAACGCTCAAAACCGCGTCGCCCGGCCACGGTCACTTCACCGGCAGCGAACAACCATTCCAGCGCAAGTTTTTCCGCGCTCCAGTCCCACCACGGGCCGGCCTTGTCTTCGCGAGTCGACAAACTGCCAGCGCCCAAGGCGCCCTGCTCTTCTACCGATGCCAGCACGCGGCGAATGGTCTCTTGCTGTTCGCGACCGAACTTCGCCAGTTGCTGATAAATGTCCTCGCCGCGTCTGGCGCGCTGCATGCGCCAGCCCAGCAACGGGTACATCGACTGCGGCAGCAGCGACGCTTCATGGCCCCAGTATTCGAACAACGTGCGCCGACGCCCCGAACTCCAGGCAGCCTGGTCGAGCAACTCAGAGGGATAGGCACCGAGACGGGAAAACAGCGGCAGGTAGTGCGAGCGCACCACGGCATTGACGGAATCGATTTGCAGCAGACCCAGCCGTTCGATCAGCCGGTTGAGATGGTTCGCGTTGACGGTCGGCGGCTGGCGCCCGTTGAACCCTTGGGCAGCCAGCGCCAGACGTCGCGCCTGTTTGAGGGAAAAGGACATCGTCGCGGGCATTTATTCCTCCATGTCTGCTCGCAACCTACCTCACCTGAAAGGGGTTTGTGTAGCGATGGCCTCATCATTTATGCATCGGATCGTCCCAGAACGGCCGCACCGCTTCGTGCTCAACGTCGGCACGACTGACCCCGATGTCCTTCAACGCTTCGTCACTCAGACTGGCGAGCAATTCCCGTTCACGGTGCAGTTCGTACCAGCGGCTAAACTTGTGCAGCAGATCGGAAACGATATGGCCGTGGCCGGACAGTTGCTCTTGGTTCACATACTCTCTTTGACCTTTCATCGTCTTGCCTCCTTTTGTGGATGGCTCAAGTCTCGTCCCGGCGCTAAGATCAATCCAACGAATGTTTCTGATGGCATGCATCACGGAGATTCATCAATTGTCCGCTTACCCCAGTATCGATACCGATGTACTGCGCACCTTTGTAGCGATTGCCGATCAGGGCGGTTTCACCCGCGCCGGCGAGATGGTCAACCGCACGCAATCGGCGGTGAGCATGCAGATGAAGCGTCTGGAAGAGGACGTGTTGCAGCGCCAGTTGTTCGAACGTGATGGCCGTCAGGTGCGTCTCACCGCCGAAGGTCAGGTGTTGCTCGGCTACGCGCGGCGCATCCTCAAGTTGCACAGCGAGGTGTTCAACACTTTGCGCGAGCCGCACATGGTCGGCACCGTGCGCATCGGCACGCCGGATGATTACGTGATGCGTTTTCTGCCAGGGATTCTCTCGCGGTTTGCGCAGTTCTATCCGCTGATCCAGATCGAGGTGCATTGCGAGTCGAGCAAACAGTTGCTGCAGCGCACCGATCTGGATTTGTCGATCGTCACCCGCGAGCCGGGTAACGAGATTGGCCAACTGCTGCGCAAGGAGCGTTTCGTCTGGGCCGAGGCGCAAAACTTCAGTGCCCATGAGCAGACGCCGTTGCCGCTGGCGATGTTCAACAGTGATTGTTTCTGCCGTTTATGGGCGTGCAATGCGCTGGACGCGATGGGCCGCGAATACCGCATCGCCTACAACAGTACCAGCCTGTCGGCGCTGATGGCCGTGGTCAGCGCGGGTCTGGCGATCACCGCGCAACTGGAGAGCCTGATCACCCCGGACCTTCGAATTCTGGGCGCCGCCGAAGATTTGCCGGTGCTGCCCGAGGCCAGCATCATGCTGATCCGCAACCTGAACAACCCGTCGCCGATCACTGAATGCCTGGCCGAGCACATCGTCGAAGGTTTCAAACTTTAAACGCGAGCATTACCGCACACAGCACGAGGAAACCGCAGAACAGCCCGCGCAGGAGTTTTTCCGGCATCGCGTGGGCGACTTTCACGCCCCAACTGATGCTGGCCAGACCGCCAAGCGCCAGCGGCAAGCCGATCATCCAGTCGACTTCGTGGTGCACTGCATAAGTCACCAGGGTAACGCCAGTGCTGGGTAAGGCCAGTGCCAGCGACAGACCTTGAGCGACCACTTGCGTAGTACCGAACAGACTGGTCAGCACGGGCGTCGCCACCACTGCCCCGCCCACGCCGAACAAACCGCCCATGGTTCCCGAAGCGGCACCGAGCACACCGAGCCACGGCCACGAGTAGCGCATTTGCGAGGTCGCTGCGGGTGCCGGGCCGAACATCTTCAGCAGGTTGTACACCGACAGCGCCACCAGAAAGGCCACGAAACCGATGCGCATGGTTTGCGCATCAATGCCCACCGCCCAGATCGAACCGAGCCAGGCGAAGCAAAAGCCCATCAGCGCCAACGGTAGCGCATGGCGCACCTCGATGCGATTGCGCTGGTGATAACGCCACAGCGCCAGCATCACGTTCGGTACCACCATTACCAGCGCCGTGCCTTGGGCGATCTGCTGATCGAGCCCGAACCACACACCGAGCAACGGAATAGCGATCAAGCCGCCGCCGATACCGAAAATGCCGCCGAGTGTGCCGAGCGCGGCGCCGAACAACAGGTACAATAAGAATTCCATCACCGCACATTCCTCTTCGTCAGGCTCGTCATGCTACGCAGTCGCGGCTGGCGGGGAAACGCACAGCAACGCACAATGGCTGTGCCGATTCCGCATAAGCGCTCAATACCATGAACCCCAATCAACTGACCGATCAGCTCGGACTGTTTCTCGATGTACTGGAAAGCGGCAGTTTTTCCGCCGCTGCACGCCGCCATCCGCTCACACCTTCGGCGGTCGCCCGACGCATCGACAATCTCGAAAGCGCGGTGGGCAGCCAGCTGTTCGTGCGCAGCACCCATGCGGTGCGCGCAACGCCAGCCGGGCTGGCCTTTGCCGAACGCGCACGGCGAATCGTTGCCGAGCTGCAATTGGCCCGCGCCGAAGCGGTGTCCCTGAGCAGTGCACCGGAAGGCTTGATCCGCATCGACGCGCCCGCCGCGTTCGGACGCCGCCATCTGGCACCGGTCCTCGCTGACTTTCTGTTGTTATACCCGGGCCTGGACGTGCAGTTGCATTTGATCGACAGCTTTATCGACATGGACGGGTCGAACCTGGGCAAAGTCGATCTGGTCCTGCGTGCCGGTCAATTGGCCGACACGCGCCTGGTCGCCACGCCGCTGGCAAGCATCGTGCGCATCGCCTGCGCCAGCCCCGATTACCTGAAACGCCGTGGCGTGCCGAGCCATCCCGCGCAATTGAATGAACACGACGGGCTTGACTGGGACGGCCTCGCCCCGCCCTTCGCCTGGCGTTTTCAACTCGACGGGCAATTGCAGTTGCACCGTCCAGGCCGCATCCGCCTGAGCGCCAACAATGCCGAAGCACTGGTCTGCGGCGCTTTGGCCGGATTGGGAATCGCCCACCTGCCGACCTGGCTGGCCAGTGAATACCTGGTGCGCGGCGAACTGCTGGCGCTGTTCTGCGACAACGGCTTGCCCGGGGCGGAATCCGCTGGCATTTACGCTTTGCGTATGGGCCAACAAACCCACTCGCGCAGTCGCTTGCTGCTGGAATACCTGAAAACCCGCTTCAGCCCTGTGCCTCCCTGGGATCTGGCGCTGCAACGGGATCTGGGCCGGCACTAGGCTCAAGGTCAAAGGAAAATTATCTGGCGCATTAAAGATTCGAGCGCTAGATTCATTGCTTCACTGAACAAGGCTTGCACCATGACTTCCGAACGCGACACCTGCGACGATCTGCTGCTGGCTAATCAGGCCTGCTTCGCCCTGCACTCCACCTCGCTGATGATGACCAAGGTCTACAAGCCGCTGCTGCAGGCGCTGAACCTGACCTATCCGCAGTACCTGGCGATGATGGTGTTGTGGGAACAGGATGGTTTGACGGTCGGAGAAATCAGCTCGCGCCTGCTCACCGATCCGGGCTCACTGACGCCACTGCTCAAGCGTCTGGAAGCGGAAGGCCTGCTCAGCCGCACGCGCAGTCGTGAGGATGAGCGGGTGGTCATCGTCGAACTGACCGAACAAGGCCGGACGCTGCGCGATAAGGCGCAAAGTATTCCCCAGTGCATTCTTGGCGCCAGCGGCTTTACTCTGGAACGCCTACAGAAGCTGCAAGCGGAATTACAAGCACTGCGCGGGCATCTGCAAGACAGCCTGAATTAAGCCCCACCACATTCCCCTGTGGGAGCGAGCCTGCTCGCGAATGCGTCCTGTCAGACAACACTTCGTTGAATGACACACCGCTTTCGCGAGCAGGCTCGCTCCCAGAATGTTTTCTGCGATACCAAAAATATTCCTCACATCGAAAAACCCGTCGCCAACCGCTCTAGATCAAGCCTTGCAGCCCCGCTCAACACCTTGACCCTTAATGAAATCGGACTTTTTCCAAAAATTTATCTTGCGCACTAAACATTAGCGCTATACATTTTCTTCACACCTACTTAGCGCGCAAACAATTAGCGCACAACACCACACCCAATGAGGCTCACACCATGCAAACTCTCTACACCGCAATCGCAACTTCCACTGGCGGCCGTGATGGTCGTGCGATCTCCAGCGACAACATCCTCGACGTCAAACTCGCCACGCCGAAAGAACTCGGCGGTGCTGGCGGTGCGGCGACCAACCCTGAGCAACTGTTCGCTGCCGGCTACTCGGCCTGCTTCATCGGCGCGCTGAAATTCGTTGCCAGCCAGACCAAACACAAGATTCCGGATGACGCGTCGATCACCGCCCACGTCGGCATCGGTCAGATCCCCGGTGGCTTCGGTCTGGACATCGACCTGCACATCAGCCTGCCAGGTCTGGAACAAGCCGATGCGCAAACGCTGGTCGACGCTGCTCACCAGGTCTGCCCGTACTCCAACGCCACCCGTGGCAACGTCGACGTCCGTCTGCACGTCACCGTGTAATCACTGAGCCCCGGCCCGAACAAGGAAATGAACATGAACACTTTCAGCAAAGTCTTGACCGGTACCCTTCTCGCCCTGTCCGTGCACAGCGCCTTCGCCGGTGATGTCGAGCACAACACCCAGGCGTTTCTCGATGCGCTGAATGCCGGCAGCGGCAAGCCGATCGAGCAGCTGTCGCCCAAGGATGCTCGCGCCGTGCTGGTCGGCGCGCAGTCCGGGGTCAAACTGACACTGCCAAAAGCCGATGTCAGCGAGAAGACCATCCAGGTTGATGGTCAACCGTTGAGCCTGACCATCGTCCGGCCGGCCGGGGTCAAAGGCGAGCTACCAGTGTTCATGTTCTTCCACGGTGGCGGCTGGGTGCTGGGGGATTTCCCGACCCACGAGCGCCTGGTTCGCGATCTGGTGGCCGGTTCGGGTGCGGCGGCGGTGTTCGTCAATTACACCCCTTCGCCGGAAGCGCATTACCCGGTGGCAATCAACCAAGCCTACGCCGCCACCAAATGGGTGGCGGAACACGGCAAGGAGATCAACGTCGACGGCAAACGCCTGGCCGTGGCCGGCAACAGCGTCGGCGGCAACATGGCCGCAGTGGTTGCGCTGATGGCCAAAGACAAGGGCACACCGGCGATCAAATACCAGGTGTTGCTGTGGCCGGTGACCGATGCCAACTTCGATACCGGCTCCTACAACCAGTATGCCGAGGGGCATTTCCTCACTCGCAACATGATGAAGTGGTTCTGGGACAACTACACCACCGACGCTAAACAGCGTAACGAGATCTACGCCTCACCGCTGCGCGCTACCACCGCGCAACTCAAAGGTCTGCCGCCAGCACTGGTGCAAACCGCCAGCGCCGATGTACTGCGCGATGAAGGCGAAGCGTATGCGCGCAAACTCGACGAAGCCGGTGTGCCGGTGACGTCGGTGCGTTACAACGGCATGATCCACGATTACGGTTTGCTCAACGTGGTCAGCCAGGTGCCAGCGGTGCGTTCGGCGATGTTGCAGGCTTCGCAAGAGCTGAAAGAGCATCTGAAATAAACCCAACGCCATTGTGGGAGCGAGCCTGCTCGCGAAGGCGTCCTGTCAGACAACGCTTCGTTGAATGACACACCGCTTCGCGAGCAGGCTCGCTCCCACAGGATGCAGGGCGTTAACACAGGCACAAAAAAACCCGACTCAATGGTCGGGTTTTTTCTTTCCGTAAAAAGCAGTGCTTATTTCGCACGGCCTTTGTAGGAACCGCCTTCGCGGGTATCGATCTCGATCATGTCGCCGATTTCGATGAAGTCGGCAACCGACAGCTCGGTACCGTTCTTCAGTTTGGCAGGCTTCATCACCTTGCCGGAAGTGTCACCGCGAGCGGAGCCTTCGGTGTAGTCAACCTGACGCACGATGGTGGTCGGCAGTTCTACGGAAACCAGACGCTCTTCGAAGAACACGGCTTCGCAAACGTCGGTCATGCCTTCTTCAACGAAAGGCAGAACGCTTTCGATGTCTTCGGCGTTCAGCTCGTACATGGTGTAGTCAGTGGTGTCCATGAACGTGTAAGTGTCACCGCTGATGAACGACAGGGTGGCTTCTTTACGATCCAGGATCACGTCGTCCAGCTTGTCGTCCGCACCGTAAACGGTTTCGGTCTTGTAACCGGTCAGCAGGTTCTTCAGCTTGGTCTTCATGATCGCGCTGTTACGGCCCGACTTGGTGAATTCAGCTTTCTGAACCAGCCAAGGATCGTTGTCGATACGGATCACGGTACCGGGTTTGAGTTCTTTACCAGTTTTCATTGCGAATATCCGAATTTGGATGGGATTTACAAAAATCTAGGCCGCGTATCATATCCAATTTAGGTAAAACTGTACCAGCGCCGTGGCGAGATCCGCCTGCAAGGCCTGTTCCAGACACCACGCCTCGGCGTTTTCCTGCAGCTCTGGCCAGTGTTTGCGGGCCGCGAGCCAGTGCTCACCGATCGGCTGGCCTGCGCTCCAGGCGCGCCACAGACCGTTCATCGCCTCGGCAGCCGCCGGCGACAGACCTTTGGTGTACAGCGCGAGGAAGGCGTCGAGCTTGTCCAGATGGATGTCTTCGTCCTGCTGATAGATGTGCCAGAGCATCGGCCGCCCCGCCCATTGCGCACGCACGAACGAGTCCTCACCACGCACCGCGTTGAAATCGCAGCACCAGAGCAAATGGTCGTATTGATCCTGACGGACGAACGGCAGCACCTGCACGGTCAGCGCCTGACGCTGATGGATGGCGCCGACGGTCAGCGTCTCCACCTCCAGCCAACGCGCAACATCGCCGAGAATCCGGCCTTCCGGCACCAGCAGATGGGTCGGTGTATCGGCGGCGGCCAGTACGTCGAGCCAACTGGCCAGCCCGAGGTTCTCGTAGGCGAACAGCGAAATCAGTTGCGCATCAGGTGCGCGCTCGATGCCCAGCCCTTGCAGAAATTGTCGCTGCGCTGCGGCATCCTGCTGAAACTGCCGACGCTGCTCAAGCAAGCCGCGCTCACGCAACAGTCCGCCGGTGCCTGACTGAAAGCCCGGGAAGAAGAAAATCTTCTGCACCGTTTTGTATTTGACCGAGGGCAATCCGTGGCAACCGACGACCCAGTCTTCGGCGCTAAGGTAGTCGAGGTTCAGCCACAGCGGCGGCCGTTCACGCGTGGCCATGGCGTCCATGTAATCGCTGGGCAGATTGCAAGCGAACGCGGCGATCACTACGTCAGCGGCGTCGGTGTGCACCCATTTCTCGGGCCAGTGCCGCACCTCGACGCCCTGCTGAAATTGCTGCGCGGCGTCGATATCGATCTGTGGGCAGATACGTTCGAAGGCGCGCAGATCATCGACCCACAGGCGCACTGTCAATGAATGCTCGGCAACCAGTTGTCGGGCCAGGCGCCAGGTCACGCCGATGTCGCCGAAGTTATCTACGACGGTGCAGAAAATATCCCAGCGGGTGTTCGTTTCAGTCATTCAAGGCTCCCGTTGGCAAAAGCGCCGATTGTCCGCATAAATGCCCTCGCGCAGAAGAGCCGACGCCGATTAATCTTCGTGCGACAATCGCCACTTGCCCGCATTCAACCGCCAGGAGGCAGCCATGCCCTACCGTCCCCGTTCGCGTCGCCCCTTGCCTGTTCAGCTTAGCGCTCTGCATCTGATCGGCAGCATCGCCCTGGGCATGTGGCTGGGCTTCCTCGCCATCGCTCTGACCTGCTGGCTGCTGTCGCGGTTCATCTTTGCCGAGCAGCTTGCGCCGGTCGCGCAGGCCGTGCAGCAAATCGCCAATCCGCCTGCGCCTGCGCCTGCGTCTGTGCAAGCCCGGCCAGACATCCCGCCGCAGAATCCGCTGTTCGAGCAGTACGAAGAAAACCTGCGCAAGAACGAACAGCAGGCTCGACTGGATCAGGCGCGCGCCAATTCGCGCAACGCGTCCAACCCCAAATGCCAGTTCTGGCTGCAGCAGGACCAGACCGCGCCCAGCGAAAAGAGCCGCGCCAACGTTTTACAATTTTGCGATTGATCATGAATAAACACACCGTCCACCAGCTGATTCTCGGCAAACTGCGCATCGACCTCGACATCGCCGAGCGCGCTGCGCAGACCGCTTACGAAACCGCGACTCACGAAGAGAACATTGCCGAAAACAAGTACGACACACTGGGGCTGGAGGCGTCGTATCTGGCGGCGGGTCAGGCGAAACGGGTCGAAGAGATTCGCCAGTCGCTGGCGCTGTGCCAGAACCTGACGCTGCGTGCCTACGATGAACAGCGTGGCATCGAGATCGGCGCCCTGCTCGGTCTGGAAGACGAAAAGGGCCGCGAGCAATGGCTGTTCCTGGCGCCGGACGCGGCGGGCCTGAAAGTCGATGTGGTGGGTCAGCCGATCACCGTCATCACCCCGCGCTCGCCGCTGGGCAAAAGCCTGCTGGGCAAGTTCGAGGGCGATGAGGTGGAGATTCTGGTGGCGGGCACCCGGCAACAATTTGCTGTTACCGAGGTGCTCTGAGACAGCGGATCAGTGAACCGGCAGTTCGACGCCGTCGAACAGTTCTTCCAGTTCCTGCTTGTTGTGGCATTGAATGGCTCTGGCCATGACTTCGCGGGTCAGGTGCGGGGCGAATTTCTCGATGAAGTCGCACATGAAACCACGCAGGAACGTGCCGCGACGGAAACCGATCTTGGTCACGCTCGACTCGAACAACTCGCTGGCGTCGAGCACCACCAGATCGTTGTCGAGTTTGGTGTCGACCGCCATTTTCGCCACGATGCCCACGCCCAGACCCAGCCGCACGTAGGTTTTGATCACGTCGGCGTCGGCAGCGGTGAACACCACTTTCGGCGTCAGGCCGCGATGGCTGAAGGCTTCGTCGAGCTTTGAACGGCCGGTGAAACCGAACACGTAGGTCACAATCGGGTATTCGGCGAGGGCTTCCAGGGTCAGCTTCGGCAGCTTGGTCAGCGGGTGACCCTGGGGCACGACCACGCAACGGTTCCAGCGGTAGCATGGCATCATCACCAGATCGCCGAACAGCTCCAGCGCTTCGGTGGCAATGGCGAAATCGACCGTGCCATCAGCGGCCATTTCGGCGATCTGCATCGGCGAGCCTTGATGCATGTGCAGGGCCACGTCGGGATATTGCTTGATGAAATTGCTGATCACCGGTGGCAGCGCATAACGGGCCTGGGTGTGCGTGGTGGCGATCGACAGGGTGCCCTTTTTCTCGTTGGAGAATTCCTGGGCGATCTGCTTGATGCTCTCGACCTTGCGCAGAATCTCGCCAGCGGTGGTGATGATGCGCTCGCCGGCCGGGGTCACGCGGGTCAGGTGTTTGCCACTGCGGGCGAACACTTCGACGCCCAGTTCGTCTTCCAGCAGACGGATTTGCTTACTGATGCCCGGTTGCGAGGTGTAAAGGCTTTGGGCTGTAGCGGAAACGTTGAGGTCGTGGTGCGCCACTTCCCAGATGTAGCGCAGTTGTTGAAGCTTCATATCAATCCCTCAAAGCAGGTAGACGCCACGGGCATCAGCGACGGTATATAACTATATTAATGGTTTGAAGAATAAATCTAGAACTTTTTCATCGAAGCGCCATTATTTTGCCTCAGCGATCTTCACGCCGCCGACGCTCGACCAATGGCACCAGATAAACCGGCACCTTGGCCAATTGCAGAACCCGCGCCGCCGTCCGTCCCAAGGGTGTTTCCGCGCCGACCCCGTGGCTATGACTGCCGACGATCAGCAGATCGACCGAGAGTTTCTGCACCTGGTCGAGAATCACCTGCGACGGATCGCCCTGCAGTACGCGCACCGCACGAATGCGCTGCAGGTCCAGTTCGCCATCGTCGCCGAGTTCTTCGCGAAAGCTCTCCAGCACGCGCTGCTCGATATTGGCGATGACTGTTTTCAGACCCTGACTGTGGAATTCGTTCAATGCCTGCTCGTCGAGATAACTCTGCAACACCGATTCGGCGAACAGCCCCATCGGCTCCACCGCGTGCACCACGTACAGATCGGCATTGAAGGTGCGCGCCAACGCCAGGGCATGCTGCATCACGAACGGGGCGTACAGACCGAGGTCAGTGGCATACAGCATCGAACGAATCATATGACCTCCTCGCAAGCCAACATGGCGGAGATTGATTCAGCTTAGCAGTGCCTTGACGAGTACGACGGGCGACGCAACGTCTTGAGCCAAAGGGTTTAAATTGACGGCTCGTTGCTGATGCCGTGGGGCACGTGCCCGGTGGCGACCACCTCACGGGCCAGTTCGCAGTGTCCGGTCTGATCGTCGAAGAACACGTCAGCGGCGAAGGCTTCGAGGAATGCCGACTTGGTCAGGCCGCCAAGAAACAGCGATTCGTCGAGACGAATGTCCCACTCGCGCAACGTGCGGATGACCCGCTCGTGAGCGGGCGCCGAGCGTGCGGTGACCAGCGCGGTGCGGATCGGGCAGGCATCGTCGGGAAACTCGCGCTGGAGCAGATTGAGCGCCGCGAGAAAGCCCTTGAACGGGCCGCCGCGCAACGGCTCGCGCGCCGACTCGCGCTCCTTGGCCTGGAACGCGGCGAGGCCGCCGGACTGATAAATACGCTCCGACTCGTCAGAAAAAATCACCGCATCACCGTCGAAGGCGATGCGCAATTCGTCACTGGCAGCACGGCTGGCGCCACCGGACAGAATCGTCGCCGCGGCAAACCCGGCGTCCAGCGCGGCGCGCACATCTTCGGCATGGGTGGACAGAAACAGGTCGCAGCCAAAGGCTTTCAGATAAGGATAAGGACTGCGCCCGCCAACAAATGCCGCGCGGGAAATCGCCAGACCATAATGATGGATAGAATTGAACACACGCAGCCCGGTGTCGGCGCTGTTGCGCGAGACCAGGATCACTTCGACCCGCGCGCGGCCGAGGCGGCTGTTCAGGCTCAGCAGTTTCTCCACCAGCGGGAAAGCATCGCCGGGCGCAAGAATCTCGTCCTCGTGTTCGATCTGATATTGCCGATAGGCCTCGACGCCACTCGACAGATAGACCTTGTGGCTTTCGCTCAGGTCGAACAAGGCGCGCGACGAAATCGCCAGCACCAGTTTGTCATCGATGTTATTGGCCATGTTCTCCCCCAGAGCGACCGGTTAAAGGTCGCGTCGGTCGATAAATCCTAAAGTGCGGTACAGCAATTCGATGCGCGGCAGTTCGCAGCCCGCCGCTTGCGCTGCCGCCAGTGGGCGAGCATAGATCGCTTCCAGCTCCATTGGCCGCTTGTGTAAAAAGTCGTGGTACATGCTTGGCCAATAGTCGGGCATTTTCTCGGTCATGCTGAACAGGTAATCAGCGTAGCCCGGCGGCATGTCGTGGCCACAGGCCTTGGCGCCCCGCACCACTTCGGCCATCAACGCCTGGATCAATGCGCGACTGTCGGCATCGGCCATCAGCGCGCGGGTACCGGCGCCGAGCAACACGGAGAGCCCGTTGTAGGGAATGTTCCACACCAGTTTCTGCCAGCGCGCCTGATGCAGGTTGGGCATCGCCTGGGAATCGATGCCGGCAGTGCGAAACAACCCGGCGCCCTCCTCGACAATCGCCATGCGCGCCATCTCATCAATGGCCGGGCCGCTGTGATAACCGATGTTTACCGCGCCCAAGGCTTGATGGGTGACTACCCCAGGCCCCTCTCGATGTACACAGACCAGGCACAAGCCGCCCAACAGATGCAGAGAATCGGGGAGCAATGGGCGCAAGCTGTCCTCAACGTCCAGGCCGTTCTGCAGCAACAACACTTTTGCGTCTGGCTTGGCCGCCTCGATGATCGCCGGCGCCAGGTCGACGTTGCTGGTGGTTTTGGCGCCCACCAGCAACCAATCGCATTTGGGCATGTCGGCGGCGCCGCGATAGGCCTGCGCCGGGTTCAGTACAAGCGGGCCATGCACGGCACTGTTGACCTGCAAGCCGCGTTCGGCCACCGCTGAAAACTCGCTGCGCAACAGAAAATGCACATCGAAGCCAGCATGCGCCAGCATCACCCCGTAAAAACCCCCAATCGCCCCGGTGCCAATAATCCCCACCACGGGTTTGTGCACTGCCCCCATCACGGCAACTCCTCTGCAGTTCGATCCAGTGCCTGCGCCAGCGCGGCGTTGAGCGCACCGGCAGTCAGGCGTGTGTGCAACGCACCAAAGAACTCGCCGTCGCGCACCACAAACAGCGCCGGCAAATGAAACACTTGATAACGCTCAACCAGCCCGCCGTTGTCGCCGGCATCGATCCAGCACAGTCGATCAACGGCCAGTGGCAGCCCCGGCAACACTTCGCGGGCATAGCGGCAACTGGCGCAGCCGACGCTGGTGAATATCACCAGAGAAACGCCGCTCATCGCCAACAGGCGCTGGTCGGCGTCGAAATCGGTCAGTTCGGATTCGACCACTATACTGGGGGAAACAATGTCAGATGGCCGACACAGGGAGTCTGTGCTCATGGGACGTTTCATTCCTCATCCGGACGAAGTGCCGGTTGAATTGACGTTGCTCAAGCCTGAATGCATTTCCAGACAACAGCTGCACACTATCAGCCTCGGCGGCATCGCTTGCAATTACCACCGCGCGTGGCGCCATGGCACCGCCCTGCAGGTGCGCATGCCCAGCGTCAACGCCGAGCTGTGTTATCCGGGCTATGTGGCGTGGTGTCTGCGCCGCAAGAAAGGCTATCTGGTAGGCATCGCCTTCACCGATGAGCAGACGCTGTTCAGTGCGCGAATGGGTGAGCAAGTGTGTCAGATCGAGCGCTTCTACCGGATGAAAAACAGCCACGACGATCTGCAGGATATTCAGGCGCTGGCCTTGCAATGGGTCGAGCAGCACGCCGACGAGTTCTCCCACGACACCGTGCGCAAGGCTTTTATGCCGCCGACATTGGACTAAAGCGCCGTTTGCCCATTGTCGAGCCGCGCCCGACGCGCTAAGGTTCGGCTCCCCCGACGCGCTAAATCTGCTGTGCCCCGCCGCGCGGGGATCGCTGGCGGCCGGCACCCGTGACCTGACGAGTAAACGATGGCTGATTTACCGATCAACGACCTGAACGTCGCCTCTAACGAGACCCTGATCACTCCCGATCAGCTCAAGCGCGATATCCCTCTGAGCGACGCCGCCCTGCGCACCGTCACCAAGGGCCGCGAAGTGATTCGCAACATTCTTGACGGCACCGACCACCGTCTGTTCGTCGTGATCGGCCCGTGCTCGATCCACGACATCAAGGCCGCCCACGAATACGCCGATCGCCTCAAGCTGCTGGCTGAAGAAGTGTCCGACACCCTCTATCTGGTGATGCGCGTGTACTTCGAAAAGCCGCGCACCACCGTGGGCTGGAAAGGCCTGATCAACGACCCGTACCTGGATGACTCGTTCAAGATTCAGGACGGCCTGCATATCGGTCGCCAGTTGCTGCTGGATCTGGCGGAAAAAGGCCTGCCGACCGCCACCGAAGCCCTCGACCCGATCTCGCCGCAGTACCTGCAGGACCTGATCAGCTGGTCGGCGATTGGCGCGCGCACCACCGAATCGCAAACCCACCGGGAAATGGCTTCCGGCCTGTCTTCGGCCGTCGGCTTCAAGAACGGCACCGATGGCGGCCTGACCGTGGCGATCAACGCTCTGCAGTCGGTGTCGAGCCCGCACCGCTTCCTCGGGATCAACCAGGAAGGCGGCGTGTCGATCGTCACCACCAAAGGCAACGCCTACGGTCATGTGGTGCTGCGCGGTGGTAACGGCAAGCCGAACTACGATTCGGTCAGCGTCGCCCTGTGCGAGCAGGCGCTGAACAAAGCGAAGATCAAGCCGAACATCATGGTCGATTGCAGCCACGCCAACTCCAACAAGGACCCGGCCCTGCAACCGCTGGTGATGGAAAACGTCGCCAACCAGATTCTCGAAGGCAACCAGTCGATCATCGGTCTGATGGTCGAGAGCCATCTGAACTGGGGCTGCCAGGCAATCCCGAAAGACCTCGCCGATCTGCAATACGGCGTGTCGATCACCGATGCCTGCATCGACTGGTCCGCCACCGAGACCACCCTGCGCAGCATGCACGCCAAGCTCAAGGACGTGTTGCCGAAACGTCAGCGCACCTGATCGACGTTTCGCAGGCATAAAAAAACGCCGGGCATTGCCCGGCGTTTTTGTGAGTGCGGCTCAGATCTTCGCAGCGCGGCGCTGGTGACGCTCCATGTAGCGCTCGACGTAGGAGCACGACGGGATCACCGTGTAGCCCATTTCTTCAGCGTAATTCAACGCACTTTCGGTCAGCGCGGCAGCGACGCCACGGCCACGCAGGGCGTTGGGCACGAACGTGCGGTAGATATCCAGGGTCTGTTTCCCCAGATCCATATAGGTCAGGTAGGCACGATGACCGTCCACGGTGGTCTCGAACTGATGACCAGCCTGGTCATGGTGGATGGACAACGCCTCGCTCATCACTACTCCTCGCGGGTCTTGGATTGTGACCCCTACCTTACCGATGTTTTCCCGGCGAAGGAACATCTACGCCACCCCGTGCCTGACGGACACCGAGAAGAGCCACACCGATCTCGCGCACCCTGACACCTGATAAATAGTAGGCACCATTGGCGGGAATGCTCAAGATGCGCTCGTCATCGAGCGCCTTGCGCAGGGTTGCTCCGGGGGACGCAGGACAGTCCCGGAAGAAGATCTTCGCGGGCCGCTCAGCTGAACATTGCCGGTTGTTGAGACTTGAGACGTGCAACCTTTTATAAAGTCACCTGAACATCAAAAAGATACGCCAAGCCGCTCACAGAAACGGAACAAAAGTATGGACGAATTCATTTAGACAGACTTTAGCCGAAGACGCGAAAAGAGCATCACGAGCAGGGAACTTTTTCCGATCAAGTCGCTCGGGGCGGGGCTTGCAGCTGGATGTTTTTTATACAGCGCGTTTAAAAGTTGCTCGAAAAAGAATCAACGCCTACAATTTTTTTTGCTTCTTGCGCTACGTCAGTTTACTTACTACAAGTAATGGGTAGTATGTACGCCGGCTATTTCCTCAATCGTGAGGAGACAGCCACTTAATTTGAAAGTCCTTGAAGGGGAACACGATGAACAACGTTCTGAAATTCTCTGCTCTGGCTCTGGCCGCAGTTCTGGCTACCGGTTGCAGCAGCGCATCGAAAGAAACCGAAGCACGTCTGACCGCTACTGAAGACGCAGCTGCTCGCTCCCAGGCTCGTGCAGACGAAGCTTACCGTAAAGCTGATGAAGCTCTGGCTGCTGCTCAAAAAGCACAACAGACTGCTGACGAAGCTAACGAGCGTGCTCTGCGCATGCTGGAAAAAGCTAGCCGCAAGTAATAATCCCTCGGGATTGTTATCGAGCCGACCCATTTTCTGGGTCGGCTTTTTTGTGCCCGGTGCTTTTGTCCGGGCCATAAAAAAACCCGCCGACGCGGCACGCATCGGCGGGTTTTTGATCAGGCTTATTGCAGGTCGATCGGCGTGCTGGTGACCATCGGCGCCGGGGCGTTGGTCGGCGTAGCGATCTCCACCGGCAGGCCATCTTCTGCCGCGACTACATCCCGCACCACATCCCAGTCCATGCGCAGGTTGCTGGTGATGTCTTCACGCTTGAGCATCGCATTGATGACCGCGGTGTGCTTGTCGACCACCGACGGGTTGCCCTTGTCGTCCAAAGGCGTGTGCGCCTCCAGATAGACCTTGCCGCCACTGCGACCGAACTTGTACGGATCGTTGATGATTCGTACCGACGTACCGACCGGCACCATGCCAGCCATTTCCAGCACGTTATTGTTGAACATGCGGAAGCAGCCGTGGCTGGTACGCATGCCGATGCCGAATTTCTTGTTGGAACCGTGAATCAGGTAACCCGGCGTGCCGAGGGTGAACTTGAACGGCCCCAGCGGGTTGTCCGGGCCGGCCGGCACCACGTTTGGCAGCGGGTCACCATCAGCGGCGTGCTCGGCCTTGATCGATGCTGGCGGCGTCCAGGTCGGGTTAGGCGTCTTGGCGATGATCGAGGTATGCGCAATCGGCGAGCCCCAGCCTTCACGGCCGATACCCAGCGGGAACGTGTACACCACGTCGCGACCTTTCGGGTAGTAGTAGAGACGGTATTCGGCGAGGTTGATGACGATGCCTTCGCGCGGGCCCGGCGGCAGGATGAAACGCGTTGGCAGAACGATCTCGGTGCCGGCGCCCGGCAGCCAGGCGTCGATGCCCGGGTTGGCCGCGACCATTTCCGAATAACCCAGATCGTAGGTGGTGCCCAGATCGGCAAACGTATCTTCGTACTTGGCCTTGATCACCTGAACCTGGCCGACGATGTCTTCGCCGGGCGGTGGCAGGGGAAGCTCCAATGCAGCAACGGGACCGGCCACACACAGGGCGGCAAGTGACAGGCAGCGGGTGACGGCAGGAAAGCGCGGCAACATCCGGAAAATCCTTCGCATGATCATCAAGGGTATAAGCGCGCGATTGTACACCGCGGCACGGGAATTCGGGGAGGTGGCGCCGCTATAGGCGACAGGGTGCGTTCAGGGTGGGAGCGAGCCTGCTCGCGAAGGCGGGGTGTCAGCAACGAAAATGTCAGCTGCCGAGGCCCCTTCGCGAGCACATTTTGATTTCCAGCATTCAGAGCTCGAAACGCAGCTCCGGCCAGATCGGCGAGGTGCCGCGCTTCTGCGACTCCAGAATCGCCCGGCACAGCGAACACAGGCGCTGATCCTGAAACACCCGGCGATCCACGCTCGACCAGCGCGGTTGCGCCGGCAACAGACTGCCGCACAGGGTGCGATCGGCCGAACCGCCGAGCTCGAGCTGACGGGTCACCAGATGCACCCGCACTTCCTGGCAGGCGAACAGATCCAGCTGTTCGTCAGGCTCGATCAGTTGGTAGGCGAACAGGGACCAGGCAGGACGCGGCATCGGGGCCTCCGAATAAGGGGGCGCCACATTAGCCGAAAGCCTGCCGCTAGAAAAGCCTCACAGCAGCGGTTTTAGCGTCGGCCAGACATTTTCCAGCAACTTGCCCTGAGCCCCGGCTGCCGGGTGCAGACCGTCGGCCTGCATCAGGTCCGGATGGCCGCCGACGCCTTCGAGGAAAAACGGTACCAGCGGGATGTTTTTCTCCTCGGCGAGCTTGCCGTAAACCTCGGCAAACGCATCGGTGTAACGCTTGCCGTAATTGGGCGGCAATTGCATGCCGAGCAACAGCACCTTGGCGCCCACCTGGCGCGAGCTGTCGATCATCGAGGCAAGATTTTGTTGCAATTGCGTTGGCGGCATTCCGCGCAGGCCGTCGTTACCGCCGAGTTCGAGGATCACCAGCTCCGGCTTATGCTCTGCAAGCAGCGCCGGCAGCCGCGCCTGGCCTCCTGCGCTGGTGTCGCCGCTGATGGAGGCATTGACCACTTTGTCGTCGAAACCCTCCTGTTTGAGCCGTTGTTCGAGCAACGACACCCACCCCAGGCGGGTATCCAGTCCGAAACCGGCGCTGATACTATCGCCAACGATCAGGACCGTACCCGCCGCTGCGTTCTGGGCCATGCACATCAAGGCCAGGCCAGCACTCAAAAACCACACTCGCATCGGATTCTCCATGGGCGCAAGCATTCTCACCGCGAAGGACCTCAGCAAAGTGGTAGCCAGCGCGGAAGGTGAACTGACTATCCTGCACGAACTCAGCCTGGAACTGAACAAGGGCGACAGCCTGGCCATTGTCGGCGCCTCCGGTTCGGGCAAATCCACCCTCCTCGGCCTGCTCGCCGGCCTCGATCTGCCGAGCAGCGGCGAAGTGGTGCTCGCCGGGCAAGGCCTGAGCAATCTCGACGAAGACCAGCGCGCACGGATTCGCGCCGAACATGTGGGTTTCGTCTTTCAATCGTTTCAATTGCTCGACAGCCTCAATGCGCTGGAAAACGTCATGCTGCCGCTGGAGCTCGACGGCCGCAAAGATGCCCGCGAACGCGCGACGCAATTGCTCGAGCGTGTCGGCCTCGGCCAACGCTTGACCCACTCGCCACGCCAGCTCTCGGGTGGTGAGCAGCAGCGCGTGGCCATTGCCCGCGCCTTTGCCGCCGAACCCGACGTGCTGTTCGCCGATGAACCGACCGGCAATCTCGACAGCCACACCGGCGAGCGCATCAGCGATCTGCTGTTCGAGCTGAACAAGGAACGCGGCACGACCCTGGTGCTGGTGACCCACGACGAACGCCTGGCCCATCGTTGCCGGCGCCTGATCCGTCTTGAAGCCGGGCGCCTGGTCGCCCCTCTGGAGCCTTGATGGTGCGTTTGCCGCTGTTGCGTCTGTGCAGTCTCGCGATACGCCAACTGTTGCGCGATGCCCGCGCCGGCGAGTTGCGTGTGTTGTTTTTTGCCTTGGTAGTGGCCGTGGCGGCGAGTACCGCCATAGGCTACTTCGGTGCCCGCCTGAATGGCGCTATGACCCTGCGCGCGACCGAATTTCTAGGCGCCGACCTGGTCCTGGAGGGCAGCTCACCAGCGCGCGAAGAACAAATCCGAAGCGGCAGCGAACTGCGCCTGCAGCACGCGCAAGTGGTGGAATTCTCCAGTGTCATCGCGACCGACAACGGTATTCAGTTGTCGAGCATCAAAGCTGTCGACCACGCCTACCCGCTACGCGGCGAACTGAAAAGCGCCGCCGCACCCTTCGCGCCCGAAGAGGTGGGCGGCGAACCGCAACCCGGCGAAGCCTGGGTCGAGGCTCGCCTGCTGACTGCACTGGATTTGAAAATCGGCGACAGCATCGACGTCGGCATGAAAACCCTGAAGCTGACGCGAGTACTGACCTACGAGCCGGATCGCGCCGGCAACTTCTATAGCCTGACGCCGCGGGTGATGATCAACCTCGCCGACCTCGCCGCCACCGGTGTGGTGCAACCGGGCAGCCGGGTCAGTTACCGCGAACTGTGGCGCGGTGAACCGCAGGCGCTGGAAACCTACCGGGAACTGATCAAACCCGGTCTCGCCGCCAATCAGCGCATTCAGGACGCGCGCGACGGCAACCGACAGATCGGCGGCGCCCTGGGCAAAGCCGAGCGTTATCTGAACATGGCCAGTCTGGTCGCGGTGTTACTGGCCGGTGTCGCGGTGGCGCTGTCGGCCAATCGTTTCGCCAGCCGCCGATTTGACGCCAGCGCCTTGCTGCGCTGTCTCGGCCTGTCGCGGCGCGAAACCATGCTGTTGTTCAGTATTCAACTGACGGTCCTCGGCCTGCTCGCCGCCCTCAGCGGTGCGCTGCTGGGCTGGCTGGCGCAACTGGGCCTGTTCGCGCTGCTGCACGATTTGCTGCCGACCGATGTTCCGCCGGGCGGCCTGTTTCCGGCGCTTGCCGGGATCGGCACCGGGCTGGTAGCACTTGCCGGGTTTGCCTTGCCGCCGCTGGCCGCACTGGGTCGCGTGCCACCGCTGCGGGTGTTGCGCCGCGACATGCTGCCGATTCCGTCGAGCACCTGGATGGTCTACGGCGCCGCATTGGGCGCACTCGGCCTGATCATGTGGCGGCTGAGCCTGGATCTGTTGCTGACCTTCGCCCTGCTCGGCGGCGGTGTGGTGGCGGCGCTGGTCTTGGGTGGCTTGCTGTTACTGTTGCTGCAAAGCTTGCGGCGCATGCTCGCCCGTGCCTCATTGCCGTGGCGCCTGGGCTTGGGACAACTGCTGCGCCATCCGCTGGCGGCGGCGGGCCAGTCACTGGCATTCGGTCTGATTCTGCTGTCGATGGCCCTGATCGCCCTGCTGCGCGGCGAACTGCTCGACACCTGGCAGAACCAGTTGCCGAAAAACGCGCCGAACTATTTTGCGCTGAATATCCTGCCGGGCGACAAACAAGCCTTTACCGATCACCTGATCAAAGTCTCTGCGCAAGCCGCGCCACTCTATCCGGTCGTGCCGGGGCGCCTGATCAGCATCAACGGCGAAGCGGTGCAGCAAATCGTCAGCAAGGATTCGGCGGGGGATCGTGCGATTCAACGGGATTTGAGCCTGACCTGGGCGGCGGACCTGCCGCCCGGCAACAAGCTCACCGCCGGTGAATGGTGGAAGGACCAGCCAGGTGACGATGTGCCGGGGGTCTCGGTGGAAGGCAAAGTCGCCGAAAGTCTCAAACTCAAACTCGGCGACCACATGGTATTCAGCGTCGGCGGGGTCAACCGTGAAGCCCGAGTAACCAGCCTGCGCGAGATCAACTGGGACAATTTCCAGCCGAACTTCTTCATGATCTTCCAGCCCGGCACGTTGAAGGATCTGCCGGCGACGTACCTGACCAGTTTCTATCTGGCGTCCGGTCATGATCAGCAGATCGTCGAACTGTCGCGGACCTTCCCGGCGGTGACCATTCTTCAGGTCGAAGCGCTGCTGGAACAACTGCGCAGCATCCTCGCCCAGGTGACTCTGGCGGTGGAGTACGTGTTGTTGTTTGTCCTGGCGGCGGGAATGGCGGTGCTGTTTTCCGGCTTGCAAGCGACACTGGATGAGCGTATTCGCCAAGGCGCGCTGTTGCGGGCGCTGGGGGCCGAGCGGCAATTGCTGATCAAGGCGCGACGCATCGAATTTGGCTTGCTCGGTGCGGTGAGCGGTTTGCTCGCCGCCATCGGTTCGGAAGTGGTGAGCCTGGTGCTGTATCGCTTTGCCTTCGACCTGCCGTGGCATCCGCATCCATGGTTGCTGGTGCTGCCACTGATTGGCGCGGTGCTGATCGGCGGTGCCGGTGTGTTCGGCACTCGTCGTGCGCTGAACGCCAGCCCGCTGACAGTGTTGCGCGAGGGTTGATAGACTCCGGCGGTCTCTATCACAAGAAGTTGCCATGAGCCGTTATCGCCCTCCCCGCACCGCCGGCACCGCGCTGATTACCCCTGAAGGTGAAGCGCGGATGCGCGCCGAATTTCATGAGTTGTGGCATGTGCGCCGGCCACAAGTGACGCAAGCAGTCAGTGAAGCGGCGGCGCAAGGCGATCGTTCGGAAAACGCCGAAAATAACCAAGAACCTCACCCCGCATACTAAATTCGCTACAGGCCTTTAAAATCAAGACCTCAGAAAAAGTATGCATACTGATAATTCCATACTATTTGTCGTACGTCACGGAATTTATCCACCACAAAATTTCTCCATTTGGAGTCTGCACCACAGCCTCATCACCCACTTCTTTCTTCAACAGCGCACGTGCCATAGGCGAGTCGATGGAGATGTAATCATTGCGACCGTAGATTTCGTCGTATCCAACGACCCTGAATTTCTTAAGTTCGCCCGTCTCGTTTTCCACCTCAACCCACGCACCGAAAAACACTCGCCCCTCCTGCTCGGGAGAGTAGTGTACCACTCGGACATCTTCTAACCGCTTGCGCAAGTATCTGACCCTTCGGTCAATTTCCCGCAGTAGCTTTTTATTGTACTGGTAGTCCGCGTTCTCACTTCGATCTCCCAGAGACGCAGCCCAAGTGACCTTTCTAGTGGTATCTGGACGCTTCTCCCTCCAGAGATAGTCGAGTTCCCGCTTGAGAGCCTCGTGCCCCTCGACCGTGATGATGTTCGTGCTCAAGAACGCTCCAAGGCTTCAATTCTCAAATGTTTTCGGTTTTTCATCGGAATTTTCTGACTGCAAGTTTCTCAGGAACCGTTCCTGGCAGCGATGACACCGCCAGCGACCCGGCTAACGCACATCACCATACTGATTTTTGGAGTAGGTGTAGACCAGAACCTTACAAACTCAGGGCTGTCATTTACAACCAACGTGAGCGCAGAACCGACTTCCTAAGTGAAGAGGCGGCAAATCAAGCACCGACAGCTGGATATCAACATCGAATCATCCGACTCCCTTTCAGCGTTCGACAAAGCCGCAGCGCGAACTGAAGGCTATGTCCAGGCACTTGTTGACAGCGAACAGATCGACACGAAGTCGACCTCCTAATGATTGCGACGGTCGACGAATTACGACGTCACCACACTCACTCGAATACGGAGCCTACCCTGTAGCACTCATTTTTCCGCGAGAATGGAGAACCCGCTAGTCTGGACAGGCGCAAAGAATCGCCACGACGAAACGAACCGGCAAACTCCAACGATGGCAGCCAAATCTTAAGAAATGCGCTAGCACAATCGATTCCCGCAAATCACCCTTGATCCGGAAAACGGTCGGGCTCCGGGGCGGCTCTAGAGGAATTTTTCGGCACGCCTAGACAGATTCGTTCCATGCGCCCATGGAGGTCGTAATCAGCACCTGAAGATCCAATGGGTATGCTGTCCGTATACTCTAAGGTATTGAATAAAAAGGATAATATCTTCTATAAAATCGTTTTCATCTTTGACAGACGCTCAAAAGTCGACTTTGATCTACCTACAAGCAGAGGGAAGCCGACATGTCCTTTTCAGATATTTTTCATCCTGAATGCGATCCTGAAGAACCAGCTGACGCCCCCGATCATGCGATGTTTAGCTGCTTGCAGTGGAAAACTCCAAGCTTGTCGGTGATGCCACAGGCAGGCAAGCAGTATTTTGCAATCGTATGGCGCCCCCGCAAATCCTATAACACCGCATGTAGCCCCAACGTTGGCGCGAGCGTACATATCAGGCGCCATATCGCCGGTCAAACTGGTCGCCATACACGAGGACTCTCTGTACCTCTTCCTGGGGCTGGAGTATCAAGCACCACCTTCCAAGAAATTGAGTCGCAGTGGATACAAGTCATGTGTATGAGTAACACTCGGCTGACAGTAGATTTTGCGAGCGTTAACAAGGCTTACTCTGGACTCTTCGGCTACTTATTTTGGCAGGATGCGAAAGAAATTCTGCAATTCTATAGTTTAGGGATTGAGCAATATGAACTGAAGCTTCCCGTTGATCCCTCGGATGAAGATCTCACTAACAAAGCTCAGCGGCCTAACCATTCACAAGGGATTAATGCCAAGCCTGAAGCTATTAAGGCGACCCTCATGAAAAGGCAACATTTCGCGGACTGGGAGAATTTTTGCAACTTTCTTAATATTAATAACTGCAATCACGCGCGCACCCTCCTGTATTGTCGAAAGCCTGACGTACAATAAGCTTACCCGAAGAGACATACCTGTGAAAGGCACTGGCCAATTTCATAGCAATTGTCATTATCGTAACACTACCAAAAGGTACGCATATGATCTATTCCCGATTGCTTTACACCGAACATGAGCATCCTCACAACGAAAATGGTGAGGGTGCGTACACCATTTTTAGCACCCAGCAAACGCTTGATAAAAATTTAAATCTAATTGGTGAGGTTTACATCCAAACTTTTGCTGTCCTGTGGAAAGGACATCCGGACACAAGGTTAGTTGAATTGATTGAGCAGTCCATCATCATTGGCCAGCTCTCACCAGTGAAATTGCTACATGTCTCTAGCGCAGTACTCACCGTTGTTTATGATACTGAACTGGCTGGCAAAAAATATGAAAACTTTAAAATGATGTGGGAACGGATTGCCGCCGGCGTCATGTATGGTTGCTGGGGTGTGCGATTCATTAGCGAAATCGAAGCAAGCTTTAGCTTTGAAGGTGGCAGGCTGCTTAAAATATACGCTCGCGACATTCTAAATAATAATAATCTCGGCATTACAAGCTTCACGACCGAGTTGTTTTTGCTAAACGACAATTGGCAACCTAAAAAAATATTTGGTCAAGACTATTTAGAAGTTGCTAGCTCACTGGAAAAATTTCGTGACGACTCAATTATTTTTTATGACGATGTAGATTTTTGATTATCGGCGAACCCATATACAACCCTGAGATATTTTGAGCGGAGCACCGGATAATTGTAGAAAGACAAAGAAGTCAAGTCAGAGCGAGTTCATCAACACGCTCATTGGTTTGAAAACCTATTCGTGTAACCCTTAGCGCAGGAATGCCGAACATCCCGGAGAAAATTCGGAATCGTGTAATCGCAGGTTTTCATGCGCCAAATTACTAATTTGGAACCCTAAAATTCAAGAGGATAAACGACTGCATACCACTCAAGATGTTTAAAAGATAATGTGCCATGCATGCACGATGTCACGCCCAATACGAAAAATCACTAAGGAGCATTGCGACGAGATCTATTACGAACTGACAATCCGTAGCTATTTAAAGTTAAGCTATCACTTTTCTCCTACGTTGCGATTATAGGTTTAATGGGAAAATTGTCTCCCCCCCCCAAAAGTTACCAACATATGACTTCAGCTCAATATTTAATTTTGACCAAGCAAACCATTCACCTAAGAAATCTCGTCAATTAGAAAGATGCTTCGTCATGCCTGATCTATCAACCCGAGCACAATGTAAGCTTGCGTACCGTGCTCTCAAAATAACGCAGTGGAGACCCATCAAGGTCGACGCCGCTATCTGTCTGCAATAAATTCTAGCGGCTTCCAAGGCAGCAATGGTACTAAGCGAGTCACATATTACTGGCTTTTATCAAATTATCAGCAAGCCAAGACGCATCAAGCATACTAAAAGAATAACATATATCTCCGAATACCAGCCCTCCCCCCCCCGCCCTCAACTGTGTAAACCGCTAGTTCCCCCATCGGATCCCCCTGAACTGCTGTAATTTTGCTGAAATATATTTCATTAGCGGTCAGCCGACACTTTAATCTTCCGTTACCTTTATAATTCCATCGACCAATTGCATCCTTTTCAAACACCCTCTCCAGCTTGCTTTTACGCTTTCCCGACGTAAAAATTACGTTGACCGTGTTTCCAAAATTCACCAAAAAAGCATCTTTCAGACAGCGCGAAACTTCCTGCGCTATACCCTTTTCAAACCTAACCGTTGTATCATCGAGCTTCAGGATCACATCATTACCAGCTTGCCTAGACACCTGACATGGGTATACGCAATTGCACTCCATCTCTCGCCTGCACGTAAATTCCCGTTCCGCAAAGAACATTGCCGATTGCATTTCCACGTCACTCACAAATCACTATTTCGTTGCTGTTTAAAATAAAAACGGATGTTTTCAAGAGAAACTTAAGCAAAAAAGTGAAAAATTTTTGCTCGCTAGAATGACAAGGATCTCAACTAGATATGCTTTGTGCATGCACTTTCAGGGAGTGGGCTGTCGTGAGCCAGGCCCGAGGCAAGCGCCGGTCTTGGCCCTGCGGGCTTTCATCCTCATGCCTTCGACCGTCCTAGTCTGCGCGCTCCGCTTGCACGATAACCGGGCCACTTCCAATCGGCTGCCTGAACAAAGCCGCCTTCTAGGAAATGATCGAGACCTTCACCCGCTAAGGGTATGCTCGTAAGATACTGATTCAGAAAGGAAATATTAAATTATATTTGCCTTTTCTCCTTGACCAACCCTATCTCATGGTCTTCATTCTAGGTACCACCTAGGAGATGCAGTCATGCCCTTTTTATCCGTATTTCATCCTGAAAGCGCTCCTGTAACGCTCGGAGGTAACCTCCAGTACGTCGTGTTCAGCGCTCTGCAGTGGAAAGACGCCAACTTGAAAGTGATGCCAAAGGCGGCCAAGCAGCGCTTCGCCGTCCTTTACAACCAGCCTCTAGAGGAAAGATTCATGATGGAGACCCTGGAGCAAGCGCACATCCAAGGCGCCATGTCCGGGGTGAAGGTGGTTTCTGTTCACAAAAACCTGCTCCGTCTATTTCTGAGTGACGAGGTGGCGGGCACCACCTTCCATGCGATTGAGTCCTTGTGGGAGCCGATCAAAGATCTGGATCTCAATCGAAGACTGGAAATAGATTTTTCTTGCGAGCACGAAGCCTGTTCAGGCCGTTCCGATTACTTGTTTTGGGCTGATGTCAAAGAAGTCCTTGAATCGAATACTTTGGGGATTGAGCAGTACTCAATCCCTGCTCTGCATGACTGCGCAGAAAAGATACTCAACGGTGATGAGCCGGTATCTCATCAGTTTCATGTTGATATACGCCAGTCCTTCACCCCTCAACCAGCAGCACCCACTGAGCTCTGTCCAATGGTGGTGGATTCGATAGCATCCATGATGGGCCACAACAACTATCTGATGACGGAGCTTTACGCTCGCACGGCTCATAAAAAACGAGACGCCTAAACTTCAGTCGAGCGGCCATGCTTCTTGTAGATGCATAGCCACTTTCCGAATGACGATCATCACAGTCCATTCGCCAAAATGGTGTCCATCATGATCTATTCTCGCTGACTGTATACCGAGCATGAGCATCCCCATGATAAATATGGTGAGGGCGCATACACTAATTTCAGCACTCAGCAGACAAGGGACGTTAATTCCATGCCTCTTAGTGCAGTTTCTTTGCAGAAGTTTGCTGTTCTATGGGAAGGTCGCCCCGACACTCGGGCAATCGACTTGATCGAAAAAGGCATCATCAAAGGAGCGCTAGCCCCTGTAAAGCTGTTACATGCTTCTAAGGGCACACTTTTCATCGCATACGACTCCATGCTGGGCGACGGCCATTATGCAGAGTTTGTTAACGCTGGGCAGATATCGCATCTGGCGCTTTATATGACTGCTGGACGCCATTATTTACTGTTGATCTTAAAGTAACCAATCGAGTCGAGAGCTGTAGGCTGTTTAGAAATTACGCTCCCGAAATCTTGGAGAACTATGTATTAGGCATTACGGACTTCACATCCGATATGTTTCTGTTTTGGGATGAGTGGGATCCTGAAAATATTGTCGGATCAGAGCCTCAAGAGGAGCGTCAAGAAGGATCTGAGGGTCGATACGATTTTGATTCATTTGATGATGACATAAATTTTAGTGCCAGCAGTCGAATATCTTCTTGTACGCGCCTCTTGCAGAGGACGGGTGTCGTGAACCAAGCCTCGGCGCAGGCGCCGGTCATGGCCCTTCGGGCTTCCATCCTCGCGTCTGCGCGCTCCGCTTACTAGCAGCGCTCAAGCCGGCGCTTCCAACTTTAGGAGTAAAAAGTGACGCACAAGAGACCGCCCTCAATCCGTACCTGCTCCCGCTTCTTCCAGCCGGAGTACGACATGGTCAGCGCGAAGAATGGTGAAGTCAAGTATACCGTTTACGCTGCGCCTCAGCGCTTTAGTGAGCAGCTCGAAATGCAAGAACTTGGACTGCAGCGGTTCGCAATCCTTTGGGACAAAAACCCGCAGTACGAGATTTTTGAGTTAATCGATCGGGCACTGGTAAGTGATCTTCTATCACCCGTTTCGATGCTTCATCTTTCCTCAGAAAGACTAACCATCATCGCTACTCTGCCGGAAGGTAAAAACGCTGATGTGATTTCTTTGACTTACGATCGCCGGTGGAAGGAGTACCCCTTGAAAACCCAATGGCAAAGCTGGGATTTGCAGCGGCTAGGCCCAGATGACCTTCTTTTTTTGGAGACAAATAGCGTACTTCGTCTCAATGGCCCAGATATTTTGAGTACCGAAAACTTTGGAGTTTACCCTTATGAGGAGATGTATTTTGCCTTCAAGGATATTGAATTATAACGAAGTGAAAACTGGCATTTCACGGTTTTGAAGCGATAACAAATATCTGGCCTACTGAAGCACATTAGGTGCAACACACTTAAAGCAAATCTATCACCGCAAAAGAGGCCCGTCTTATGAAACATACGTTAAGTACACAATGTCTTGCCGCGTGAAAAATACGGCAGCCGACACCTCTAACGACCGGAGCTTGCGATGATCCTTCCCCTTTTTCCCGCTGATCTTGAACGCCTTAGAGGCATGAAGAAAGCTGCTCGCTTCCTCACCAAAACTTGGCCGGGCTTAAAACCGATCATGCATACCCAAGCATTAGAACTGCTCGCTAAAGGTCTAGGCTACCGTAGCTATAATCACGCCACGCAGCTTGCATCGTCCTCGACTGATGCCCGACCTGACATCGATATCAATTTGATCGAGTGGAGTCTCTCGCATGTACTGAGCGATGAGTTTCGAAAGCCCGGAAAACCTAACGTCAGCATCAACCTAGGCAATCTCTTCGCCTACATTCAAACCATCCCCTAGCACCACTTGACGGTCTTCAAGCGCTTTCCTGAGCTATTGGAGCGGATGCATTCATTCCAGCTTCCTCCACACGACGCTCAATCACCATTCGGGAGGTATCAACATAGTGCAGTCATACCCCTGGCGGGTGACTGGCGGACTCACGACAACGATGACAGTGACGAGTCGGGCCAACCCCGATGAAACTCGAGTAACGGCTTTAACTACTGTATGCCGTGCGCGCCCTTAACAGGAACAGTGGCGAATGGGACACCAAATTTGTACAAGGAATTATAATTAGTGAATAACGACTACGTTGAACAAGCTAAAGGCCTTTTCTCTGCGATTGGTGTACACCAGCTTTCTGAAGGTGTATGGGCATTCACGGATGTTCACACTGCCAACCACGCCTACATCCATCACTCGCGAGAACCAGTAGCCTTGGCGGCCTACGCAGCAGTTAACGTCACGTTTGCTGCTGGCCGTTTCCCTGACTGGGCGCTGGTCGACATGGTAGACAAAGTGCCCTGCATGGATGGTATTGAGCACACGGCGTTGGCGATGGTTTGCGGTGCATCCATCCCTACGTTTCCCAGTGCATCAGAACGAGGACATATTTTTGGACAAGCAGTTTGGGGCATCGTAGAGGCCTACTCGCTTGAAGGTTGTTTTGAGCGTGTCGAGCGGGCCTGGGGCAGTCCAGGCTGGCATTACAACTTACGGCCTCGAGGTTTCAACTGGTCAGGCGATCAAGAGCTTAACTCAAAATCCATGAAGGAAATGCGGAAGAGCTATCGCGCCATGTCGCCGCTGCAACAGATCATGGTTTTAACGATCATGCACTTGTACTGCCAGGGCAAAGATAAGACATATTTGACTGGGGGCTGTCCGACCAAAATTCCTGCTGCCCAGGCAATGGATATCCTTCGCAGCGACGGGCCGGCGCTCTCGGATTGGGGCAATATGGTTACTCATTATGCAGGCTGGTGAGAGGCGATGATTTTGGGCGTGCCCCTGGTCGGGGATGGCTGTCGTAAACCAAGCCTTGGCGCGAGGCGCCGGTCTTGGCCCTGACGGGCTTCCATCCGCACGCCTGCGCGCTCCGCTTGCCTTCGCCCCCTCGCCCTTTGAGGTCTGTAACGTAGTTTTGTGCGCTGTAACGTAAGCAGAGTTACAAAGCACAAAACTACGTTACAGACCATTGATGCTGGCTGGCGGAGCCGTTCACCGATCAGAAGCGGCCATACTGTTCGATGAAGACGGATAATTAAACTCGGCCATCACAGATCATTTGGTGGAGCATGAAATCAGTCACATCGATCGCGGAAAACGCTGTGCTTAGCAAAGCTTTTATCCGAGCCGGAGAAAGCTTAGGTCTTGATGACACTGATCTGTCAGCTGTCCTGGGCGAGCAGGTTTCCACTGTGCTGCGTCTACGTAACGGACATGAGCAACTCAAACCTAGCACCGAAGCGTGGAGCCAGGCCATGCTCATGGTTGAGTTGTATCAGTCACTGCTCGCCGTCGCAGGAAACGAGCAAAATGCAAAGGTCTGGCTAAATAGCAAGAATCGAGGTCTGGGTGGTCGACCACGTGATCTCATCGCGCGCAAAACTGGACTCGAACAAGTCGTAGAGTACCTAGCTGCTACTCGCTCAACCATTTAACTCGTCCGGTTAAGTCAGTAAAATGGCCAATTAGGAACCCCTACTACAGCTTGATCACCTCAAGCTCAATCGACGCCCTGTAGATTTCTGGCATGTTGTTTTCGACATTGAAATCTACAACCACGCCGAGCGTAAGCTCGAGTTCGTCCTGCAGATTAGCGATGTCAAAAAGCGAAATCTGGCCGGCCATATGGTCAGGGATGGTCGCCAGCAGGTCAAGATCACTTCCCTCCCGATCTTCTCCGCGCGCTGTCGATCCAAAAATCCCAGGGGCCACAAATCCGTAGGACTTTATGATCTTTCGGATCTCATCCGTTTTACCTTTAATGGCATCGGAAGGCTTCATTTGTGGAAAGCTCTCGGGTCGTGGAGCAGTCGATATAGGTCGACCTGCCGCGTGGTGTATTCAGCTTATCAGCGCTGGCAACTCTCTCACCTACAAAGGAGGAACGCACGGGCTCAAGTACTGAGGCCACACGAGATACTGGTCGAAAAAGGCAGGACGATTTCGTCCCTTTCGCTGAAGATACGTTCCATGATTCATGGGCAACGGAGCGCGGTATGAAATTGTTCGAGCGATGCATGGCTATTTTATTGAAAGACAAAAGAACAAGCAAAGAACAAGCGAGAGATCGGGCGTTCATAGTGGCCCTCAACAATTTGAAATCCCTGCACGTGACACCGGACGGCGGTATGTCGATTGACCCCGACGAGATACGAGAGCAAGTGATAGCGAGTCGTCATCGACTCAAGCGATTCGTGCGATGACCGTACGGTTCATTCAGTGTCCTCGCAGCCGAGCCAAGGCTCGAAGGAGCGATAGCAGGACAGCCCTAGCATCATTCTATGCTCTCGGCGACTGTCGGCGTGCTACCAAGCATTGGTAAATATGGGCAAGGAGCCGTGCATCGAGCAAGGCATGATGCGGAAGTTCGGGAAGCGCAAAGTCACCGATTTTGTCGGCTTCAAAATGGCTGAAAAAAATGGATCAAATTGGTAGGTCTGTTCGCCACGTTGCTTGGCCACTTGTGATCGACATATGCGTGCTGACAAAAAAACCAAGTCCCAGTCTAAAGCGTTCGAGCAGACCTCCAGTTGGCCGTCGATACTGCCGAGAAAAACCCTCAGCGCAGCTTGGGCTTCCGCGATTGAGATCCCATAGAGGGGTAGATCCAGCTGAGGTAGTACGTACTGAATAACGAAGTCACTGCAGTCTTTGACTTGGTAGGTAATCGCCCGTGTTAATTTTGCATTGCACTGACTATCTCACAAATAGCTGAAGCTCGCTTCCAGCAAGGATCAGCATCAACGCCGGCAAACCCTCAACTGACATACGCTCGCTAAGTGAGGCAAGGAGTTTCTCATCGTCTGGGCTCGCCTTTGCGGAGTGCCCCTCAGGATGGGAATGCCACTCCCCGATGTAATCAACGATTCGAGCGGTACGATCATGAATGTCTGCCAAGGCTTCAGTCTGCCCTTCACGACCCCGGATAAAATGCGTGTTGCTGGCGTCGCTGTCTGGTGGCGTAGCAAGAACGTCTACGATGACGATGGTTTTACTTTTGAGATCCGTGATACCAACGATGATGCCACCCGTTTCAAGCGGAAGTGCTTTGGCCCGTGTGGCTCTAATTTTTTCAACTAGGCCAAAATCTACTTTGACCCGCCAACCAGCTATTTCATGGGTGATCACCTGGTAGACCGGGATTTCGTGAGCGGCGACCCCACCTGAAGCTTCGTCGACTTCCCATACGCAGAGCCGGGCCGATTCAGCCAATACGGATTTTCGCAGTTGCCCTGACAAAATGCCTGCGTGTAGCTGAATGCATTCGCCAGACATACGCAGGGAGACATCTCTGCAGCCACCGCCTACCCATCGATCGCCCAAGTGGTTCTTCAAATGCGTGCTACCCCAATCGCTTTGAATGATCGCTCTGTAATATTGTCCTTCGAGCGCATCTACCCTGATCGACCGTTTATTATCTTCCAGTAGCATTACGCTGGACAATCCTGAGGGTGTCAGGAACAAACTTACCGTCCTGGGCGCAGCATCCATCAGCGCAAGCTCTCGAGGCGCTTCGAATGTCGTCGTGACGTCGACCACTAACTGGCTGGTACAAATCACTTCGCGCAGCTCAGGATCGGGATCAACGACGCTCATGACGAAGGCTTTCGGCTTCGATGCGTACGGATAGATCTCGGCACTGATCTCCCTAAGCACCTCAGCTTTTCTAAACCCGGTGTGAAAGTTGAACGCTACATGCCGTGTGAGGTTATGCGGCAGCAGTTGATCTGGATCGACGAACGTCCACCTTCCCCAGCCTGCTCTTGCCCAGAGAACTCCAAGGGCGCTTCCTAATGCTCCCACTCCTGCCAGGACTGCCGAGAACTCTGCGGTTTCTGCATCAATGGCCGACATATCGCAAGCCATCGTTTCATTTAACGATGGCCAAACTTCGACTGGCAGGACGCTAATGTTTTTCCATTCCTCTCCGCCAGCGACACCGATTAACTGGATAACGAAGTGGCGCCCTTCATTATCAGCAGGCCCCACCACATCAAGCTTCTTTGCCAGCTCGAGTAACGTGGTTTTAACCAAGTATCCCTTCACATCGGTGCCGGCAACCTCGCCGTGACGCAGCCTCGGCACCCACACCAAAATAAGCAGCCCCTCCTCCTGATGGTGATCAGATTCTTTGATACCCGCTGCAGCCTGTTGCCGGATTGATGCGTCAAGCTGGTCAAAAAGTCCGCTTCCCCAAGCAGTTAATTGATCATCAAGTGCACCAAGGGTGGAAGGGAACATTACTACTTCTGCTGAAGCAACAGGCTCAACGCACAGTGCCACAACCTGTATAGCGCCAGTTTTTTCCACATCGCCCGCCGGTACAGCCTTAAGGGTGATACTCGCAGTCTGATCCACGCGCTCCAATATCAGTCGCTTGCTGTCATCTTTGGCATATTCAGCATGGTTTGCTGGAAGGATCAGCTTGTAGGGACTGTCGTAGAAGAGCTGTTCCATCGGCTGATCATCGCGATGCAGTTTCAACTCAGAAGACTCACCCAACCACCAGAACATCTTTTGCAGATAGCGCTCAGCAGTCCAACTACGCTCCACAGTGCTCCAGCTCACCTCGTACAGACAAAGCGTGCGTGGTGTGCCGGGTACCCAGCAATGTTGGTGTGACAATGCGGGAAAATTTTTACGCAGGGTTCGTACAATCACTGGCACGCGAAGAGCAGGATTGACCTCAATGGCGAGCCTCTCCGTTCGGCGTATATTCGCTGGATTCCCGGTCGCCACATTGCCATTACCTGCGTGGATTACCACGAATTCGGAATGCCCTCCCTGATAGCCTTCTCGCCGAAGCTCAATAAACTCAATGTAAGGACTGCGCTCACACGCCCGCCAGAGCGCGGCTGTTTCCGGGTAAAGCGCGAGCTCATCCGGATCCTGAATGACCGTTCCGATTTCGTAGTATTCAGTCATTTTGCGGCCGTACCTGCACGAGGCGCAGCGGCCGCAGCGGTACTGGCACCCGCCGCGATTGCCCCAGCCACTAAGCGTTTGAAGCTCCCATTGCTTGTAGCCTCAAGTTCCAAAACGTTCTCGGTTTTGACATCGTCTACGCAGGCGAACCACCCGTCGACAGGTCGAAGGATGCCTTCATATTCCCGCTTGGCGCGAATGCATGGAGGGTCTCTATCGTCATCCTTAATGGTCTTGCTGCTGGAGACAATGGTAGCTCCCTGCAGCGCCTGTCCCAGAGCATTTCTCGCTTCTTCAGATACCTTGGCGTCTTTTCCTTTTTTCGACCAACTATCGTAAGAAAGTGTGTGCCATGAGCAGTGATGAGGAGCGAGGAGCAGATCGTATTCTAGCGTAGACGGCGTGTCCTTAAAGCGCGTCCACATACGCTCCCAGATGAGCACCTCAGCGTCCCCTCCCAAAAGTGCACGGGCAACATTATGTGAACCCAAAGTCGGCCTGAGCTCCATCTTCATGATGACACTAGATTCATTTTTGGAAAGTTGCTCTTCGAGATCAAGGTCGTCATCGTGTGGTGCCGGCGCCAGCAGTTGGGCTGAAAAACAATCTGAAGGAGAACCATCAATCGTGTTGAACCAGTCACCAGACTTGATCACGATTTCTTCAATCTTCGACGTTTTACCTTTGACGTCCTCACCCATGATGAGAATACGGTTACCACTGGTTGCCCACCGGTGATTTTTCCAGTGCGTCACACGCCTGCGGGCCTCTTTATCGAACGCACCTGCATCTTCACATAGGACGTGGTCTTCGGAACGGCGACGGAAAACCAATGGAGAAGACCACATTTCTCGAATGATGATGCGTCGCTTGGAACGCTCAAGCTTATCGTCGGGATAGTCTTCAGGTTTGCCCAGCCAGAAGTGCGTCATCAGCCCACGGCAATGATCTTCGTCAGGGTGGCTCAGCAACATTACGTCTACGAACGGCCGGTCATTAACGTCGAGTTGCAACCGCTTACGAAGCTCAGTAGCCACGTCTGCCGTGTCATCATTAGGATCGTCAGCCGCTACCCGAATGTTGCAATCAACCAAAATGGTAGTTACTCGTGTGTCCGCGAGCCGGATAAGGGTCATGTCCCCATCGCCGACTTTAAAAAAAGTGAACTTTGCTGCCATGTGAATACCCTCAGCGAGTGTCGGCGTCCAGCCCAGGACGGTATGCATACGATACGCATACAAACTATACTGATCAACGAACTCATCGAATAATTTTTATACTTATTAATTTTGTAGGCAAATCAAAGACATGACAGAGCAGACGGCACGAGTGGGGCGATGGGGCCAGGACAGACGTCTCGAATTCATAGATTTCCGCTTGCTGTGGGAAGGCCGCGTGAATCGCTCCGACCTCACATCATTTTTTAGGATCTCGGTGCCACAGGCATCTCTCGATCTAGCCAAATACTCTGACCTCGCCCCTGAAAACCTTGTGTATGACCGCACCTTGAAGTCGTACGTGGCTTCCAAAGGATTTCAGCCAATCTTTGCAAACAAAGATGGAGGGCAGTATTTGAGCGAGCTTCAGTGGAAGGAGCTTGGAAGCGGTCGAGAAAACGAAAGCTTCATTGGTTGGGCACCGCCGGTCGCGAACCTCCCGTTTCCGACTCGAAAGATTAACTCTGATGTTTTGATAGCTTTGATACGGGCTATGCAAAAAAAGCAGGCAGTGGTAGTCGATTACCGATCGATGGAAAACTTTGAGGAGCCTACAACTAGAATTTTATTCCCCTCCTCATTTGCTAATGACGGGTTTCGCTGGCACTTGCGTGCGTACTGCTTCAACTCTTTAAAATTCAAAGATTTTGTTCTGGGGCGTATTGACGTAGTCGTAACTGAGATCGCACCACCACTACCTGTCCCTGAAGACAAAGAGTGGAATACTTTTGTGGATGTCGTGATTGGGCCTAACCCCTATTACCCCGAAAAGAAAAAGATGGTAATAGAACATGACTACCAAATGCACAATGGTGAGGCGCGCCTCAGAACTAGACTCGCTCAGCTGTACTATCTCAAACGTAGACTAAATCTAAACCATCAAGAACACCACTCCATTGACGAAAATCAACAAATAGTGCTTCTGCGAGAAGAAATTGTGGAGCCCCCAGACGCAGTTTTATGAATTTCGCCTTGGACACTGAAGAGCGGCGCTTATTCATTAAAGTTCTACAACGTACCCTGACTGACGTCTTCACACGCCGCTTACCCACTCCTTCTTTAGATACGCGATCAGCGCCTCCTATATCAGGCTGATTCTTACATGCTTTCTGTGGCGGAATCAGCGGATTAGAACCATCAAACTGACTTGTCGAGCCGAGCTTTGGCCGAATCAATAGCCGGCGCTGAGTAAGCAGCCCAAGGCGATAGCTCAACTCTTGCCTTAGACATCGCAACAGCAAACCAAAAATGCGCTTCTGAATTGCCACGGGCCTTGAAGTTTTTGGATTCATCCCCCAATCTAACCCTATTAGTGGCCAGAGGCCACCCCTACCCGCGATAGATCTCGGGGAATTCTTACGGAGCATTTGTTGTGGCAGACAGCATAGAAATTGACTTCTTACCTGTTGGGGAAGGTGAACACAGCGGAGACGCCATTGCTGTTCGGTGGCGTGAAAATGATCAGTACAAAATACTGATTTACGATGGGGGAACCAAAGCTTTTGGCTCGGCATTGGTTGACCACGTGAAAACGCATTTTCATTCTCATTACGTCGACTACGTAGTTAACTCTCACCCGGATAATGATCACGCAGGGGGACTTCTGTATGTCCTGGAGAACCTGACAGTCGGCGAGGTTTGGATGCATCAACCTTGGACGTACAGCGCCGAGATTCGCCATTACTTTCGTGACCGCCGGATCACTAACACCAGCCTAGAAGAACGTTTGAAGGAAAAAATGTCGGCCGCGTACGCTTTGGAAGAGGCGGCCCGAGAACGAGGGGTTAAAATCTTCGAGCCATTTGCCGGTAGCAAGATCGGGATTTTTACTGTCCTCTCTCCCGCCCGAGACCGTTATGTCCATGAGTTAGTACCACAATTCGAAAAAGCTCCTGACCTAAAGAAAAACGAGAGCGCACTGGCTTCAGTCTTTGACGCAGTCAAAGGGGCTTTGGGATTCATCGCCGATCGTTGGGACGTGGAATACCTTCCGGATACCGTGTCGACTTCTGCTGAAAACGAAAGCAGCGCAGTTCTGTTCGCGTCAGTGGGAGATAGGGGCTATTTGTTGACAGGGGATGCAGGAATCCAAACGCTTCGCGCCTCTGCAGAATATGCCGCTGGCATCGGTATCGATTTGCCACGGCGTGTCACTTTCGTGCAAATCCCTCACCATGGAGGGCGTCACAACGTCTCCTCTGAGACCTTGAATATGCTCGTTGGTGAGCCGCTGCCAAATGCGCCTGAGGTGCTTACTCGTACCGCCTTTGTTTCAGTTGCAGCAAAAGCACCGCGTCATCCCAAAAGAGCTGTAACAAACGCATTTGCCCGTCGCGGCTTTAAGGTCGGCAGAACGAAAGGGGGCACAATTTGTCACTTCACCCCTGGCATGCCACAGCGCGAAGGATGGGGGCCTATCTCCTATGTTCCTTTCTATGACGAAGTAGAAGAGTGACCGAAAAAAAACTCATTACATCTTCCTAGACAAAATCTCAGAGGCTTAGACAGAATACTGTCGTCATATCTCATCTTATTCGGTCGATACGTTTATTAAAGCGTATCGGTCGATTAAATTGGTGATTGGCTCGAAGCATTGAAAGATAGCGGCGAGCAAAAATAACGCTCGCGCTGGAGGAGTTGCCCACTCTCCCCTCTCGATGGATGCAACATTTCCGCCACAGACCCAGCCCAGACGACCCCTACACTGTGGATTGCACTGACTCGCTAAATAGACATCAGGGACGATAAAATGTTATGTAGTGAGTCATGGCTGATATGTCAGTGTTGTCTGCCGTAAAGTAGCAGGGGCGGAGTCGTTTATTTACCTCTTCGTTTAAATTATGACCAGAAATAGAGACGGCAAGTAGATGGAGCTCTTAAAGCAATTCGACACATACAGCATTAAGGCAAGGGTATTTCCCGCGATTATCGCCGGTCTCCCTACGCTTGCATTATTATTCATAATTGTGCCTTGGGATCACTTAGGCATTTCGCAAGCCATCGCGTCCTTGATGGGAGTGGTATTGGTGTTTGCATTTGCCGATATGGCTAGACACCGAGGTAAGAATATCCAAACCAAACTGGGATCTGGCGAGACGCCCGAGCAATGGCATCGGGATAATCCTGATTTGCCAGAGATTTCAAAGAGCCTCTTTCGAAACTTTGTAGCTGATCAGCTGAAGCAAGAGGCTCCTACAGCCTACGAAGAAGAATTTGATACTACGAGGGCTAACGACTTCTATCGTGCTGCCAACGCTTGGTTGCGTGATCGCACGCGCGACACGAGTAAATTTTCGATGCTGTTTGGCGAAAATATAACCTATGGCTTTCGTCGAAATTTGCTTGGCCTAAAAACGATTGCGATCATGTGCAATTTCTTAGTTTTGGCACTGTGCATAGCCGTTTTATATTTCAAACCAACTTATTTTGAAGAGCTTCCACGAATCGATGAAAAACTGATTATAGTTATGGCTGCTGTGTTGCTCCACACTGCCTACATGATCTTCTCTGTAAATAAAAAGGCAGTATGGGATGCGTCTAGGGCATATGGTCGACAGCTCATTCTGAGTTGCGATACGCTCATGAACAATGCGCATCAGACCGCTCAAAAGGAATAATGCATAACTTGGCTTTAGGCTTAGTCTCTTCGGTGGAATTTTCACCAGTGCGTTCAAAAGAGTAAGCGCATTAGCATAGGTGGAGTGGTTCAGCGCGCGAGGAAGCTGGCGTAATGGTACCGCCTGCTTTGGGTGCTAGCTGCCCTGGCTTTGGCTCATACCTGTCGTATCGTCAGCCCGCAATCGATAGTTGCGATTTTCCGATAACATCATCCTATGGGCTGACCTGATCCAGATCGGCCTTTCGAGCGCCTAGGAAGGAGAACAGCTCGAAGCTTTCTCACTACTGTGCTCTGGGCCATACGCAAAAGCACATTACGATTGCCGAATCAAAAGCAATGGAGATCAACGTGAGAACGCCACCTATGAAATTTATGATCGAAGAATGGGATGGCGACGGTGCGATTCGATTTCCCAATGAGGCGCTGCAGGAGTTCGAACTGGATGTCGGCGCCTCTGTGTAACCGACATTACCTACTGAACACAATCCCACCGTCACGCATAGTCCGGATGCAGAGCGCATTTGCCGGATAGTCTGGGTCTGCCTTCACCCTCATATGTCCAACAAACGCCAAAAAATCGGAACGACGCGCCTTTACCATGGATCGTATCGTCCGAAAACCTGAGAGCCCCTTGCTCTCCGAGGAACGGAGATATTTTCACGAGACGTCCGCTCTCCCAAGGCATGCTCCAAATGTCCAAGCGTGTGCGCATTACAGACATCAACTGACCTTGGGCTATAGCGTCGGCCTGGTGAGCACTCAATTTATCGCGAGTCTCCGAGTGACATGTCGACAGCGCGACCGTCTTCCGTTGTGGCAGAAACATGACTGGCTGCCCGGTGCGCAAACTCGACACTTTGCGGCACATTAGATAGCCAAGAGTTTTTGATCGGTACTGCGCTCATTGCCGACACTCCGCATGGTTTTATATACCTCACGGTTTTCGCGGCGGCGAAACTTTAGCTCGCGAGGAATTATGCTGTTACTCAGTGTGATCGCCAAACGGAACTTCCATGAAGCAGCCTCTGTTCGACTTTGACCTCAAACGCGCCTGCCGCGAAAACTACATAACAGGCAAAGCCGCCATCAATTTCCCGCATCCAGGAAGTACCACGGGCGGGTGGCATTTCCTTTCATATTTTGATCGGGAATCCGGCGTGGCTAAGGTGTCGTTAGCAGGCATTCATTACCCTGACACCACAGCCTACTTTGGTGAGCTTGGCATTATTGACGTGACCGATGAGCTAGCAGAGCGCGGCTGGTCTGTGGGTGGTCATCGCCTATTCATGGCCGATCACTACAGAGCCGCTGCGGACATGATCGTTAGATGGGCATTGAGCGAGTCCATCCACTGCAGCGTCGAGATTGATGATTGGTTCCCCTCTCGTGCGGAAAGACAGCGACTGCTTGAGATTCTAGACACTGGAAGGTCAAAGCTTTCCGAGGTTGGCCGATGGCAAAAAGTGGAAGCTTGGCTGCGTACGCAAACCTGAAGCTCGGATAGATAAGTATTCCTACCGCGTTTTCCACAGACCAAGCACGGCGCGCAATCACAGACGGTGAGTGCAGCCTTCTGGCCCCCTGTCACCCCAGGTCGTGCTCTGCCAAAAAATCGGGCAATCCTATGCGACCACCCGCACCGTTTGAGCCAGCGGTGAGATGAACTAGGCTCTCTGCCTCATTCTCAAGGAAGACTGTCATGCCAGATACCTCGGACTACAAGATCGCCACGGCGGACACCCTGACATTGCTGCTGCATAACCAGCACGCACTAGGTGCAGCAATAGAAGAAATAACGAAGTGGCTTTCAGAAAATGGAGTGGGAAGCGTCGCCGCTCATGCGATGTCGGCCATGGAAGCGCTGGACGCAAATGCTCAAGCCATCACCGATTCCATTTTGAGGATTCGACAGTCTTAGGTGCTGCTACCCCGAGCCCTGCGCACTTATCGCGCACTGCCAATTCGACTGAACGATAAGGAAAAGAATGTTCCCACCAATGGCGAATCCCAACCTCGAAATTAACGCCACTGAATTCGAGTTCTTGGTCAGAGACTGGATCCTCAAACAGGGAGGTGAACTGACATCGCTGGAGGTCAAGCACGACGTGAAGGTCGAGGCCTACGACTCTACCTACCAGATCGACGTGCTGGCGAAATTCCAAGCTTTTGCAGGGGCCGAATTCATCGTGCTGATTGAGTGCAAAAAATACCGTAACGCAGTCGAGCGAGAGCTAGTTCAGGTATTGCACGACAAGGTGAGATCTGTGGGCGCTCATAAAGGAATGCTGGTTACCACAACAGGGTTTCAATCCGGAGCGATAAAATACGCAAGGGTGCATGGTATTGCACTGGTGTCGATAATCGACGGTGCACAAACGTATCATACCCGCTCGGCTTTTCCAGTTGATGCGAAGCCACCGGCCTGGCTAAACCTTCCGAAATTTTCGCTCTGGCACGTCGGTGAAAATGATGCAGGCAACATCACGATGAAGTCGCTGGGCCGTGCTTCTACGGAGGTCAACGAGATGTTCAGCTAGAAATCGGTCAGGACAGCCTCGGCATCACCCCGAGGTTTAGCTTATGCGATGTAGCGGTTGTAATCGGGTACGAACGATCCACCCCAGCAGCACAAAGCTAGCCGGTACGTCAGCTGGGCTGTATTTATCGGCGCGTTGCTGATTGCTTTTTTGGCGTACTTGTTTGGCTGAGCATTCGCAACAACCTACGTCACTGACATGCACTCTCTGAAGGGTTAGATCAACTGTTCCCTGGCGAAGTACACCCCGGTGCACGGCGCCACGGAAGGCGCTTGCTACACAGAGTCTGTCAGCAAAACCGAGAGAGCCTAAGCACTCAATCACGGGATGCTCGACTCCCTCGCTACGCCGAGGCGCAGCCGCGTCCGCATTGAGGAAGTTCAGTACTTTTCGTCGGGTACAATATTTCGGATCTGAACATCGGATTGCTCTTTTACCTTTGCCTAAAATGTGGGGCAATCACGCCCGTGCACCCGCGCGACCGAAATCGTATCTGTTCAACAATCGAGTTAATCCAGTGGCAGAAGAGGTGCTACGTCATTGGGGATAGAGATGCTGGTATCAGAGGAGGATGACCGGCAAACAACGTTGACTGAGTTTCTTGCAGAGGTCGTTCAGGGGTAAAGGACGAAACGCTAGGGATCAGAAAGGATAAAAGCATTTCGATGCGTGCTTCAACTCCTAACGCCTCAGTTAGCAGCGTATCCAGGGATCTTGCGCACCTCAACATCTGGGATCTGTCATAGGGCTGCCTTGTACTTTATCGTGGTACGCACATGACGATGTTACGAATTCCGCACTCATTCGAGTACATTCGTAATCGTTTACAAAAAAATTACGCAGAGTTGGGCAAAAATTTAAAACTAGCGAGTGCGTCTTACCCAATCGCAATGGCCCTATAACAAACCACATTTTTTAGTTTTTCATTATGAAACAACGAGATAAAGAGTAATTACCGAGATTGGCCTTCTCCTTTTGACCGCGTTCGTGGCTGCTTCAGAGAATTTGGCACATGTTCTGCTTTCTTTCATGTAAAGGATTACAACCAGTAACACCAACGCGGGGACTAGATCATGAAAATATGTCAGAAACTGAGTCTCACCGCCGCCATGGTCGCGATCATGACCGTTGCGACGCCTGTAATGGCCGACAAGCTAGACGATGTGATCTCTTCAGGAGAGCTCAAATGTGGGGTCATGCTGGATTATCCACCTAATGGCTTCAGGGATTCTGCAAACAACCCAGCTGGCTATGACGTTGAGTACTGCCTGGATCTGGCCAAGGCTCTTGGTGTCAAACCGATGATTGTTGAAACGTCGTCTCCGCAGCGGATTCCAGCTTTGCTTTCGAGCCAGGTAGACATCTCGATTGCGAGCGCAACCATCACTTTGGAACGTGCGAAAACGGTTGCCTTCACGTCCCCCTACTCCTCCTATAGTTTCGTCGTAGTCTCGCGTAAAGACTCCAACATTAAATCCTTTGATGACCTAAAAGGCAAAAAAGTCGCTGGTGTACGCGGCGCTGCTGAAGATGCTCTGTTCCAAGCATACTTTAAGCAATGGAATGATGCAGAGGGCAAGTATCTCACCGTCAGTAATGATAGCGACCGGAACCTGGCCTTGGCCCAAGGAAAAGTTGACGCATTCATCGTCAACGTCCAAGCCGCAGCGGAATTGACCAAGTTACCCCAGTTCCAAGCTTTTCATACTTGCTGCGATGCTCCTTTCCCCAAAGACACCGTCGGAATGATGGTGACCCGCGATAGCACCGACTTCCTTCGCTTCACAAACCTATTTCTACATCAGCAGCAAGTGACAGGCCGATATTCCGAGCTCTACAAAAAGTGGTACCAGGCAGACGCTCCTGCCTTAGACAAGCTTTAAGCCCGTAGTGGGTGCGAGCCGCAAGCTCGCACCCTTAATGAACGAGGAGCGACGCTATGAATTATCACTTCCAGTGGGCGCCGGTCTGGCGAGCTTTTCCTGATTTACTACCCGGTCTGATCATGACTGTGCAATTGACGTTCCTATCATTTGTACTGGGTTCTCTAATTGCGTTTTTGCTGGCATGGGGCAAGTCTTCGAGTAACAAATCCGCGAAAGCAGTGTGTGTCACCTGGATTGAGATCGCGCGAAACACGCCATGTTTGTTCCAGATCTACATGGCGTATTTCGGGTTGGGTGCCATTGGAGTGGATGTGAACTCCTTCTATGCAGTCCTAGGAGCTATTACGTTCAACACCGCGGGCTACCTGGCCGAGGTTATTCGCGGAGGAATAGACGGCGTGGATCCGCGGCAATATCGGGCGGGAGCAGCATTGGGGATGAACTGCTGGCAAACGTTCAGCCGAATTATCCTTCCACAATTGGTGCCCTTGATTCTTCCTGGCGCAGGCAATCAGTTGATCTGGAGCCTTCTCAATACCTCGTTGGGTATGGTGGTGGGTCTTCAGGAACTGACAGGAGCAACCTATACAGCCCAGTCTCTAACTTTCCGCTCATTTGAGTTTTTCATTGCTACGGCAATCGTCTACTACGCCTTGGCCAAACTCGTGACCTTGGCGCTTTACGGTGCTGCACGACTGTATGGCGGGAAAAGGAGGGTTCAAGCATGAACAGTGTGCCGCTATTTTCTGGCCTTCAGCCAAACGACCTTATCTTCCTTCTCCAGGGTGCAGGACACACGCTCTGGTTAGCACTATGGGCAATTGTCCTAGGCTCCGTACTAGGATTTTTGATGGGCTGGCTCAGATCGGTATCCAGAATCGGAAATAGCCTGATTGTCGTGTTGGTGGATGTATCTCGCTCCGTTCCCCTACTCATCCAATTGATCGTAGTGAACGCCGCTCTTGCCGCCTTTCGTTACCCCTTAAGCCCCTTCTACTGCAGTGCTGTCGTTCTGACTCTGTATATGGCTTCGTTCTGCTCGGAGATCTACAAAGGAGGATTTGAAGCAGTACCTCAAAATCTGCAGAAGGCAGCACGTTCACTTGGCATGAGCTATCTCCAAGAGTTCGCCAATGTGACGGTACCTATCATGCTTCGACGCACATTTGCCTCTTGGATCGGTATTGTTTTGGGGGTGCTCAAAGACACTTCATTGGCAGCCGTTATTGGCTATATCGAGCTTCTACGCGGATCACAAATCATCGTCACCCGAACCCAGGAGCCCCTACTGGTCTTACTAATCGTCGGTACTTTTTACTTCCTGCTGTGCTACCCCATCGCTCGCCTGGGCGCCAAAGTTGAAAAAGGACTAGGTCAATGATCGAAATCAAGAACGTCCACAAATCCTACGGCAACCTGAACATTTTGAAGGGTGTCGACATGAGCGTTGAAAAGGGTGAAGTCGTGTCCATTATCGGCCCGAGCGGATCTGGAAAATCAACATTGCTTCAGTGCATAAATGGATTGGAAAGCATCAGTGACGGCAATATTTGCGTCGATGGTGTTGATGTTTTTTCGCGAGCCACCGATCTCAATGCGCTGCGAGCAAACGTGGGAATAGTGTTCCAGCAATATAACGTCTTCCCTCACCTTTCTGTGCTCGACAATGCCGCCTTGGCTCTCAAAGTTGTGCGCAAGATGAAACGACAAAGCGCAGAGGAAGTGGCGTACGCGCAGCTCGAAAAGGTAGGTCTGGGCGACAAGGCGTCGATGTCCCCCACTCAGCTTTCTGGAGGACAACAACAGCGCTTGGCAATTGCTCGAGCGCTAGCGATGCAACCCCGCTACATGCTTTTTGATGAAGTCACTGCGGCACTTGATCCTCAACTGGTACGGGAAGTTCTGGATACGCTGTTGATGCTCTCGACTGAAGGGATGACGATGGTGCTGGTCACTCACGAAATCGCTTTCGCGCGAGAAGTCTCCAGCCGGGTCGCATTCTTCGACGCCGGAAAGATTGCAGAAATTGGCCCACCAAGGCAGGTGATCGATTCACCCAAAAATGAACGGACGCAGCAATTCCTTTCCCATCAGATTCACTGATTAGGGAGCGACGGCGACGCAACCTTCATGGCGTCGCCGCATCTCTCAGCTGAGATCATGTAACTCTTTTTTCAATGCAGGCCCGACACTGAACTCACTGAAGCTCAAGCGCAGTCCCTCTCGCTCAGGTGTGCAGCACATGGGGCCTACCAGGTAGTGTTCTGCAACCGGAAACGCCGCGAGCCGCACTAGCGGCCAAACGATATTATCCTCAGAAATCTGAACCCGAACAGAGCCATGGGCTACCGTGATGCGGAGCCAAAACTCATTACCACGTGTCAATGCCGAGCTAACAGCCCAATCTGATAGGCCATTGGTCAACACGCTGCTGCTCACGACTGCTTCGTCGTTCACCTCCACGCCCGTTTTGATCCAGCGCTGGTCATCAATGAGTACCATCAACCCAGCCTGGTCATATAGCTCTTTGAAATCGCCTTTTACACGGATCTGCGCTGTGAAGTCGCCGATAATCTTAGCTCCAAAGAAATGGCCGCTATGACGACAAAACCCATAATAGGTACCTCGCCAAAAATCGGTATTTTCATCCGTCGTGACGGACAACTCACTTCCATCGGTTGACCAGATCTTGGGCTCGTTAAGCCACTGGCACGAATCAAACATTGCCTGCCCCTCCAATGCTGAGGCGCAAGCCTCCAAAGTAATTTGCTTCCGATAGAAGCACGCCTGACTAGGTAAATGGTAAGGCCTTTACACAATCCAAGACTCGACGGTAACTGGATGACGATGGAGGAGCCTTTTACAGCAATAGAATTGACCGAGCCCGTGTAAAAAAGGGCTCAGTCTTATTCAACCTCAGATCTACGCAATCAAGCGCATTCTCGAATGCCATATGTCCTAGCCATTGCCTCAGCAACCTGATCAATATTTTGAGGATTCAATCCAGACATACAGATCCGACCACTACCGATAAGGTAAACACGGCTCTCGACCTTCAGGCGCATCACCTGATCGGCGTTGAAGCCGGTATAGCTAAACATACCCTGCTGAGTCAGAAAAAAACTGAAATCTCGATCAGGTAAAGCAGTACTCAATCTCGCCACTAACGCTTTGCGCATTTCGACGATGCGCAGACGCATAGTCTCCACTTCCGCAATCCAGGACGCTTTGAGTTCCGGGTGAGCCAAGACTGCTGAGACGATCTGCGCCCCATGTCGAGGTGGGCTTGAATAGTTTTGTCGAATCGTTGCCTTAAGCTGTCCAAGAACCTTGTCAGCTGTAGGCTCATCCTGGCACACCACTGAAAGCCCCCCTACTCGCTCGCCATATAGGGAAAAGATTTTCGAGAAAGAGTTGCTGACCAAGCAACTGACACCTGCTTGAGCCATTGATCTAATGGCATACGCATCCTCGTCCATACCAACGCCAAACCCTTGGTAGGCAATATCCAGAAAAGGAATTAACTCTCTTGCTTTTACGATCGACGTCACCAAATCCCATTGATCAGGGGTCAGGTCAGCACCCGTTGGGTTGTGACAGCAAGGATGAAGCACGAGAATACTTTGCGCTGGAAGACGTTCCAGAGCTTGAACCATCGCTGCGAAATCTACCGTCCCTGAAGCAGCGTCAAAGTAGGGATAGGTATTCACCCTAAAGCCAGCGCCAGCAAATACTGAATGATGGTTTTGCCAGGTCGGATCACTGACCCAAACTTGTGAATTGGGGTAATAACGATTGAGGAAATCAGCGCCAATCTTGAGAGCGCCGGAGCCCCCAATCGTTTGTACAGTTGCAACCCTATTCGATTTGACCGCGGGATGTCCCATACCAAACAGCAAGTCTTGCACACCCTCACGGTATTCGGCGAGACCTTCCATAGGCAGGTACAGAGATGCATGCTGCCCAGTCTCGAAAAGACTCATCTCTGCTTCACGCGCAGCAGATGGTAAAGGTATTTCACCCTGATTATCGTAATACAGGCCAATACTCAGATTGACCTTGTCTGCCCGCGGATCTTTTTCAAAGGCTTCGATCAAGGACAAAATAGGGTCACCGGTATAAGCTTGAACATGGTTAAACATACTCGCAACTCCCAGAATATTCCGGTTTAACGCAGGCCGGGCCTGCCGCTCTGATTGACTCGCTGACATCAAACTTCTTGAAGTTCTCGATGAACAGGCCGGCCAGTGCTATGGCGGCTTCGTCGTAGGATGGCTTATCAGCCCAGGTGTTGCGTGGGTTCAGCAGGCCAGTCTCAACGCCCGGTACGGCCACTGGCACGTCGAGGTTGATGGTGTCCAGGTGCTCGGTCTCAGTACCGATCAGCGCGCCGCTCTGGATCGCTGCGATCACCGCGCGGGTGGTCGGGATGCTGAAGCGTTTGCCGACGCCGTAGCCACCACCAGTCCAGCCGGTGTTGACCAGATAGACCTTGGAGCCGAAACCATGGATGCGCTTGATCAGCAGCTCAGCGTATTCGCCAGCCGGACGCGGGAAGAACGGTGCGCCGAAGCAGGTGGAGAAGGTCGACTTGATGCCGCTGCCCGAACCCATTTCGGTCGAGCCCACCAGCGCGGTGTAGCCAGACAGGAAGTGGTAGGCCGCTTGTTCTTCGTTGAGGATCGACACGGGCGGCAGCACGCCGGTCAGGTCGCAGGTCAGGAAGATGACAGCGTTCGGCTCGCCACCGAGGTTCTTCTCGGAGCGCTTGGCAACGTGCTCCAGCGGGTAGGCGGCACGGCTGTTCTGGGTCAGGCTGACATCGGGGTAGTCGGCGTGCTTGGCGTCATCGATAACGACGTTTTCCAACACCGCGCCGTGCTTGATGGCTTTCCAGATCACCGGCTCGTTCTTCTCGGACAGGTCGATGCACTTGGCATAGCAACCGCCTTCGATGTTGAAGACCACGCCTTCGCCCCAGCCGTGTTCGTCGTCACCGATCAGGTAACGGCTTTCGTCAGCCGACAGGGTGGTCTTGCCGGTACCGGACAGACCGAAGAACAGGGTCACGTCGCCCTCTTCGCCGATGTTGGCGGCGCAGTGCATTGGCAATACGTCGGCAGCCGGCAGCAGGAAGTTCTGCACGGAGAACATGGCTTTCTTCATTTCACCGGCGTAACGCATGCCGGCGATCAGCACTTTCTTCTGTGCGAAGTTGATGATCACGCAGCCGTCGGAGTTGGTGCCGTCACGCTCTGGCACGCACTCGAAGTTGGCAACGTTGAGCACTTGCCACTCATCACGGCCAGCCGGGTTGTACTGGGCCGGGTTGATGAACAGGCAACGACCGAACAGGTTCTGCCACGCAGTCTGGGTGGTCATCTTCACGGCCAAGTAGTGCTCGGAAGCCGCACCCACATGCACGTGGGAAACGAAATGCTCTTGCGCGTTGTTGAATGCCTCAACGCGAGCCCACAGGGCGTCGAACTTGTCGGCCGGGAACTTGCGGTTGATCGGGCCCCAGGCGATGGCGCCCGTGGTGCTCGGCTCATCAACGATGAAACGATCGACTGGCGAACGGCCGGTACGGTGACCGGTACGAACAACCAGTGCGCCGGTATCGGACAACTCGCCCTCTTTGCGAAGAATCGCTTCATTTATCAAACGTTCGACACTGAGGTCGGTATACGTAGCAGGCGAAAAATTTGTCAAAACAGTCTCCAACCCGGGCTTCGATCACGCACGAAACTCAGGAACAAATCAAAATTCTTTGATGCCCTCAGTCCATGCTTTGACTGCCCATACCTTGCGCTGAGATAGGCTATGGAATCAGCGCAAAACCCTAGGAGGCTGAGGAGCAATGACTCGGGCTGAGATCGTCAGATAAGGTATCGATAGAAACACATCGACCACCTCTGGCTTTAAAACCATGACGAAAAAGCGGCGCAAGCGCCGACTTTTCCTTCGTCATAAAGGTTTTGTTCTTGAGTCCCGTGATAGGAACAAGAAACTCTTATCCGTCACTCAAATGAAGAACATCGCCTTTTTTGTATTCGATTACATTTACAATCAAAAACTAGAAGACGGTGGTCAGAAGCTGCTTACTGACGGCTTCCTCAATACTCAATGCCGCCAACCAGGATGTCTTCACATTGTCAGGCAGTGGATTATTGATCAGTCGAATCGACAATTCACCAAACGCTCCCTTGGCATTAACCTCATGCACGTTCTTTCCAACGGTCGGATCAGCGATCAACTCAACCTGTGTGTCGTCGAAACCGACACCAGACAATGCAACAGCAGCCGTCACGTTCGCATTTTTTGGAAAGCGAGTGGATGCCTGGGCAGCGGTACCACGGAAGATCGTCGTTGGCACCTTGATTTGATCAAGTTCGAACTCTTCTTCGGCAGGAGTACCAGCCCACGCTTGCGGTGGTTTTCGACCTACGTACAACACTTCGTCCAGGCCAGCAGCTCGAGCAGAGCGCATGGCATCCAAGCCACCGATCGCACCAGAGACGAGGATCAATCGTGCACCACCTGATTCCGCTGCTTGCTCAAGATCTGCAGCCAACGACTTGTCAGCGAGTGCGCCGATAGAAGCGATTACCACGTCAATGCCTGCACTAAGGAACACGGGGACTGCATGTACGACCGCACCGTGACCTGCACACTCGATAACCAGGTCTGGCTTCCAATCGATCAGTTGCTGGGCTTCAGTGAAAAGCTCCAGCTTATGCTCTTTGACGAAGTCGTCAGTATGAGGGGCATGATCAATTGCAGCGTAGGACGCCAGTGGAAGGTGCTGGGTTTGCAAGGCATTCAGGACGCGTTTACCAATTGCCCCAAGTCCGATGATCCCGACGCGGCTGATTTTGTTAGTGCTCATGCTATGGACTCCCAGAATTGACGAAGCAGTGCGGTGTAATATTTGGTGCGTGTAACCGGTGGAAAATGACCACCACTCAGCTCAACAAGGCTGGAACCAGGAATGAGGCTGGCCAGCTCCTGTGAATGATGAAAAGGAATGATGTAGTCATCTTGAGCGCCAATGACCCACACAGGCAGATTGAGAGACGACAACTCATCGCGACGACTGAAGTTCAGAAGCATCTCCATGCGTGCATAAGTCATCTCGATATCTACCGATGAAGCCTCTTCAAAATCGAGCGGATCATCGATTGCGAAATTGTCGCCATACCATTGCGATGGATAAGCAACCAAGCGAGTGAGCGCGTTGTAAGCCGCGCCACCCAGCTTGGTTAGCAGAAACTGACGATAGGCAAAAAAGTCCTTGAAGCGCTTGTCAGGCATAGCCCAGCCACAACTCAGTACGATGCTTTTTACCCGCTCGGGGTGATCCAGCGCCATGCTTTGTGCGACTAATGATCCGGTCGAGTGTCCCACTATATGAGCCGACTCAACGCCCTTTTCATCTAACAATCTGCGCAAGGCGTCCCTGATGCCCAGAATGTTTGGCGACCCTTCAATTTCGCTTCGACCTACCCCGGGGTGATCGAACGTAATCACCTGGTAGTCATCTTTGAGTTGATCGACAACCGGCTGCCAAAACTCGGCCAGCCCCCCCAATCCTGAGATCAAAACTACAGGGATACCCGACCCCCTCTCCTGGGCGTAGATCTTTTCTGCCATGTCATCAATCTCAGTTTTTGGTGTAGGCAAAAATACCGCTGGACTCGATCTGCTCGATATTTGCTGGCCGCTCAAATGGCTCCGGAGCAGGCTCACCGTGCTGACGAGGGCGACCAACATCACGGAAGAAAGTCTCCAAGCCACTTGGATTCATGAACCATACCCAGTGCAGATCTACTTCGCCGTCATTGCTGAACGTGTGAGAGTTGTGTTCACCCAAGAACAGGGTCACGCCTGGTTCAAGCTTGTACACCTTGCCATCGACAACTGCGGTGCCGGTGCCAGATACGAAGTGCAAGACTTCTTCGTTAGCCGCATGCGCATGCTCACGAACACGACCGCCAGGAGGCAGCATTTGCGTACCCACGGAGAAGTTACGGTTCATCTTGAACAACTGAGGTGAAACCGCCACAGAGACATAGCCGTTTGCAGGCTTCGGCTGCCAGTAGCTGACTTCGGTCTCACGAGTGACGTAGACCAGAGTCCCTTTAGCTTCTGCGGGTTCGTTCGAATCGATTGCTGTATTAGTCACAAAAACCTCCGTCAAGCTTGTTGGGCGAGCCTGTCAATACTTGGTTTTCAAGGCTCGTAATCGTTTACATTTCAAGACAAAAACTACGTACATCCGCTATCAGCCGCCTTACGACAGGGTATACCCCGAATAAACCAGCGATCCATGGAACCTACCAAGCATTGCGATTCCATAACCTCGAGCTCATACGGATAACCACAACATATGAAGGTACTTTATTTGTAATCGTTTACTAGCCAGTTCGCAAGCGTTTTTCACGCCATTGGTCAGAACAACCAGCGCACCTTATCTGCCGAAGACTGTGGATTCGCCTTCGTGTCTCTCGAAAGCCCGTTAGTTATAACGTTTGATTGCAATCAATCCGCTGATCGAGATCAATAAAACCCCACCCAGCGCCCCAAACGAAGGAAATGTCGAGTAAAAAACGAAGCCCAAAAAAACCGAGAAAACGATTTGGATATAGCTGAACGGCGCAAGAAATGAGGGACTCGCAGATTGATATGCAGCAGCCAATAACCAATGGGCAATGGTGCCCGCCAACCCCATAGGAAGCATCCAGGACAAATCATCGAGCGTCGGGGACATCCAAAAAAGTGGAAGAGCTAAGCTTGCGATCAAGAAAGCAAAAATGCCGAGCCATATAGTGGATGTCGCCGGCGAATCAAACCTTGATGTCGCTCGTGTCACCAACTGATAGATGCTCAAGAAGAAAGCTGCAGAGCAAGGCAATAACGCCGCAGGGACGAATAGTTCCCCTCCTGGCCTTACGATCATCAGCACGCCAACCAGGCCCACAGCAACCGCTGCCCATTGAGAAAACACGACCGACTCACGCAATACAAGCCTGCTAATCACAAGCACGAACAGAGGCGATAAAAAATTCAACGCTGTAGCCTCTGCGAGAGGGACGTACTTCAATCCGACAATAAAGCAAACACTCAACGCCACAAGGCACTGAGCTCTTAAAAAATGCAGTCCTCGGTGCCTCGTACTGAATACTGCAGGGCCTGATCGAGCCCATCCCCAAGCGGCCATCAATACCGCCTGCAAAAAATAACGAACCCATATCAACATCACTACAGGGAGCGTGGCGATCAGGTGCCTGGCCATTGCATCATGGATGGCAAGAAAAAGTGCTGCCATGCATACCAGAAGCGCGGCGCTCTGTCGGGACGCTGTAGAATTTGCATCAAGCGCTAAGCAGCCACGCATGACTCAGCGCACCAGGTGTTGAGCAAAAAACCGGAGCGTGTCGCCCTTAGCCAGCAACGCTGCTCTCATCGAATAGCTATTTCGCTCCACACAATTAAAGCCATGGCGTTGCCCCTCATGAATACGAAAAGTAGCATCACCGGTAGCACTGAGAAGAGGCTTAAGCCTATTGACTTCTTCCAACGTGATGAGGTGGTCGTCTCCGGCGAAATGAAAAAGGAAAGGAAAAGCCATCCGCGGAGTTTTGTTTAGCATCCCGCCGATCCCGCTGCCGTAATAACTGACACCGGCACTCAAGTGTTCGTTAGCTGCAAGGGAGTAGGCCAAGGTACCGCCCAAGCAATAGCCCAACACACCGAGCCTACCCTCGACAAACTCACAATTTTTCAGAAATTCGACAGCTCGACCAAGGTCATCGCACGCCTGGTACATATCCAGCGCGTTGTAGTGCTTATAGGCCAGCTCAGTACCTGCATCGTCATATACCAGGTCAATCCCGGGTTGTTGCCGCCAAAAAATATCTGGGGCGAGCACCACAAAACCCTCAGCAGCATAATTATCTGCCATCGCTCGAATATGGGCATTTACTCCCCAGATTTCCTGAATCAGCAGAAGGCCTGGGCCTTTGCCAGAGGGAGGCACACAGAGGTAACCCGAAAAATCGGCCCCCCCGCCCTCCGACATCGAAACCCAACGCCCCATGGCTGACCCTTTTCTTAACGTAAAAAAAACCCGCCGGTGTGAAAGCGGGTGAGAAAGAGCATCGACAAAGAAAAAATACCCGCTGAAATCAGCGGGTCAAAACACGACACAAAAACTCTAACGAAGGATTACAACCTTGCACCAAAGCGGGTGACCAAACCGTGCCTTGAGCTGGCACCTGACTGTAAAAATTACATTCAGAGCCGAAAAATTTGCCGTGAAGCAAATTGCCTTGCCCCTTCCAGCTCTCGGTAAAAACTGGGAGATGTCGCTGACAAACCAAATGTAATCGTTTACGAGTTTTCATGTCAACCATCTGAACTCATTTTTTCAGCCATACATCGCCTCGTAAAATCAAGACCCACACCCTAATGTAATCGTTTACCTTGCCGATTAAGAGATTACTCCCTTATGCGAGGCGCTTTCATGCACTTCTCTCACCTAGCAATAAAAACAAAAATCATCTTGGTCTCCGGTTTCTGCCTCCTTGGCGTGATCATTGGTTTGGTATTTTTTTCTATTGATCACATAAGGCAAACGTCATATTTGGTTGATGAATCAGGAACGCGCTCACTGAAGGATGGCGCCCTTCGATACCTGAACGCCGCAGCAAAACAACAGGCCGATGTCATCCAGGAGCGGTTCGTGAGTGGGAACGTCTTCACTCGAACGGTCGCAAGTCAAATCGTGCTAATGCGCGACCAGGCAATGAAGGATGGCCTTCCTGGCACTTTACTTCGCACTCACCTGTTTCAACTGATGCAAGCACAGGTAGCCGCCACACCGGAAATTCTCGGCATCGCCGTAGCTTTTGATAAAGACAAGCTGGATAACGCTGACCGTGCTGCGATCAACGCGCCAGATCATGCGGGGAACGAAGTCGGCCGATTTGCCGCATTTGCTTCGTCAAAGGAAAACTTCACGATTCCAGAAGCTGACCTTGTCGATGACGGTGATGCGACGAAACTCTGGTTTAACTGCCCGAAAAAGACGCAAAAAACGTGTGTAATTGAACCCTACACCTACCCTCTCAATGGCGTGCCGACGCTGATGTCGAGCATCGCCATGCCGATGATTGATAAAGGGCAGGTTATAGGGGTCATCAGTATTGACCTAACACTAGAGAGCCTTCAGAGCCTGGCAATCCAAGCCAGCTCGAGCCTCTATGAGGGTCAATCCCAAGTGACCTTTGTCAGCGCCTCAGGGATCATTGCAGGAAAAAGCAATGCCGCAGATGCTTTAGGTAAAGCCCTGAAGACAGTCGAACCTGTACGAACAACGACCACAATAGAGCAGGCTCGTAAAGATGGTTCGTCGGTGACAGAAAATACCAGTGTTGGTGAACTGATGATCGCTGTCCCGTTTTCACCTGTACAGGGCGCATCACCCTGGCAAGTCATCATCAGTGTCCCGGAAGCGACTCTAATGGCACCGGCGCAGGAGCTACAGCAAACGCTTCAGCAATTTAATGCTGAAGGCATTGGCAAACAAATCATCATTGGAAGCTCGGTCGCAATAGCAGGTCTCACTCTGATGTGGTTGCTCGCCGCGAGCATCAGCAAACCAATTATTCGAGTTTCTTCCATGCTTGAAAACATCGCAAATGGGGAGGGCGACCTCACGCGTCGCCTTGATTTTGAGCGACGCGACGAAATGGGAGAGTTGGTTGGCTGGTTCAACGCCTTTCTAGACAAGCTTCAGCCCATCATTGCCCAAGTGAGTAAAGCCGCGGGAGAAACTCGTAGTACCGCCACCCAAGCGGCAGCAGTTGCAAATGAAACCAGTACTGGTATGCAGCAACAGCTTCGAGAGGTCGAACAAGTCGCCACCGCGGCTCACGAGATGAGCGCCACTTCGCAAGATGTCGCAAAGAATGCCTCAATGGCTGCCGGGGCCGCGCGCGATGGCGACGGTGCTACTCAGTCATGCAAAGAAATTATTGAAGCCACAACAGGTTCAATCCAATCGCTGGCGAAAAATATGGGAAATGCGATGAAAGAGGTTCATCAACTCTCCGATAACAGCGAGAAAATTGGCAGTGTCCTTGACGTTATTCGCTCCATCGCAGAGCAGACGAATTTACTCGCACTCAATGCTGCGATCGAAGCGGCACGCGCAGGCGAAACCGGTCGTGGCTTCGCGGTAGTGGCTGACGAAGTTCGTCACTTGGCCAAGCGAACACAAGACTCAGTGAGTGAAATTCAGGGTGTCATAGAAAATCTACAGAACGGCACACGAGGCGTGGTCAATGCGATGGAGTCACAGCACCGCCAAGCTGACTCAAGTGCTGAGCATGCGCTAAAGGCAGTGATTGCGCTCGCACGAGTAAGCCAAAGTATTGAAGTGATAAACGATATGACGATACAGATCGCGAGCGCAGCCGAAGAACAAAGTGCTGTCTCCGAGGAGGTCAACCGGAACGTGTCCGCAATCCGAGACGTGACCGAGTTACTTGCAGAGCAGGCACGTGAGTCTGCAAGTGTTAGTCAGACACTAAATGAGCTGGCGAATCAGCAGCAGACGCTAATGCGCAATTTTAAAGTTTGATGTGGTGAGCGCGAGGCGCCGCAAGGTATGACCACCAATGCTTGCGCGCCTCATTCATCTGCTCCGGCATGAATTTTCTTCAACCGAGCTATTCAGCAGCCCGCCATGAGCCCTCTCCTTTGAGCCACGTCTGGAGAACCTACCTCTTAATGGTGGGACTTAGCTTAATTCCGAACAAATAGATCAGCGCCGCGACGAACGCCAAAAGAGCGCTGATGCTGAGGGCCAAGGAAAAGGAATGTGTTTGATCGACCAGGATGCCAGTGATCACAGGCGCCGCGGATCCACCAAGATATCCACCAAAAGTCAGCAAACTGCCCATTGTCGCAACAAAGCGCGTATCGACCATTACACCGACCAAAGCCCAGGTGCCAACGTTTGCGAAATAGATGAAGAACATGGAAGCAGAAATCGCAATTAACGCTCCAGTCGTTGTCGGAGCGAACACAGCACACAGAGTCGCGATGCCAGCGCCGAACAGACCACCGCAAATCGGCAGCTTGCGACTTGCCGAAATTGACCATCCTCGACGTACGAGCCAATCGATAAGCACCCCGCAGCTGAGTTGGCCTAAAGTGCCCAACGCATAAGGAATAGCTGCCAACCATCCTGTCAGTGCGATACTCACGTGACGTTCATTCTGCAAATAGACTGGCAGCCAGGACATGTACAACCAGATCATGTAGATGACTCCAGCGGATCCGAAGATCATCGCCCAGGTATTACGCTGGCGAAAAAGGCTACCCCACTCTCTTAAAGAGATCTTTTCCTTCACGATCACCGGCGCATCGCTTTTTGCTACCGCTTGATCAAAGTCAGCACGGTTCCGATAAAAGACGAGCCAAGCAAGACCTAAAAGAATGCCTATTACACCAAGCACGACGAACATCCAACGCCACCCAAGACTCAGCATCAGGAGAGTCAGCAGCGGCGGCGCCATAGCTGGTGCAATCGTACCCGCGATCAAAAAGAGACTTGTTGGCCCACCACGCTTTTCCGCGGTGAACCATTCACTGACAGCTTTTGCGCTCGCGGGATAATGGGGAGACTCACCTGCTCCGAGCACCGCACGGCCAATGAAAAGATGACTGAAACTGTTTGCCAATCCACAAAACACTTGCGCCGAAGACCAAATGATAAGTCCCCACCCAAGAACCAGGCGCGCCCCCAGTCGGTCAAGAATGATGCCTATCGGTAGCTGGGAAAACGCGTAGACCAGTGAGAACGCTGACATCAATACACCCATGCCAGCAGCACTGATTTGGAGCTCTTCACTGATCATCGGATTCGCGATTGAAAGAGCGCTACGATCGAGATTGTTGATGAGGCCAGCGAAGATCAGCATCGTCATTGTGGTGATCTGCATACCGCGTAGCGATGGTATTTGGCGTGTAGTTACGGCAAGGTCGCTTTGGACATTCATGACTAAAATCCTTTTCAAGCAACACAGACGTACAGATGCCCCGCACGACAGACATTGATCTGCTGCACCTTTGGGGTAAGGACATCAACTGTGTTGAAAAGTCTGGCAGGAAGTATGAGATGGTTGACGCCCGGTCATTGCGACCGGGCACCAGGGGCGAATCAGTTATTTTTACGCCAAGTATCGCTGAGGGTGTACCCAGTCGGAAATGGATCGTTTGGATCAAGAACATACTGGTGGAAGCCGGTAAGGAACGCTTGACCACTGATTGTCGGTCGAATGCCTGGACGGTCGCCGATGGTTAGCGTTTCAACGATTTCACCTACAAATTCAGTGCTCAGAATAGACTCGTGAATAAACTTTTCACCGGGTTTGATTTGTCCTCGTGCATGCATCACAGCCAGGCGTGCGCTAGTGCCCGTACCACAGGGAGAGCGATCAAGACGACCTGGTGAAACAATCACTCCGTTTCGCGAACGTTTACCCATCGGATCATCATGCATCGGCCCTGCGAACAGCGTCTGATTGATGGTGTGGATCTCTGGCTCTTCGGGGTGAACCGCTGGAATCTGCTCTGCGGCAGCCGCCTTGATCGCTTCACCTACACTAACTAGAGTCGCCGCCTCGTCAGGTGTGATATCAAAACCAAGCGATCGCGCATCTGCTAAGACGTAAATCATCCCGCCATATGCCACGTCGACTTTGATAGTTCCTAAATCCGGTACCTCAATGTACTTGTCTAAAGCGAACACAAAGCAAGGCACGTTGGAAAACTTAACACTCAAACATTTACCGTCTTGGCACCGAGCTTCAACACGAACGAGGCCACCAGGTGCTTCCAAGGTCAAGCGGGTGACCGGCTCAACCATTGGAATCATGCCGGTCTCCAGAAGAGCAGTCACTGTACAGATCGTGTTACTGCCCGACATTGGAGGGTAGAATTCTGACTCCATAATGACGAAACCGGCATCAGCTTCCGGATGCGAGGAAGGGAGCACCAAGTTCATGCATTGGGTCACTGATCCGCGCGGCTCTTGGAGCAGGAACTTACGCAAATCATCGCCTTGCTCTTCAAGATATTTCATCTTGTCGAACATGGTTTTACCAGGCACGTTCAGGACACCGCCCGTAACTACGTTATTGTGCTCTCCACCAACGTGAGCACCCACAACATTGATCATTCGATTGAATTTCATAAGTCACTTTCTGAGTTAGTGAGAAGCAATCTAGCTGATGTGCTCAGCAGCACGTCTTCACGCACTGCTGATAAAAAGAATCAGCCGACGGTGTTAGCTAAGAGCGGCGAACGAGCTCCCATCTTGATGAAGGTCGACTTCACTTCAAGAAATTCGTTAAGTCCATCAACGCCATTCTCACGCCCATAACCACTCTGCTTGTAACCACCGAAAGGCAGCTGTGGTGACGTTTCTAGGTAGGTATTCACGAAAACTGTCCCGCTCTGCAGCTTTTGCGAGACCTTTAAGGCCTTATCGATGTCTTTCGTCCAGAGGCCATTACCCAGGCCATACTCGGTATCGTTGGCCAGCTCGACCGCCTCTTCCAGAGTTTTGAAGGTAGTGACGGTCAGCACTGGGCCGAAGATTTCTTCACGGAAAATACGGTGATGACGCTCAACGTCAGTGAAAATAGTTGGGCCGACAAAGTATCCAGCGTCCAAACCGCCATCAGTCAAACGATTACCACCACAAACCAGACTGGCACCTTCCTGCTTACCAATCTCAATGTAGTTCAAAACACTTTCTAGGTGCTGGGCATGGATGAGAGCGCCAATCTGAGTCCGCTCATCCAGTGGCATGCCCACAATAACTTTGTTGGCTCGCTCAACTAGCTTGGCAACGAAATCTTGTGCCACCGACTCTTCAATCAACAGACGGGTGCCAGCAACGCACTCCTCCCCTTGGTTGAGGATCACGCCAAAAAGAACACCGTCCAACGCGGCGTCAAGATCTGCATCAGCGAAGACTACGTTCGCAGCCTTACCGCCCAACTCCAACGCAACACGGGTAAGATCGGAAGCAGCTGTTGCAGCTAGTTGCTTACCTACACGAGTCGAGCCGGTGAAGGAAATCATCGATACGTTCGGATGACGAGTCATACGTTCGCCAACAACAGAACCACGTCCAGTCACAATGTTAATCAGACCTGCTGGGAACCCTGCTTCTGCAGCCAATTTGGCCACTTCCAGAGCGGTACCGGAAGTCAACTCGGACGGCTTGATGACTACTGGGCAACCTGCAGCGAGGGCGTAAGGAAGCTTCTGGAAGAGGCAAACCATAGGGAAGTTCCAAGGCACGATCAGCCCGACCACGCCGCGAGCTTCTCGGGTAACCAAGCCCAGCTTGTCATCACCCAAATGGTTGTAAGCTTCACCTTTGATCTGCCACGCAAGCGACGCAGCAAATCGAGTCAACTCAACCGACCACAAGACCTCTCCCTTCGCATAGGAGATCGGTTTACCAACCTCTTCAGCTTCGATCAACGCCAGACGATCGGCGTCACGCTCAATCAGATCAGCCAATTTGTTTAGCAGTTTTGCGCGCTCAGAACCTGGTACTGACGACCATGCTCCTGACTGATGGAGTTTGAATGCATGCTCAACTGCGACGTCGACATCTTTCTCGTTGCCGCTAGCAAAGCTTGCAATGAGACCGCCATGGGCAGGAGATACGCGTTCGATGAATTCCTGGCCGTCTGGAGCGCAATCAGCGCCATTGATCCAGTGGTTGTATTTTCTGAAAGTCATTAGGTGTTCCTCTGATTTGGGCGCTGTATACGTTTACAAGCTAATCAAAAAAAAATAAAGCAGTTTAGGGTCGAGCGGTAACGCGCTAGCGTTGAACGGCGTTGATACCCAAAGGCTTGAGGGTTCGAGTTTCAATGACCAATGAGGCTTGGATGTCGACCGAAGGCGCCTCGGCGCTTGGCCCCATAACAACCACTTGATTGGGATCAGAAAACTCTGTTGCCCACAAACCGCACACCTGGACACGCTCCTGAGCGATAGCGGTGCTGATTTGCTGAATCACAGCAGCCGCCTTACCAGTTGGACAGCGATAAATGTGCAGGTATCGCACGGGGGCCAAGCTGTCGAGATCTGTCTCGAGCTTGGGCGTTAGAACCTGCAAGAACTGCTCACTAATTTGTGAGGCAGCCTGGGGTAGGAAAGATCCCCGCCACGCGTCGACTTTGATCAACTCTCCCCTCAAACGAGTACGCTCATCCAGCGAGTCGTAGCGCCAGATATGTCGAAAGGTGACTTTGTCCCCTACCCGCTCCTGCCACATCCCCTGCAGCTTGCCGTATTCATCACCGCGGATAGGCAAGCAAAGGTTCTCAAAGAGATCCCAATACTTTTCCCAAGATTGGGCAGTGAATTGATACTCGCGCAGTTCATCAATCATCGACATGTCCTCACCAGGCGGTGTAACCGCCGTCCACAGTGAACATAGCACCCGTCGCAAAACTCGAGTCTTGGGAAGCCAAAAACAGAATCACGTTTGCGATATCAATTGGCTCACCCATTTTGTTCAAAGGGGAACGCGCCGCCAGGCCCTTTTTGAACGCTACTGGATCCTCAACGGTTTCAAACATCTTGTCGTAGTAACTGGATGCAATCACACCTGGAGCCACGCTATTAACACGAACGCCTTCGAGAGCGTGATCCAGTGCCATCGCGCGAGTTAATGCAGCTACGCCACCCTTTGCAGCGACGTAGGCCGCTCGATCCTTGATGCCAACTACAGAGATTGTGGATGCCAGGTTCACGACAGCTCCACCACCACGCTGAATAATTTCAGGAATGACGTATTTCGAGCATAGGAATACTCCCTTGAGATTGACGTCGATTACCTGATCCCAGGTTTCTTCATCCACGGTGACCACCGTACCCAGGGTACCGAAGCCAGCATTGTTGACGAGGATGTCGATTCCACCGAAATGGGCGACTGCTTTTTCTACCATAGCTTTAACTTGAGCAGCGTCGGAAACATCCGCTTGAACAGCAAATGCTTGGTTGCCCAAGGCCTCCGCCACCGCCAACGCTTGTTCGATATTGCGATCGGCGACGACAACCTTCGCCCCCTCACTCACAAACAATTTGGCAGTAGCCTCACCGATTCCTGCACCAGCACCCGTGATGAGTGCGACTTTATCTTGCAATTTCATTGTCCGGTTCCTTCAAGTATCGCTAAGCATCATTAATTAGATTTCGCGGCAAAGCCCTGCCATCTCACGCCGGCGAGTAGTACTTAGCTTTGGCTTTGGTAAGGGGCGCGACTCCACGAATATCATCAGCAATCTTTTCCGCCATCATGATCACTGGAGCATTAAGATTACCGCTGACAATCTCCGGCATGATCGAAGCGTCAACGACCCGGAGATTTTCTATGCCATGCACTCGTGCTCGAGCATCGACCACACTCATGTTGTCCGTACCCATGCGGCATGTGCATGACGGGTGATAGTTGGTGCCAGCGAGGCCACGGAGAGCCTTGAGAATTTCTTCGTCTGTCTGAACGGATGGGCCGGGAGTGACTTCTTCTCCACGGTATGGATCCCATGCGGCCTGAGACACAACATGTCGGATGGCCTTGACGGCGGCGACAGCGTCATCCCGATCTTCTTGAGTCGAAAGGAAGTTGAAATTAAATTTCGGGGCTGCGAGTGGATCAGCAGAACCCAGCCACACGCGGCCAGTACTGGTAGGACGCATTAGGCTGAAAAAGTATTGAAACCCGTTTTCCAGCTTCACGCTGCCGTGTTGGAACTCACCCAGCATAGGTATGAATTCAAACTGCACATTCGGTACCTTTACTTCGTCGTTGGTACGAATGAACGCACCGACTTCGAAGAAGTTAGTGGCACCTAGTCCTTTTTTAAACAAAGTCCACATAGCTCCCAGCTTGAATTTTCCAATCGGTGTGAGTTGCTTGGCGATCGAAACGTTTTGAGTAGCTCGGTACTGCACAGGAGCAGCGATGTGATCCTTCATGCCCTCCCCTACACCCGGTAGATCTGCAATGCACTTGATGCCGAACTCAGCCAAATGGTCGGCATTGCCGATGCCGGACAGCATCAGAAGATGTGGTGAGTGGATAGCTCCAGCGCACAAAATCACTTCTTTGTTGACCGTTATGACTTCGGATTTTCCGTCGCGCAGGAAACTAACAGCGACCGCACGCTTGCCTACAAACTCGATTCGGGTGACTTGAGCTTTGTCGCACACATGCAAATTTTCGCGATGCTTGTTCGGGTGAATGTATGCTTGCGAAGTACTCCAACGAATCCCTTTGTGCACGTTCCGCTGCGTGATGTGAACGCCTTCCTGGCGATACGCGTTGTGATCCTGCATGTAGGGATAACCTGCCTGCACGCCCGCTTCGATGAATGCCTTATAGAGCGGGTTATTCGCCTCGCACGTCTGGATGTGCATTGGGCCACTGTCGCCGCGATAGTCGTTCCCGCCTTGATCAAATGTCTCCGCTTTACGAAAGTAGGGAAGGCACTCATCGTAGCTCCAGCCCTTGAGACCCATTGCGCCCCAGTTGTCGTAGTCCCAAGGGTTACCACGAACCCAGTTCATCCCGTTGATGGAGGATGAACCGCCCAGAACCCGGCCACGGGCTTCATAAATCGTACGGCCATCCAACTCTTTTTCCGGCTCCGAATGGATGTACCAGTTAAATTTATCATTCATCAAAGGAAAGCCAAGAGCGGCTGGCATTTGGATGAAGATGCTCTTGTCTGACGGCCCAGCCTCCAACATCAAGACGGATCGGCCCTGATCTTCGGAAAGGCGGGCCGCTATAACGCTGCCAGCAGATCCGGAGCCAATGACGATGTAGTCATAGATATTGGAAATGTTACGCCCATTGATATCACGCATTTTTTCACCTAGAAGTCGGTTCACCGCGGTCAGCGCCGCTGTAATCGTTTACAAAGCCGTTCGCTAAAAACAAGGTAATCGCCATATGGAAATCACTGCAGTTTCTTGGATCTGTGCTCCTGGAAGAAGCAAATCGCATGCCTGAAATGCAATTTATGACAAATTACCGCTCAGACCCCATTTGAAGCTTCGGAGAAACCCTTCTTGACACCAAAACGCAACCCTCTGAAGTGTTACCGCACTCAATATGTGCGAAATTTGGTAACGTTTTCTGCAAAGGATTACATTGACTGGGTACTGTTGACGATACGCAGAGACAGGCCTTCGTAACCGTCCAGGTTGATTATCATCTGCCCGTCTTCAGTCAGATCGCCTTCCACCCGCTCATTGATCATATCGACCACAACCCCAGGACTGATACCGGGCAAATGAACATCTTCGGTGATAGCTTCAGCCCCGAAATTCAAAGCAGTTACCTGTATCCCCTTTCCTGCTGGCAGCTCATGCACCATCAAAAGGAGTGAAGGATTCGCCACGTCAGGAATAAGGATCTGCCGACTGCTTGCGATGGAGTAACCTTCCCTAATGGACAATATTTTCTTAACCATAGACGCGAACGAATCCGGTCGTTGGAGCTGTTCAACGATATTGCCGTATAAAGATCGCGCACGAGGAACGCCCTCTCCAGACAACTCAGCCCCAGGATTCAGATCAACCAGATCGTAGGCTCCACGATGAATCCATCGTGTATCACCGTCTTGCATCATATGTAGCACTTGTTCAGCTTCGAGTGGCAAAGCTCCAACCAAATCCCATCCAGACAAGGCAAAAATGCCTGGCTGCATTGCGTTGTACATCACTAGCAGGATGTGAATTTTTTGGATCAGGTTGATCTCAGCTTCGGCGATGGTGCTGAGGTCACGAATACCTAGCGCGGCGGTAATAATGCTCGCCGTAGTGCATGAAACACCGTTGGTGACGAACTTCAGATTGTAGGGAGCATGCTCACCAGCCAAGCGCTCATACATTTCCTCTCTGATGTGCTCGCGCAGGATGCTTCCGGGGAAGGTTTGCCCTTTGTACAGGTACATATCATGAGCATGAAGCGTCCAAAAATGGACAAGCTCGAGGGTTAGCTCATCGTGATTTTGAAGCGCGTGAATCAGCGAAGCAGGATCGATTTTATAAGCGTGCATCTGATGCAGCATCAAGCGCAGAAATTCGGTATCACCGGTCAGCAGCGCATGCTGATATGCCGGCCGAGTGATGAAGTCATAAGACAAATCGGCCCCCCCTTTAGACATGCTTGCAATGTCGTCCAGAGTGAGGTTCAGCTCTTGAAAACTAAAACCGCCGGCCTTGCGAATCATGCCGCCAAGCAATTGATTACCAGTTACAGATAAAGGATGGCTTTCTGACCAAGCCGTTTCGTTGACTCGACGCTCAACACCTAAAAAGCCGTTTGCATCGAGACGAAGTCCTCTCGCCCCCAGAACATCAATCGCATGTAGGGCATCACCGATGATCAGTTGCTGAGCAGTGAAGGATGGATCTAACCAATTCAGTGAAGGTTGACCCTCCTTGAAATAGTGGAGATAGACCCACCGTCGAACCTTTCCATCAACGCCCTTCACTGGGGGAGTCGCACTCCAATCTGTCTCTTTGACTCCAGGTTCGAAGAAAATCACTCGTTGCAATTGACCGACAATGTAATGGCGCTCTTTCAGTTCATCGCAGAGTGCGGGAGTAAGATTAACGGCGTCTCGCCCCTCTGGTACCTCAGGCAAAAGGCCCCAGTCTTCCTCGCGAATTTCTACCATATGGTAGATTCCCGGGTAATCACCGTAAGCCATTTCAGCGAGGCGAAAATCGGCCCCCTTGCCAGTATGCGAAGGGATCGAATCATCTATGGTCACCGCATTGTGAGCCGCTGCTACACGACTTACTTGAATTAGCTCATCCTCACTGCCGTACCGCGGATCGATCTCAAAGCTAATTCGGTCAAAATTGCCATCGACACTGGGCGTCAGCTCACGACCCTTTATTCCTCCCGCACGCTTAAGCGGGCCGGTATGGATACCTTGAATTCCGATTTCGGAAAGGCTCCGCCAAAGCTGATCGTCTCCAAGCGCGGCCAACACAGTTCCTTCCTCAGGGACGATGATCGAATCCGGATAAACTGTAAGCCAGACAGAAGCAATAGCGCTTGCGTCTCTAGGCCGCCCCTCGGCGTACGGATGCGCCCAGAGTCGTCCTTGCCCGGAGTAAAGTCTAGCCCTGTCCTTTGCGGCCTGCAGCATGGATTGACTCACCAACCACGCGGTGTAACTTTCGTCTTGCTGGGTCATTCATCTATCTCCCGGTTTTGCGATTTACATGTGACGAAGCGATGCTCCGACGGTAAAACAGCACCTAGCGAGTGAGAGTGAGGATTGAATGTAATCGTTCGCATTTTTTTGATGCGGGAAGCGGCCGGATGCCGCAAAATCAGCTTATAGACCCTTAGAAAAGCTTCGGGGAGAGACAGCAGCGTTGAGCAATAGACGGTATCAGTGACATTCCAGACTCAGCGTCATCAGCTGCATGCGCCAAAATGAGGAATATGTGTGACTATTAAGCGAAAACCGTCAGGACGTGTGAACGTCACTGATGTGGCAAAAGCTGCAGGCGTCTCGGTTGCTACCGTGTCCAGGAGCTTCAACCTACCCCATCATGTTCGCGACGATGTTCGAGAAAAAGTCCTACAGACGGCGAGTAAAATGGGGTACACACCCAACTCTGCGGCCAAGGCTCTAAGGCTACAAAAAACGAATGTTATTGGGGCAATCATTCCCACTCTCGATCACTCCATCTACGCCACGATGGTTAAAAGCTTTCAAGACAAACTTGCTGAATATGGGTATGTCGTATATGTGCTGAGTTGCGGATTTGATTCCAATTCAATTTACGAGAGTGTGAGGTTGTTAGTGGAACGCGGAGCGGAGGCACTGCTGATTGTTGGAGATGTTGCCGATCCCGACCTGACGCGTTACCTCAAGGAGTACCGCATGCCAGTTGTGTGCACATATTCCTATTTTGAAAACAGATCTTTCCCATTTATTGGCTTTGACAACTACCAGGCAACAAAGCAATTGACCGAGTACCTGTTGGGTCTTGGGCACCGCAATATGGCAATGCTGACAGGCCCCATGCAGGGAAATGATCGGCAGCAAGCACGCCACAGCGCATTCCTGGACGCGCTCAAGGAGCACAAATCGAAATGCACCCACTTCACCTATGAAAGCGCTGGGGGGTACACCATCGAGTTTGGGGAAAAGACCCTTCGTCGAATCCGCCTTGAATGCCCTGAGGTTACTGCCGTCATCTGCAACAGCGATGTCATCGCTTTTGGGGTGTTATCAGCCTGCAAAAAACTGGGAATTGATGTCCCTAGGGAAATGTCGGTCGTGGGGTATGACAATCTTGAGTTCGCCGAGTATTTGGATCCACCTCTTACGACCCTAGCAATACCAGCTGGAGAGATGGGCTTGCGTAGTGCAGAGGCGCTAATTGCGAATTTGAAAAACGGCACTGAAATCAAATCGTTACTCCTTGGGACTCAACTAATGATTCGTCAATCAAGTCACTCGATTTAACACATTTCTCCATAATGAACTTCAGAACGCTGCCGGCCTGACCTGGCCGGCGAACAGTGGGCGCCGTACGCCACTGTCTCGACATCAAATCTCCGTTCACGCCAGAGCTCACTCTTGCCCTCGGATTTGGCGAAACCTCTCACACGATATAGCCACGCTCCTCTTCAATGCATTAAAAAATCGCATAGCTCGCCTCCTCTTCTCTAGACGTACAGCCGCACTACCGACGGCTGCTTTCTGGTTCCTGTCGGCTGAAAGTACGTGGGTAAAACGAGATGAAGCGCGCTTGAAAACTGAAAATTGTACTTCCCCAGATTCCTCAAAGACCGATCTTAATGTGAATGGATCAGCGGAAACGCCGCCCTTGACTAGCTCCTTTCAAAACTGTTAAAAAAGACTGAAATCGATTACAAGAAATGTCTTAAAGCGTCGGTTTGCTTTACCTCTATTCCTGATCTGCCCCTCCATCCAACAAAAACCATTACGGTAAGGGAAGATTCTTATGAAACACCAAGGAACGACTACGCCCATCTCACCTGCCCTGCATAGAGCAATCATTGCCGCTGCGATCGGCAATTTCATAACCTGGTTCGAATACGCCTCATACGGTTTCCTTGCCGTAATTCTGGGACGAGTGTTTTTCCCCGTCAGCACCCCATCAGCAAGCCTGCTTGCAACATTCGCAGCCTTCGGGATTTCCTTTCTCATGGCCCCGCTAGGCGCCCTATTCTTCGGTCGGTTAGGCGACAGGGTTGGTCGGAAAAAAATTCTGGCCAGCGTCATCCTACTTATGTCTGGGTCAACCTTCGTAATTGGGCTGTTACCCAGCTATGCAGCTATTGGCATTGCCTCCCCTATCCTCATGGTAATGATGAGGATGCTGCAGGGGTTTGCTTCAGGAGGTGAACCTGGCGGAGCTGCAACCTTCTTGGTCGAATCTGCCCAACCAGGAAAGCGCGCGTGGACAGTGAGCTACTGGCATTGCTCGAGTTTTCTTGCGAACGCTGTCGCATCTGCATTCATTCTCGGTCTTACTGCGACAATTAGTGCCGAAGCGCTGCAGAGCTGGGGATGGCGTATTCCCTTTTTGATCTCCGGTGTTCTGGGCGTCGTGGCTTTTTACATACGCTCTCAGCTCGAAGACACTCATGCTTTTAAAACCATGCAAGAGACCGAGGGCGTCAGTGAGGCACCTCTCACCGAAGCACTTCGCTTTCACTGGCGTCAGGTACTGCAAACAGCTGGGTGCATTGCTCTTCAAGGCGCCGCGTTCTACTTCATTTTTGTTTACATAGAGACATACCTCAAGGTGCAACTGGGCGTTAGCTTCCTACAAGCCTCAGTCTCTAACGTGACATGCCTTTTTCTAGCGTCAGTCAGCATTTTCATATTCGCAAGAATTTCTGATCGTATCGGTCGCAAGCCTGTTCTGTTGCTCGGTGCATTGCTGTGCACGCTAGCGATTTATCCTATCTTTTTGGTTTTCTCCACCGGAGTATTCGGCCTTATTGTGATGGGACATGCAATCTTAGGAGTTTGCCTTGCCGTCTTCATGTCGGCATCAGGCCCAGCATTGGTGGAAATTTTTCCTACCCGGGTTCGATACGCTGGCTTTTCGATGGGATTCAATTTATCCGTAGCGATCTTCGGCGGCAGCGCTGCGTACGTAGCAACCTACCTAATCGACTTCACAGGCTCACCGCTGTCTCCAGCCCTACTCGTACTGACAACTGGAATCATCGCAACACTCAGTGTCCTGACATTGAAAGAAACTGCAGGATCAAAAATCGATTTGGATAATCAGCAAGAACATTCTCATAAACTCGCAAACGCCAGACGGCACTAAGTGCCGTTCCCTCGATCGTGCAATCGCGATCGCGATCGCCATCACCTAAGAGGTCATAATGAGTAATAAGAATCGCCTACTTCATGAACGCCTTGCCGCAGTCGTTAGCACCCTCCGCCATGGAGAAATGGTCTACATCGCAGACGCTGGAAGCGGCACTGCAGCTGCAAGCTTGGTGCCTTTGTCGCCTCAAGTCGAGGTCATCGATGTGGCGATTTCCACAGGCTGCCCAACAGTGGGAGATTTGCTCCGAGTACTTTGGGAAGTGGGAGACTTTGAAGCAGCTTTCGTGACTGAAAATATGCGTCTAGCTAACCCGAAAGCGCGAGATAGGGTTGAAGGAATGACAGGCCCCGAGCATATACATGAACTTCGCTATCTTCCGGAGTTTTATGACCTGCGCAACCGCTGCAAGGTTTTTATCCAAACAGGTGATTATGGCGTCCACAGCAATGTGATTCTCGTAGCTGGCTACCCTAGCCCTCCTATTCCAGTGGAGTGGCTGATTTCACCAACCTGGTTTGAAGATTTGCGCCAATCGCAGAACAAGAAGGTCTGAATATATGCCATTCCACCACGATACTGATGGTAGTTTTTACTACCGGCATTGGGGCTGCGAGACGCCACGTGCTGCTGTTTTGTTGCTACATGGTTTTGGCGAACACAGCGGGCACTACCACCGATTCGCTGCGTCGCTGGTACATTCCGGATTTGATGTCTGGGCACTTGATCACGTAGGTCATGGATTGACAGGCGGCATATCAGGCCGCTTCGACTCTATTGACGAATTGTCTGCTAATGCTAAGAATCTTGCTGCGCTTATTCAAAATCTTTATCCTCGATTACCAATAGTAATTTGTGGACATTCGTTAGGGGGAATCACTGCGGCAACTCTATCATTGGAACTTAGACCTGAGCCTATCGGCATCGTGCTAACTGGAACTCCATTTGAAGGGCTGCCTGTTATGGACAGTACGATAGAACTGGTTATGTCTGAGGATCCGAGCTATTTGGATGCTATAAAATATGATGCGTACAAATTCGATACAGCCCCTGCAGAGCCCTACTTGTGGGCGGCGATTTCAGAGAAAACTCAGCCACTGAAAAAAGGTTTAGCACAACTTAAGGTGCCCGCTCTACTGATAAACGGGCAACACGATGTATTCGCTCCGCCAGCTTTAGCACGAGAATGGGCTGCGATGATGCCCACGGCGACTGCAATTGAAATACCAGGCGGCCACCACGATATCCCGAACGATTCATCTCATCGACAAGTTATGAGTTACGTCGTCGCGGAGATCGAAAAATGGCTTTCCCAAACCAAGCCTAAATATAACCAAGCTCCACCACATCCCGCTGTGACATAATTTTTGCTCATTATGCATTAAACATCAGGTCGGACAATTTTCGTACGACCTGAACTCCTGTCCTACTGCTCAACGAATCCAATTATGACGGATGATTCCGCGTGGGCGCTCGTCGAATTAACCACAACAAGGGGTTTCGAATTGCAGTTATTAACCATAATGATACAGCACCGCTACGCGGTTCTGTGTCGAAGTACACTCAAGGTTTGCCGAACGACAGCGGATGGTGAATGCTAATAACGACGAAACCTGCTGCGACAGCCCTAGCTTCATCGCTATTCAAAAAAAGGAGTACAGCGCTGAATTGTTTTATGGACTACAGGTGACTGATTGGTTGATCGGTAAGACCTAATGTCTAGTATCTGATGGATCCGGGTAGTGTTGAAGAGGTGATGACGCGGTGTCATCGGGTTCAAGAAAAAAACGTAAGTCTTAACCTTTCCTTTCTCAGGGTGCCGCAGTCTGGCATTCCGCGCTTAGCCCTTAATTTGTGCGAAAATGGCAATTCCTTTTTTTGCACAACACCTGTTCCGCTGCGGCGCTTAATCCGGCCTGTCGACGTTCGTATAGTGATCTCACCGTGATGCGCGCGAATCTCAGCGCAACGAGGATCTTACAATTACGAGTGAAGCCTATGAACACTGAATTCAAACCTGATCTAGCTGTGGAGTTAGCTACTCACGAACTTGAAGCCGAATATTTTGAGTACAGCAAAGCGGCAAACCCAATCAGTGCAAATCTGATCAGCCGAATTCCTTACCACTGCTTTCCATCATCGTTATACGATTCTGGCCCGTCGCGACTGCTACCTCTCGACCTCAGTGAATCTTTGGGGTGTGAAGGCCCCGCCACTGGCCCGGGCCTGTGCGCAAACTTCATCAGGCTCAACACCAACGATACGTTGACCCTCGCTCCAAATGCGACGTCACAAGTGTTGTACGTGATAGAAGGCAATGGGAGTCTTAGCTATGGAGATCAAGCGTTCGATTGGACAAAAGGATGTTTCATCGCGCTGCCTGGGACGCACTCTACTGAGCTGAAGGCGTCCTCAGACGCTCGCTTTTACTACGTTCATGATGAGCCGCTGCTTCGCTATCTGGGCGTTAAGGTTACTGAAGATCGCTTCAATGCGACGCTTTATCCTGCGGACGTGGCGAACGCTAAGCTGCGTGAAGCGGCCGATGATCCCCGCGCTCAGGATCGAAGCCGAATCAGTATTCTGCTGGGTAATCGCAATTTCCCCCAGACTCGTACCGTGACTCACGTACTGTGGGCAATGTACGGAATCCTACCGGCGGGCTCGATCCAAAAACCTCATCGGCACCAATCGATCGCTCTGGACTTCATCATTGATTGCCCCGAGGGTTGCTACACCCTCGTAGGCACTGAGCTGGATAGCAACGGTCAAATCCGCAACCCGACTCGAGTTGACTGGGCACCTGGGCTAGCATTTGTTACGCCGCCTGGCTACTGGCACGCCCACTTCAATGAGTCGGATACCGAGGCATATCTGATCCCGATTCAGGACGCCGGACTGCAGACGCACTTGCGCTCCCTGGACATCCGATTCAGCTAACAAAACGCCTCGGTTTGATTTTTTTCTGAGTCGGGGCCTATTGTTGCCAATATGGTGGATCACCGATGCGCTCCACGATAAAGTCGATAAAGCAACGGACTTTCGAAGAGACTATTCGCTTAGGCGGATAAATGAACCACAGTGAAGCGGGTGTCGGAGCGAGCTGGCTGCTCCATTCGGGCACCCATCGGACTAATTTCCCCTCTTTCAGACTCTCCGCCGCCAGCCAGCTAGGCAGTAATGCCATCCCCAACCCATTTTTCGTAGCTATCAGCTGCGCGTCCAGGTCGTTAATTCGCAACTCTGTCGTTAGCATCACTTCGACCCTCGCATCCGCACGAACGAATGCAACATCGAAAGAAGATGCCGTTGCGCAAATCAGCGGATACGCATCTAGATGATTAGGAGTAACAGGAGACTCATGGCTCTCAGAAAATGAAGGGCTCACGCACAACACCATCTGCTCCTCCGCAATCCTCCGTGCCTTGAGATTAGAGTCGGGAAGAACGCCGATTCTGATAGCAAGATCGACGCCCGCATTGATCAAATTCACGTGCGCGTCTTCCAGCGTCAGATCAACTTTGATCTCAGGAAATTTTTCAAGAAAATTGCCTAGGACTGGAAGCAAATGGTGCTTGGCAAACGCAGGCGGCACGTTGAGCTTAAGTAGGCCCCTGGGGTGCTGATTAAGGGCTGAAGTTGCCGCCTTGGCATTATCCAGCTCTGTGAGCACCCGTCGTGCGTGATGAAGGAACGTCTGTCCACCCTCGGTCAAATGAAGAGTGCGAGTAGATCGATTGAACAAGGCGATGCCGAGATCCTGCTCAAGATCCTTGATATAGCGCGAGACCGTGGATGCCTTTATCCCGAGCCGCTCCGCAGCTCGAGAAAAATTGTTGCCATTGGCCGCTTCAACAAAGGCCGTTAGCGCCGCGAGATAATCCAAAACCATCCCCTAAAAATCGGAAATGATGCCTTCGACTAACGAGGCATGAGGCTGACATACTGAATAAAATCAGGTCGAACGCAGCAAACGAGCCTGTGCGCCGCGACGATCAATTCTGGTCTTTCGCAGATGACTGCTCATCAGCATCATGAACGCAATCATAGGAACTATCATCGCCATTTTTAGGCCCACCGAGTCCGACATAAAGCCAATCACGGGCGGGGCCAGTAGGAAACCAGCGTATCCCAAAGTGCCGTTCATGGCTAAACCCAACCCAGGTGCTCCAGGATATGCGCGGCTCGCCTGGCTATAAAGCAGGGGAGTCATATTCGACAGTCCAATCCCCACCAGGATAAAGCCAACGATTGAAGTCCCGGGTTGAGGTATGAGCATGGCAAGCACCAAACCCAAAGCTCCTACCGCACCAGACGCTGTAAGCACCCAGTTAATGCCAAATCGGCGGATTATGAAATCACCCGACAGACGCCCAATGGCCATTGCCAGACTGAAAGCACCAAAGGCGAAAGCAGCGATATTCGTGTTGCTATGGCTCACATCGGTAAGGTAGAGCGAACTCCAATCAATTACCGTGCGCTCGATGAACAATGCCAGAAACGTCAAACCAGCAATGCATAGCAACAGCCGGTTTGGCCAGGCAAAGCTCTTTTGCACCGCAACCCTCTCACCAACCGTCACCTCTGGCTGGAGATTTCCAAGCGATCGTGCAACAACCAATGTCGCTACTGCCATCAACGCTCCGGCGATGGAAAGGCACTGAATCACACCGAGCTTATCCGACAATAACGTTGCGACTGTGGATGCTCCAGCCAAGCCACCAATACTGAATACGGCATGAAAGGAAGACATCAATGGGCGCCCTTTTTGCGCCTCGATCACCGCCCCATGCGTGTTCATCGAAACATCAAGAATGCTATTGGTTACGCCTAGTAAAAAGATTGTTGCTGCCAGAGCGACTGCCGACTCTGCCATAGCACAAAGCGGGAGCGACAACGCCACTAGAAGACCGCCCATTAGAAGAGTTTTGCGACTACCCAAGCGCGTCACTAGAACCCCAGCTAAGTACATCGTCAGCATGGTGCCTGCTGCAAATGCGCTCAAAGCAAAGCCTAGCTCCGAATCTGTGAGGGCTAACGCCTGTTTCATCCCTGGAATGTTTGTCGCCCAGATCGCGAGCACCATGCCGTTGACAAAGAACATTACAGACGTCGCTACCCTTGCCCGCCCTAAAACCTTGGAATTCAGCATCGTTACCTCTTAGGTATCCATACGCGGCAATGCCTAGAAAGAGCATTGCCTAACCGATGACTGTGAAAGTCATTCAGGTGCGAAAAATGGCATCAATCTCGGCTTTGAGCGGTGCGCTCAGCGAGAAATGCGATAACACAGCACGTTCTGTTCCAAGAGATCGAACCATTGGTCAAAAAGGGTGGTATCAAGAGGCGCTCGATGAGAGCTGGGGTAGGACTTTCGAAAATAGCACGCATAGCTTTCTCCCCTGAGAATTGTTTTTACTAGAGGGGTTGAACACTAGCTCTGTATGTAATCGATTACATAATAGATCGCAAGCAGAACCTAGTTTGAAATTGAAAATGCCCTGGTCATAGGCATTGTTTGGGGAAGCGAGCCACCGCTGTAGTGGCTCGCAGAAAATCACCAGGCTGTGTAGCCACCGTCAACGGTGAACATCGCGCCTGTCGCGAAGCTTGAGTCATCAGACGAAAGGAACAGGATCATATTCGCGATATCGATCGGCTCACCCATCTTGTTGAGGGGGGAGCGCGCTTCGAGACCTTTCTTGAACTCAACTGGATCTGGGACGCTTTCAAAAATTTTGTCGTAGTAGCTTGAAGCGATAACACCAGGCGCCACGCTGTTCACACGAACACCTTCCAACGCGTGGTCGAGTGCCATGGCTCGGGTTAGCGCCGCAACACCACCCTTCGCAGCCACATATGCAGCACGATCTTTGATACCGACTACAGAAATGGTCGATGCCAGGTTAACTACTGCCCCACCACCGCGGCGTACGATCTCTGGAATGGCAAACTTAGAGCATAAGAACACGCCTTTGAGGTTGACGTCGATAACCTGATCCCAGGTGTCTTCTTCTAAGGTAACGACGGTTCCCAACGTTCCGAAACCAGCGTTGTTAACCAGAATATCCAGCCCACCAAAATGCGATACGCATTTTTCAACCATCGCCTTCACTTCCGCAGCAATTGCCACATCAGCCTGCACAGCAAAAGCTTGCGGGCCGATTGACTCCGCCACTGCAAGCGCAAGCTCAATATTGCGATCCGCGACCACTACCTTTGCACCCTCATTCGCAAACAGTCGAGCAGTTGCTTCACCGATGCCAGCACCTGCGCCAGTAATCAGGGCTACCTTGTCTTTCAATTTCATCACACGTTCCTCAAATTAATCTCGATATGCCTGAATACTTGAGCTGGAAACCCTCATTGGGTTCTGATCGACTCATCAATTCAATGCTTAAGCCCTGCCGGTGACGCAAAGAAGGCTGATAACTCTGGCAAGCTCGTAAACGATTACAGAGCAAGCCAGACGATACCAAAAAATATTCTGCTTCGCGATACCTGTTAGTGACGATTCATCGGAAGGCGTTAGGCCGGTTGGCGAACCGCTACCGACGGACGATTGGTTTTGTAACGAGCGTAACCAACATAAAGCACCGCCGGAACAATTAGAGCTGGCACCCACGAAACGTCCGCCCCGATCATTTTCGCGAAATAGCTGTGGTAGAACGACATATCCATAAACGGCACTGTCGAAGCCACACCAATCAAGAAAATCACCATGGTCGACACGTTGTATTTACCGTAGATACCGTCGGCCGAGTACATGTCTTCGACGACATATTTTCCTTTCTTGACCAGGTAATAATCCGCCAGGTTGATCGAGCTCCAAGGTACGAGGAAGTAAACCTGGGCAATCAAAATATCTGCAAAATAAGCGTTAAAGTCATATTGGGTTGCAATCGCGATGACAGTCGCGGCGACAGCCGACAGTCCCATTGCGATGAATTTAGTTTTTCGGCTGATCCGCGTCATACCGCGCATACCCGAGAAAATAGTCATTGCGGACATGTAAGCGCTGTAGAGGTTGAGTGAGTTGATCTCCAGTACGCCCAAAACGACGATCACCATTGCTACCTTGCCCCATGGGCCGAAGAAGCTTGCAATAGCGTTACCTGGGTTGGAGGTAACATCAGTGAACATTGTGGCCAAGACAGCACCCAACAACATCACCAAACCAGCTCCCAGAAGGTTGCCCACATAGCTAAACCAAAAGGTTTGCTTGCTTGAAATATTCGCAGGCAGGTATCGAGAATAATCAGCAACGTAAGGCCCGAAGCCAAGTGTCCACGATGCGGCTTGAGTCACAGTCAGTGCAAACGCAGCCAGAGTAAAGCCTTGGTTTAGATCCATTGCGCCTACTGGCAGTGGATTTTGGAGCGCGAGCACTGCGACCACCAAAAAGATGATCCCAGAAAGGGCCGACATGATCGCACCAAGACGGTGAATCAGCTCATAGCCGATGAATCCAATAATGAAGGAGACCAGCCCGAACAAAACGATGGCAGTGTTATCTCCTACATCTATGAATGATTTGATCGCATCCCGCATCACCACCCCATTGGCAGCGGTGAACAAGATGAAGGAAACATAGTTAATCAGTAGGGGAAAACCGGCACCAAAGACGCCGAATTGCGCCCGACTCTGAATCATTTGAGGGATGCCCAGGTGAGGCCCCTGCGTTGAGTGGGCAGCCATGAAAACCGTTCCGATGACACAGCCCAAAATTAGCGCGATACACGTCCAAGCCAGACTCAAACCAGCGACGATACCCAAGGTACCTACAACAAGCGTTGTTACCTGCATGTTGGCACTGAACCAGATGGTGAAGAGTCGCCGCGGATGACCGTAGCGCTCTGACAGGGGTACAAACTCAATGCTTCTTTTTTCGACGTCCATCATTGGCCTCTCTTTGGGCACACATCCGCGCATTGGCTTGCGGCTGTGTTGGGGCTCTCGTTACCGAGAACGATCAATGGAGCAATCACGATGTAAAGGATTACAACGCAACTGCAAAAAGAAGCCATCCTCTCAGCACGCTACCAACGCTATCGCGTCGGCAACCTCGAATCTCCCCTGGCCACGCGCTGAAATTCAGGCTTCTGTAAAGGATTACAAAGCAGCGTTCGTGCCAATATTTCACAACGTTGCTGGAGAGGTCGAGGCTGGGCCTTTTAGGCCTTTGCAGCCTAATCTACGCCCGAAAACATTAGGGGTAATCCGATACACCATGTCTGCTTTGGTAACACCTGTGTTTCCTAAGCCCTCACATGAAGAGAATCATTTTGGTGCAGAAATTTTTACCTGTCTCATTCGAAAGCACCTAAGTGATTTCCATCGATGCCCAGCGTTTCAGGGAATTTGAATAGAAACACAGCGCTAACCATCGACGATCTTTTCTGTGCTATATCATAGACGATGTAAACGTTTACCAAAGAGTTCCAAGATGCAATCTTCTTCGCTCAACGCCCCAAAGTCCGTACCCTCAGAGGGGTCTTGGGCATCCGTCGTCGCAGTATCGCTAGGTGCATTCGTGCTTATAAGCGCAGAATGCGCCCCCATAGGCTTGCTTTCGCAGGTCGCAAACGATCTGAAAATTACCGAAGGCGAGGCAGGCTTACTGATCACCTTTCCAGGTGTTATGGCCGCTATTGCAGCACCCATTAGCATTTCACTATTTGGAAAGGTCAATCGCCGCTTCATTCTGTGCGGGCTGCTTTTAGCACTATCGTTGTCCAATTTCGTCGTGGCGATATCGACCAGCATATTCCCTGCCCTTCTCGCGCGAGCATTACTGGGCGTCAGTCTCGGAGGTTTTTGGACGATCGCTACGTCATAGGGTCTCGCTATGTCCATCGCAGCAGACTTTGCGTGCAACTTCTATCATCTATTCGGGAATTTCGATGGGTACCGTCGCCGGTGTTCCAGCAAGCACGCTGCTGGGCGATTGGTAAGGGTGGCGCGCGACACTTAGCCTATGGGGTCTTATCGGTTTTTTCGCGCTAGCTGGCCTAGTACGCACGCATCCATCTCTTCCTCCCCTCCCTCGACTTGCCGTCAATGGTATTTCGAGCTTGATTCGCTTACCAAAGCTACGAATCGGTCTTGTCTATATCGTGTTGATGCTCGTCGCCCACTTCTCCGCATACGCGTTTGTCGCCCCCTTCCTTGAAGAATCAGCCGCAATAACTGGATCGCTGCTGAGCGCCTTCTTACTAACGTACGGAATCGCTGGGGTTGTAGGCAATTGGCTCGGGGGATGGTACGCGGTAAAAATTTGCCTAAGGCGATCGCGATAGCAGCCACTGGCATGACTCTCTCGTTGGCGTCGCTAATGCTCAGCAATTCGAGCGGTATTAGCCTGCTTGGTATCGTTGGCTGGGGTATGTTTTTTGGAGCCCTGCCAATCACTACCCAACTCTATGTATTCAATGCAGCGCCCAATCAGAAGGAAAATATCGCCGCCATTTCCGTATCCATTTGTCAGGCTTCTATTGCAGTAGGAGCGTTCACAGGAGGGCTAGCAGTTGATTACTACGATGTCACGGGGGCGATACAGGAGTCGCCTTGGCTCTCGCACTTGCCGCGATGGCGGCTTACATAACTATTCGCGAGGCGCAATTCGCTACCCGGATGCCCTCGCCAGAATTTCCGAACGGATACAAAAATGCAGGAATGCATTGGGAGTGAGAGGCTCACCGCGACGAGCCTCACAATGACAATCTATTTCTTAGCTTCGAACGTCGGTATGTAGGGGTCTTTAAGCGGAGGCCCGAACGACGTGCTTTTCTCAATATCGAGAACATTTTTCGGCCTAGGGAATGGCTCGGGCGCTGGTTGCCCTGGGTATTTTTCGATTCCGATGTCCCTGAAGAAGATTTCCAGTCCGTTCGGCTGAATAAACCATAGCCAGTGCAGCTCGCCGTCGCTGTCATTGATAAACATATGGCGACGGTTTCGACCAACGAAAATGGTCACACCGGGCTCTACAATATGCTCTACACCATCAATCCTAGCTTTGCCCTTCCCGCGAATGAAATGCAAAACCTCATCATGGATAGGATGGTAGTGCTCACGAACGTAGCTTGCCGGAGGAAGCGTCTGCGTACCAAGACTGAAAGGACTTTGAATTTTCAGAATCTCAGGATCAATTCTTACAGAGATGGATCCATTAGCCGGAACAGGCTGCCAGTAATCCTTACCCTCGTCCGGGCCTAGAACCAGGATATCCCCATATTCAACCGTATCTTGTCCAGGTATCGACATTGATTTGCTCCTATTGCGTTAGGCCAATGGCCCCACAAGGCCTACTACATCGCAGGCCAAACGTTGAGCGCTGCAAGGACAGCTAGGAGACCCACTGTAAACCTTTACAAGGCTGACGGACAAGCATTCAAAACTGCTGAGCTAGACGCGAATTGATCTCGAGAAGGCGGCTACGATAAGAAGAGCTACTGCAACAAATGCCAGGGCAACGATAAGATTACTGGCATGGGCAACAAACCCAATAAACGCCGGCCCGATCAACACGCCTGCATAGCCCAATGTAGTCATTGCAGGAACAGCGGAGGCTTGTGGCATATCGGTTTGACGTGCCACTGCCGTAAACAAGACAGGAACGATATTTGCGCACCCCGCCCCCACCATCGCATAACCCAGCAGCGCCAACAGCCAACTAGAACTACAGAGCGAAAACGCAATTCCAACTGAAGCAAATACGCTTCCTACGGCTAATACTCGTATTGCTCCAAAGCGGCTAATCACGGAATCACCCGTCAGCCTCGCAATGGTCATGGTGGCTGCAAAGGCTGCATATCCTAGCCCGCCATACGCCGCCTCCATACCGCGAAGCGAGACCAGGAACACACCACTCCAATCAAGCATGGCCCCCTCTGCCATAAAAACGATGAAACACATCACGCCCAGAATGAGCACCTTCCCCTTGGGGAGCACGAAAACGGGCGCTCCGCCGCCTCCTCCAAATGGCAATAAATGTGGAGATGCCTTGATGAGCGAAACTAGGGTAATCCCAACCACGCACAACGAAGCACCCACAGGAGAAAGCCCCACCCCAAGCATCGCAGTCATCCCCACTGCACCGAGAATCCCCCCCAGGCTAAAAAGCCCATGAAAGCTTGACATTATTGGGCGTTGGCTCGCGCCATTTACGATTACTGCTTGTATGTTCATTGCACAGTCAATCGCTCCCATGCCAATACCAAAAGCTATGATCGCGATGACCAATGTTGGAATGCTAGAAAGACATGCCAGCAGCGGGAGTGAGAGGCACATGAGTAACGCCGCAGCCACGATGACACGCCGGCACCCATAGCGTCCCACAAGATAGCCAGAGATTGGCATTGCAGTGATTGACCCGACCCCAAGACACAACAAAAGAAGTCCTAAGACACCCTCATCGATGCCTGCGCGGTCTTTGACCAATGGGACTAGAGGCGCCCAAGACGCCATGCAGAATCCGGAAATGAAAAATGCGAGACGGGTCGAAAATTGAGCAGTTTTTTCTGAGGCGGACTGGTCGATAGTGACGCTAGATAACATTTGAAAACCTGAATCACTGGGCCCTGGGATTGGGCTCATGCGGAGGGAGAGCACCAGACGAAGGACAGCCTCTCTAATCTATCGATTGAACGAGATGGGATCTGCCGATGCCAGGGCTGGAAAATCGCCAAGTGAAGTCTTGGCAAAGGTTTTGCATTTCAATCTCTGTAATCCTTTTCATATTCTCCCGCATTCGAGGTTTTTATGCACTCACTTAACTCAATCGCCGGCATCAGGAAATATCGTCTTCAGGACGAAATGCCTGACGGGTTCGGCTGTGGCATGGCTGGCATCAGTCCGCAACCAGTGGGTACAACGCAAAAAAAACAGCGCGAATTGTATAGAGAAACTGCAGGCATCATGTCGATAGCCTGCTCCTCATTGGCGCGCATCGCGTCTCGTATTTTCAGTCGGTTGCACTGAAAGTCAGCAGATTGGAAATGTGTAGAGCAGAAGCAAGATATGGGAGTGCGCTCGAACAGGCGTTACCTTCGGGCACACACCGCACACTGAGATGGCGAGGTACTGAAGGTGATGATCTTTATTTCGGTAAGAGCCCGACAGTTAAAGAACCGAAACCGCCCCCCTACCAGTACGACTGAGCACTACTCTAATCCGATTCGAAGTAGACTCCACCAAGCCATGTCACGCCCACCCCTCAAGACGCAACGTCGCACGTACCAGGCGCTGCTCCTCGACTTCAATCTCCTTGAGATTCTCACAGATACTCTGGATATGCTTGATGGCGGCTTTGCGCGCCTGATCTGGCATGCGACCTGTCACTGCGTTGTACAGCTTTGCATGCTGACGGTCGATTTGACGCTTCTGCGGCTCTCGGTGGTAGAGATTGTTCACCGATGCAAACACTGTGGTGAGCAGCAGATCTGTTAGCGAACGCAACGTCTGCACCAGCACAGGGTTATGAGAGGCCTCGCAAATTGCCAAATGAAATGCATGATCAAGCTTGGCATGTTCTCTGGCATCCAGACTACGGGTGTGGGCATCAACTAACGCCTCATAGCTGCGGGTAATAAGTACAAAATCGGCCTCAGTTCCGCGCAACGCAGCCAACCGTGCGGACTCTCCTTCCAGCAGACTACGAACCTCGAACAAGTCGTAAAGCGTCCGTGGTTGTGAGCTAAAAAGATGCATCAACGGAGACCCACCACTATGGCTCGAAAGGTCAGCCACAAATGATCCTTTGCCATGCTCCGTGTCGATAATTCCGCGAGCACGCAACAGCTTTAACCCCTCCCGAAGCGCAGTTCGAGAGACGCCGAGTTTTTCTACCAAGCGGCGCTCCGATGGTAGCAACTGCCCTGTCTTGAATACACCGTCCACGATCAGACGCTCTATCCGTTCGCAAACTACGTCAGCGACCTGAGGGTTTCGGGTTACATCTGTGCTACCCATCGGCGCCTCCAACTGGTACTACCAGCTAAAAATAACAATTAGGTAGATAAAAAAAACATCGTATCTAAATGTTTTTAATTCATTTTTATAAAAAAAATGAATTGTCTAATTTCAAAAACTGGTTCGACCAGTAAAACAACGCATAGACAGTAAAACGCCTCAGGCCAATGATGCAAGCCAGCAGCATCCGGAAAAAGACCTCTAATAAAAACAAACGAGGGTCGTCACCCGATTATGAATATTCTTTACGATGAACGCTTTGACGGCGTCCTACCTGACGTCGACAAAAATGCACTATTGGTAGCTCTGCAAACGCAAATGCCCGAGCTGGAAATCCTGCATCAGCAGGAAGAGCTCAAGCCATACGAATGCGACGGTCTCTCCGCCTACCGCACCACACCAATGCTGGTAGTTTTGCCACGGGAACTAGCCCAGGTTCAAGGCGTGCTGCGGGTGTGCCACGACAGGCAAGTACCAGTAGTCGTCCGCGGCGCAGGAACCGGTTTATCAGGCGGAGCCTTGCCCTTGGAAAAAGGTGTGTTGCTGGTAATGGCGCGCTTCAACCAAATTGTGCACATAGATCCCGCCGCTCGTACCGCACGAGTTCAGCCAGGTGTGCGCAATCTAGCGATATCCCAGGCTGCTGCGCCGCATGGCCTTTACTACGCGCCAGATCCCTCCTCGCAAATCGCCTGCTCCATCGGCGGCAACGTCGCCGAAAACGCCGGAGGCGTGCATTGCCTGAAGTACGGCCTGACCGTGCATAACGTCCTCAAGGTCGACATCCTTACCGTAGACGGCGAATCCCTAACGCTAGGCTCCAACGCACTCGATTCGCCCGGCCTTGATCTGCTAGCCCTTTTCACCGGCTCGGAAGGCATGCTCGGGGTGATCACTGAAGTGACCGTCAAGTTGTTGCCCAAACCACAGACCGCCAAAGTTCTGCTAGCAGCGTTCGACTCCGTGGAAAAGGCCGGCCGCGCGGTCGGCGACATCATAGCCGCCGGCATCATCCCCGGTGGCCTGGAGATGATGGACAACCTGGCCATTCGCGCAGCCGAAGACTTCATTCACGCCGGCTACCCGGTGGAGGCCGAAGCGATACTGCTGTGCGAGCTTGACGGCGTTGAAGCCGATGTCCATGACGACTGTGACCGTGTACGCCAGGTGCTGTTACTGGCCGGTGCCACCGAAGTGCGTCTAGCCAAGGATGAGGCCGAACGCGTGCGTTTCTGGGCCGGGCGTAAGAACGCCTTCCCCGCGGTAGGTCGCTTGTCCCCGGATTATTACTGCATGGATGGCACCATTCCGCGGCGCGAACTGCCCGGCGTGCTGCAGGCCATCGCGCAACTGTCGATCGAGTACGACCTGCGCGTGGCCAACGTGTTCCATGCGGGTGACGGCAATATGCATCCGCTGATTCTGTTTGATGCCAATCAACCCGGCGAACTGGATCGCGCCGAAGCGTTGGGCGGAAAAATTCTTGAGTTATGCGTAAAGGTCGGAGGCAGCATCACCGGGGAACATGGTGTCGGCCGCGAGAAGATCAACCAGATGTGCGCGCAGTTCAACAGCGACGAACTGACTCTGTTCCATGCGGTCAAGGCGGCGTTCGACCCTGGTGGTCTGCTCAATCCCGGCAAGAACATTCCAACGCTGCACCGGTGCGCCGAATTTGGTGCTATGCACGTCCATATGGGTCAGATGCCTTTCCCTGAACTGGAGCGTTTCTGATGCGCAGTGCACACGATACTGATAATAGTGACGCCCTACTGGAGCAGGTCAATCGGGCGCTGCAAAACGCTACGCCGTTGCGTATCCAGGGCTCAAATAGCAAAGCGTTTCTTGGGCGCACGACAGTAGGAGAATTGATCGATACGCGATCGCACCGTGGCATCGTCAGCTACGATCCGACCGAACTGGTGGTCACAGTGCGTTGTGGCACACCGTTGGCCGATCTGGCGCAAGTGCTTGACGCCTCACAACAGATGCTGCCCTGTGAGCCGCCCGGCTTCGGAGACGACGCCACTGTCGGCGGGATGATTGCCGCTGGCCTTTCGGGGCCTCGTCGCCCATGGTCAGGATCAGTACGTGACTTCGTCTTGGGAACCCGGTTAATCACCGGCTATGGCAAGCACCTGCGCTTCGGTGGCGAGGTGATGAAGAACGTTGCTGGCTACGACCTGTCGCGCCTGATGGCCGGCAGTTACGGCTGCCTAGGGCTGATTACCGAAGTCTCGCTCAAAGTGCTGCCAAAACCCCGCAGATCCCTGAGCATCAGCCTGGAGATGGACATCGACCGCGCCTTGCTTCGCCTGGCGGAATGGGGTCAGCAACCGTTGCCGATCAGTGCTGCATGCCATGACGGTGAGCGTCTTCATTTGCGCTTGGAAGGCGGTGAGGGTTCGGTAGCGGCGGCCCAAGATCGCCTCGGTGGCGAACGGCTGGACGCTTCCTACTGGACTGACCTTAACGAACATCGTCTGGAATTCTTCGGCCAGGATGAACCGCTTTGGCGCCTATCTTTGCCTAACAACGTACCAAACGTATCACTTCCCGGCAGGCAACTGATCGATTGGGGCGGAAGCCAGCGTTGGCTCAAATCCGATGCTCCAGATCCATTCATTCGCCAGGTGATTGATGAAGTTGGCGGGCATGTCACCTGCTACAGCCATGGTTTGGCTGAGAGCCCATTTCAGCCGTTACCAAATGCCCTGTCGCGCCTCCACAGGAACCTGAAGAAACAACTCGATCCAAAGGGCATCTTCAATCCCGGACGCCTGTACGAGGAGCTTTGATCCATGCAGACCACTCTGAGTGAATTCGCAAGCCTGCTACCTCGCGCCGCCGAAGCTGAGCGCATCCTGCGTAGTTGTGTGCACTGCGGTTTTTGTAACGCCACCTGCCCAACCTACCAGTTGCTCGGCGATGAACTGGATGGGCCACGGGGCCGTATCTATTTGATCAAACAGGTACTGGAAGGCAACGATGTCACGCAAAAGACCCAGCAACATCTGGATCGTTGCTTATCGTGCCGGAACTGTGAAACCACCTGCCCTTCGGGGGTCGACTACCACAACCTGCTGGACATTGGCCGAGCTGTAGTTGATGCGGCAGTGCAGAGACCCCTGAGTCAGCGACTACTGCGTAAGGGTTTGCGCACCCTTGCTCCCAACCCTGGTCTATTCAAAGGGCTTGTTAGCAGCGGCCAGATATTCCGAGCATTGTTGCCGAGCAACCTAGAAACAAAATTACCTAGAAACGCCAGTCCAGCTAAACAACGTCCGACTGCTATTCATGAAAGACAGATGCTAATCCTCGAAGGTTGTGTTCAATCAAGCCTTTCACCCAACACAAATGCCGCAGCCGTCCGGGTGCTTGATCAGCTAGGCATTAGCGTCACTTCAATCCAACAGGCTGTTTGCTGCGGCGCCGTGGACTATCACTTAGACGCACAAGCATCCGGGCTCAATCGTGCCCGTCGAAATATTGATGCTTGGTGGCCAAGCATTGAAAGTGGTGCTGAGGCAATTGTGCAAACTGCAAGCGGATGCGGCGCGTTCATCAAAGAATATGCCCACCTTCTCAGTACCGATCCAGCGTATGCCTACAAGGCCAAAATAGTTAGCTCACTGGCCAAGGACTTGGTTGAGGTGTTGGGCGACGAGCCACTGGAGCAGCTCGGAATAGAAAGCACTCAACGCCTAGCATTCCATTGTCCATGCACCTTGCAGCACGCACAAAAGCTCGGTGGCGCGGTTGAAGCACTACTGGGACGCCTTGGATTCAACCTTACAACCGTTCCCGACAGCCACTTGTGCTGCGGCTCAGCGGGCACCTACTCACTGACCCAACCCGAACTTTCCCGGCAGTTGCGTGACAACAAACTCAACGCATTGGAAAGCGGAAATCCCGAAGTTATTGTCACCGCAAACATTGGATGTCAGACCCACCTAGATGGCGCGGGACGTACCCCTGTCCGGCACTGGATCGAACTGGTCGAATCCTCGTTGCCCTAAGCCCTGGAGATTTCTATGAAAAGCAAAGCCGTATTGAGTCAGGTCGAAATCGGCCAAATCCTCAGCGCTGCAGGCGCCGAAGCACTAAACAACAAATGGGCAGTGACCATCGCAATAGTCGATGACGGGGGCCACCCCTTGGCTCTCAAACGCTTCGACGGGTGCGCCCCGATCAGCGCGTACATAGCCACCGAAAAAGCGCGAACAGCGGCACTGGGTCGACGCGAATCCAAAGGCTATGAAGAGATGGTCAACGGTGGGCGACAAGCCTTTTTGTCAGCGCCATTGCTTACCTCCCTCGAAGGTGGGGTGCCGATTGTGGTCGATGGCCATGTTGTCGGAGCTGTAGGGGTATCCGGGGTGAAAGCCGAGCAAGATGCTCAAGTAGCAAAGGCCGGTGCGCAGTGCTTGAGCTGAATACAACACCTTGAATACTCGAATGACGGAGACGCAAAAAGTGATCGACTTTGTGAACTGCCAAGGCCTTAAGGTCGCCCCTGTCCTGCAAAGCTTTGTGGATTCGCAGGTACTGCCAGGTACTGAACTCTCCCCTCAAGAATTTTGGAGTGGTTTTGCCAACTTAGTGCATGAACTCGCCCCCATCAACAGGGCGTTAGTGGCTGAGCGTGATCGTTTGCAACTCGAGCTGGATTCTTGGCACCGAACTAATCCAGGGCCAGTGGCAGATATGCCTGCATACCAAAAATTCTTAATTGGTATCGGGTATCTGCAACCACAACCTGGCGAAGTGAAGGTCACCACTAGCAACGTTGACACAGAAGTCAGTGTGCAAGCCGGGCCACAACTCGTCGTCCCAGCTGTCAATGCCCGCTATGCCCTGAATGCCGCCAATGCACGCTGGGGTTCACTCTACGACGCACTCTACGGTACAGACGTAATCCCTCAAGAAGATGGTGCTATACCGAGCGGAAATTACGATCCAGTGCGAGGAGCCAAGGTAATTGCTTTTGCGCGGGCATTTCTTGATAAGGCATTTCCTCTGAGCAACGGCTCTCATAGCGGGGTAGCTCAATATCAGATTGAAGGCGGGACACTGCGAGCCACCTTGAAAGATGGTACCCACACAAGTCTCTCGAACATTACACAGTACATTGGGTATCAGGGCCAGCCTACGTCCCCAATAGCCATATTGCTCAAAAACAACGATCTGCATATTGAGATACAGATCGACAGGCAAAGCATCATCGGCCAAGGCGATGACGCTGGTGTTAAAGATCTACTGATTGAGGCAGCACTCTCCACAATCATCGATTGTGAAGACTCCGTGGCCGCAGTAGACGCAGAGGATAAGGTGCAGGTTTACAGCAATTGGCTAGGCTTGATGAAGGGCGATCTCTCGGAAAATCTGGAGAAAAATGGTGTGACCATCACACGAAGCTTGAATCCAGATCGGGAATACATTGCGGCAAATGGCACCACCTTGAAACTGCCGGGACGTTCGTTGCTGTTCATCCGCAACGTCGGGCATCTGATGACGTGCCCTGCCATTCTTGATAATGGCGGACTGGAAATTCCAGAGGGAATTCTAGATGGCGTTATCACAAGCTTGATTGCCCTCCATGATCTGCAGCGTAGGGGCAACTCGAGAGCTGGCAGCGTCTACATCGTTAAACCCAAAATGCACGGCCCTGACGAAGTCGCTTTCGCTGATCAATTGTTTTGCCGAATTGAGGATCTGCTTAAGCTGCCACGCCATACATTAAAAATTGGGATCATGGATGAAGAGCGGCGCACTAGCATTAACCTTAAAGCTTGCATTGCAAAAGCATCCTCACGGGTTGCGTTTATCAATACCGGCTTTCTGGATCGTACCGGCGACGAAATGCACACCTCTATGGAAGCGGGTGCAATGCTGCGTAAAGGTGACATGAAAAATACCCCATGGATCGAGGCTTACGAACTCAATAACGTACTTGTTGGTCTTGACTGCAACCTACGCGGCCGAGCTCAGATTGGTAAAGGTATGTGGGCCATGCCGGATCGGATGGCTGACATGTTGAAACAGAAAATCGGTCACCCGAAAGCTGGTGCGAACACAGCTTGGGTGCCTTCTCCTACCGCTGCCACAATTCACGCACTTCACTACCATCAGATCAACGTGAGAGCTGTCCAAGAGTCTCTTGAAGGCACAGACTTCAGTGAAGTCAAACAGACCCTTTTAGACGGATTGCTTAGTGTCCCAGTCGTCACCGACAAATCGTGGTCGACCGATGAGATACGTCAGGAAGTCGAAAACAACGCGCAAGGTTTATTAGGTTACGTGGTGCGTTGGGTAGAACAGGGCATTGGATGTTCTAAAGTTCCCGATATCCATAACGTGGGATTGATGGAAGATCGCGCGACTCTGCGCATATCCAGTCAACACATAGCAAATTGGTTACGGCATGGAGTGATCACCGAGGAACAAACTTTGGAAACTTTGCAACGGATGGCCCTAGTCGTCGATGCGCAAAATGCGGGGGATCCAAACTACACCCCCATGGCTCCAAGCTTCGATAAGTCCCTAGCATTTCAAGCCGCATGTGCTTTGGTTTTCAAAGGGCACACACAACCCAACGGCTACACCGAACCGCTGCTATGTGAGTTCCGGCTTAAGTACAAGCAGTCGAAGGGTGACTTGATTTGAGGTGTTAATCAGATCGCCCTTGCCTTGATTTTGGTTAAAAAGATTTCCAACTCACGGCTCAACGGCTCTCCTTTTCGCAACAAAATGCCGAAGGGGCTCAGTTGCTCTTCAATCTCAAGGCTCAAGGCTGTCAACAGGCCTGTATGCACATGATCTCGCACCACCGTGTCAGTTAGCACCAATATGGCATCGGTGATCTGCGCGAGTTGTAGCATGGCAAATACCGAACTGCATTCGATCACGTCGTTGGGAGATCCGACTCCTAGTCGTTCAAAGGCCCGCTCGAGAGCAACTCGAGCAGGGCTGGTGTGGGGTTGCAAAATCCAGGGCCATGCATCAATCAGATGCGCCAGACTTAGAGAACGCTCGTGCGTTAAAGGATGCCCGGAACGCACAACGACAGCCAGATGTTCATTTCCAAGCGGTTCGAAATCGAAATGTTGGCGATCCTCTACGCCGGGCAGTCGCGCTATTGCTACATCGATTCTGCGCTGATCGAGCAATACGCTGAGTTGGTCGCTGGTATCACCCATGATCCTTAAACGCAGCAGCGGATAGTTCGCTTTCATATCCGCGATCGACTGGACGACCAAGTCCGGAACCGCGCCCATGATCGCGCCTACACAGAGATAACCATATCCGCCGGATTGACGGTCAGCCAGGTCTTCCGCGCAGCGCTCCAGTCCGTTAAGTGCAGCCCGGGCAAAGCGCAGCAGTTCCTCCCCTAGCACCGTTGGCCTTACGCCTCTGGATTGACGCTCGAATAGGGCGCATCCGAATGTCTGTTCAATTTCCTGAAGCATGCGCGTTGTCGCTGGTTGCGACATATTCAGGCTCTCAGCTGCACGATGCAAATTCTGACAATTGCCTAGGGTGACGAGCATCAGAAGGTGTTTGTAGCGAAGACGGTTGAACAAGCTACGAGCAGTAATAGGCGCGTTCATGGTGATCCGGTTGTCAGTGGTGATGCGCGCAAGGTATCGCATTTCAGAAAAACGTATTGGATTTGAAGAAAACTCCTTGTTACTTATTAGCCTCAACGACTTTCTTGGAGCGCACTATCAGATGAGCCAAAACTACATCGGCCCTATCCTTGACTCTCACATTCACCTGTTCGACCCGAGCCGCCCAGACGGCATTCCGTGGCCAAACCCAAGCGATAGCATCTACTCGCCACATTTACCACCAGACTATTGGCGAATAAGCGAGCGCCATGGCATCACTGCGGCCATAGCAGTAGAAGCCAGTCCGTGGGTCGCCGACAATCACTGGTTGCTGGATGTGGTAAAAGCCGACCCTCAACTGTCAGGCTTTATCGGAAATCTAGATCCCGCCACCAAGGAGTTCCGACAGGAATTGGAATGGCTGGTGGCCGAACCCAAATTTCTCGGATTGCGTTACGGTAATTTATGGGGTCGCGACCTGCTGCTCGACCAGGATCAATCCTGCTTCATCGACAACCTTTCGGCATTGGCCGACAGCGGGCGTAGCCTTGACACTGCGAACCCTGATGAACGTCTGCTTAAAGGTGTATTGCGCTTGAGCGAAAAACTTCCTCATTTGCGGATCATTGTCGACCACCTACCGAATGCTGCAGTGCCGCCGGGAAAACTGCAATCGTTCGCGAATCAAATCCAAGCCCTCGCCGAGCGGCCAAACGTATTCGCAAAACTCTCAGCTCTCCCCCAAAAAAAACAAAATACGGTTATTTTGGACGCGGCCTTTTATCGAGATCGAATGGCATTGTTGTGGGATGCATTTGGCGAAGATCGTTGCCTGTTCGGAAGTGACTGGCCCAACAGTGAATTCTTGGCCAATTTTGAAGACACTTTATCTCTGGTGCACGCTTGTTTGGCCGATCGCTCGCTGATTGCTAAACAAAAATTTTTTTACCTTAACAGCGCACGTGCCTACAGCATTTCCCTCCCCGCCAGATAAGCGACAAAGCTGCGTTGAGGCCCCAGGCCGATACCTTCAATGCATCACTATCCAGTTAAATGGAATTAGTCGGCATCGGTCTTTCTTTTTACAATCGACTCATTCCGAGCAGGCACCGCTTGACCGCAGTGCCACAAGACTGCCAAGAAATTCAATAAGGAACCGGCGTGAGCGATCTGACCTGCGCACATCTTCTGCCGCTAATTTTTTCTTCAAGGCGGCCATTGTTGTGCTTTCCGCAAGCTGCGCAACGCTGAATACAACCAGCGCTGCTAGCAACACAGGTCGCCTGTCGACCCCGATTCGCCAAACTAGGAACGCTATATGAGCACGCCCACGATCAAACATGTCCGCGCTTTTACCCTGACTGGCAGAGGCGCTGACTATCACGACCAAGAAACTGGCCATTGGATTGATGATCACATTTCCACGCCTCTTGGCCGTTATCCGGAGTATCGACAGAGCCGCCAGAGCTTCGGTATTAACGTCCTAGGCACATTGGTCGTTGAAATCGAGGCGACTGACGGCACCGTCGGCTTCTCGGTCACTACCGGCGGCGAAATCGGTGCATTTATTGTCGAAAAACACTTAGCGCGGTTCCTTGAAGGTGCAAAAGTCACTGACATCGAAAAAATATGGGATCAGATGTTTCATGCCACTTTGTTCTATGGCCGCAAGGGCATCGTTCTCAATACCATCTCCGGCATTGATTTAGCCCTATGGGATTTGCTCGGCAAAATTCGTCAGGAGCCAGTGCATCAATTACTGGGGGGCGCTGTACGCGATGAGTTGCAGTTCTATGCAACTGGATCGCGTCCGGATCTGGCCAAAGACATGGGATTTATAGGTGGAAAGATGCCTCTGCAGTACGGCCCTAACGAAGGGGAAGAGGGCCTGCGTAAAAACCTCGAGCATCTGGCAGAGATGCGCGAAAAGGTCGGCACTGATTTCTGGCTGATGTTTGACTGCTGGATGAGCCTTGACCTGAATTACGCCACGCGCCTAGCGAAGGGCGCCGCAGAGTTTGGCCTCAAGTGGATCGAAGAAGCGCTGGCTCCAGACGATTATTGGGGCTATGCCGCGCTACGGAAAAATGTACCTAACGGGATGCTGGTTACCACGGGGGAGCATGAAGCAACGCGTTGGGGATTTAGAATGCTATTGGAAATGGGATGCTGCGACATCATTCAGCCGGATGTTGGGTGGTGTGGGGGAATCACTGAACTCATCAAAATTTCAGCCTTGGCCGATGCACACAATGCGATGGTCGTGCCTCACGGCTCCTCGGTTTATAGCTATCACTTTGTCATCACTCGTACGAATAGCCCGTTCGCCGAGTTTCTGAACATGTCGCCCAAAGCCGACGAAATTGTTCCCATGTTCTCGCCACAATTGATAGGAGAGCCAGTACCGATTAACGGTCGGATGCGCGCCTCGGTATTAGATAAGCCAGGCTTCGGCGTCGAGCTGAATACTGCCCTGAAACTCAACCGGCCTTATGCGCGTTAACCAGGATTGTCGCCATGCTAACCCGCGCCTTTCGCATGAATGTTTATCCCGGTCAAGAATCGGAATATCTGAAACGACACGATGAAATCTGGCCCCGATTGTTAAAAGTGCTCCAACGCGCAGGCATTGCAGACTACAAGATATTTCTAGACGAGGTGAATTGCGCCTTATTCGCGGTCATGACTTACGAACAACAGCACCTTCTGGATAATTTGGCAGTGGAGCCAGTAATGCAGGAATGGTGGCAATACATGCGAGAAATCATGCCCAGTCACGCGGACGGCTCGCCGATCGCAGTTGATCTCCAGCCTATTTTCAAGCTGCCGCAGGCATAAAACTTCGGCCGATATCAAATAGCGGCTCATCAATAAAAATAATAAGGATGCACGAACTTGGATACCATTTTTTTAGGGGTAATTCTACATTTCATTGGTAGCTTCGCCTCTGGCAGTTTTTATATTCCTTATAAAAAGGTTAATGGTTGGGCGTGGGAAAGCTATTGGATTTCCGGTGGCTTGATTTCTTGGCTCATAGTGCCGTTGATAGCCGCGTTTTTAACTGTGCCCAGTTTTCTAGACATTCTACGCAACGCGAATAGCGTTACATTGTTCTGGACGTACTTCTTTGGAGTGCTGTGGGGTATCGGAGGGTTAACGTTCGGCCTGACCATGCGCTACCTGGGACTATCTTTGGGCATGTCATTAGTCATGGGATTGACTTCGGCTTTGGGCGCGTTAATGCCTCCTATCTATCGTGACTTGTTTACCGACGCCAAGGCGGGAACCTTTAGCGAAATGATCGCTAACCCCGGAGGTCACTGGGTGCTGGTAGGGGTTGTGGTGTCGCTAGCAGGCATCGCCTTGTGTGGTCGCGCAGGGTTGATCAAGGAGCGTGAGGTTCCTGATGTCACCAAATTCGAGAGCGTAAAAGAATTCTCTTTGGCCAAGGGGGCGGTGGTCGCCTTGATTTCCGGTGTGCTGAGTGCCTGCTTCAGCTACGGGATCTCCGCCGGCGAACCCCTGGCCGAAGCCGCTATCGCCCACGGCGCTAATAGCCTCTTCCAGAATAACGTGACCTTCATGGTCATCATGTGGGGGGGGCTGACCACTAACAGCATCTGGTGCCTGTGGCTCAATTACCGCAACCGCACGTTCGGTGACTACACCAACCGCGCCACGCCGTTGTTACGTAACTACCTGTTGGTGGCCACGGCCGGCACCTTGTGGTTCTTGCAATTCTTCTTCTACGGAATGGGTGCGAGCCGCATGCACAACGACGCCAGTTCGTGGGTGCTGCACATGTCTTTCATCATCATTGTTTCCAATCTCTGGGGTCTGTATTTCCGCGAATGGCAAGGCACCAGTGCTGCTAACAAAGGCGTGCTGATGCTCGGTATCGCCGTGATCCTAGCCGCCATCGCCATGGTCGGCTACGGCAACTACCTCGGCTAATTTCTACTTACTAAATGGAGCCCATCCCATGTTGCTCAAAAACAAAACCGTGATTATTACCGGTGCTTCTCGCGGTATAGGCCGTGCCGCCGCGCTCGAATGCGCCCGTCAGGGTGGCCACGTGGTAATCGCCCATAGCGGCAGTGCTCAGGGCCACAGCGCGGCGACATCGTTGATCGGCGAGATCGAAACTTTCGGCGGTCAAGCCATCGAAGTGGGCAGCGACGCCGCTGACCTGGACACCGGCGATCGCCTGGTGGCCGCGGCTGTACAAGCCTTCGGTAGCGTCGATGTGTTCGTCAACAATGCCGGCATCTGTCCGTTCCACTCGTTCCTCGACATGCCCCGCGAGGTCTATCTGAAGACCATCAACACCAACCTGAACGGTGCCTATTTTGCCGTGCAGGCGGCGGCCAACCAGATGAAGAACCAAGGCACCGGTGGCTCGATCATCGCCGTCAGCTCCATCAGTGCACTGGTGGGCGGCGCCATGCAGACCCACTACACCCCGACCAAGGCAGGCCTGCATTCGCTGATGCAATCATGTGCTATCGCCTTGGGCCCCTACGGCATTCGCTGCAACTCGGTGTTGCCCGGCACCATCGCCACCGACATCAACAAGGACGACCTGGCCGACGAAGAGAAGCTCGCCTACATGACCTCGCGTACGCCGCTGGGACGCTTGGGTTTACCGGACGACGTCGCCGGGCCGATCGTGTTCCTCGCCTCCGACATGGCGCGCTACGTCACCGGCGCCTCGCTGCTGGTAGACGGCGGCCTGTTCGTCAACTTGCAGTAATTGGGAGCAAGCCCCATGCAGATGCCACGCAATGCCTTCAAGGCCGCCCTTCGCAGCCAGCACCCGCAATATGGTCTGTGGGCCGGTTTCGCCACGGGCTACGCCGCCGAAATCGCCGCCGGTACCGGGTACGACTGGCTGTTGATCGACGGAGAACACGCGCCCAACACGGTGCCGAGCATTCTCGCCCAGCTGCAGGCCATAGCGCCCTACTCCACCGCACCAGTGGTGCGGGCGGTCAATGGTGATAGTACGCTGATCAAGCAACTGCTCGATATCGGTGTACAGACCTTGATGATCCCGATGGTCGAAACCGCCGAACAAGCCCGTTCGCTGGTGCGTGCGATGCGCTACCCGCCCGACGGCATTCGTGGGGTTGGCGGTGGTCTGGCGCGCGCCACGCGTTGGGATGGCGTGACGGACTACCTGGCCACCGCTCATAAGGAGCTGTGCCTAATCGTCCAGGTCGAATCGCGCCTGGGCGTGAAAAACGTCGCCGAGATCGCCGCCGTCGAGGGTGTGGATGCGGTGTTCGTCGGCCCGGCCGATTTGTCCTCAGGCCTGGGCTTTCCCGGCGACCCCGGCAACCCCGAGGTGCAGTCGCAGATTCGCAATGCCATCGACGCCACCCTGGCTGCCGGCAAGGTCGCGGGTATTCTCGCGCCGTTCGAGGAAGACGCCCGCCGCTATCGAGAATGGGGCTGCCAGTTCATTGCAGTGGGCATAGACATAAGCCTGTTCCGTCAAGCGGCCCTGAGCAATTTGGCGCGGTACCGCGAACCGTCCGATGCCCCTTCACCATCCCGTACTTATTGAGTCGCCGCTTGGAGCTATTGCCATGAGCCAAATGCTACCGACCTACTCCAACTACATCGCCGGCACGTTCCGCGCCAGCGCCGAACACATCCCAGTGACCAACCCGGCAAACGGCGAGTTGCTCGCCCACGTGCCGGCGTCAACGCCGGAGGACGTAGACCACGCGATCGCTGCGGCACGTGCCGCGCAAAAACCGTGGTCACGCAAACCGGCCAATGAACGCGGTCAGTACCTGCGCCAAATCGCCACGCTTATCCGGACAAACGTTGCACAATTGGCGCGCACCATCACCGCCGAGCAAGGCAAGATATCAGCGCTGGCCGAAGTCGAAGTTAACTTCACCGCCGATTATCTCGACTACATGGCTGAATGGGCACGCCGTATCGAAGGCGAAATCATCACCAGCGACCGTCCGGCCGAAAACATTTTCCTGTTCCGTAAACCGTTGGGGGTGGTGGCAGGCATCCTGCCGTGGAACTTCCCGTTCTTCTTGATCGCCCGCAAACTCGCACCAGCCCTGATTACAGGCAACACAATCGTTGTCAAGCCCAGCGAAGAGACGCCGATTAACTGCATGGAATTCGCCAAACTGGTCGCACAAACCGATCTGCCGGCCGGCGTGTTCAACGTGGTCAGCGGCGCTGGCAAGGTCGGCGGCCAATTGAGCAGCCACAGCGGCATCGACATGGTCAGCTTCACCGGAAGCGTCGACACCGGATCGCGGATCATGGCCGCGGCGGCCCCTAACCTGACCAAGCTGAACCTGGAGCTAGGCGGCAAAGCGCCGGCCATCGTCATGGCCGATGCCGATCTTGAGCTGGCGGTCAAAGCCATCCGCGACTCAAGGATCATCAACAGTGGCCAGGTATGCAATTGCACGGAGCGGGTGTACGTGCAGCGCAGCGTCGCTGACCAATTTATTGAGCGAATCGGGCATGCCATGGCCGCCACCCGCTTCGGCGATCCGCTCGCCGACAGCAGCGTCGAAATGGGCCCGCTGATCAACCAGGCCGGGCTTGATAAGGTCGTCGAGAGAGTCCGCGTGGCTCGTAGCCAGGGCGCGCAACTGATTACCGGGGGCCACCTGGGTGATCGGCCATCGGGCTTCCATTTCCAGCCGACCGTCCTGGCCGGCTGCAATGCCGACATGGAGATCATGCGCGAAGAGATCTTCGGCCCGGTGTTGCCGATTCAGATCATTGACGACCTGGACGAAGCCATCGCCCTGTCCAACGATTGCGAGTACGGGCTGACGTCCTCGATTTACACCCGCAGCCTGAGCCAAGCGATGCACGCGGTGCGTGAACTGGAATTTGGCGAGACCTACGTCAACCGAGAAAACTTCGAGGCCATGCAAGGTTTCCATGCCGGCGTGCGCAAATCCGGTATCGGCGGCGCTGACGGAAAGCATGGCCTTTACGAATACACCCACACGCACGTGGTGTACCTGCAAGGCTGATTGCCCAGACGCCCGGTTTGTGCTGGGCGTCGCTGCCCCATTAATTGCTCACCACTGACGGCGCTATTTCGCGTCGCGGATAACTGCGCCCGCCTCACTGGTTTACCCACAAAAATAACAAACGAACCCCGGGAAACAGCATGAACAAACGACTCTCCATTACCCTACTCTGCATCGCTTCGAGTGGACTTTCCAGCACGGCTTTTTCTGCCGATATGCTGGCTGCCGACTCTCCTTGGCTATTGGGCGACTGGAACGGCGAACGGCAAAAACTCTCTGAACAAGGCTTTGATTTTACCCTCAAGTACGTTGGCGAAGTAGGCTCCAACCTCAGCGGTGGATACGACAAAAGCATCACGGCACGCTGGAGCGATCAGATCATTCTCGGAGTTGATCTGGACTTGCAGAAATTGTTGGGTTGGGATGACGCGACTTTCCGCATAGGCATCGGCGAACGTAACGGCAAGGACATTACCAATGACCGCGTACACCAGCCCAACGCTACAGGCCTAACGTCGACCATGGAAGTATTCGGGGGCGGCAACGCCTGGCGCTTGTCGCAGTTCTGGTATGAGCAAAAATTCTTCGATCGCAAGCTGTCGGTGAAGGCTGGTCGTTTCGGCCACGGCGAAGATTTCGACCAGTTCCCCTGCGAGTTCCAGAACGTCACCTTGTGCGGCTCACAGGAGGGCAATTGGAATGGTGTCTGGAACAGCTTTCCGATCAGCCAATGGGCTATCCGCACCCGCTATCAATTGACATCCGAGTTCTACATGCAAGCCGGCGCCTACAACAAAAACCCAGGCAACGCTGAGATGAGTAACGGATTCAAGCCGTTCATTTCTGGATCTCAGGGCACTACTTTCCCGATCGAAGCAGTGTGGAAGGGGCGGCTCGCCGGGCTATCTTCGGAGTACCATGCCGGTTACTTCTACGCCAATGCAAACACCAAAGACATGCTCAAAGATGACGATGGCAACTTTGCGGCTGATAGCAACAAGCCCTACAAACAATATTCCACTAACAGTGGCTGGTGGATCTCTGCTCAGCAACAGTTGACTGCAGTGGAAGGTAATACCAAACGAGGCCTCAACGTTTTTACAAACATGACGTTTAACGACCCGGACAAAAGTGTCATCAAAAACTTGATCCAAGTTGGCTTGATTTATCGTGGCCCATTCGCTGCACGTCCCTACGACACGATCGGTATCGGAGCGTCACGCCTGAAGGTAAATGATAGTTACACCCAAAACGCGGAGTTACTGAATTCGAATTCCGGAGCCACGACGATCAATGATCCTCTTTATGTGCCAGAACAACGACGAGAATACAGCTACGAGATCAACTACGGTTACCAAGCCACTAAGTGGATGATGATTCGTCCTAATCTGCAGTACGTGAAATACCCAGGCGGTCTGACCGAGACTGACTCGGCAATAGTAGGTGGAGTGCAATTCATCTTGGATTTTTGATCCCTTTACTTACATTTATAACTCGCCTAACCAACCACATCTCCTCAATCGGAGGGAAACGGTCTTGACAGAAAGCTTGATCGGCCGGGGTTAACTTAATTGCCTCTGATTGATGAGATTCGGTTGGCTATTGTCGTCTAAACGCAAAACTCTTAGCCAAACTTCGAATACCAGCGCGTGTAATGTCAGTTCGAGTCTGAATTGAGCTGTAGGCACTGGCAATGAACAATAGCTTCGTTTCGAGGGCCCAACCAGCCTGCCTGGAAAACCAGCAGACTCTTAGCTTCGTTGGGCCAAAGTAACCGCTTTGCCGTTTGACCACTGACCACTGACCACGTTACGGCTAGAAAAGCTGATAGGTCTTAATCGATGTGTAAGCATGAGATTCACCGCAGTGAGCGCATTACGAGCCAGTAATCACGCTTGTTGCGAAGTTGTCATCAGGAAACTGCAGCAAGCTCGCCACTGCTATTTATCACTCGATTGCGCAAGCGCTATTCCTACAGACACTTTCGCAATCAAACTAAAGCAACAGCTACAGACGAGCTACACCGGTGACTAGGCGAAGCGAACATTCGCGTGCTAGGGTTCAACTTTCTACTCGATTCCGTCCTTTTGACTTCGCTGCATAAAGTAATCGGTCAGCCTTGAGTAGAAATTCCTTGTGATCTCCCTCTCTCGTTTTGCAGGTCGACACGACACCTGAGCTAATTGTGACTATCCCAAACGGGCTCGCTGAATGTGGAATATTTGCATTCAACAGCGAAAGCCTAATATTTTCTGCAACCATCACTGCACCTGCAACTTCAGTGTCCGGAAGCAGAACTACAAACTCTTCCCCCCCATAGCGAGCAGCGACATCACCAGGCCTGTTGACGTTGGCCGCAATAATGTTTGCTACGTGCACAAGGCAATCATCGCCACTTAAATGGCCGCAATGGTCATTATATTGCTTGAACAAATCTATATCCAAAAGGATTACGGATATGCTTGTTTGATTTCTCGTGGCACGCTTCCATTCTTTATCCATAGCCAAGTCAAAACTTCTCCTATTGGCTAGGGAAGTGAGGCCATCTGTATGGGCTATCACCTCCAGCTCTTTTCGGATTATTTTTAGCTCGCGCTCTGCAACAAGCAGCTGTTGGATCTGCCGATATAGCAAGCCACCTAAAAATGCCAACGCCAATATGATGGAACCTACCAGTGCAACCGACTGGTAAACATATGACCACCAAGGCGCAAATACATGTTCGTACGACACGCCGGCTGCTGCGACGATAGGCAGCCCAGCTAGACGACGATAAGCGTAGATCCGCTCGATACCATCTACGATGGATTTAATGATTGCAGTACCGCTGTCGCTCTGGGGTAAGTAACGGCTAAAAATCTCACCTTTGGAAAGATTGGTCGTCATCAACGCTGCGACTGTCGGGCGCCGGGCGAGAAGTTCTCCATTATCGAGTGCTAGGAAAATTACTCCTGCGTCGTCAACGTCCATACGTTTGAAAAAGCTTTGAAAATATGAAACTGGAACCGTGGCTAACGCAACTCCTGCAAAGGCTCCATCGGCTGTTTGGATACGCCGACTTATAGGGATCACCATATCCCCTGTCGTTCGACTTTCCACTATCGAGCCAACGTGGATGGACTGGTCATCGTGCTCACGGTGATATCGGAAGTAAGCTCTGTCGCCGTTGTTTTTGGTTTGCAAACCTTCGGAAAACGAATTGGCCATCCAATTTCCTTGAGCATCGAAGATGAATATACCCTGAACGCCTTCAATGTCGTTCACCTGGCGGGCCATTAGCTTCGCTAACCGCTCCTGCTGATCAGGGCCACTTCCATCGTGCGCCACCCGCTCAGCAAGATCTCGCAGTGTATTGTCGGCTTGCAGCATCGTGTCACGGGCCTGCTGTTCAGCGGCGAGTACAATGTTCGAAACAGTTATTTTGGCCGCGTCCACTCGCTCACCGGACGACTGCACCATTTGCCAAGCAGTAGCAAGGATCAACGAAAAACAGACTAGAAGAATGAAACCTATCAGCGAAAGAGATAACGCTTTAGGTGTCAGCCTTGGTGAAATCGGTAAGGAGAGCGTCATTTGTGCGTCGTCAAATTGGCGGTGGGCTTAAGCGAGCAATTTTTATACCGGCGTGGAAATAAAGCTTTCACCCGCAGCTTCGGAATCCCTGAAACCCGAGCACACAGTCGTTGTTCTTTATATATCCCGACGCGGTTTCGCCCCCACACATCACCCAAATGCTCCATAAACTCATCGGACTGCGAAGACGGCGACCCCGCGCGAACTCGATTGGCAACACCGGGCCGTCCATGAACCATTTGCCCGCGAGCGGTTAGATGTTCGTTTTCCAAATCAACGATCCCTATCCTAAACATGCGATTACCATGCTCAGCACCTCTGTTTGAAACGAAGCTCAATCGAGATGCCCCGAGCCCTACAGGTCAACCGCGTGCACGGCAGTTCGGTGCGATGGGCACTGCCCCTCCTTGGGCAAGTAGTCCCTTCAGCCTTTAGTCTTTCTAGGATCTGCTGATCGAGGAAATGTACGCTCCTCTTGGATCGTGCCGTCCTCTTTGTGGATTTTGAGAGAAGCTGTCTTGCCCTGAAGAAATTCGCTCGCTATCTCGGTGATTTCTGCTTTCGTAGATGCGGTCTTGGAGGCGCGTTGCGCGCCCTCTTTGACGAGCTCCCAAAGTTTTTCCGTTTTTTTGATGTGATAGTTATCCATTGGCTCACCTCTGAAATGACGATCAATACCTGTCAGGTTGACCATAGGAGAACCGAAGAGTTTGAACGGAGTGGCGGCATTATGGATGCTTACGGAAATCCTCTTGAGTTTCCTCAGGACGTGGGCCAAACGCCCGAAGCATGGGCTGTAGCCGCTACACAGCAGTAAGAGCTTTAGCATGGCAAAGCTTAAACAGTCTTAGCTCGCTGCAAGCGTTGCTTACCAGCGCGGTTAGCGATCTCCGGCGCTGAGCCTTCACCGTTCTGCTGCCGGCAAAGAAATTCGCGTATCAAACCAGCAGTTCGCCTGGCACTGGTCACTACGAAAAAATGCCCCTCGCCCTTGAGAACGCGCAGTTCGGCTTGTGGAATTGAGCGTCGCAGGACATGCGCATTGTATGGCTGCACGAGGGTGTCACGATCGCCGATGAGGATGAGCGTGCGTATACGCAAACGGGATAACCGCAGCAGACTTGTCCAGCCTACTAAAGCGGTTAGCTGGTGTTGGTAGGTTCGAAGGCGTACGGTTAGCATTCGCTTTACAACACCGAAACGCAGCAGCGCCTGTGTCGAACTGGCTGAACCATCTCGTTCGGGTTGTTTGCCGCCTGCGCTCCCTCTAAAAAACTCCAGGATGTCGGCGGGCTTTACCAGTAGCACCGGGCCCGCAGAGGTCGCCGCCAAGATAAGCCTTCGTACCATGGTGGGATGACGAAGAGCCAACTCTTGCGCCAATGCACCGCCCCAGCTCACGCCAAATACATCAACATGGTCGAAACCCAATTGTGTGAGCATTTCGGCGATCAGATCGGCATGACTTGGCAATCGCATCGGCCAGCGGGGCATCTGCGATTTGCCGACACCAGGCACGTCCAACGTGATCGTTGTGTAGTCACCTAGTTCGTTGCGCAGAGCATCGAAGGTTTTAATCAAACCTCCCAGACCGTTGAGTAGGAGTAACGGTGGGCCTTGGCCGGCGATTGAGACATTCACCTGCAAGTCTGTAACGGTCATCATTCGGCTCGGCATGGACTCCTCCTCCGTCATTCGTGAAGCAGTGTAGACGAGCAGTTGTGAGACTCGAACTACAGCCTGTCCTCCTAATATCTCGATATTTGTCTAAGCCCAACACATTCTGATAAAGGTTCAAACGCTTGGTGATCAGGCAACTCAGGGCCACAATCTTAGGCAGAGGAAACCTCATCCAGGACGGGCGCCTAACAGATGAACTCCTCAGCTTGAGAACGACAAAATGCATATGTCCGAGGCAACGCATATCATAGAAGCGCTTTCGACCAATGAAGTAAACGTGAAGCTCGCTGAGGGTTGGTCACTAATATCTGTTGTTGTGACAACACATCCTAATGGTCAGCTCCATCCTTGCTACGTTCTCGGCAAATCGAAACCCCATCCGACGATGACAAGCCTGACTGATCAGCCTGGCATCCAAGCAGCAGTCCGGCTCACGCTAAAGTATTGAGAGGATAATTTGTCTTATTGGGATTGGATTCAGTGGCCAGCGATGGTCGTCACCGTTCTGGCCGCATGGCTCATCGGATCGCAGCGACCAAAAAGGCGAATGACAGGGTTTGTGTGCTTCAGCGTGAGCAACGTCTTGTGGGTCATCTGGGGCGCCTACGCGGGCGCTTATGCATTGATCGTATTGCAGGTTTGCCTGTTTCTGATGAACCTTCGTGGATTGAGGAAAAATTTGAAGAGCTAACCACGGCAGACTTAAGAATGACGCTGCCCGTCGAAGTTTTTTTTGAATCCTCGGGCATTCATGCCCAGCAGCACGCATTCAAGAACAATCAGCGCATAGGCCTCGGCATGAAGTCCCCAAGCCACCCAAAGCGCATTGCTTAGGATGAACCCCCAAAAAGCGATCATCCGGCGGTAAGCTCGTTGCGAGCCGATGAACCAGGCTGAGACGACTGTGACAGCCATCGCTGGCCACTGAATCAGATCGATGTAATCCATGTGCGCTCCGCATTTTGAAAGTGCATCCTTGCACCAGCATGTTCTGCAATAATCTACCAGACCATCATTCAAGCCTAATGTTCTCGAAAGGTTGCTACACAAGGTTGTTCAGGCGCGTGCATATCAATGCCCAGCACTGAAATCGACGTATTAATAATTCATTGACGATCAACCCGAGGCGTTATTCATGTCCGGCGCACCCTGCCTCCGAGACCTACCTGAACCCTATTTCTCGCAGTCACTTTCGCATTTAAATGAAATTCAAAATGCGCCTAATCGGCACAGGTTGTTCGAGGCGCTGGACTTGGGCCTCAATTTCCTTCGAGAGCTCAGCGCCCGAGGGCTTATAAGCCCAGAGGAGACGGTTGAGGCCGGACGGTTATGGGGTGACTCAGCGGACAAACGTCTGCGTGCTCTTCCAGAGCTAGGCTCTGCAGCTCCCATCCATCCCTTCGCAAAAAGTGCGGATTCTAATCCGGCTATGGATATGGCCACCCGGTCGGCGTTGGAACACCTGCTGGCATTGGCTGAGCGGGACACCACGCAATCGAGCAAGGTGGCAAATTTTCTCTTGGCTTGGTGGAACGCGCCCGAGAATGGCGGTTTTGATTTCGCTGACCTTTATGGTCTGAACCAACAAACCGCCTCTTGCTGTGGTGTAGTGTTTAGCTGGATCGCTCAAAACGGAGCAACTCCTGAAGCAATTGGATACGCCCCACGTTTCCGAGCATTGGCGTTGAAATGGCACGGGATCAAGTAGCATCGCTTCCGGCGCTTTGTCATCAAAGGGTTCAGCTCACCAGTGCACCCTGAACCGCAACCGCTGAAGTGTCTGAGCGATGCGACAAGACAAACGCAGTTCGGCTTGTTTTCTCAGGCTGGACGTAACGAGGTGAGCAATGCTCGAAGAGTAGCCTTATGACTCTCGAGTCCCTCGCTTGCAAGTTCGTATTCTCGTAACGCGCCCTGGCGCCCGGCATCTTTGCTGCTCCGCACGAGCCGCCCCAGGAGCAACTGCTTTTCATGCAAGGCTCTAATGGCCACCCAGAGTGCCTCCTCAATCGTTTCATTCTGGGCATGGAACAATGCGGCGGCGGTATAGGCATGACCGGTATGGCAGCGAAACCGTGGAGAGGATGCGGCTACTTCCCACAGAGCGCCTCCGCATTCCGGACAGGACATGCCTGCGACCTGGCCGATCTCATTTAGCGCGTAGGAACCACCTTTACTGAAATCCTCAGCCAGATCATTCTCCGTAGCGAATGGCTCGATACGGTTTGATGCAGAAGGTGCTGTCGTCTCCGCTGTACGTTGATTGATGATCTGTACTAGCCTCTTCGCCAACTCAGTAAGCGGCAGGCATCCGTCCACACTCACATGCCGGAGAGCATTCATCGGCATTGAGGGCGCTTCGGCAGTCTCAGGATCTTGTACGAAGGCCAGTCCGCCATAGGCCTTTATCGCCTGAAGCCCCACTACACCATCATCAAGCTCGCCGGTCATCAACACCCCTATGGCATTACTTCCATAGCTAATGGCAGCCGATCTAAACATCGGATCAATCGCAGGCCGCGAGTGGTTTTCCTTGGCGCTTCGAGTGATCTGAATAGCTCCTTTTTTGACAAGGAGATGCTTATCGGGAGGGGCTATGTATACACGACCCGTCACTACCTGCTCTTGGCTCACAGCGAAGCCGACGGGCAATCGGCTCGCTTGAGCAAGCAGCTTAGGGAGAGCGCTAGGTTGGTCTCCGATGTGCATTGTGACGAAGACAGCCGCATTTAAATCAGACGGAAGCCCCGCGAGAAACTCACGCAATGCAGCGAGCCCGCCGCTGGACGTGCCGATGACTATGACTTGGTGATTATGGTTTTCTTGCTGCATGGATAAAACCTAGGTTGCTAGATTTGCACGCTTGAATTTGATTCAGCTGCCTCAACTAATTCGCGCGTAAGTGCTTGTCGATCTTCCCCGGTGATGCGCTTACCCTGTTCCTAGTTTCGATAGATACCTCTGAGGGAAGGTTCGAAAAATTGAACAATGTTTGATCTAGATCAAGGGATTGCTACGCAGCATTCATAGCCTCAAGCCCACAATTTGGAAGGGATCGATGCTCTCGCGGACGATCAGAAAAGCAAGGCCCCACAGGCTCCTTCACTACGATGCGAGGACATCTGTAGGGGGCTTCAGTTGAGTCGAATGTCCCGCGAGCTCCAAGCGGCACACGCGATTTTCGCTTACAGTCATGCAACCGTTCCGTTTGTTTGGTCGGTTTCTCTGGTAGGAGGAGGATTGTTTGAACGTAAATTGGGAAGGACTGCTGCCGATTCACGGCAAGGTCATCGTCATTGAGGACGACCCAACTCTGCAGTCGCTCATGACCGATATCATGGATGAGATTGGCGCGAAGACTGTCCCGTTCGCTACGGCGGATGATGCGTTGACCTACCTGCTGGAAGCACATGGTGAATGCGTCCTAGTGATCGCCGATCACGGCGTCCCCGGCCAAGTCCAAGGCATCGAGTTCATAGAGATGGTCAAAGGCAGGTGGCCTCACATCGCTGCGATACTTACCTCGGGTTATCTGATCGAGAGCACCGAAGTGCCAGCTCAAACCATTTACCTGCACAAGCCTTGGTCGCTGGATGAGATGGTTGTGGCAGTGGCGGAGCTTTTGCAACCCGGAAATCCGATTAGCAAACGCTGAGCCTAGCTTGGAAGCTATGAGGCCAGGCAGGACTCGATAGTGCTCAGCTCTTGAGGCCCGCGACTCTACCTCCATTGAAATCAATCCGGTGGTGAAGTCCCTGAATTTTTTGAATTTTTCCGCGCCCGATGACTCCGTTAGATCAGAGCAGACGGAGTTAGTCATGGAAAACAATCTATTCGTCATCAACTACAAGCTTCATGGGGTACCGAAGTCCTTCATCATCCGTAGCAAAGCGATGCAAGACGCTGATGCCTGGAACTGGGCTAGTTGCGATGCGGGCGTAGCTCCCATTCCCAGGCCTGGTCGCCCACCACTGAAAATGGTGTCAAAACCTCAAGCCGAGAAATACGGCATTACCGATGTCACCTGGCGAGCCAGCTCAACGTAGCAGTGCGTGGTATGGCGCGGGCTATTGATGAATGCGCTTCATGTCGTAACCGCCCGCAAAGTCCGATTACCCGCTGATATTCCGAAATCAGCTTTTGAACCCAACGCTGATTCGATACGCCGTCCACTCTGAAAATAAAAACGAGGTCACGATGTCGCCTTTCGATATCCAGCGGATGCTGATAGACGAATTTCCCTTAGCGTTTTTGCTGGAGGTAGGTTTTAGGGCCACCTTCGCTTTTCTCGCAGTCTTTCTTTTTTTGAAATCCAGCGGTCGACGAGGGATCAGACAGCTCTCACTCTTTGAGCTGGTCGTGATTTTGACATTGGGCTCAGCAGCAGGAGATGTGTCCTTCTACCATGACGTTCCCCTACTCCCGGTCGCCGTAGTATTTCTCACGCTCCTGCTTCTTTACCGGCTTACCGTCCTGGTGATGACGAAGAGCAAAAGATTCGAAGCCTGGATGGATGGGCTTCCGGTCACCGTAATCCGCGACGGTCTCTATGAGCTCAAATCTTTAGAAACGCTTAACATCTCATCCAACGAATTGTTGATGGAATTACGACAGCAAGGGGTTGAACATCTCGGACAAGTAAGGCTCGGGCTCGTTGAGACCGACGGCGACGTCAGCCTTTATTTTTTCGAACAGAAAGATCTGCGTCCTGGGCTGTCCGTTCTACCATTGGAACATCGTGCTGAGTTTGAAACTGCGCCTGCATCGGCCTTGTGCTGCTGCGTAAATTGCGGTTTCTCCCATCACATTGTTGAAGGTCAACGAGCAGACTGCTCTCGGTGTAACCACCGCATCTGGTCAATCGCACTCACAACACCACGCTGTCGGTGAGCGTTAGCCGTCTATACCGATTTCTTTGAGCAATCCTGCCTTGCAGAGCAACAATTCTTCGATATAGGAATCGCGTTTCCTTTCGAAACGGAATGTCGGAATGGGCATCGAAATTGCGAAACGCCCCAACACCGTATCCAGAGCAACGGCGGTTGTCGTGATTCCCTCGATATGCTCACCGTGGTCACTGGAAATCCCGGTATTTCGAATACCGTCCAACTGAACCGCCAGAGTTTGAGGCAACACTGCTTTGTGCTTCGCGGTCTTTCTTACCGCAAGCAAAGCAATCACATCCTCATCTTTGTCCAAGGCAAGAAGCGCTCGCCCAGCAGACGTTCCGTACAGCGGCGTGTCCAATTGGCCAAGACGTGGCATGACCTGCAACTCGCGGTCAGCAACAACACGATCTTCAACAATTAGCTGAATGCCAGCAGGTCTCGAAAAAACAACGGTCTCTTGAACCGCCTCGCTCAGTTTCTGCAGCCAAGGACGAACGACAGTCATTCGGTCAACATGTGCATTCGCGACAAGCCTTAACAAACCGGCACCTAAACTGATTCCGCCAGCGCCTTCACTCCGAATCATTCCCTGCTCTTCAAGCGCTCCTACGATGCGCTGAACCGTTGAGCGAGGCAAATCTACTGCTTGGGCAATTTCTCCCAAACTCATACCACCTGCGCTTCTTCCCAATAGATTCAGAATTTTTGCCGCACGGGCAATAACCTGGATACCGCCACCACGCTCATCGCCCGCCCCTGCTTGAATTCGCTCGTCCATCGACACCTCCAGTATTTCGATCACTGTACCATATTGCGGTACAAATCCGTTCGCGGTACAGTTACCGCATTGCGATACAGTTGAATTGTGAGGCTGATAAATGCTGCGGGAATTTTCTGTCGCAGGCCTATTGATTACTCCCATGGTGGTCTGCGTTGGCGCTGCGGCATCTCTGACGATGATCACGCACCTACTCATTCCGGAATGGGTAATACGGCGATGGATTTGGAAGCGCTCGTGGTTTGGGCTTTCGCTATTCGTCTGCTACATCGCCACCGCAGTCGCCTTTCTCGATGGGGGATGGAAATGAATTCAACAACCCGGGTGTGTGTGACGTTAGTGATTGCCATCTGCGCCGCGCTGGCCGGGTCGTGGACATGGAACCACTATCGACTCTCACCATGGACTCGGGACGGGCGAATTCGAGCCGATGTCGTGGTCGTGGCACCCGATGTCGCGGGCTGGGTAACCAGACTTGAAGTGCGAGACAACCAGCCGGTAAAGAAAGGCGATCTGCTTTTTGAAATTGATCCCACCCGTTATCGCTCCCTTTTGAACGAGTCGAAAGCCAGGATGGAACACGCGAAGCATGCCTGGGAGCTCGCAACACTTCTGGAGCGCCGCCGTGTTCCACTGGCCAAGATCAACGCGATCAGCGCTGAGGATCTAGATAACGCGCGTTCCCAAGCCTTGCTGGCCAAATCCCAATATGAGGTCAACAAGGCGCAGTGGGAAACTGCCAAGATCAACTTGGCCCGTACAGCTGTGACGGCGCCATCTGACGGCACGATCACCAACGTCAGACTGCAGGAAGGCAACTACGTAGCTCAGGGCTCTCCTGCCTTCTCACTCGTCAAAGACGATTCGTTTTACGTGACTGCCTACTTCGAGGAAACGAAGCTTCTCGACATACGTGAGGGGGATATGGCCGAGGTGTCATTCATGAGCGGAGGGCAGTCAATCACGGGTCATGTCCAAAGCGTTGCCAAAGGTGTCGCCAACACCAACACACAAGCAGATCCCATGCTGCTGCCTCAAGTGCAGCAGGCGTTTAACTGGGTGCGACTGGCGCAACGCATACCGGTCGACATAAAGCTGGACGGCGACCTTGCGAGTATCCGTTTAATCGCTGGCATGAGCGCGTCGGTGAGAATTCACGAGCGAGCCATCGAGATGGACAAGCCATGAGAGCCGTGCTTACGCATTTCTTGAATCCTGATTTGCGCAGCATAGTGTTCGCCTGCAAGGGGCTTTCCGCCGTTGCGCTCGCCTTGGCAACTTCGATGAGCCTGGATCTGGACAAACCATTCTGGGCGATGGTGGCGTCAATGATGCTCCAAGCTCGACCCGAAGCCGGACTGGTTATCGAGAAAGCGGCATGTCTTGTTCTGGGATCAACAATTGGCGCTGCGATAGCCATTCTGATCTTGGACAATTTGACGCCATACCCGGTCTCAGCTATTGGAGCACTCGCGCTGTGTGTTGCCGTCACGTCGGCAATCGCCTCGACCATGCGGCATGTCAATTTTGTATTCGCAACTTCGTTAGTGAGTGTCACCGCGATTCTTATTGTACTTTTTGCCATGGCCAATCCTGCAAACACCAGCAGCGGATCAATCTTTATGGTGGTGCGCGCTCGGTTGAGCGAAGTCATAGTGGGAGCCGGCAGTGCCATTTTCGCCAGCGTCCTGCTTTATCCCTTCAAGGTGCAAAAGGTGCTGGAGACGAGTATGAATCGCCTACGAGATTTGAGCCTCACCCACGTCTCTGCGATTCTCCAAGCTCAATCAAATCCAACAGCTGTCCATCTGCAGCGCATAAGCATGATTGCCTTAGCCACGTCCTTAAACGATGACGTCAATTCAGGACGCTATGAACTGGCAACCAATGTCGATGCAGCACTGCTCACCGCCAGCAACGCGCTCACCATCGTCGCCTGGGGACAAACCATCGAACGCATATTGAGTGATAACCCAAAGCGTTTACCGGACATGCTGGCCCGTTTCGTCGATCAAGACGCTCATGGCTGCAGCTCGCTTGAGAAAGAGTGTCTGGATAAAGTATCCGAGGCACTCTCAGCTATGCGTGGGGCCTGCGATTCAATCGCTGAAAGATCAGGCGGGACGCAACGCTCTCCACGCTTCAATCGACATCGTGACTGGCTCGTCGGACTAAGATCGGCGCTGCGAAGCTCACTTGTTTTCCTGAGCGCTATCGGGGTCTGGATTCTGTCAGACGAACAAGCCGCACTAATAATGCTGATCGCACTACCTGTTCTCCTCTCCCAGATATTCTCTTCACACCCGGCTCCACACCTGGCCACCGCAAAGTTACTCGGTGGAGCTTTGATCGCCATCCCTGTCGCCATCCTGTTCGTACTCAGTTCGCTTGCGCAGGGTTCGGGCGATTTCGAGATGTTGATCCTGGTGCTTTCTGCGCCTCTTTTTCTGGGGCTGATGAGCATGACTTCACCGTCACTCACCCCTTACGGTCTCGGTTTCTGCCTCACCCTGGCGGTGCTTGTCCAGCCAAGCAATTACATGACATTTGCAATCGATCAATGCTTGTCCACTGGACTGGGGATCGCTGCGGGCCTAGGACTGCTGTACGCAGCTGTTGATGTGCTAGGGCCGCCCAAAGCCATATGGCTGCAGCAACGAATTATCAGAGCACTCAATTCCGACTTGGAAACAATGCGGAAAAAACGATTGTCAGCCAACTGGCTCACCCAACGTGCGGCTGAGCGTTTGGCCTTTCTCGCTGCATACGAGCCGCCATCGCCGGTCGGTAGGGAGCTGACACAGCGTGGACTTAAAATATTTGAGTCTGGCCACCGCATGAGCTTGGACTCAATCAAGCAGCACAAAGCATCAAATTCCACGCCCCAATAATGAACTTAAAGGGATTCAAAAATGCACAATCATCAGGCCGATGTTAACTACATGCTCGATCTCCAAGAGGCTGCCCCCGAAATGGTCGCGGCATTTTTCAACTTTGACAAAGCTGTGTTCAACAAGGATGTCGGTAGCCTGAATTTGGCCACACGGGAATTAATCGCTGTGGGGGTAGCAGTGACTACACAGTGTTCCTATTGCATTACCGACCATGCCCAGCGAGCCATCAGCGCGGGGGCGTCAAAACAAGATGTAGCCGAGGCGATCATGGTAGCCACGGCCCTTAGGGCGGGTGGAGGGATTACACATGGCTGGCAAGCGATGAAAAGTATCGCAGAGCCTAAATGACGAGATGCCAGTTACTGACACACCTACGATAAGACCCATCAGTTGAAGCAAGCGAAGCTAAGACGCCCAAGGGTGATTGAGCTGCTAATACCTGTCCAACGCATGAAATTCCAAAACCAGTGCAAATAAAAAAGGCCCGCAACGGGCCTTTTTGTACTCAACCAAAATCAATTGTCCAGCCAAGACTCGACCGTCGCAGCGCCGTGTTTTGTTTTCCACTCCTTGAGCGTTTTGTGATTACCGCCCTTGGTCTCTACGACTTCGCCCGTTTCAGGATTTTTATAAACCTTCAATTGGCGAGGCTTGCGGCTGCCAGCTCTGGACTCGACAGCTGGAGCGCGACGACCAGTTTGCGGATCTAGGAGATTGATCACGTCCTTGAGGCTGTAGCCGTATTTTGCGAGCAAATCACGCAGCTTGGTTTCGAACTCAATTTCTTTCTTGAGGCCTGCATCGCCCTTAAGGGCTTCCAGGGCCTGAAGCTGTTCGGCGAGGTGTTTTTCGAGCTGGCGGAATTCTGCGAGTTTGGACATGAAAGACCTCTATGTAGTTAGTACCTTAACGGTACACCAAAAAATGTGGTCAAACACTTCGCTTGTGAAATTTCCAGTCCTGCATAACAATCCTGGATGATGCCAGCATTTTGCATTCACACCAAATCCTCGCCATTGAAAACGTACTAAATCAGGAAGAAAAATGTACGCAAAACTTGCTACTACCATTCTCGTCTGCGTTCTACTGACTGCATGTTCCGATCCTAAAGATGCCAAATTGCCAGCGGATATCAGCAAATGGTCGGACAATACTCACCTAGCAGAATCGGTCAAAAAGCTCACAGATGAAGACAAAAAGCTTTTCTTGGGTTACGCGGCGCGCCGTGCCATGGCGAGCGCCTTCGGCGGTTCGCAAGCCGTAGCTGATACAACCCTTGGAGACGCGCTGAAAACGCAGAAAGCTTGGCTTGACGAAAAAGCAGCAGAGGCAGTGAAACAAAAAGCCCTGGCGGAGCAGGTGAAGCAGCAGCAGCTTCAAAGCCTAAAAGAGATGAATGCAACGCTAACCGCATCTCTGCTTGAACTTAAGCTCAATCCAAAAGACTACGCCAATAAGCGATATAGCGACTACTTTTCGCTCAGTGTTGCGTTCAAAAACAATACTGCAGAACCACTCTCTGGAATCAAAGGTACAGTAGTACTCAAGGATATCTTCGGTGACGTCATAAAGCGCATCAGCCTTTCCGATGACAATCAAATCGACCCTGGACAAAACTATATTTACAGCGGCACCATGGACTACAACCAGTTCCAGGCTTCGGACAAAAAACTCGCGTCGGCGAATGTTTCGAAAATGCAATTCGATTGGGAGCCAGACACCTACGTTTTTGTGAGTGGTAAAAAACAGGTAATGCCTCGCTGAAAGTTTTTGACTAGCGAACTCGGTTTGGAGCAAGAAGTCAGCCGTCCTCCACGAGGTCAGCGCAAAGAAAAAAGGGCCCTAAAAAGCCCTTTTAGAACTTGATATGATTGGCGGTTCACTTGCAGCAAAACTTCCAAAACTGATCAACCCGTATTGTGAAACTCTGGCTCATCTCCCTGCGCATGCCCCAAGCCGGATTGATCTGGTCTGATGACACCGGACACGCATTTATCACCGCCGAAGATCCCGGTAGATTTTTTTCAGGATGCTGTTGTCTGCTCTTATGATCGCGACTGAACGGGAGACAACGCCATGCATACTCAAGACGAAATTCATTTGGAGCAGAAGCAAGGCGAGGCCCTGAGGAAGAAGCAGGGCGAGCAATGGCTGACTGAGAACATCGAGGCCGTTAAAAACTACAACGAATACGTAGAGGCCCAGGGCGTTTTCAGCGACTCCGTACGGAGCTTCTAATTCCTGAGCGAATTGATACCCCCAAACAACGACCCTGGCCGAGATTTAGTAGGGCCAGAGCAGCGAGGCTTTGAGCTAAAGCGCCCTCCCCCAAGCCGGGGTCACACCCATTAGCCTCTCTGTGAAGGTCTCGTTAAGTGCTGAATAGCGCTAATTACACGCTTAGCATCTGAAGAGAGCCTTGCTGACTCTCAGCCAAGGTTCCTCAAGCATTAAAATCGATACTTTTTCCGATCAAACTTTTAAACTATAGGTTTGTATGATTTTAGGTAATCAAATAGTGCACTATTCGCCAGATCAAAAGAGGCTTTATCTGATGTCGCGTGCCCGGTACTCCACTCGATATGCCTGTCCCAAATACTCCATACACGCGTGCCGAGTGAATTAGCAGAATCCGCAAGCTCCAAAAAGAGCTGAGCAACGTGCTTTGGGCTCAAAAGAAATTCATCTTTTCCCTTTTTGAATCCGACAACACCATTCCGGCCAGTTTTAAGAAATACCACGTTTGCGGGATAATCCAAATCCTCCCCAGTTCCCTCGTAAAGCCAACCCGTCGCGAAAAACTTATAGTCTGCTTCCGAGATATAAAGTGTGTCGTCATAGATCCCCATCCCCTTACGCGAAGTCTTTTTGGGTATCGCACTCACTTGGTGAATGTGTCCGTTACGCCATGGCATATCGAAACGTCCAAGACCAGTGCGTAGAGCTGCCATTAGAAATCCTTGAGCCAGCAAATCGGCTTGAGTTGGGCTCAAGTGGTAGGCGTACTCATCAATTTTGAGCACGACTTGGTCTCCGTCCCTGAAGGCGCCTACAAGACTAGAAATCTCGTAGGCTATTCGTCCCCGGAGATAATCATATGGTTGTGTTGATTCTTGCGTGGTGACGGTAGCCATATGTCTTGAGCCTCTCAGCGCGTTTATTTGTTTGTTTATTTGTTAAACGGCTCAAAACCGAGAATACTTTAGCTCCAATCAAAAATATTAATGCGTTTGGTTCTGCGTTGTGAAAGACAGTACGCACGATACAACCAAATATTGACCAACGGCCAAAAATCGATATTATTGACCCTGTGCACGATGCCCACTTTTTCTATATTCAGGAATAGATCTTTAAGGGCGTCGCATGAAATTTCTTATCAGCTTCATTCGCATCGACACGACTATACCCGACGACTTATGGGCCAATCGCTCTGCATTGAGTTGCGTGTGCCACGAATACGTGACGACTGACACGTCTGATTTTAAGGACTGCAGCAACTTGCGCGACATCGAAGCAGCCTTCGAAGCCAATAAGAATTATGCAGAGGATGGTGATAGCTTGCTCTGCCCTCAAGCTATAATCAAAGTTATTCGGATCGAGCCTGTACCTGATACAGCCTGATCTTTCCAGTACGTTCCTTGTTCGACTAACGCGGAAGAGGCTGCCGGTTTAATCCTTGGTCTCTTCCTTGATATTCGCCGAATGCACCTAAGTGAATACTCCTACGAGGGATCGTTGAAAGAATGCCCTGAGCAAGAAGCATCCGGAGATTTCGTGCATTAACTCCGCGATTTCCCAATTTTCTTTTTGAGAGTAATTGAAGTTGGTTACGAATTCGTTGAGATCAAAGCCCATCTCAACCAAGATGGCTTGAATCTGTGGTGGCTCTCAAAAAATCCCGATGCAATTCAAATTACTTCGCGCTTTCTGATAAGTTTGATTGTCATGAAGCCTCGTGGGCGCTCAATCAGTTTGCTAGGGCGCGAATGAGAAGCTCACTGAATCGAAGGGGGCTCTTGAATTGCCTGGCTCGAAACCATCAGAAAGTTACGCAGGGTTTGTCGGCCGATGTCACGTTGAAACGTAGCGATGACGTATCGCGAGTTGAGCGTGTTGAGAACCCAATATCGGCCTTCACGCCGGGCGCCAACGATGTCAGAGGTACGCATGTAGTGACCATCATCGAAGCGGCCCAACGGGCCTTTCCGCACGTGGCCGAAGACGACCCCCATCGCACTTTTACCAACGATGGCCACATGATTGAGATAAGCCGTCACTGGAAGATTAAAACCTTGCGCTTGCGCCTTATGAATTCGAAGTAAATCGAAATCTGATAGTCGTTTGCTGTGAAACGTCATTTCGGTACCGCTCATACGAAAGCTCCGTTTGGCCGTGGTCAGCTTCAGACTGAACGAATGCGACTTGAGTGGAAAATTTCTTTCAAATTGGAAACCAATGCGCGGTCGAAATCTTGACGATGCGAGTCGTGATACACGGCACCGCTTTCCACTTCAATAATGCAAACGACGCACTCAAGTTCATCTTCCCCCACAGACACCCTGGTAAGTGGTTCCATACTCGGTATTCCCCGCCCATTCATGTAGGCCGGGATTACTACTTGAGCACCGATCACCACCATTGTGGGGTCTTTGGAGTTCAATACCGCTTCCAGCTGATGTTCATCGTTGATCATCAACTCGTACTCGACCTGTCGGCCTTCCAACTCATGTTGAACAGTGACGTAGTACCAGTGCATTCGGAGCACTCGCGACACGGTGTGCCAGTGCGCCAGGCCCGTCCCGAACATCCCGGGCACCCCCAAAAGGTCGCTGTCTTGTGTTCTGAACATGTTCAATCTCTGTTATTTGCGACGGCCGCAGTCACCGGATTAGAAAAAGGAAAAGATCGTTTCCAAACTCGCCTTCTTCTCATGGCCTGCCCCCTTGAGGACGTAAACCGTGTTCCTAGTCTCAAAAAGAAAGCCGTATTGGAAGGAAGTCGCGAAGGTAGAACGCACCCAGTCGCCTACATCAAATCTTCTCTGACTATCAAACAGGACGTTGTGAGCGTAAACGATCAAGGGTAACTGGCCGGCTGCGTGGATCTTGCTCTGCTCGTCTTGTGTGGCTTCGACGTGAAAAACTGTCCAATCCTCGACTAAGCAGTAAGGCTTACGCGGATAGAGCCCTTTGACGAGTTCGATGAGAGTTTCGTCTGAGTCCATCGATCCTTGGCGAAGTTCACCGGGGCCGCCTAACAGGTCGTCGCCACCTTCGTTTTCATCTGTGCTCAACCGCAAAATCTCCGTCAATACATCTGATAAGTTCGGGGTGCACCCTGCATAGGGATCACTAACATCTAGCCCAACGCGTGATATCTAACCCAAAAACGCGTTTGGGTGATCGATCTGCACTGCACGCTTTCTCAAGATTCGAGATATCAGGGAGAGGATGAAATGCCAAAACACCATAATACGGATTATAGCCCGTGTTATGGCACCTCGCAATATGGCCTTATCCTCGATTTGCTAGGGGAAGTCTAATGGAGGCAGCAGAAGCGCTGGCTGTCGTGATACGAGCGATGCGTAGAGAGAAGGGTCTTTCACAAGACGATCTGAACACTATTGATCTTTCGTATCTCGGCCGGATAGAGCGCGGAGAGGTGAACATAACGGTTGATATCCTTGTTCGCCTGGCATCAATCCTGGAGCTGGATGCCGCGGTGTTGATTCTCATGGCGACTTCGCTTCAGTCTCAAGAGCCATTCACGGACGCTTTAAAACGTCTTACAAAGCAACTGAACAGGATCAAAAAAGACGGGATCGATCTGGAGATAGAGGCGCTCTCCAGTGCCGGAAAGCTGCGCCCTGGTAGGCCGGCAGGATCAGGAGCAGCGCAGAAAGCTGCAGAGGCCAATCGCATGAAGAATGCTGGAGTGCCCGTTATCGAGATCGGAAGAGCATTGGGGCTTTCGGAAACTACTGTTCGCAGATACCTCAAAACCCCACCATCCCCATAAGGTTGATAATAGAAAATATTGATCCGCGCGCTCATGTCTATCAACTGGAAGCGATAACTGGATGCGGTAGAAGCAGCTGTAGTCTCTCGCCTCCTTCGGCAAAAAACCTACTCTCGGAACTACCGTATACGACTCTGTCTCGGATATGCGACGCGAAGTGGTCGGCAGGGAACAGTGTGTGTTTACAGAATTTGTAATTTAAATGTCGGGAACGCCTCTGCATCCACTCACGCTCAGAGCGCGCGGCATCAGCAGGACGCATGTAAATTTGTAGGAGGATTGGAGCTTTTACGTAATCCACTTGTTGGCAAAGAATTGCTCCTGCGTTCTCGTGGCAAACCCTGGAAGGGGAGAATCCCGTGGTCGTCAAGGGTTGCAGGCTGCAGGATGGAATCAGGCGCGGGTAGTGGAGAAGCTAGGGCTGGCGAAGTTGACGTTGCATAGGTATTGGAAGTCCTAGCAGTCGCGGAATACTATAACCATGACCGCAGGAGAGTGACATCGTCCTAAAAACTCCGTTCACACAAGGCTACAGTGTGGCGCCTTTGGAATCACGAGCCAGGCGAACAGCATTAGCCAAAGGCAAAGTGAATAGAGGTTCCACTCATAGATGGTCTGGAGGGGGTGAACTGTCTGATCATCAGACAGCTCCTTTTAACGGCTACAGATAGCGCAGCGCCTTCTCAAGCGCATCAAAGGTGCCTGGTTTAAAAACACGCTCTCCGTTTTCATTCCTCACGTCACCCTTCTCCCCGCGAACTAGCTTCCATGCTTTCAGAAAGTCCTCGGACAAGAGGTGTTCCAACGCCCTTCTTTCGCCCTCGTCTAATTTAAATTTCGCTTTCGAGCTTGTGCGATCGTCGACATAGATTTCGAGAGATGGCGGCACAACCTCTTTGATTAACCTCCGCGACTCAGCCAACTCTGACTTCAGAATCTGTACGAGAAGTCGGTGACGAGCGGTCGGCAGTTCATCTATCCATGCATCCGAATCAGCATTAGTATATTTCGGTTTTTTAGCTGGCGCTGCGGCAGAGAATGACTCAATAAGGGCTCTGTAATGAACCCCCGATGCATTACGAATACTCTGAGCCTTTGGCACTCCCCGTTTTTCGCCAAGCCGTGCGACGGTCGTGTAACTAAAATCCGATTTGCCCTGCTCAAGCTGCTCCTGGCAGACCTCGTAGATAGCCTCTAACGTCCTGTAGGTTCGGTCTGTCACCACGGTGTTAAGATGTGCCAATACGGTTTTAGGCTCCATCACCGCACCTCCGGTGCAATCACAGCTTGTCCGCCATCCAAAATAGACTGAATGTCGGTGAGCGCAATTTGCTCATCCGAACCTAGATCTTCCAGCCGCATTCTACCCTCGATCAACGCGTCCATTTTTGTCCATGATTCCACTCGAGAAAGAATAAAAGTTGTCAGCTGATTTCCGATGACAAGCTGTTGCTCCTTATTCAGCGTGTACATCTTGGGCTTCAAGTTATTAAATGCAATCATTTTGTCAATCATTTGCGACCGGGGCGCAATTGCCAAGTCTGCCGAGGCAGACTCATAGATCTCAGCATTTTCGCAAACCTCGTTCAGTTGATGGAATTTTGAAGTCTCCTCCATCGCGATCGCGACGTGAAGCTCGTTCCCCGATTGGACAATGAGCTGAGTAAGGTTGGACTGCCCCCCTGCCGCAACCCGCTCATTGATCATCGCCTGACTTTGATTGATAAGCCTGGAAATAGCTTGGATGTCACACAAAAACATATCCGCCTTTTTCGCGGCGCTTTCCATTTCCGAGTTAAGCTTCCGAATCTTCAGCTCAAGAGAGTTACGCTCTCCTGGATCAAATTTTTCACCGGCCTGCTCTGTTTCATACTGAGCGTCTTCTTGCTCTTCGATACACTGTTTAAGGTACTCGATCTTGCACTCAAGACTTGAGATTTGTTCAAACTGGTAATTTGCTTGCAAAGATATTTCGTTGGCTAATGACAGCAAACCACCGATGAACACTGGGCCGGTCACAAAATGCCGGCAATGTGGACAATTTTGAAAGCCCAAGTATCCGGCAGCGACAGGCTGTCGAACCTGAGTGCTCCCGATTAGTGGCCCGCCATCTCCACAACGCGCACCCGCGAAGGGACAAAAACCATAATCGCGAAACAAGAAACTACCAGGTGGACTGCTACCCACATAGGGCAGAATAACCCCCTCGTTATTGTTGAAGAAAGTATCTCTAATTTCATCGATTCGATTCTGCTCAATCATTTGCATTGCTGCATAGGCCTGATTGGAGAGCGCCCGTTTCTCTCCCGCCGCAAACTTTTGTCTCAACCCCTCCTCGTTCAACTTGACATAATAAATGGTCATGACCATCGCGCTATGTCCCGCAATTTTCATAATAATTTCAAGCGGAAGCCCAAACTCCATTACATAAGCTGTAATCAGACTAACTCTCATGCTGTGAGGTGTGTAATCGGACTTGTAGGCGGAGAGAGCGGATGCCTTACCATTTTGTTTTGAAAGCACTAAACCCGATGGTTGGCTATAAAAAAGCGCTGCTGCCAGCCGGTCTCTCAAACGACCAGAAAAATGGCCGCATTCCTCATCACCGAAATCTCGAAACAAAAAACAATTCGATTTTTTTGCTAGACGTTGTTTCGGATTTAAGTCAGTACGGGTGCACTCAATCCAAGGCATTGACCGGGTTATTGGATTATATTTAGTCTGCCAACGGCGCAGTCTCACCATCCAAAGTGCAAGTGCTTCGGGCATCCATGCAACGTTATACGCCGCGCCTCTCACTGACGTTTTGTTGGAGGTGAAATGCATGCCAAAGGCACCCTCCGGGTATTTCCTTACAAAACTTTGCTGTTCGGTTGTTCCCGCTAAATTGGATTGGTTTCGTTGGAACACAATTTTTCCGTCTACGATTTCGGGAATTTCAACATCACCTTCACCCGAATCATTGTACGCCAGCTGGCGACCACGAGCGGGTACCGAAGCCAAAGCATAAGCATGCATCCAGTAAACTGGGCACCATATTTTAGTGCGCCCATACTCTTGCTTGTAAACACAATCTGGGTCGTTTACATCGATCAGCGCTGAATCAATATCAACCCAATCCGCGTCAAAAACATGAAGATGTTCAAGGTCTTTAAAACAGTTAGATTCCGGTGGAGCAATCCACTCACACATTGCATGGACATACTGAAAAGCTAGCGCAGGCTTATCACTTTCTCCTAAACGGATATTTTCACCATCGCCCTCATACGCATATGATGCGAAAGGATTACGAGCGTTGGGAGTCACGACAAGTTCGCCACTCTCTTCATCTTCGAGCGTTAGCTTTGTCCTGATATAGTGATCACAAAACTCCTTAGCTGCGGAGATAATATAACGTTTACTATTTTCGGAGTTCTCATCCTCTAAAAACTCTTCAAATAGATTAAGATCAACCCGAGGAGAGGTAAGGAAAATCGCTGGAGAAAGCCCTAGCTGATACCTCTGGATATAGTTACGCACGAATCGACACAAATGAGTCTCTTTGGCATCCCCTCCTCGCGCGACTTCCATAAATCTTTCAATCGATTCTTTCCAAGGAATATAAGGGTCGTAGATATTTTTAGTTTTGAAAGGCTCAGGATTGCCCAAATAAACATACCAATTAACCCATTCATCCTTATAAATGGCATCTGGATAACGTGGGAGTCGAGGGTCATTGGATTTCGCTACAAACGACCTGTATTCCTGTTGACTTGCTAAATTTTGAGCAGACGCGATTTCCCGAGCCTCTTCGTAGCTATAAGGACGAGGAATGGCGCACGCGTCAAACCAGTCAATCCATTCAGCACTAAACATTCTATCCGGATGGGCAGGCAAGCAAGGGTAAAGTTTTTGCTGATCGCGATATTCTTGGCTGTCTTTGATTCTGACAAGCTTGATGACAAACTTTACATCAGCCAAAGACTGGCATTTCTCGGGTATTAGAAAAGGAATCCACCCCCGCCACTCGTCGCCGTAATAGGACTGTGCATCTGCAGGTAGACGGGGATCGTTGAAACTGAGCTTGAGATAGTCTGACGCACACGTAATCCCAATCGCTGCAGCGGCCCTACCTGCCTCACGCCAGTCCTTGTACTTGTCGACACCTAAATAGGCATCCCAGCCCCATAGCTTCCATTTCCCTACATACTTTTCGTGAGGCGAGTACGGTAAACGAGGATCTGCTTTGTACCCAGCCAAGTAGTCTTTTTTGGATCTAAACCCCAGGCGCTGCGCAGCTTCGCTAGCCTCAGTAATGGTCTCATAGAGCGGTTCGCGGTGGTCAAAAAAATCAGGAAACCCAAGCCACTCATCGGCGTACTTAATATTTGGATTAGAAGGCAGAGATGGGTCTTCGCCGTAACGACTTTTGTACTCTTTAACAGAATTGATTCCGAGCGCTCTAACTGCTGCTTTCGCCAATTGTAAACTAGGATAGGCTGCTACATCAGATTGATCGAAAAAATTCTGATTGCCCATCCACGTATCTTCGTAGACTACATTCGGATTTGACGGCAGCATCGGGTCTAATCGGTAGTCACGTTGGTACTGTTTCCAAGACCTTATATTTAGCTCCGTTATTCTGCGCTTTGCGTCGTCAAAACTATAAAAATCCTTCCCTCTGCTTGTGCCTAGGTAATCACTCCAACCTTCCCATTTGTCCTTAAAATAGCCGGCTGGCGAACCAGGCAGCCTTGGATCGCGTTCTTTATAATTGAGCATGTAATCGTTGTTCGAGCAAAAATTCAGCGCCCTGGCTGCGTTTCGCGCTTCTTCGTATGTTTCATACTTTGTTGAAATATTTTCATTACCCAAGTAAGGCTTCCATCCTGCCCAACCGATCTTGTAAACTTTTTCTGGATAAGGTGGCAGTTTTTCGTCCTGTTTTGCCTTTTCCCAATAATCCTTTCGGCTTGTTGCATTCAGTTTCTTGGCAGCCTCCTCAGCCAAAGTGTATGTTTCGTAGTATGCGGCGTCTTTGGAATCATCGCCAACCCCGATAAATTCACCCCAGCCGCTCCACTCCGCCGAGTAGAAGTGATTAGGCTGAGCAGGAAGTTTAGGGTCAGCTTTATATCCGGCCTGGTAATCTCGCATCGTCTTGAAGCCGAGCACTCGCACTGCGCGCGCAGCCTCCGCCAGCGTTTCATATTTCCCTTGACGCCTCCTAGGGTTCGGAGGCAGAAATGCATTCCATTCAGTCCACTCGTCCGGATAATAAATTTCAGGTCGAGCTGGGAGCAAAGGATCATTTTTGTAGCAGGCCAGATACTCTGTGCTTGTATACGCGCCAAGAGCTTTTGCAGCCTCTTTCGCCTTAGAATATGATGTGTATCGTTCTACCTGCATACCAAAAAAATGGGAATAACCTTGCCAATCTTTGTAATAATCCCAGATATTGGAAGGCAGCTTGCTATCTTGATGAAAAAGCTTCCGATAACTCTCCGCCGTAGTAATACCTAGTTTTTTTGCCGCTTCCGAAGCTTCCGCCAGCGTTGGATAGAATTTAGAAACTGGGTTTTTGGGGAGATAGTCATGCCAGCCCGCCCAGTCTTCATAATACTCATCGGGCCATGCCGGCAGCTTAGGATCGACGCTACACTTTGCTCGGTATTCCCGCGCGGTGTAGGCGCCAATTAGTGACGTAGCTTCCTTAGCCTCAGCATAAGACGGATAGCGTTCGTTCGACCTTCCAAAGAAAAACGGAAACCCTACCCACTCACCTTTGTAGACAGCGTTGGGATTAGAGGGAAGCCTTTCATCCTCTCTATAACGAACTTTGTATTCCGACTGAGTGTTGATACCCAGCCGCTTTACAGCGTCGATTGCTTCGCTCAGCGTCTGGTAGAATTTCGAACCAACGCTATTTGGTAGGTAATCACGCCAAGTCTGCCAATCTGGGTATAAAGCTTCGGGACAAACTGGCAATTTAGGGTCTACGCTACAAAGCTGTTTGTATTCTTCTGCATTCGTGGCACCTAAAGACTTTGCGGCTTCTTTTGCTTCGGCGTAAGTCGGATACCTAACAAACGACCCATCAAAGAAATCTGGAAAGCCGTTCCAGTCTAGGTAGTATTGGTTAGGGTTTGAATGAAGCATTGGATCGTTGCTGTAGAGATTTTTGTATTCTGCACTGGAAGTGATACCCAGTTTACTAGAAGCGATTGCGGCCTCACCCAAAGTTTTGTAATAAAGCACCTCAGGGTTGGATGGGAGAAAACTCCCCCACCCTGTCCACTCATCTCGATAAGTGCCATATGGGTCAGCAGGCAATAACGGATCCTTGCGACGAAACTGCTTATATTGCTCCCCCGTATATGCGCCGATAAGAGCCGCAGCTTGCCTAGCCTCTTCATAAGTTGCGTAGCGAACTCTGCGATTATCGACACCAAGGAAATTTGGAAATCCTTTCCAATCCGTTGGATATTTATCCGCTGGATTTTGCGGGAGCCTCGCATCCTCTTTGTAGCGATTGAGATACTCTTGTACAGAGCCAATTCCTAACGCTTTAGCAGCCTCAGAAGCTTCGTTTATTGTTTTGTAGAGATTCTTCTTAGGCGCCATATTTGTTCACTCGCTCCATCTTTTCTCGTAGTTCTTTGTTGGTTGACTGCAAATAAACCAAACAAGAATCCGGCGACATGTGATGCATTGCTTTTTGGATATCTAGTTGTGAAAACCCCATTTCTGCCAAGCGATAGCCATAGGCATGGCGGTGACCATGCTCAGTCGTGCCGAGATATTTCAGATGTTCTAACCCGATGCGATTTACAGCAGCTTTATGCAAGCGCTGAAAGTTCTTCAACGTTTCTGGCTGGCCTATTGTATTGGTGAAAGCATAAGGGTGATCTTGAATACTCGGCTCGACGCGCTGGTACTTCAAATAATTTTGGTACGCATGGAGAAACTCGGTTGCCTTGTTCGGGGGGTAGAACTGCACTGTGAAATAACCTTCGGTCGAGGTCAATGCTGGAGCCTTCCAACCGAGGTGCAGACGCTCACTCTTCAAGTAATCCGTTCTTGGTATCAACAAGTAGCGCTTAGCGAGGTACTCCCTGCGAGATCTGTAGTTTTTGTCGGGCGAGGCGCCTGTTGACGGATGATAAACACGCACAACCGCTTCGTGGCGTTTCTTATCAGGCTTTATGTCATTTAAGTAGAGATGCAATGCCTCACTTTTTCTCAGGCCACCATAATGAAGTAGAAGCGTTATCGCTCGCCCCTTCCAGTCTATGGTGTTATCAGGATTGGCGTCGTTTGCTTGAGTTGCCCTAACGAACCCTGACTCTAATAACGGGATGATCTTGTCAGAGGGAAATTTTTTCACCTCTTCATCGTAAATACGCGAACTGCCTCTACGAGCAATCTCTCGGACGTATCTGTTTTTCTCTTTGCCGTCTTCGGTTGACTCCAAGTGATTAAGAAAAACGTTGTCCTGCCGATGATAGTACGCACACCAGTTTAGGCGCTGCTCAACGGAGGTAGCTAAGCGAAACGGGTTCGCACGCTTGGTTTCGTAATCAGATTGTTTGGCAAGCCAGTCTGTATAGGTAGTGATGTACTGAATGATCGAGTTAACGTCATCTGGCGATCTAGGGCTCCAATACAGCCCAGATGGGTCACTCAGATCTGAAGAGTTGATCGTGCCTAGGTCGAGGGCGTCTCGAAAGGAACGGAGCAGTTCTGTGGTTTGCTCAAACGAACCTTCGTTGGCGTTGATGTACTTGATGAGGAGCATGACCGCAAAGGTCGACCTGTCACGCCAGGATTGCCCGTTGCTCGTCTTGCTGGCGAGAAACCGGAGGTGCGAAATCAGCAAACCTCCTTCGGTGATAATCGCGGGCAGGCGCAGCTCTCGACCGGTTTTATCGTTGCGATATCTAGCCTTCACCCTTAGCGCGTAAGCCATTTTCCACCATACTAATTATTATGTAGTTTGGGGTACTACTCTGGAAACCGCACCTGAACGTTAGCCTTTTTTTGGCAGTATTCAAGCATGAAAACGGACAAATAGTACAATTGAAGGTGGGGTTCTAATACACCTACGGCAAGAAAATGCTCCGCGAGATCGACAGTCGCGTGCGCTTTCTCACCAAACGGCTGGAAGCGCTGAAAGTCGTCAGCGAAAAACCCAGCGATCCGAACAAGGTCTATTTTGGCGCCTGGGTGACCATCGAGGACGAAGACGGCAAGCAGTCGCGCTACCGCATCGTCGGCCCGGATGAACTGGATCTGAAACTCGGCCTGATCAGCATCGACTCGCCGCTGGCCCGCGCCTTGATCGGCAAGGCGCTGGACGCAGAAGTCCGGGTACAGACGCCGACGGGCGAGCAGTTGGTTTACATCGTGGCGATCGAATATCCGTAAAACGCTTCAGCGCCGAGTGATCAGGCCCTGCCGCGCTACGCGGGTCAGTTGTTTGATCATTTCCGGCGCTTCTTCCGCGCTCGGCGCCTGAATTACCGCCAGATCGAAACTGTCACTGGCAAACCGCGCCAGCGACTCGCCGTCGTCGACAAACTGGATCAGGAACGCGGCAGGACCGCCGCTGCGACGCGGCCAGCCATCCAGATAACGCAACAGCGTCGGCTGGTGTTTGCCGCCAAGCAGGATTTTTGGATTGCGCTGGGTGATGTGCGCCGTGATCGGTGCGGGACGTGCTGGAGGGCGTAGTGCATTCATCGTGTCGTGTCTCTGCCTCAAAAGTCTGCATGGCAGGTGAGAGGCAACACCGAACCAGCGCTTTAGCGGTATTTCGAAGCCCTGTTCCGGCTTCTGACGGCAACTGTCTGAGTCACCTGGCGCCCCGCAAGTAGCTGTTTAAATCGGCGCATGAGCAACATCCTAGATAACGTGACCGACCAGTGTCAAGAATCGCCCGCAACAAAAAAAGGCCCGCACAATGCGGGCCTTTGCCTTGAGTTAGAGCGCTCAACCGGCGATGGCGCGATCCGCCGAGAGTTTGCCGGCGCCTTCGATCAGCACCGCGATGCTGCCGGCCAGCAAGGCCAGGGCAAACTCGTAACCGTTGTTGGCCATGAACAGACCGTTGCCGATGTGTACCGAGAAGATCGCCACCAGCGAAAGGAACGCCAGACCCAGTGCCGCTGGACGCGTCAGCAGGCCGATGATCAGCGCCAGACCGGCGAAGAACTCGGTACCGCCGGCCAGTGTCGCCATCAGGTAGCCTGGAGTCAGGCCGATGCTTTCCATCCATTGGGCGGTGCCCGCCAGACCGTAGCCACCGAACAGGCCGAACAGTTTCTGCGAGCCGTGGGCGGCGAAGATCACGCCGACAACGATGCGCAGAACAGTCAGGCCGTAGCCAGCGCGGGTGAACAGTACTTTGTTGATCAGAGAGCTCATGGGGCGTTCCTTGTTGTTGCGAGAGGTTGTATGTGTTGGTTGGCCGCTATATTAATCAATAAATTTCATGTTAAAAGCGCAAAAAATCCGCCATAACAATCAATTTATTAGATCATTTACGTGTGACGACTTTTTGCGCCCCGGGCTCCAACGACTCCCGTTCCCGGTCGTACGCCAAGTAGTACTTGTTCACGCTATTAACATAGCTGACGGCGCCCATCCCCACTTGCTCCATGGCAATGCGCTCGACCTGAAAAAACCATTGATTGGGGTTGAGCCCGCGGCGCCGCGCTTCGGCGCGCATGCCCTGTACGCGCTCGGGGCCGATGTTGTATGCCGCGAGGGTGAAGGCCATGCGCTCACGCTCGTTGAGCTTGGGGCTGTTGAAGAACTTACGGCGGATCATCGCCAGGTACTTGGCCCCGGCCTGAACATTGGCATCGAGATTCTGGATATTGCTCACGCCGACACGCTGGGCGGCCGACGGCGTGATCTGCATCAACCCGGTCGGACCGCTGCCGCTGCGGGCATTGGGCTGCAGACGCGACTCCTTGAAGGCCAGCGCCGCCAGATTGAGCCAGTCCATGTTCTGCGCCTGGGCGTGTTTCTGCAGGGTCGGGCGCAGCTTTTCCAGACGCTGACGGTCGGCCTTGGCCAACGGATAGTGGACCTGGTACAGGCGTCGATAGATGCGCAGAAACGCGGCGTCTTCATTCGATGGTTTTTTGTAGCCGCTCAGAAAGCGATCAATGCTGGCGCGCAACATCGAGGCATCGCGGCGTACAAACCAGTGTTCCTCGCCCGGCTCGCTGATGACCAGCTGCCGATCCAGACGCAGCTTGGGCAGGATCTTGCCCCAGCGCTCGGCAATCGGTTGCTCGACGATGGTCAGGTGAAAGATTCCGCCCTGAACCATTTCCAGCACGTCTTCCACGGCCAGCGTCGGATCGACCCATTCGACGTTGATTGGCGCCAGTTTGTGCAGCGCCAGTTTCTGATTGAGCTGACTGACCGCCTCCCCCGCCGCACTGCCGGTGGGCAACGCCAAAGTCTTTCCGGACAGTTGTTCGACCTTGGTGTAGCGCCGCTGGCCCTTGATGCCGACCAGTACCAACGGCACGTCGCGGGCGATCGGCTCGCTGCTGGAGACCGCGTAGCCGCCCGGCAAGTCCATCAATTCACCGGGCGCGACCATGTCGCCTTCGCCACGCTGCAACGCGCCGAGCAACTGGTCCTTGGCTTTGGGGATGATCTTGAGGGTAACTTCCTGGCCGTCGCGGGCGTGGCCGTTGAGGTATTGCTCGAAGGCGCGCAGGCGATGGTATTCGACGCCGATGGTCTGGCCTTGAACCTCACCGGAACTGTTGCGGCTCTGATTGACCAGCACTCGCAGGACACGGCTGCTGCGGATCTCGGACAGGTCACGGACCTTGGCCGCCGGCACGGCTTGCAGTGGTCCGGGCAGGCGCGCAAGCGCCGTCAGCGGCAGCAGCAGCGAGGCGCACAACAGCAGCAAAACCGAGGGACGATGCATCCACTCTCCGAAAAGAATACGGGGCAATTTCAAGCGAAATCACCGACGAAAACAGAGCGCCTGGAGCGCTGGTAAAGTGCGAAAGACTGGCACAGTGATGGCATCGCCGCCACCCCGAGACTCTCGCGGCCTCAACAGACAGCCATAAGTCGTTGTAGTTCTTGGCTTTTCTTATGAATCTACAGCTCTGGTATGCTTTTCGGCCTTCGGCCCGAGGTAGCACCATGCAACTCATCGATATCGGCGTCAACCTGACCAACCCCAGTTTCGCCGACAAACACGCGGCGGTGCTCGAGCGCGCCTATGCAGCCGGCGTCTGCCAACTGGTGCTGACCGGCACCAGCGTCGAAGGCAGCGAGCAGGCGCTGGAGCTGTGCCGGCAACTGGATGACGGTGGTCAGCGGCTGTTCTCCACCGCCGGCATTCACCCGCATTCGGCCAGCGACTGGAATGCCGACAGCGCGCGACGTCTGCGCAGTCTGCTCAACGAAACCAATATGGTCGCGGTGGGTGAATGCGGGCTGGACTTCAACCGCGATTTCTCGCCACGCCCGCAGCAGGAAAAAGTCCTCGAAGAGCACTTGGCTCTCGCCGTCGAACTGCAATTGCCGGTGTTCCTGCATGAGCGCGATGCCAGCCAGCGCCTGCTGGAGATCCTCAAGGATTTTCGCGATCAATTGCCCGCCGCCGTGGTGCATTGCTTCACTGGCGAGCGCAAGGCGTTGTTCAGTTACCTCGACCTTGATCTGCACATAGGCATCACCGGCTGGATCTGCGATGAGCGTCGCGGCACGCACTTGCATCCGCTGGTGAAAGAGATCAAACGCGGACGCCTGATGCTGGAAAGTGATGCGCCCTATCTGCTGCCACGCACGTTGCGACCGAAGCCGAAAAACGGCCGCAATGAACCGGCGTATCTGACTGAAGTACTGCGCGAAGTGGCGTTGCATCGTGGTGAAACCGAAGAGGATCTGGCGGCGCATACCACCGCCTGTGCCCGCGCGTTTTTCAACCTTCCCACGCTCACCTGACACACCGCTATTCCCTGTGGGAGCTAGCCTGCTAGCGATTGCTGAGTGCCAGTCACTACAAGCGTTGCGGACAGATCGCTATCGCTAGCAGGCTAGCTCCCACAGGGGGACGATGCATTCTTTTGATATGTATCAAGATCCGCAGATCTGCATAGCGGCACAATAATGGCACCTTGCCAAAACTGTTTCCGCTATCAGAGAAGACCTCCATGGGTGCCTGGCTTAGCAATATCTCGCTGAAGTACAAATTCTGGGCGGTCAATGCGGTCGCCTTTGTCACCACCCTGCTGCTGGTGCTGTATGCCGTGCAGCTCGAACAACAAGCCCGCAGCCACGCAGCTCAAGCGTCCGCGCAGGCGCAAGCGCAGTTACTCAAGGCCTGGCCGCCGGGCCAGCCGCTGCCCAAAGTCGAGCAGGTGCTGACCTTCAAACGCGGCGAAGCACCGCGGCTCAACGGTCAGCCGCTGCTGGAGATCGCCGGCAGCAACGGCTGGAATGCAATCGATGCCCTGCCTTTGTTCGGCGAGAACCCGTTGCTGGGCGCCGAGGTGTTCAGCCGCGCTGATGGCGAAGAGGTTGCGGTGATCGCCCATGGGCCGAGCCTGAGCCAGGTGTTCAGCGAGCGTTTTACCCATTACGCGGTAGCGGTGTTCATCCTGATGTTGGCGATGCTCGGCGCCTCGCAATTGCTCATTCGCTTTTTGCTCAGCCAGCTCAACACGTTGAAAGACGTCATGCTGCATGTCGAGAAAAGTGGCGATCTCAGCGCGCGGGTACCGCTGGCCGGCAACGATGAAGTCGGGCAAATGGCCAATGCGTTCAACGCCATGCAGGCCGGCTATCAGCGCGTGGTCAGCACCGTCGCCAATACGGCGCGGCAGCTGGATGTCGGCGCCGCGCGACTGGCGTCGAGCATGAACGAGGTGCGCCACGGCATGCTCGGCCAACAGAGCGAGACCGATCAGGCGGCCACCGCGATCAACGAAATGACCGCCACGGTTCACCACATCGCCCAGCACGCCGGCGCCACCCGCGACCTGTCGCAGACCGCCGATGGCCTGGCTGGCAGCGGCCAGCAAGTGGTTGCCCGGGTGCAGCATTCGATTGCCGGATTATCCAGCGGCGTGCAGCAGACCGCAGAAATGATCCAACGCCTGGCCGAAGACAGTCAGAAGATCAACGGCGTGGTCAGCGTGATTCACAGCATCGCCGAACAGACCAACCTGCTCGCCCTCAACGCGGCCATCGAAGCCGCGCGGGCCGGTGAGATGGGCCGCGGTTTTGCGGTGGTCGCGGATGAGGTGCGCAATCTCGCCAAACGGGTGCAGACTTCAACTGACGAGATCACCACCATGGTCTCCGCGCTGCAGGCCGGCACCCGTGATGCGGTGGATTTCATGCAGGAGAGTTCGTACAAGGCCGACGACTGCGTGCAGCAGGCGCAAGAGGCCGGCGAGGCGCTGGCGGAAATCACCGGGGCGGTGGCGCAGATGCGTGAGAGCAACACGCAGATTGCCGTGGCGGCGGAGCAGCAGAGCCAGGTCGCCGAGGAAATGAACCGGGCGGTGGTGAGCATTCGCGATGTAACCGAAAATACCGTGCAGCAGACGGTGGATTCGGCGACCACCAGCAATGAGTTGGCGACGTTGGCCGGGGAACTCAACAAGGCGATCGGGCAGTTGAAACTCTGAGTCCGTTTTCGCGAGCAGGCTCGCTCCCACAAGGATCCGCGGGCGCGGCGCATTCAATGTGGGAGCGAGCCTGCTCGCGAAGGCGTCTGATGGATCTACATCAAATCCTGCGATGACGCCTATCACTTCAATAGCCAACCTTGATTCGCCGCCCTGCGCGCCCGGGCCTATTCTTCAACCATGAGTTCAAACATGGATCGAGGAGTAGCAACATGGGCAAACGTCACCCCAACCTTCCCGCGTGGCAATGGCGCGCCTACCCTGGCAATCACCAACACCCGACCAATCTGGTGCTGCATCTGATCGCGGTACCGCTGTTTATCGTGGCGTTTCTGTTGATCGTATCCGGGGTGTTCAGCCTCAGTCTGGCGAGCGTCGCCATCGGCGTGATCGGGATTGTCGCGGCGCTGGGTCTGCAGCGCCATGGCCACAGCCTGGAGGCGCAAGCCTCCGAGCCGTTCAGTGATCGCAAAGACGCCGTGTCGCGCTTGCTGGTCGAGCAGTTTCTGACCTTCCCACGGTTCTTTTTGAGTGGCGGCTGGTGGCGCGCCTGGCGTGAGCGCCACCGTCGGCATTGATTCAGGCGAAGATCGTCACGGTCTGTCGGCTCATCGCAATCAACTCGCCCTTCGCGCTCCACAGCTTGGCCGCAACATGGCCATAACCGTCGGCGGCATATTCAATATCGGCCAGGTATTGGCACCAGTCCAGCGTGCTCAAATCGTGTAACGGTTGCACGAATTCTATGGTCCAGGTCAGCGTGCTGCCCGGTGCAGGTTTCTTCAGATACGGCAACAGCGCCGGCGGCCAGGCATCGACCAGGGCCAGCAGATGCGCCTCGTTGACCGGCTCTTCCTTGACATCCCCACGCAAGCGCACCCAACCGCCCATCAAGCGCGACGCAATGCCGGTGAACGGCATGCCGCCGACGCTCCAGCGCATCGCCAGGTGCCGCATGAATTCCGGGGTCACGCCTTTGATGTACGGCAACTCCTGGCACTCGTCCCAGTGTTTCATCGACGGCGCCGGATACGCTTCGACCGCCACCTCCGACGGCCGCGAGGCACCGAAGCTGCCTTGCACGATCGTCACCACCTGCCCGTTCTGCAACGCCCGGCCCAAGACCTGGCTGACGGCTTTGCCTTCACGCAACACTTCAACTTCGAAGCTCACCGGCACGCCCGGCTCCACCGGCCCGACAAAGGTGATCGCCAGCGAACGCACCGGGCGCTCCGCCGGCACTTTGCCGCGCATCGCCTCATATTGCAGCGCAGCCACCAGGCCACCAAAACTGGCCCGGCCCTGACCCCATTCGGCAGGAATCGTCACTTCAGGTTGTTGGCGGACAGCATCGAGCAGATCGCAAAAGCGCATGACAACCTCGGCAAACGGGAAAGGGATGCGCGGATCTTAACCAGACCCGCCGCGCGCCGCAGCGTCTATTCCGGTCAAATGGGCTGACAGAAAGGCCTAGGCACCATCGTCGTAACGACAAATGCTCCTGTGGGAGCGAGCCTGCTCGCGAAGCGGTGGATCAATCGACAGTGATGGCGATTGGCACGGCCTATTCGCGAGCAGGCTCGCTCCCACAAGGGAACGAGATCATCTTCAGGAAGATTTGAAGCAGTCTGTATCGAGTTTTTCCAGCACTTGATCAGCCTTCAGTTCTGCCTTGATCAGCCCCGCCTGCCAAGTGGCGACACACGGTTGCAGATCTGCTTCCAGCTCGGCCTTCGCCAGCCACTGCCAGCAATCGTGCCAGTCACCCAACGCACCTTGGGCAGACTTCAAGCGCTTGTAGGCCGCCGCAGGCAAGCGGTCCAGTTCGGGATAAGCTTCGATGCCATAGCGCACGCGTTTTATCAGCAGACGCAAGCGATGCCGGTCGTGGGCGGGATCGTGCAGCGCTTCATCGAGCTTCTGCCACTGCTTGCCCAGACGTTTTTCAATGCGCTTGTCCAAGCCCTTGAGCAGGCCCTGACGCTGGGAAGCGCGCAGGAAACGCGGAAACGCATCGAGGATCATCATCAACGACGCCACTTCGTTGCTCGCCGCCAATGCCGGATAGGCCTCGGCCATCTGCGCCATACGGCGCTCGGCGGCTTGCGGCTGATCATGTTTGAACAGATACGCCGCCAGCACTTCGCGATCGCGCCACGGCGTGGTCAGCTCCCCGACGGCCGACGCGGCGCCCTCAAGCTGCTCGACACCTGGCAAGCCGCGTAGCGGCCGCAACAGACTGCGCAAGCGCCGCACCGTTGTACGTAAATCGTGCAGCGCCTCGGGATCGGTCCTCGCCGTCATACGCGCCTGACAAGCCAGCAATCGCACTTCCAGGCTCAGGATATGAGCCACCAACCGGTCAATCATGGGGGTCTACTCCGTAGACAGCTTCAAGTGGCGAGCTACAAGCTGCAAGCTGACCTCGTACTGACTTGAGCTTGCGGCTTGCAGCTTGAAACTTGCAGCTGCTGTTTTAACGTCCGGCGCGGGATTCGCGGATGTAGAAACGCGCCTTTTCGGCTTTCTTGCTGCAGCCCTCGAAGCCTTCGAATTGCTGCTGGGTCTTGGCTGCGGTCAGCAGCGACAAGGCTTTGGAATAACTGACGGTGCCGGCAAAGCCCTCGGCCTTGGCCAGGTCCAGTTCGTGCCAGGCGGCGTCGAGCTGGCTGCCACAGCTGTCGCGGTAAGCGGTTTTACCGGCGCAACCGGCCAATGCCAGCGCCAACAACGGCACACAGATCCAGGCTTTCATCACTCACACCTCAAAGTAGGTCAACAGTCGTGCAGGTAAGACGGTCAGGCGGCGAAAAAGTGCCTCGCCGGCGCATGAAACAAGCGGCTGAAGAATAGCGCCGAAGCGCGCCGCAAGGGCAAAAAAACGACGTCGCTGCCACGCTCCGCGACCTTGACGATTGAGCCTGCTCGGCGATCAGTGCATTGTGCAGGCTTGCCGGGAGGAAGCTGGATGAAAAAACGTGTCGCACTGGTGTTGGGTTCCGGTGGCGCCCGGGGCTATGCCCATATCGGCGTCATCGAAGAAATCGAGAAACGCGGTTATGAAATCGCCTGCATCGCCGGCTGTTCGATGGGTGCGGTGGTCGGCGGGATCTACGCCGCGGGCAAACTTGATGAGTACCGCAACTGGATCGAGCGCCTCGACTACCTCGATGTGCTGCGGCTGGTCGACGTGAGCTTTCGCCTCGGCGCGATTCGCGGCGAGAAGGTCTTCGGGCAGATCCGCAAGATCGTCGGCGAGATCAATATCGAAGACTTGCGCATCCCCTACACCGCCGTCGCCGCCGATCTCACCAATCAGCAGGAGATCTGGTTTCAGGAAGGCTGCCTGCATCAGGCAATGCGCGCCTCGGCGGCGATTCCCAGCCTGTTCACGCCGGTGATGCAAGGCAATCGCATGCTGGTCGACGGCGGCATTCTCAATCCGTTGCCGATCGTGCCGGTGGTGTCGAGTCACTGTGACCTGATCATTGCAGTCAATCTCAACGCGACCAACCAGCGCCAATACAAACTGCCGATCATTGAGCGCCCGCCAGCGTTCCGCTCGCGTTTTGACAGCCTGATCAACTCGCTGGGCTCGAAGCTGCCGTTCCGCCGCAAACAGGCCGAACAATTACTCAAGCTCGAACAGGAAGCACTGCGCGCCGAGGCGGCAGCCATCAATCCCTGGCTCGAAGGCGCCGAACCGGAGAGCCAGCAACCGGCCGCCGCGCCCGAGCGTGAAGGCGCGCCGAAATCCGCCACCGGTTCGTTCATCATCGACAACGTCGGGCCGGCCTCGCTGCTTGATCTGATCAACCAGAGTTTCGAGGTCATGCAGACCTCGCTGGCGCAGTACAAGATCGCCGGGTACCCGCCGGATATCCTGATCAACGTGCCGAAGCGCGTGTGCCGGTTTTTCGAGTTCTACAAAGCCCCGGAACTGATCGCGCTCGGGCGCGAGATTGCCAGCGATACGCTGGATCGGTATGAGCAGGAGCAGGGTTGAATACCGAAGTTTTTCAGTGAATTTGCCGGCCTCTTCGCGAGCAGGCTCGCTCCCACATTTGGAATGCATACACCTGTAGGAGCGAGCCTGCTCGCGAAGGCGTCAGACCAGGCGCCACATCCCTACAGACCAACCTCATTCAGCAGGCGATAGCCCACCCCGGCCTCGGTGACGATAAACCGCGGCCGCGTCGGATCATCCGCCAGTTTCTGGCGCAGATGCCCGACCACGATCCGCAGGTAGTGGCTGTCCTCGGTGTGCGTCGGCCCCCAGATGTCCTTGAGCAATTGGTGCTGGGTGATCACCCGCCCCGGATGCCGCGCCAGTTGCGCCAGTACCGCGTATTCCTTGCGGGTCAGCGCCACTTCGACGCCGTCGAGCAGCACCCGCCGATACGCCAGATCCACTGTCAATGGGCCGAAGCTCAACGCGGCCTGCTGCGCCTCCCCCGCCGGTGCCTGACGCAACAAGGCGCGAACCCGGGCGAGGAATTCCTGGATGCCGAACGGCTTGGTCACGTAGTCATTGGCGCCGCCATCCAGCGCCTCGACTTTTTGCCCCTCGCTGGCGCGTACCGACAGCACCAGCACCGGCGCTGTGGCCCATTCGCGAAATTCGCGCAGCACTTGCTGGCCGTCCATGTCTGGCAGGCCGAGGTCGAGCACCAGCAGATCGGGTTTGTTCAACGCTGCCTGGGCCAGGCCTTCGGCACCGGTGCCGGCCTCAAGGACTTTGTAGCCTTGGGACGCCAGGCTGATGCGCAGAAATTTGCGGATCTGCGGCTCGTCATCGATGACCAAAATGGTCGCGGTCTGGCTCATGAATTCCCATCAACAAAAAAAAGAGTGGCAAGAGAGTAGCGCAGTCGGATTCAGGCTTCACCGTCCATCCCCGGCTGCGTCTGCAACGGCAAGTGCAGGGTGATGCACGTGCCCCGGCCATCGATACCGGCGGCGACGCTGATGCGCCCGCCGTGCGCGCCGACCATGCCCTGACAGATCGCCAGCCCCAGGCCCGTGCCCTGCCCGCCACGATCGCCACGCGCGGCGGTGTAGAACATGTCGAAAATCTTCGCCCGCTCGTCTTCGGGAATGCCCGGCCCTTCGTCGCTGACCGAGAAAAAAATCTCCTGATCATCCGCGCCGGCGTTGAGTTGCAGGCGACCGTGAACGGGCGAAAAACGTGCGGCGTTTTCCAGCACGTTGACCAGCGCCTGCTCGATCAGCGCCGCATGCACATACAGCAGCGGCAACTCGGCCGGCACCTCGGTGCTCACCTGCAACGGCGCGAGCACCGCGCGCAGGCGGTTGAGCGAACTGCCGACGATGTCTGCCGGCGACACCCAGTCGCGCGCCAGTTTCAGTGCGCCGTGACCGAGGCGGGTCATGTCGAGCAGGTTCTGGATGTAGCGGTCGAGGCGCTCGGCTTCATCGCGGGTGCCTTCGAGCAGTTCGCGGCGGTCCTCCAGCGGGATCGCTTCGCCGAGTGCCAGCAGGCTGTCGATGCTGCCGCGCATGGCGGTCAGCGGCGTGCGCAGGTCATGTGACACCGAGGCCAGCAAGGCACTGCGCAACTGTTCGGTTTCGCCGTGCAGGCGCGCGGCTTCCAGATCGTCGGCCAACTGCGCGCGCGCCAGTGCCTGCGCCAGCGGCTGGCTCAACGCGGTCAGCAGGCGACGGCGCTGGCCACTCAGGGTCTGGCCTTCTTTGGCGCACACGCCGAGCAGCGCCAACGGCCCGTCCTCGACCGACAACGGCCACCACCACCAACGCCCGAACGGCAGCGTGCCGGTGCCCATGCCCGCCGGTTGATCGTGCTGCCACGCCCAATCGGCGGCGGCGCGCTCGGCCTCGGTGAATTGCAGCGGTCCGCCGGTCTCGACTTTCCAGCCGCCCTGGCCGTCGCGATTGAGCAGGCACAGCTGCAGATCGTTCCAGCCATTGAGGTGCTGCGCGGCGGCGCTGACCACGGCCTGGCGATCGGTGGCAGCGGTGAGCTTGCGCGACAGGTCGAGCAGTTCGCTGGTTTCCTCCTGGGTGTCGCGCAAGGCTTGCAACTGTCGGCGCTGGCGCGCTGCGAGGTTACCGGTGAGCGCCGCCATCAGCAGGAAAAACAGTAAGGTCAGGACGTCTTCTTCGCGCTGAATGCTGAAAGAAAAATTCGGCGGAATGAACAAGAAGTCGTAAGTCAGAAACGACAGCGCCGCACACGCCAGCGCCGGGCCGAGACTGCTGCGCACCGCCACCAGCAACACCGCAGCGAGGAACACCAGCGAGATGTTCGGCAGCGGCAACACGCTCGACACCGCCCATGCCAGTGCCGTCGCCAATAGCGTCGCAACCAGCGCCAATGCGTAGTCGAACCACACCAGCGTCAGCGCATTGTGCGGACGCGGTTGCTGCGGTTGTTCATCACTGTCGAGGACGTTGATTTCCAGGCCATGGGCCTGACGCAACAATCGCGCAGCGAGCCCACCGCCGAACAGCCGACGACGCAGACGCGGCCGCGACTGGCCGACCAGCACCAGACTGGCGCGACGTTCCGCGGCGTGCTGGATCAGGGTTTTCGCCACCTCGCCGGCACGCAGCAGCACCACTTCGCCGCCGAGGCGTTCAGCCAGTTGCTGGGCACTTTGCAGGCGCAGGCGCGATTGCTCGTCACGCACACTGCCGTTGTCGACATGCACCAGACTCCACGGCAAATGCCGACGCTGAGCGACGCGACTGGCGTGACGCACCAGACGCTCAGCCTGGGCATCACCATCGACGCCGACCAGCAAGCGCCCGCGCACCGCCGGCGCGGCCTGACCGAGCTGGCGATAACCCTGCGCCAGATCGTTATCGACCTGCGCAGCAGCCGTTTGCATCGCCAGTTCGCGCAACGCGGTGAGGTTGGTCTGGGTGAAAAATGCATCGATTGCCGCCCGCGCCTGTTCGGGCACGTAGACCTTGCCCTCGCGCAGGCGCTCAAGCAGTTCACGCGGCGGCAGATCGATCAGCAAGAGTTCGAAGGCTTCCTGCAGGACCCAGTCCGGCAGTGTTTCGCGCACCTGCACACCGGTGATGCCGCGCACCTGATCGTTGAGGCTTTCCAGATGCTGGACGTTGACCGTGGTAAACACGTCGATGCCGGCGGCGAGCAGTTCCTGAATATCCTGCCAGCGCTTGGCGTGACGGCTGCCGGGGGCGTTGCTGTGCGCCAGCTCGTCGACCAGCACCAGTTTCGGTCGCGCCGCAAGGATGCCGTCGAGGTCCATTTCTTCGAGCATCACGCCACGGTATTCCGAGCGCAGCAGCGGTTGCTGCGGCAGGCCGCCGAGTAACGCTTCGGTTTCAGCGCGGCCGTGGGTTTCGACCACGCCGGCGAGGACTTTCACGCCTTGGCGCAACTGGCTGTGCGCGGCCTGGAGCATGGCGTAGGTCTTGCCGACACCGGGGGCGGCGCCGAGAAATACTTTCAGCCGGCCACGGCCGTCACGGGGCAGATCTGCTAACAGCGCGTCGGCGCGGCCGGAGTCGCTCATGCGGGGTCTCTGTTTTTGATTGATCGTTGATTGATCGTTCCCACGCTCTGCGTGGGAATGCCGCCCGGGACGCTCTGCGTCCCATAAGAGCAGACGCAGAGCGTCTGTTGATGCATTCCCACGCAGAGCGTGGGAACGAGCATCTACTACATTTTCTGCAGCGCCATGTTCAGCGCCAGCACATTCACCACCGGCGGCCCCACCAGCGGCTGTTCGATGTGCGCATCGAGCAGTTGCTGCACTGTCGACAGCGGCAGGTTGCGCGCCTGCGCAACACGCGCCAGTTGATAGGCAATTGCCGCCGGTGGCAAGTGCGGATCAAGGCCGCTGGCCGAGGTGGTCAACAACGCCAGCGGCACCGGGCCCTGAGCGGGAACCTGGATTTTTTTGGCCTCGTCGATCACCCGAGAGGCGAGCGCCGGGTTGCTCGGGGCGAGGTTGCTGGCGCTGCTGGAAACGGTGGCGAAGGCGCCGGCGGATGGCCGTGGGTGGAACCACGCATCGCCGGTGAAATCCTGGGCGATCAGTGAGGAGCCACGGACTTTGCCGTCGGCGTCACGGACCAGACTGCCATTGGCTTGCTCGGGGAAGGCGACTTGGGCGATGCCGGTGACAGCCAGTGGATAGGCGATGCCGGTGATCAGGGTCATCAGCACCAAGAGGCTCAGGGCCGGACGTAGCATTGTGGACATTGGTTGATCCTCGAATTCGGTTGGGCAAACTTTTGGTGGGGTGTCAGGGAGATCTTTTCCCCCTCACCCCAGCCCTCTCCCCCAAGGGGGCGAGGGGGAAAGGGAGCCGATCTTCACGCTGTTCAAAACCTGAGTTCGGCTCCGAATTTCAAATCGGTACACCGCTCAAAATCACCTCGGTCAGTCCCCTCTCCCTCCGGGAGAGGGCCAGGGTGAGGGGCTCTTTTCTAATCGTCACACCAAGTGCAACGCCGTGAGCAGCATGTCGATCGCCTTGATACCCACAAACGGCACCAGAATCCCGCCCACGCCATAGATCAGCAGATTGCGCCGCAGCAACGCCGCCGCACTTGCCGCCTGCACCCGTACGCCGCGCAGTGCCAGCGGAATCAGCACGACGATGATCAAGGCGTTGAACACAATCGCCGAGAGAATCGCGCTCTGCGGACTGGTCAAATGCATGATGTTCAGCACGCCCAGTTGCGGATAGATCGCGGCGAACAGCGCCGGCAGGATGGCGAAGTATTTGGCCACGTCGTTGGCGATGGAAAAGGTCGTCAGCGCGCCACGGGTCACCAGCAACTCCTTGCCGATCTGCACCACGTCGAGCAGCTTGGTCGGGTCGCTGTCGAGATCGACCATGTTCGCCGCTTCGCGTGCCGCTTGCGTGCCGTCATTCATCGCCATGCCAACGTCAGCCTGGGCCAGCGCCGGGGCATCGTTGGCGCCGTCGCCGCACATTGCGACCAGGCGACCGTCGTTCTGCTCGTGACGGATGCGTGCGAGTTTCTTTTCTGGCGTGGCTTCGGCAAGCACGTCATCGACGCCCGCTTCCGCAGCGATCGCCGCAGCGGTCAGCGGGTTGTCGCCGGTGACCATCACCGTGCGAATCCCCAGTTTGCGCAGTTCGGCAAAACGCTCGCGAATGCCCGGCTTGACCACGTCTTTGAGGTGGATCGCACCGAGCAGTTTGCCGTCGGCGCAGACCAGCAAAGGCGTGCCGCCGCTCTGGGCGATCTTGTCGATCTCGCGCGCCAGCGCCGGGGCCAGATCGGCGCGTTGCTGGCCGATGAACGTCAGCAACGAATCCACTGCGCCTTTGCGATACACGCGGCCCTGATGGTCGACGCCAGACAAACGGGTTTCCGCGCTGAACGGCACCACTGTCAGCACTTCGGGCGCCGGCTCGGGCTGCGGATGCAGACCGCGCAGGTACTCGACGATGGATTTGCCTTCGGCGGTTTCGTCGCCGAGCGAAGCGAACAACGCGCCCTCGGCCAGATCCCGTCCCGACACACCCGGCGCGGCATACACCGCGCTGCAACGGCGGTTGCCGAAGGTGATGGTGCCGGTCTTGTCGAGCAGCAGCACATGCACGTCGCCCGCCGCTTCCACCGCGCGACCGGATTTGGCGATCACGTTGAGGCGCACCAGCCGGTCCATCCCGGCAATGCCGATGGCCGAGAGCAGGCCACCGATGGTGGTCGGAATCAGCGTGACCAATAACGCCACAAGGAACACCAGCGGCAGGCTGCCATTGGCGAAGTGGGCGAACGGTTGCAGGGTGACCACCACCAAAAGGAAGATCAGAGTCAGGCCGATCAGCAGGATATCCAGCGCCACTTCGTTGGGAGTCTTCTGGCGTTTCGCGCCTTCGACCAGCGCGATCATCCGGTCGAGGGTCGATTCGCCGGGATTGGCGGTGATCTTCACCAGCAGCCAGTCGGATACCAGTCGCGTATTGCCAGTGACCGCCGAGCGATCACCGCCGGACTCGCGGATCACCGGCGCCGACTCACCGGTGATCGCCGCTTCGTTGACCGCGGCGATCCCTTCAATCACTTCGCCGTCGCCGGGGATCATCTCCCCTGCTTCGACGCGCACCACGTCACCCTTGCGCAGGTTGGCTGCGGGCACCACCTGGAAGCTGCCATTGGCCTGCCGGCGCCGAGCGCTTAGGCCTTCGCTGCCGGCCTTGAGGCTATCGGCGCGGGCCTTGCCACGCCCTTCAGCCAAGGCTTCGGCGAAGTTGGCGAACAGCACGGTGAACCACAGCCACAAGGCGATTTGTGCAGCAACCAAGGTCGGCACATTGGCATCCGGAATAAAGCACAACACCGTGGTGAAAATCGCGGTCAGTTCGACCACCAGCATCACTGGCGAGCGCTTCAGCTGCCGTGGGTCAAGCTTGACGAACGCTTGCACTAGCGCCGGGCGCCACAGCGCCGAGATCGCGGTTTTTGCTTGTTCCGGCGCTTTGGCGGCGACGGGTTTTATTGCGGGCATATTCATCGTCAGCTCCTCAGAAGCCCAGGCTCAGATGTTCGGCAATCGGGCCCAGCGCCAGGGTCGGCAGAAAGGTCAGGCCGCCCACCAGCAAAATGGTCACGGTCAGCAGGGTCACGAACAGCGGGCCGTGAGTTGGGAAGCTGTTCTGGCCGATCGGTGCGGTTTTCTTCAACGCCAAGCTGCCGGCCAGTGCCAATACCGGCAGGATGTAGCCGAAGCGGCCGATCAACATGCCCAGGCCGAGCATCAGGTTGTGAAACGGCGTGTTCGCGCTCAGGCCACCGAATGCCGAGCCGTTATTGGCGCCCGCCGAGGTGTAGGCGTAAAGCAACTGGCTGAAACCGTGCGGGCCGGGGTTGCTGATGGTCGCTGCCGGGCCAGGCAAGGCCGCGGCGACCGCACCGAGAACCAGCACGCTGACCGGCATCACCAACAGCGTGACCACCAGCAATTGCACTTCACGCGCCTGGAGTTTCTTGCCGAGGTATTCCGGGGTGCGCCCGATCATCAGACCGGCGAGGAACACCGCGATCAGCACGTTGAGCAACATGCCGTAGAGCCCGGCACCGACGCCGCCGAAGATCACTTCGCCGACCATCATGTTGACCAGCGCGACCATGCCGCTCAGCGGGTTGAGGCTGTCGTGCATGCCATTGACCGAACCGTTCGAGGCCGCCGTCGTGGTCACCGACCACAGCACCGTGGCGGTGGTGCCGAAGCGCGCCTCTTTGCCTTCCAGCGGCGCGGTCTGCTCGACTGCAGCGTTGTTCAGGGTCGGATTCGGTTGATATTCGGCCCACAGCGAAGTCGCACCGCCAATCAGGAACAGCGCCAGCATGCAGGCGATGATCGCGCGACTCTGGCGCAGGTCTTTGACGTAGTGGCCGAAGGTGAACACCAGCGCTGCCGGAATCAGAATGATCGACGCGACTTCGAACAGATTGCTCCAGGCGGTCGGGTTCTCGAACGGATGCGCCGAGTTGACGCCGAAGAAACCGCCACCGTTGGTGCCCAGTTGCTTGATCGCAATCTGGCTGGCGGCCGGGCCCAGCGGAATGACTTGATCGACACCCTGCAGCGTCACCGCGTTGACGTACTGCGCAAACGTCTGCGGCACGCCCTGCCAGACCAGATACAGCGCCAGCAACAGGCACAGCGGCAGCAGGCCATAGAGGGTGGCGCGAGTCATGTCGACCCAGAAGTTGCCGAGGGTCTGCGCCGATTTGCGGCCGATGCCACGGCACAGCGCGACCAGCACGGCGAGGCCGGTGGCGGCACTGACGAAGTTCTGCACGGTGAGGCCGACCATCTGGCTCAAGTAGCTGAGGGTCGCCTCACCGCTGTAGGACTGCCAGTTGGTGTTGGTCATGAAACTGACCGCGGTGTTGAACGCCTGCGTCCACTCCTGCCCCGGCAGGTTCTGCGGGTTCAGCGGCAGGTGATCCTGGAACAGCAGAATCGCAAATAACAGCAGAAACCCGGCGAGGTTGAACGCGAGCAGCGCCAGCGTATATTTCTGCCAGCTCTGCTCTGCCTGCGGATCGACTCCGGCAATACGATAGCAACCGCGCTCGACCGGCCCGAGAATCGGCGTCAGCCAGGTGCGCTGGCCTTCCATCACCTTGTAGTAGAAGCGTCCCAGGAACGGCGCTGGCAGCAAGACCAGCGCGAAGAAGCCGAGGATCAGCCAATAGTCATAACCGTGCATAGCCGCTCCTAGTTCCGGTCCGCGCGCAACAGCGCAACCAACAGATAAATGAACAGCCCCACTGCCAACAGCAGTGACACCCCGTCCAGAACGCTCATGGATGATCTCCGTGTAACGGCGTATTGCCGCGTGTGGGGTGATTGTCGGGAAGGAGGCTGTAAAGGAACGAGAGCGAGGGTGAACGCGGGGCATAAAGAATGCGTAAAGAGTGGGTTTATGCGTTTGTTACAGGTGGTTTTAGTGGTGTCTGGGCTGGCCTCTTCGCGAGCAGGCTCGCTCCCACATTTCTGAAACGCATTCCCTTGTGGGAGCGAGCCTGCTCGCGAAGGCGGCGGCGTAAGCAACATCGCACCCAACTGGCGCACAATACCGGCACATCCAGCGCCGATCATCCCCGCTGCGACAGCTTTGAACTCATTACGACTTGTTTCAGCGTAATGGCACGCCCACTGCACACGCCCCCTTCGAAGCTTTCCAATCCTTCAGGGAGCAAGCGCATGAACACACAACTCAAACCCACGCTGGGCACGCTGCACTTGTGGGGCATTGCCGTGGGGCTGGTGATTTCCGGGGAATATTTCGGCTGGAGTTACGGCTGGGGTGTCGCCGGCACACTGGGCTTTCTGGTCACCTCGTTCATGGTCGCGACCATGTACACCTGCTTCATCTTCAGCTTCACCGAACTGACCACCGCGATTCCTCATGCCGGCGGGCCGTTTGCCTACAGCCGCCGCGCCTTCGGTGAGAAAGGCGGATTGATCGCCGGGCTGGCGACGCTGATCGAATTCGTCTTCGCACCGCCAGCGATTGCATTGGCGATTGGCGCCTACCTGAACGTGCAATTTCCCGCGCTCGACCCGAAACACGCTGCCGTCGGCGCTTATATCGTGTTCATGGGCCTGAACATTCTCGGCGTGAAACTGGCCGCCACGTTCGAGCTGATCGTCTGTGTGCTGGCAGTGGCTGAATTGCTGGTGTTCATGGGCGTGGTCGCGCCGGCGTTCAGCTTCAGCAACTTCGCCCTCAACGGCTGGGCCGGCTCAGATGTATTTGGCGCACCGGCGATTGCCGGGATGTTTGCGGCGATTCCATTCGCCATCTGGTTCTTCCTCGCTATCGAAGGCGCGGCGATGGCTGCCGAAGAGGCCAAGGACCCGAAACGCACGATTCCCAAGGCGTACATCAGCGGCATTCTGACCCTGGTTTTGCTGGCGATGGGCGTGATGTTCTTCGCTGGCGGCGTCGGCGACTGGCGCACCCTGGCCAACATCAACGACCCGCTGCCGCAAGCGATGAAAACCGTCGTCGGCGACAACTCCGGCTGGCTGCACATGCTGGTGTGGATCGGCCTGTTCGGTCTGGTGGCCAGTTTCCACGGGATCATCCTCGGCTACTCGCGACAGTTCTTCGCCCTCGCCCGCGCCGGCTATCTGCCCGCTTCACTGGCGAAACTGTCACGCTTCCAGACCCCGCACCGCGCAATCATCGCGGGAGGTCTGATCGGTATCGCCGCGATCTACAGCGACGGGCTGATCAACCTCGGCGGCATGACACTCACCGCAGCGATGATCACCATGGCCGTGTTCGGCGCCATCGTGATGTACATCATGAGCATGCTCAGCCTGTTCAAACTGCGCAAATCCGAGCCGAATCTGGAACGCACCTTCCGTGCGCCGTGCTATCCGTTGGTGCCGATGATCGCCTTGGTACTGGCGGTGGTGTGCCTGGTGGCGATGGCATGGTTCAACACGCTGATCGGGCTGATTTTCCTCGGCTTCATGGCGGTTGGTTTTGCTTACTTCATGATGACCGGCCAATTGCGCGCCGATGCGCCGGCCGATGCGATGTTGACCGGAAATTGACCCGGGCCGGGTGTGCCGGGCAGAAGCGGCCTAGAATGGAACCACTGCGAAGACGTTTCGCTCAAACGTGGTATGCAGCGTCGAACGGCGAATCCTCGCCCGTCGCGCTGCCCTTAAGGAGAGCCGTTATGCCCTGGTATGCCTGGTTGATTCTGGTTGTTGCAATCGGCTCGATCGTCGGTGGCTTGATGATGTTGCGCGACACCGCCAACAAGGTCGAACTGACCGATGAAGAACGCAAGCGCGTCGCACAGCGCAATGCCGAAGCCGACGCCAAGGACGCACAGGACCGCTGACACGAACCCCGCCTTGATCGGCGGGGTTCGCATTTATATAGCCATCGAGTCTGACCGCACGATTTTAAGAATGTAGAAGTACAGTCACCATCTAATTTTCCTTGGTTAAGATGCGTGGATTGTTGCGGAGAGTTCCCGATGCGTTATTCGCAGGACCATAAAGCCCAGACCCATCAGCGCATCATCAAGGAAGCCTCGGCGCGCTTTCGCAAGGACGGCATCGGCGCCACCGGCCTGCAACCTCTGATGAAAGCATTGGGGCTGACCCATGGCGGTTTTTATTCACATTTCAAATCCAAGGATGATCTGGTCGAAAAGGCCTTGCAGGAGGCCGGCAATCAGGTCGACGGTTTATGCGCAGAAATCTTCGCCCAGAACAATGCGCTGGATCTGTTCATCGAGACCTACCTCTCCGAATGGCATCAGACCTCACCCGACGAAGGCTGCCCGCTGCTGACCATTTCCTCGGAACTGGGCCTGCGCGGACAACCGAGCCCCACCAGTGACGAAGTGCTCAACGCACGGCTGACGCAGATCGAGAACAGCCTCGACGGCGAGAACAATGCGGACCGCGCCGTCGTCATCATGTCGACCCTGGTCGGCGCGTTGCTGCTGTCACGCAGTGTCGCGGATGCCGGGTTTGCGCAACGCATCCTCGACGTCACCCGCGACCATCTGAAGAACCGCGACTAAGCCTGCCAGCGCTTGAACAACACGCTGGCATTGACCCCGCCAAAGCCAAAACCATTGGACAGTGCATATTCGATCGGCGTAGATCGCGCCTGGCCATGGACGATGTCCACCCCGGCACTCGCCGGGTCCGGGTTGTCGAAGTTGAGTGTCGGTGGCACGACCTGATCACGAATCGCCAACAGCGTGAAGATCGCTTCCAGCCCGCCGGCAGCACCGAGCAAATGACCGGTAGCGGATTTGGTCGAAGTAACAGCGATTTTGTTTTCGGCACCGAACACCGCCTTGATCGCCGCCAGTTCGCCAAGATCGCCTACAGGTGTCGACGTTGCATGAGCATTCAGATGCTGGACCTGAACCGGCTCGATGGCGGCCTGCGCCAACGCCAGCTCCATCGCACGCCGCGCACCACTGCCATCTTCCGGCCCGGCGGTCAGGTGGTAAGCGTCGGCGCTGGTGCCGTAGCCGACCAGTTCGGCCAACGGTTGCGCGCCGCGAGCCAGGGCATGTTCGAGTGATTCGATAACCAGCAGACCGGCGCCCTCGCCCATCACGAAACCGTCACGCCCGCTGTCGAACGGACGCGATGCACGCTGCGGCGTGTCGTTGTAACCGCTGGAGAGCGCCCGCGCTGCGGCGAAACCAGCAAGACTGACTCGGTCGATGCAGGCCTCGGCCCCGCCGCACACCGCGATATCGGCCTCACCGGCGCGGATCAGCCGCGCCGCATCGCCGATCGCCTGAACACCCGCTGCACATGCGGTGACCGGCGCGCCCAGCGGCCCCTTCAGACCATGCTGAATAGACACGTGCCCTGCGGCGAGATTGACCAGAAACGATGGAATGGTGAACGGCGACAAACGCCGAGGGCCACGGCTGTCTGTGGTGCGCACCGCGTCGGCGATCGCGCCAAAGCCACCGACACCGGAACCGATGATCGTCGCGGTACGCTCCTGGCTTTGCGTGTTCGCTGGCTGCCAACCGGCCTGCTCCAACGCCTGCCGCGCCGCTTCCATGGCGAAGAGGATGAAGCGATCCATTTTTTTCTGTTCTTTGGGCGGGGTCGCGCGATCCGGATCAAATCCGGCCTCGGCATCCTCCTCCACCGTCGGCACACTGCCGCCAACCCGGGTCGGCAGATCCGCTACCACCGTGTCCGGTAAATTGCGCAAACCGGAGCGCCCGGCAAGCAAACGCTGCCAGACGATTTCCACATCACTGCCCAAGGGTGAAACCAGGCCCATGCCCGTGACGACGACTCGACGTTGGTTCATATCGTGGTTACCCCTTATCAATTCACAAATTCGACGTGTAACGCTGTGTTGCGATTGGACAAGTTCATCATTGGAACAATGGTGAACAGCTCGGGCGACGCCGTTTAGCTGCTGATCAGTCCCGAGCGGATTTTATTATAGGCATAATCAAAAAGAATTATGATAGCCATAATTTTCAGCTTTTCGGCATTCACCCGATCAACGCCCAATAAAAAGGCCGGTCAATGACCGGCCTCTCGGCGCTGAACTGTCAGCTTAGTTCACTTCCAGCTTTTCACGATTACGATCCAGAATGGCCTTGCCAATCCCCTTCACTTCCAGCAATTCATCCACCGAGGCGAAAGGCCCGTTTGTTTCACGATACGCAACAATCGCCTGCGCCTTTGCTTCGCCCACGCCCGCCAACTCCTTCTGCAACGTCGCCGCGTCCGCTTCGTTGAGATCGACCTTGGCACTCTGAGACGATGCAGCAGCATCCATCACCAAAGGCGCCTTGGTTGTCTGCACAGGCTCTACTGGAGCGGCAATCGCAGCAATCGAGGCGCTGGTGAGGACAGCAAAAATCAGCGAGTAAAAATAACCGGTACGCATAAGTGACGCTCCATCATCGTTTTAGAAAGCAGCTTTTCCCAAGCTGCTCTACAAACGTAGGTCAAGATAGAGCGAAGTCAAAAATGCCTGCGTTACAGGATGTGAAACAATCAGGGCTCGAGTCGGCGTTGCTGGTAGATCCAGTCCACGATCTCACCGTCGGGCGTGTAACCGGAGACGGTTTCGCGCAGGAGCTGCCGGACGCGGGCGTAGTCGTCGCCCTCAACGGCCGTCAGCAGTTCGCTTAGCCGCGCTTTCAATACATCCCAGGACAAATGGTCTTCATTGGCGCTCATGATCATTGGATGAGGGGTGGCGGCGACGTTATCGCCTATCAACAATTCTTCATAAAGCTTTTCGCCAGGACGCAAACCGGTGAATTCGATGGAGATGTCGCCCTGCGGATTACGGTCGGAGCGGATACTGAGACCCGAGAGGTGGATCATTTTCTCGGCGAGCTCAACGATCTTGACCGGCTCGCCCATGTCCAGCACGAACACATCGCCACCCTGCCCCATGGAACCCGCCTGAATCACCAACTGGGCGGCCTCGGGGATGGTCATGAAATAGCGGGTGATTTTCGGATGGGTGACGGTCAGCGGACCACCGGATTTGATCTGGCTGTGGAACAACGGGATCACCGAACCGGACGACCCCAGCACATTACCGAACCGAACCATGGTGAAGCGGGTTTTGTTCACTCGTGAAACGTTGGACTTGTCACCAAACAGCACCGGCGCAATCTCATGGCTCAATGCTTGCAACACCAGCTCGGCCAGGCGCTTGGTACTGCCCATCACATTGGTCGGGCGAACGGCCTTGTCGGTAGAGATCAAGACAAAGTTGGCAACACCCGACTGCAGGGCAGCCTGCGCAGTGTTCAGGGTGCCGATCACGTTATTCAGCACACCCTCGGCGATGTTGTGCTCGACCATCGGTACGTGTTTATAAGCGGCAGCGTGATAAACAGTATCGACCTGCCAGGTTTTCATCACATCCAGCAACTTGTGCGGATGGCGAACGGAGCCGAGCATCGGCAACAGGCGCACCTTGACCGCCTCCCGGCAGCCGCGCTGCTCCAGTTCGGACAGAATGCTGTACAAATTGAATTCGCTATGATCGAACAACAGAAGCGTGGTCGGTCCCAAGGCAAAAATCTGCCGGCACAGCTCGGATCCGATCGATCCACCTGCACCGGTCACCATGACGACTTTGCCCTTGATGCAGCGCTGGAGCAGGTCCGGTTGCGCTGGCACCGCATCGCGTCCCAGCAGGTCAGCGATGTCGACTTCCTGAATATCCTCGACTTTCACCCTGCCACTGGCCAGATCGGTGAAATTCGGCACACTGCGGATATGCAGGGGAAAACCCTCCAGCAGATTGAGAATCTCGCGTCGTCTGGCCCGAGTGGAGGATGGCAAGGCCAGCAGGATTTCCTGCGCGCCGGTAACGTCGATCATCTCCTGAATGTGCTTGGGTTTGTAGACATGCAAACCCGAGATCGAACGGTCAGCAATACTGGCGTCATCGTCAATGAAAGCCACGGGGCGCATGACCTTGCCCATGCGCAACGCCGCTACCAACTGGTTGCCTGCCACACCGGCCCCGTAAATGGCGACCTTGGTCAGGCCATTATCGCGACTGGTGAAAGGCACGTGCTGGGCTGCGGTAAACCAGTCCCCCATGAAGTACTGGCGCATGCACAGGCGCAGGCCGCCGATAATGACCAGACTCAACCACCAGTAATTGAAAATGATCGAGCGTGGTACCACGGCCTCATGGTTGCTGTACCAGTACACGACCACAGCCAGGATCAGCGAAGAAAGACTGACCGCCTTGATGATGGCAATCAGGGCATCATTGCCGAAATACCGCATGACCGCCCGATACATGCCGAAGCGGATGAACAGGGGAATAGCCACGACAGGTGCGCAGACAAACAGCCAGACATGCACTCTGAACGGGTTGTACATGTCATCGATGCCCAGGCGGACGATGAACGCCAGCCAGAGGGCTGCCCAGACCAGGACGATGTCCGTCGTCACCTGGATCAGCCGTTTGCGTCGCCTCGGCAATGCAACGAGCCGCTCCCGTACCTTGTCCATCAACTCTTCAAACACTCAGTTTTCTCCCTTCAACTGCGGTATTCCTCTGCAGAACTGCTGGCATGCATGCACTGTAAACCCAAATGGCCGATCTGTTACCGGACAAGCTTTGAGTCGTTTTCCAGTGCGCCGGCGCGATATCTGATTGCAAGCCACAACAACGGAGCATAGGCGACAATAACGCCCAAGCTCCCGTCCAGCCCGAAATGCATGACGGCCACGGCAATCGGCAACAACCAGAACATATTGATCACGGCAACGGCAATAGTGACGGGCAGGTGACTGCCGAACCGACGAGAGGCATATTGATAAGCGTGACTACGGTGCGCCTCATAGACTTTATCCCCGCGCAGCAAGCGCCGAAACAGCGTGAAGGTCGCGTCGACGACGAACACACCGAGCAGAATCAGCCAGCCCCACAGCAGCTCGGCACTCTGCCCGGCCGCCTGCAGCGATAAGCCTCCCAACACGATTCCCAGAAAGCCGCTGCCGGCATCGCCCATGAAGATTCGTGCAGGCGGGAAATTCCAGAATAAAAAACCGCCGACGCAAACCGCGAGCAACAGCGGAGCCCAGACCAGTTGCGGCCAACCACCAAGCCAGCCAAGCAGACAGGCGCCCAGGCACACGCAAATCGCTTCGACACTGGCGATACCGTCAATACCATCCATGAAGTTGTATAGGTTGAGCAGCCAGACCAGATAAAACGCCGCCAGCACCTCACCGACAAAACCCAGGTCGACCACCACGCCCCAAAGCTGCACGGCAGGCAGCCCGCCCATCCACCAGAGCAACCAGATCGCCGCGGCAAAATGTCCCAACAAGCGCCAGCGTGCAGCGATATGTCCATGGTCGTCCATAAACCCCACCACGGCGACCAGCGTACCCGCCCCGGCGATGGCCAGAAACGCCGGGACCGCGATCAAATCCCGCCACAGCAGATAAACCAGCGCCAATACGAATGTCAGAACAATCGCCACCCCGCCACCGCGCGGAGTTGGCACCGAATGCGAGCTTCGCGCGTTGGGAATATCCATCAGACTTCGTGACAGGGCGTAATAGCGCAAAACCCAGGTCAGGGTCAGAGAGAGAAGCGCAAAGATCGCGATGAACCATCCGTCATTCATGTTTGGCGAGTATCCAGAAAATGCTGCGCAGTGCGTTGCAAGGCGCGATCGAGAGTGACCGGCGGCACCCAGTTCAAAAGTCGTTGGTTTTTACTGATATCGACCTGCAGGGAACCGAAGACCCTTTGCGCCAGCGCGGAACGGCCCAGCATTCTGGCCGCACCATCCATCAATGCCACAGGCACCGGCAACAAGCGCGCGGTCCTGCCCATGGCAGCAGCGAGCAGGCGCAATAACCGGGTGGTCGACACATCGTCACCATCGCTGGCCAGGAAAATCTGATTGGCTGCTGCCGGATGCTCGATACAGGTCAGCACCAGATCCACCAGATTATCGAGCGCCACCAGGCTGCGCCGATTGTCGACAGCGCCGAAGGGTAGTGGCACTCCGCGGTCGAGCCAGCGCATCATGCTGAGAAAGTTGGCTTTGACACCCGGGCCGTAGACCAGCACCGGGCGAATGATGACCACCTCCATGCCGGTGTCCAACGCCAACGACTGCAACGCCTGTTCGGCCTCGTGCTTGGAAATGCCGTAAGGATCGACCGGCGCGGGCAAGTCATCGGCGGTATATACGCATCCCGGCGCAGTCCCCTCACCGTTGACCTTGATCGAACTGACGAAGATGAAACGCCGCACCCCGGCCGCCGCGGCTTGCCGCGCAAGCTCCAGAGTGCCTCGTACATTGACCTGACGGAACGCTGCCAGCGGATCAGCCGTCACCTCATTCATGACATGCACGCGAGCTGCGGTATGAACGACGCAATCAACGCCCTGCAATGCCTCCGACAAGTCCTGCCCGCTGTCAAGGCCGGACCACTGGACCGTCCGCACGCTGGGGTCCACAGCCGTTTCAGCGCGGCGCGAAAGGGCCACAACACGGCAGTGCGCTGACGCGAGCAATTGCCCGATCAACGCCCGACCGACGAAACCGCTGCCACCCGTTACCAGAAATGTCTTGGTGCTCATGGGCGACCCTTGAAGAAATGGAACTGCGAACGCACTTCAGCGACCCTGCTGCAAGTAACGAATCGATGCGTCTGGCACCGCGCCAGGAGAATCTGTTTGGAGATCGACTCGAGGCGGGCAGTTTATTGAATCCACGACGTCATAGCCACTTCTGGCGCGACGGCAATCCTGCTGGCCGCCACCACCGCTCAAGCCCGGCACACAGGCTAATCGCACTTTGCAGTTGGAGCGGACTCAGGGTACGGATAGAATCCGTGCGGAAAAGTGATCGGAGCGCTCGCAGCTTCAAGGATTTCAGCTCCGTCATCACGCCAAATTTCGGCTAACGCCGGGCAAAACCAAGATACCAGACGCCTTTTGCTTCGAAATGGAGAGCACCCATGCAGCAGATCAACAACCTTGCGGCGAAGATCGACAAATACAAGTCGCAGATAAATGCTTCGGTGCAACGCGTGGTCGAAAGCGGTTGGGTGGTTTTAGGACCGGAAGTCAAACGTTTTGAAAAAGCTTTCGCCGAATACCTCAAGGCCGGGCATTGCGTCAGCGTCGCCAATGGAACCGACGCCATTGAGCTGGCCCTCAAGGCACTCGGTGTCGCTGAAGGCGATCAGGTTGCGACTGTTGCCAACGCCGGCATGTACACCACCACATCGGTGCTGGCCATCGGCGCGACCCCGCTGTTCATGGATGTCGATGCAGACACTCACGTCGTCACGCTGGCGGGCGTCAAGCAAGCGATCGAAGCCGGGGCCAAAGCAGTCGTCGTGACCCATTTGTACGGTCTGGCAGTGCCGGACATCAAGGCCATCGCCGCGTACTGCGCTGAGCACAAGGTGGCCCTGCTGGAAGATTGCGCTCAAGCTCATGGCGCCGAACGCGATGGTCAGCGTGTTGGCACCTTCGGTGACGCTTCGAGCTTCAGCTTTTATCCCACGAAAAACCTTGGCGCCCTTGGCGATGGCGGCGCTGTCGTGACCAACTCGGCTGCAATTGCCCAACGTGTTGCGCAATTGCGCCAGTACGGCTGGTCGTCCAAGTATTGCGTCGAGCTCGCGGGCGCGCGCAATAGCCGCCTCGATGAAATGCAGGCTGCCATTCTGTCCGAGTTCCTGCCTCATCTTGATGAGGGCAATGCCCGCCGTCGCGAAATTGCTCAGCGCTATCGCAACGAGATCCGCCACGGCGAGATCAATCATGCGCAGGACGCTGGCCTGGCCTCGGTAGCGCATTTGTACGTGATCAAGTCACCGAAGCGCGACGCCCTGCAGCAGCACCTGCGTCAGGCACAGATCGCCTCTGACGTTCACTATCCGATCCCCGACTACAAGCAACCGGTGTTCGGTGAGCAGTTTGCCGGAGTGCATCTGACCAACACGGAGCAACTGGCATCGCTGATCCTGACGCTGCCCTGCTACCCGGAAATGAGCGATGAGGAAGTCGGTAATGTCATCGCGGCGGTCAATGGATGGGCTGCATGAGATATTCGGTCATCGTCCCGGTCTACAAGAACGCTGACTCCATCCCCCGGCTCATCCAGGCGCTGACCGACATGAACACCACACTCGAGAACCAGCTCGAGGTGGTGTTTGTCGTAGACGGCAGTCCGGACGATTCGTTTGTGCTGCTCAAACAGGCACTGGGCAGCATGAGTTTTTCTGCCCAACTGTTGGCACATTCGCGCAACTTCGGTTCGTTTCCAGCCATTCGCACCGGCCTGATGGCTGCCAAGGGTGATTATTTCGGAGTGATGGCCGCTGACCTGCAAGAGCCGCCAGAGCTTTTGATCAACTTTTTCAAGTCGCTTTCCAACGACGAATGCGACGTTGCCATCGGCACGCGCAATGCCCGCCAGGATCCGTTCTCCAGTCGCATGGCATCGTCGATGTTCTGGGGTCTGTACCGCCGCCTGGTAGTTCACGACATGCCCAAGGGTGGCGTTGATATCTTCGGCTGCAACAAAGCGTTTCGCGAGCAGTTGCTGCAGTTGAACGAATCGCGTTCGTCGCTGATTGCGCTGATATTCTGGCTGGGCTTTCGTCGCAAGTTCATCGAGTACGAACGGCAGACACGCCTGGAAGGCAAATCGGCATGGACCTTCAAGAAGAAGCTCGAGTACATGATGGACAGTGTATTCGCGTTTACCGATTACCCGATCAGACTGCTGACGCGCATGGGCGCCATGGGCACGCTGCTGTCATTGTTCATCGGCCTGATGGTGATCATCGCGAAACTTTCCGGAGCGATCGACGTGCCCGGTTATGCCGCCACGATCCTGATGGTATTGCTGCTGGGAACGATGAACCTGCTCGGCATCGGCCTGGTGGGCACCTATGCCTGGCGAGCCTACGAAAACAGCAAACAACGACCGCTCGCAATTGTCTGCATGAAACTCGACAACAAGGAACACTCCAATGACTGAGCCGTTCATCCACGCCAGCGCCGACGTCAAAAGCTCGAACATCGGCAAGAACACTCGCATCTGGCAATACGTGGTGGTGTTCCCGAATGCAGTGATTGGAGACGACGTCAACGTCTGCTCTCACTCTCTGATTGAAAATGACGTGGTCATCGGTGACCGCACGACTATCAAGTCGGGCGTTTACGTGTGGGACGGCCTGCGGATCGGCTCGGACGTCTTCATCGGCCCCAACGCCACGTTCACCAATGACAAGTTCCCCCGCTCCAAGGTGTATCCGGAGTCGTTTTCCCAGACGGTCATCCAGGACGGCGCCTCGATCGGCGGCGGCGCGGTCATTTTGCCTGGCATCACGATTGGCACCGGCGCGATGGTGGGTGCAGGCGCGGTCGTCACCAAGTCCGTGCCACCGTATGCGATTGTTACCGGCTCGCCCGCACGCATCACCGGTTACGTGGAAAACTCTGCCTCCAGCAATGCCGTCAAACCTCCTGCGGTCAATAACCAGGGGCAGGACGAGGCTGTAGTGCGTATTGGCGTCGGGGATGTCACTACCCACCGCTTCAAATACATTGCGGACATGCGGGGCGATCTGTCTGTAGGTGAGTTCCACAAGGAAATTCCGTTTACCCCCAAGCGGTACTTTCTCGTGTTCAACGTTCCGAGCCAGAAAACCCGCGGCGAACATGCCCACCACAAGTGCCACCAGTTTCTGATTTGCGTTAAAGGCAGCTGCGCCGTGGTGGTGGATGACGGCACCAATCGCGCCGAAGTATTGCTGGATGCGCCGAACAAAGGCATTTATCTGCCACCATTGACCTGGGGCATTCAGTACAAATATTCAGAAGATGCGGTATTGTTGGTGTTCACCTCGGATTACTACGAAGCGGACGATTACATCCGTGATTATTCAGAGTTTACCAAAATCACCTCGCAAAAAGCGCTTACGTGAACGCACTCAAGGATAGCCCGAAGGCCCGCCGCTGGATTAATTTTCTAATTGGCGGCGGCCTGAACACTGGCCTGACATACTGCCTCTACCTATTGTTAAGCTATTTGATGAACTATCAAATAGCTTACGCAATAGCCTACGCAGCAGGGATAGTCTTCGCTTACTTCTTCAATTCTAAAGTTGTGTTCAGGGTAAAACAGTCGTGGCTGGGCATGGCTATCTACCCAAGTATTTATATCGGGCAGTACGTAATAGGCGCGCTATTACTAAAATTACTGGTTGAGCAGTTTCTGTTGGACAAGACCATCGCGCCGATAATAGTCATACTGTTATTGCTTCCGTGCAGTTACCTACTCAATAAATTCGTCCTGAAGCTCACACATAAAAAAATTCCATCACGAGACTGACATGCTTCGCAAAACACCCCTGCATCGAGCGGCGCCATCTTTCGGCGCGCTGTCATGTCACGACAAAAAACCGGTCTGGCTGGCGCATATCGCACCAGCCGCAATGATCGTACTCTTCATCTGGTTGCCATTTGGCTTTTCCCTTACCGGTCTGTTGGAAGAATGGGGAGTTATCGGGCTATTCAGCAGAGTCGGGGTATTTTTCCTAGCTGACGCATCCAGTGCAATGCCAGCACACGCACTTCGCCCCCTGACGGTTTTTCCTCACGCCATTGGTTACAGCCTCGACCCTGCATCGTTCAACTATTGGCATATTTTGCTGATTGTCGCGCTGGTAGTGAAAGGCATGGCCACCAGCATGTTGATAACGCGCATCTTCGGGACACTGAAATGGGGAATGCTGGCCAGCGTCCTGATAATCGTATTTCCTGCCGATACCATGCAGTTGTCATTCCGGTCGATTCACATCAACTGGGCACTTAGCTTGACATTGATCGCCAGCGCCTTGTTTCTCAATGCTCTGGAACAGAAAAGAAAGGCTTGCTCATTGGCAATGAGTGCGCTCGCCAGTCTGCTGCTCGCAGCAGCGTGCACAATGTACGAGGTAGCGCTGCTGCTGGCTGCAACTCCGGCACTGATTGTTTTTATCCGGATCGGAGCGTCCGGAGTGATCGCGCACTTTAAGGTGTTCTACGCTCAGTACGTTATATGGGCCGCCGCGCCGATTGCTTATATCGCTTACGTCTTCTACACGTTGCCCCAAGTACATAGCTATCAAAGTGCTGTGGTCGGCGACAGCGCGTTCAACTCATTCAAGACCTCTTTCCCGAAGATATTCAGCCTGGGCCTGAACAGAAGCATCCTCGGTGGCTGGATCGATGCATGGAACATAACCTGGTCCGAAATCGGCAGCTATTGGTACCTCGTCGTTGCCACCGTGACGCTTCTGGGCTTGATCGCCGTTCTTGCAAGAAGCCTGCGAACTCAAGCACTTTCAGTGGCGGAAGTGCAACTGAAGTGGCAGCTGACAAGTCGTGTGATTGCCGTCGGCCTCATTCTCGTCTGTCTCGGCTATTTACCGTTCATTTTCAATCCTGCACACATGGCTGTCAGCCAGCGGACATTCCTCTACACCGCACCTGGCGCCATATTGGTGCTACTCGCTGTACTTCAAGTTCTTTATCGTTATTCGAAGATCAGCACAGGGATATTCGCTGCCGTGTTCATTTTTACGGGACTGGGAGCACAGCTGTTTCAGTTCCAGCACTACATCGACATTTCAAAAAGACAACAATCGATTCTCGATGACATCGCGCATAATTTCGATGGCAATGCACTTAACAAAACCGTGCTGATCCTTGATTATTCGAATGAGCTGAACCACGACTGGATGTTTCTCAATCCTGATCTGAGCGCCCTGTTATTTCACCTGTATGGCAAACCTGTCGATGCCCTCGAAGTCTGCTATATGCCCAGTCACGAATGGCAGCAGACAGCCCCCTTGCAACGCAAGGGAACATGCGAAGAAACCGCAGAAGGCTGGACACTCAACTATCCTGCCCCGTTTGGCTCACAGGCGCCTGTCAGCAAAAAACTGACCGAGGCACAAGTCATTACCGTCGAGGTAGGTAACGGTCTGACAATGTCGGCAAGTGCAGAACTGCAAGCCTGGCGAGAGCAACTGTCATCGAGCACATCCGCTACGGGTATTCGCTTACGCGGCATCACCGAGACGCACCCTTGGTTCGCCTTTTTCAAGTTTCGCAACCGGGCCGACGATGAGTATCACTGGGATTTTGGCAGATGGTGGAGCATGGCTCCCCCTATAGCGGGATCGGGGTGGCGTAACACCGAATGGCGAACCCGGCGGACTGCTCACATTGCCTCCGCCTGGATAAATGCACCACAGGCTTCGCTTGTTTTTGATCTTGAACCGAAACCAGACCGATACAGCATCAGCGGTTTTTTTAGCGCTTTTGCCAATGCCAACATCCGCTCCGAGATGGAGATTCAGGTAAATGGATATCCCGTAACGCTGCAATGGAAGGAAAACGGCGAATTCAACGGTCATGTGCCACAGTCAGCGCTCAAGACCGGACGCAACATTATCGAGTTTGTTTCCAGCGTAGATCCCGCTCAAGGGGGAATTTCCGCCAGGCTCGACTGGATAAAAGTTGTAAGACAGCACAACTGAAACGTGACGCACAATTTCATTTGCAAGCATTTGATTGTACGACGAGTCGATTACCGGCTGTTTTGATTGTTGATGTCTCCAAATTCGGCTAGCCGAGAATCTGAACTTCAACCTGCAAGAAAGCCATGGAACTGAAAATGAGCGAAAGGCCATCGATGAACACGAGTCCCCCGTTTTTAACGCCCGAACATCCCTCAATTGACGATCCTCGGCCTCTTGCAAAACACTGGCTGGTACATATTCTTCCAGCAACCGTGGTCATTTTCCTGCTCTGGCTACCCTTCGGCTTCGCATTGACCGGCCTGATCGAGGAATGGGGAGTGCTTGGACTTTTCGTCCAGCATGGCGTGTTCTTCCTGGCGGACACTTCCAGTCCGCTGCCCTTGCATGCCATGAGACCACTGACTGTGTTCCCTCACGCGGTGGCTTTCTGGCTGGACAACAACTCGTTCTTCTTTTGGCACGTGCTGCTGATGCTTGCGCTGCTTATCAAGGGCTCGACCGTCAGCTATATCATTAAAAAAGTTACCGGTAGCGCGGGACTGGCAATCATCGCCAGCATATTGGTCATCGTCTATCCAGCAGACACCATGCAGCTATCGTTCAGGGGGCTGCATATCAACTGGGCATTGAGCCTTGCACTGCTCGGCAGCGCAATTTTCATGCACGCGTTATCGCAGCGGCGAAAACTCCATGGCTGCCTGTTGAGTGTCGTATCCAGCGCGTTGTTTGCGTCAGCATGTTTCATGTACGAGGCTTCGCTTCTGCTCGCCTGCATTCCTGCTTTGATCCTCTTTTCAAGGGACGGCCTCAAGCTTGCAACTATCCAGATAACGCAAAAACTCGCCGAGCATGCGATCTGGGCCGCCGGCGCGCTCGTGTACGTCATTTACGCTATACGTACCGCGCCATTGATAAACAGTTATCAGGCCAGCGTTGCCGGTACGGACTGGCTGACAACGATCAAGGTCACCTACCCGAAACTGTTCAGTGTCGGTTTACTCAGAAGCACACTGGGCGGATGGTTTGACGCCGTTCGTATAACCGCTCAGGAATATAGCAGTTACGGTTATACGGTGATCGCTTGTGCAATCTTGTTTGTGGTCGTCGCGACTTTCCTGAAACTTGATAACGACACCAAAACCGATTCTGTTCGCAATACGTTTAGCGTAAATATCAGACTGGCCATTTCAGGCATCATTCTGATACTGCTCGGTTACTTTCCTTTTTTGATATCGTACTCGCACCTTCTCATAAGCCAACGAACGTTCCTGTTCGCAACGCCTGGCGCTGCCCTGTTGGTGATTGCCTTGCTGAGCGTCGCTTATGGCGCGTCCAGAATCGTGGCGTACCTGTGCGCGGGGTTCTTTGTCGCCGTAGGCCTATCCTTTCAACTGTATCAATTTCACCACTACGTCGAGATCTCCAAAGTTCAGGCAAGCGTGCTGAACGAAGTCACCGAAAAATTTGATGGCAACATTGAGAACAAGACTTTATTGATTCTTGATTATGGCAACCGACTGGACTACAGGTGGATGTTCATTAATGAGAGCCTGACGGGTTCCCTGTCCTTTTTATATAACAAACCAGTGAGGAACGTTCAGGTCTGTCATATGCCGAGCAGGCATTGGCAACACTCGGATGAGCTCGGGCGCAAGGGTAAGTGCGTAGAAACTGCGGAGAACTGGGCATTTCAGTACCCTACGTCGGTTAGCGGCCCCGGCTTTCCGGCATCAGCTCCGCCCCCTGATCTGGTGATACCGAAATCATCGATCGTTACATTGGAAATCGGTAAACAACCGGAAGGTTTAGAGCACCCTACCCCTGCGTCGAATGTTAAAGGTTCGATTCCGGAACGCCGTGCCAGCATCCTCGAGACGCTCAATGCAAAAACTCGTTTCATCAACTTCCGGGACTCGATTGTCAACGACCGGTTTGACTGGACGTTCGGCAAATGGTGGAGCATGGAGATCCCCACTCACGGTACCGGATGGCGTGAAACCGAATGGGACGTTGGTAAGTTTCACCACCAACCCACCGCCTGGAAAGTCGAGAAAGAAGCGACCCTTGTTTTCGAGTTTGCGCCCGATCAATCGAAAGCCTACGAACTCAATGGCACTTTCAATATCTTTGCCAGCACATCACCTTCCAGCAGCATGATTATTAGCCTCAACGGAAAGGTCTTGCCGGTTCAGTGGAGTGGCGCGGGTGATTTCCAGGCCAGAATCGAAGCAGGCGCCCTGACCAGTGGCACTAACACTTTAGAGTTCAACTCACCGACCGACGATACCTACTATGGTCTGTCGGCCAGATTGGCAGGTGTGCACATTGCACCGCTAAAATGATGGTTGTTTGGTTCTGATCGCACAACAGGGATGACACGTGTCATCCCTCAGGAGAACAGAGTAAAGAGATCCAGCAGTCGGTTGCGGCGCACCGGTATGGTGACCACAATCGACTGCTTTCTTGTATCAGCGATCATTGACACCCATTTCACTAGCGATCGCCTTGATTACAAAAGCAGAACCGTGAGGTGTAAGGTGAACAATATCCAGATAGAAAGCATCGCCGCTCATTGCTGACTCGCGCATGAGACAACCTTCCTCGTTGCACATTTTCTGCACAATCGATATGTACGAAGCGCCAGCCTGCTCGGCGATGTATTTCAAGTTTTGCTCTATGACTTCGGTACGGGTATCCATACCTTTCTCGCCGATTGCGCCCTGCCCCATCCCGTATTTGGCATAATCCAGCCGCTCAGAAGGCACGCGATGGAACGGATCATTTCGCCATAGATTGAAGGCGATACGTGAAGGCGTATCTTTCCACGCAGGCGCTGGCCCCAACACGATGACTCGGCGAGCCCCCGCCTGCTTTATTTGCGCGATGGTCGCGGCTAGTTGCGTTATTTCATAATCCTCCCAGATACCGGCAAGAATTACTGTATCCGGAACGAGCTCGCGGACCTTTTCGATAGTCCATTCATTATTCGACTCACAACCCTCCCCTTTGCCCTTATAACCCAACATCGGAGGGCAGGAGGATGACGTGAACTGCGCAATGCGGAAGGCGGCAGAACGTTCCGCGAGACCGCGCAGCCCGGAATAAAGAGCGGCCGCTCCCGAGTCTCCCCATAATACCCAAAGAGGCTTTTCGCCGTTATCCACGCACTCGGGTGCGTATTCCCTCGCATCATGACCGAACTCGATAAAACAAATACCGTTGCGTAATGCTGCACGGTAACCTTCAAGATCGTACTCCGTTGCTCGTTGAATAATAGGAGGATAACGAGAGGGGTAACCGTTGGACTTGTAGATAGTGCCCGCCAGTGCGATCAGGACGCCCATTACGCTGCAGAGTACGAATACGCTGACTCGGTTGTTCGTACTCGCTCGTAATGGGCGTTCGATATACAGGTAAGTCAACGTTGCAAGAATCACGCTGACCAACAACCCTGCCAATCGGACCTCCCAGGACAGCCCCTGCGGATAGGCTTGCCTGGCGAAGATCAGTACAGGCCAATGCCAAAGGTATAACGGAAAACTGATAAGACCAACGGCAACCATCGCACGATGACCTAACACTACCCGATTAACCCATGATCGGGATCCTGCGGCGATGATCAGCGCGGCGCCAAGGGTGGGCAGCAGCGCCCATGCGCCAGGAAACGGCAGCGTGCTTTCGAACCTTAGAAACGAATAACCGATGAGGAGTAATCCGATGATTGAGAGCGTTGCGCGAACAACTGGCGCAGTCAACACGCACAAGACAGTGCCGGACAATGGATTTTTCGGGACACCCCGGAAATGCTGAATACCTAAAACCAGCACCGCACCAAGACCCAACTCCCAAGCCCGGGATAACGGCGAGTAGAACGTCGCGGTCGTATGCTCATGAACATCCGCCAAGTTCAAGGCAAGTGAAGCGAGAACCACGACAATCGCAATGGCCAATATGGAAATACGCAGTCTCCAGCCCGCCCAGAGCAACAATGGCCAGACAATATAAAACTGCTCTTCGATTCCTAACGACCACAAATGCAGAAGCGGCTTCAACTCGGAGGCTCTGTCAAAATAACCAGCCTCACTCCACAACATCAAGTTTGAAACAAACGTTGCCCCCCCAAGAACATGTTTCGCCAGTTGTGCGAATTCTTCGGCAAGCATTGTGTTCCAGCCGAACGCAAGGCAACACAGCAGGACCGTTAGTAATGCTGGAAAGATGCGCCGGATACGCCGCGAGTAAAACTCACCAACCGTGAACGTTCCTCGCTCCAACGCTGCCAGTATTACCTTTGAAATAAGAAAGCCGGAGATGACGAAGAACACATCCACCCCGGCAAAACCGCCCGGCAACCAGGCTGGAAATGCATGAAAAACCAATACGGCCAAAACAGCGATAGCGCGCAGACCATCAATATCTGGACGATAACCAATGTGTCGGACATTGCCGATCACAACGGAGGCGGACAACCTGTTGTTTTGCATTTCGTTTGCAGTCATGGATAGCTACCGGGCGGCCGACTTTTCATATTCCGGGAACTCAGAAAGGCGAATCACATCGTCTGACATTCTGTTCAGTTACCCTTCTCCCACGAGAGGGCGTGAGTCCTTTATCAGCCTTTATGTTTTTTTCTGCAGAGGCCTTCATAGATTGCGGCATAGGCTTTAGCCATGTCGTCGGCCGAAAATACATCTTCGTAGCGATGCAAGGCTCTTTGACCCATGTCGCTGGCCATCTGCTCATCGTTCCATAGCGCATTCATGGCGCCGGCCAACGCGGCCGAATCCCGCGGCGGAACCACAAGACCGGTTTCTCCTGCGATATTGATAAAGGTGGTGCCGGAGCCGATTTCACAGGAAATCAGGGGCTTGCCATACATAGCAGCTTCGAGCAGAGAAATACCGAATGATTCCGAACGAAGGTGCGAGGGGAACACAAAAGCATGGCATAACGTCAACAATGCGGCCTTGTCCTCATCACCCAAGCCACCGAGGAAATGCACATTCGTTAGCGCAAGTCGCACAGCTTGCGCTTTGAGATTTGCTTCCTCATGTCCACCGCCGAGAATGACAACCGGTAATCCCGTCACTTTGGCTGCCTCAAGGAGATAATCGAGCCCCTTGTAATAGCGCAGCGCGCCGACAAACAGGAAGAACTTCGCACCAACTCTGGTGCGCCATTCGGCACGCAGCTGCTCAGTCGCCACAGGATACGTCGATGCATCGAGACCATACGGAATGATCTGCAACTTGTCGCGCAAGCGAGTCAGTACGGGGCTGCTCTGCGCATAGTTGGGCGAAGACGCCACAACACAGTCAACACTGGCTAGAAACCGGTTCATCAATGGCTGATAAAGCCTGAGCAGAGTCTTTTGCTTGACGATGTCGGAGTGATAACTAAGGACTGTGGGCTTTCCATGCCGGCTGGCAAAATGCAGCAAATCCATGTAGGGCCACGGAAAATGGTAGTGAACTACATCCACCTCTTGGGCCAGTTGTGAGAAATCCTTGTAAGCCGACAGCGAGAACCCTGTCGAAGCTACATGCATGTCCAGCTTCGAACGGTGACTTATGTGATTGCCCACCGGCTCGTTGCGAGCTGCCCCTCGCTCACTGAGGTACAACACTTGTGACGAATAACCGTGCCTGGCGCCCCCTTGGGCGATCTGAAAAATGACCTGCTCGATACCACCCATAGTGTCTGGATAGTAAGTTTTGAAAAAATGCAGGACCTTGATCATTTCTTACCAGCCACCCGTTTGTAGACCTCAAAGGTTTCCTGGGCGCAACGCTCCCAGGAGAAACGTTGTGCATGTGCAATACCGTTGATAATTGCCGTTTCACGCCATGCTTCATCAGTCAATCCTTGCTCCAGCAGAGCAGTGAGCATGTCGATATCCAAGGGTGCGCACATCAGCGCTGCTTCACCTGCCACTTCGGGCAAGGAAGAGCTGTTGGAACATACGACTGGCACGCCGGAACTCATGGCTTCGAGCACCGGCAATCCGAATCCTTCATAGAGGGAAGGAAAGGCAAATAAGCGTGCCCCGGCAAACAGCAAAGGGAGATCTGCACTTGGCACAAACCCGAGATAGTGCGCCCACCCTTCGCGTCGTGCACGCTCCAGCTTTTGATGAATCGCATCACTGCGCCAGCCGTGGTAACCCGTCAATATGAGGGGCCAACGAGTACGCATGGCCAAGGGAAGCCGCTCATAGGCAGCCAGCAACGTCTCGATATTCTTGCGTGGCTCGATAGTGCCAACGAATAGCGTATAGCCGTTTGAATGAAGACCATACCGAGCCAGGGTGACACTGATTTCATGCTCCGGCCTTGGATAAAACTCTGGGGAACTGGCCAACGGCACCGTGTGTATTCGCTCGATCGGCCAAGAGAAATAGTCAGAAAGCTCTCGCCGTGTGAATTCTGAGTCCGTTATCAAGGCATCAGCTCTAACCAGCGTAGTTTTCAGTTCCTTCTGCAAATAGCGAACGAGTTGTGGTGCGTGGCAATGAGACCAGGTAAAAGGCGAGAGATCATGAAATGTCGCCACACTACGTCCCGCGAAAGGCGGCAGATAGTAATTGGGGCTGTGGTAAAGGAAGTCGCCATGCCCCTTGAGTGCGGCCTTTCGCAGCATCGGCATCAGCAAACGATAGGCCTCTACGGCCAGAAAGTTTTTTTGTATTGCTCGCTTCAAGCCATAACTGCGGCCGGATTCATCAGCTGCAGTGGGCAATTCAAGCGACAAACGGCGACCCGCAAAAAATTGCAGGTCGGTAATTTCAGAGTTGCGTTGAAGCCTCAACGCCAGTTCATAGGTATAGCGGCCAATACCGGTCAGCGGGAAGCGGATCGGCTCGGCAGATAGGACTAGCTTCATTTATTCCGCCGAAAGCATCCAACTCAAAGTTTCAGCCAGTCTTGGGGTCTCCCAGCCTCGTACCAATTCACGCAGGCGGGAGTTGTCACCGCACAGGATTTTCACTTCATTGGCACGCACAAAAGCAGGATTTACTTCGACCCTGAGTTGATGGCCGGTGAATGCGGAACACATATCGATAATTTCGCGAAGCGTATGACTCGTGCCGGAACTGACATTGACGGTTTCTCCGACCGGCCTGGCCTCAATCAATCCTCGATAGGCCTTGACCACTGCCCGGACATCGCTGAAATCTCGCGAGATATCCAGGTTCCCCAATTCAATCGTTTCAGCCCGTTGGCGAAAATGCGCAACAATCTTGGGTAGCAGAAAGCTGTAAGCCTGACCAACGCCGGTGTAGTTGAAGGGGCGCGTGATTACAATTGGCAATCTGTCATGCCAAAGACGCGCCATATGCTCCATTGCGAGCTTGCTAACAGCATAATCATTGGCCGGAGCCGGGGCTGTTATTTCACTCAACAGCCCGGCTGAAGCATTACCGTAGACATTTGCGCTGCTCGCTAGCAGTACGCAGTCCGGTACTTTTCCACAAGCAGCAATCGCCTCCAGCAAATGGCGAGTGCCGATGAGGTTGACCCGGTAGAAAGCATCCGCCGCACCGTGCCCGACAAAGGCCAATGCCGCAAGATGCACCACCACATCAGGTTGAATATTTGCCAGCAAATCACGCAAAGCAGAGCCGTCAGCCAGATCCACCTGAAAATACCCAGCCTCATCCGAGGGTTGTGTTCCCGTTCCGAACACCTCATAGCCAACGGCTTTGAGCTCGGCGGCCATATATCGACCGGTGAAACCTTGAATCCCTGTAATCAGCGCGCGTTTACCGGCAATAATCATCAGAACGAAAATCCTTTTTCATTTCGACGCAGGTCAGCTTCGACCATCATGCGGCACAACTCTTCAAGCGTGGTTTTCGGCTCCCAACCCAATGCTGCCTTGGCTTTGGCCGGATTGCCAATCAGCAACTCCACCTCGGTCGGACGATAGAATTTCGGGTTGATCGTCACCAGCACCTTGCCAGTGGCCGCATCCGTGCCCTGCTCGTCCTCGGCAACGCCGCTCCAGTCCAGGTCAATGCCTACCGCCTTGAACGCCATGGTGACGAAATCACGTACGGTTTCGGTGCGGTTGGTCGCCAGAACGAAAGTGTCCGGCTCGTCTGCCTGCAGCATGCGCCACATGCCTTCTACGTATTCCTTGGCAAAACCCCAGTCGCGCTTGGCGTCCAGATTACCCAGTTCCATCTTATCAAGCAGACCAAGCTTGATCTTGGCGACCGAGTCAGTGATCTTTCGAGTCACGAACTCGCGACCACGCAATGGGGACTCATGGTTGAAAAGAATGCCGCTGGTGGCGAAGATTCCATAGGATTCGCGGTAGTTGATAGTCATCCAGTGGGCATACAGCTTGGCAACGCCATAGGGGCTGCGAGGATAAAACGGGGTGCTTTCGATTTGCGGAATGGCTTGCACCTTGCCAAACATTTCCGAAGTCGAAGCCTGGTAGAAACGCACCTTCGGATTGACGATACGAATCGCTTCCAGAAGATTCACGCAGCCCATACCGGTGATATCACCCGTGGTCAGAGGCTGATCGAAAGACACGCCTACGAAGCTCTGGGCAGCGAGGTTATATACCTCGGTCGCTTCCGTCGTCTGGAGCAGGCGGATGCTGGCCGACAGATCGGTCAGATCGTATTCGACCAGATGCAGATTAGGGTTCTTTTCGATCCCCAGCTCCTCGATACGCCAGAAATTGACAGAACTGGTCCGACGATAGGTGCCATAAACCGTGTAGCCCTTTTCCAGCAGCAGTTCCGCCAGATAGGCGCCGTCTTGCCCAGTGATGCCAGTAACGATAGCTTTCATGCGAATCCTCTGAACTCCATTTGAGTGCCTTGACAGGCTCTGTAGTATTGACGCGATAAGGGCTCTTCTCGATGAGAGCCGCAAATTTCCGCAATCATACAGAATGCTGCCGCGCACGACGATACCTTAACCTTTTGCAACAGATGTACCAGCCGACTCGCCTCTGCCACCCAACGCGTACAACCCTGTTTTCACGGCTGTGTACGAATATCCTTGTGCGCATCGATCCCGCCTGGAAAACCTCATTCGAGCATCGCGACAGCCAGCGCAAAGCCTTGCGCGGACAATGAGAAAGAAAAGACTTAGAAAGAGTGACACTGCCGGCACCCAGGCCTAAAATGGCGTGTTTTTTTGATCAATAATCTGGTGCTATTAATGCGCAATGGTTCAGTAAGTATCGCGCTGTTGGATATCGTCGCAGCGACCAAACGATACGCTTTGGTAGGGATGCTCGGCTGGCAAGACGTTCGGCAGCGCTACAGAAGGTCCGCGTTGGGTCCTTTCTGGCTGACAATCAGCATGGGCGTGATGATTGGCACCATCGGCGTAGTATTCGGACAGATTTTCAACTCGCCGATCCAGGAATTCTTGCCGTTCCTCGCCATTGGCATGATTCTCTGGAGCTTCATGTCCACCGTCATCACGGAAGGATGTACCGGCTTCATTGCGGCCGAAGGCATCATCAAGCAACTGCCTATTCCCATGTTTGCTCACATCATGCGGATGATCTGGCGCAACATTCTCATCCTGGGCCATAACATCGTCATATTTCCGTTGGTGTTACTGGCGGTTGGAAAGCCAATCACCTGGCTCGCCTTCATCAGTATTCCCGGGTTCATCCTGGCCCTGCTGAACCTGACCTGGATTGCCTTGCTGCTGGGCGTCTTGTGCGCGCGCTACCGCGACCTGCCGCAAATTGTCGGCAGTCTGCTGCAAGTGGTTTTCTATCTGACACCTATCATGTGGATGCCTAACCTGCTGCCACAACGTGCCGGCTTGTACCTGCTTGATCTGAACCCTGTCTATCACATCATGTCGGTGGTGCGCTCGCCCCTGATCGGGCAACTGCCAACCGAGACGAACTGGTGGGTCTCCGTGGGGATGGCCATTGTTGGCTGGGTTGTTGCGCTCGTTATATATGGCCGCTACAAGCGCCGCATTGCATACTGGCTCTAAGAAGAACTCCTAATGTCCTTGATTGAATTCAAAAATGTTTGTGTAGATTTTCCGATCTATAACGCTAACGGCCGCTCCCTGAAGAAGCGCTTGATCCAGGTCGCCACTGGCGGGCAACTTGGGGCCGACCAACAGGGACGCGTTATCGTCAGAGCGCTCGAAGACCTGACTTTCACCCTGCGCGATGGCGACCGTGTCGGACTGCTTGGTCATAACGGCGCGGGCAAAAGTACCTTGTTGCGCTTGCTCAGCAGCGTCTACGAACCTTCCTCGGGCACCGCACGTATACAGGGTGAGATCGGCTCACTGATCGATATATCCCTGGGTACAGACCCGGAAGCGACCGGACGGGAAAATATTTATCTGCGCGGCGGCATTCTGGGCATGACCAAGGCCCAGATCACCGAGAAACTCGAAGAGATCATTGAGTTCTCCGAGCTGGGTGACTTTGTCGACATGCCAATTCGGACTTACTCCTCGGGCATGCACCTGCGCCTTGCGTTCGCGGTCTCGACCACCATCAAGCCGGAAATACTGTTGATGGATGAGTGGCTGTCGGTGGGCGACGAAGGGTTCAAACACAAAGCCGAGATCCGCATGAATGAACTGGTGAAGTCGACCAACATCCTGGTCATCGCCAGCCACTCTCGCGAACTCGTGATGCATACATGTAATCGAGTGCTTTGGCTGGAGCACGGAAAGATAAAAATGGATGGTGATCCGGAAACAGTCACTGCGGCCTATTTTGGAGCTTGAAGGCAATGAACAGCATAAAGCGCAATGGCGTGGACATGGGAGTCGCGCTTTCGCTAGCTTCCCGGCGCCTGCTAGCACGTACGAGCACTCAACCTGTTGAGACGCCGCCTACCGATTTTGTTGATGCTGTTCTTTGTGCCATGGAGGCTTCGAGTGTCCAGCCGAGGAAGACGACAATGATTCGCCACCACATCAAGCGGATACTGCGGCGCCTTGCGCGCGACACTTATCACGTTACACGCCCTTTTGCGCGACCGGTGTTCTTCCGTCTGCGGGAATACTTCAGCTCCGGCATTCGTCACGAGATGCTCAACGAGTTCGCCAAGCTGAAGGAGCAAGCTTCCAGCTCTGGCATTCGCCAGGAAATGCTCGGCGAACTGGCCAAGCTACACGAGCAACAGCTCAAGATGCAGGCTCAACTACTGGAACAGAACAGGCTGGTCATCCAGGAACTCCAACGCCTTGCCAATTCGGCGGATACGCAGACGTCGCTAGTGCAGAAATTCTCTGCAAGCCAGCTGTCGCAGGAAAATACAGGCCCCCAGCTTGATCGAATCGAACAATATGCCCTGCTGGATGTAAATCGCATCGCAATCAGTTCCGGCCCAGAGGAAACCCTGGTCAAAACCGCCGTGGGTTATGTTCTTTGCGACGCTAAAGATCATGCCTTGCTGGCAAATCTGATGGAGGCCGGCGAACTCGAGCCTGGCACGCGAAAGCTGATAGAGCGTCTGGTGCAGCCGGGTGACGTATTCATTGATATCGGCGCCAATATTGGCTTGCACACCATCGCGGCGGCCCGGGCCATGTCCGGTAAAGGAAAGATCATTGCCTTTGAGCCTTTTGAGCCCACCCGAAAACTGCTTGAGCAAAATCTCTGGTTGAATGGCTTTTCCGACATCAGCGAGATTTCTCACTATGCGCTGTCGGACAGCAAGCGCGTTGACAAGCTTCATTTGGGCGCAACCAGCGGGCACCACTCGCTTTACGAGCTGGAAACGCCCTCGTTCACGCCAACAACATCGGTTGAAATTTCAACCATCACCCTTGATGAATACCTGAACGAACCAATCAAGATCAAATTGCTGAAGATCGATGCCGAAGGCGCTGAAATCGACATTATCAAAGGCGCCAGACAAGCAATTCTTGCCAATCCGCAAATGATGATGATCGTCGAGCTGGGCCTCGTACATTTGAAAAGAAACGCGATAGGCCTTGAAGACTGGATCAAACACTTCACAAATATGGGACTGGCGTTCAGCGTCATCAATGAGCAATCCGGTGAACTTGAGGACTGGTCCGTTGAACAATTGGCCCGCACGGAATCGGTGAATCTGCTGTTTCATCGCCCGAATGGACTCAAGTAAGAGGATGCGACTGATGAGGCCTGAAATTATAGTTGTCGGTGCCGGTGGGCACGCCAAGGTGTGTATTGAGCTGCTGCAGGCTCAAGGTGATAAAGTCGCATACTGCGTCGGCAATCCGGACAGTGTGGACTCATGCCTGGGTATCGAGGTCCTGAAAAGCGACGACCACCTGCAGGCACTTCGCACGGAAGGTTATGAGCGAGTGTTCATTGCGATCGGCTCTAATGCTGTACGAAAAAAACTGGCTACGAAAACTACCGAGATGGGTTTTCAGCTGGTCAATGCAATCAGTCCGGCAGCCATCGTTTCACCATCGGCGAGCCTGGGTCTGGGCATTGCCGTGATGGCCGGTAGCGTCATCAATGCCGAAGCGTCGATTGGTGACCTGTGCATCGTAAATACCGGGGCTACCATCGACCATGATTGTGTTTTGGGCCTGGGGGTGCACGTCGCACCTCAGTGTGCACTGGCGGGCAATGTGCACATCGGCAGTCTCAGCTTTATCGGCGTAGGCAGCAAAATCATTCCGGAAATCTACATCGGTGAATCCGCTGTGGTTGGAGCCGGCAGCGTCGTCATCTCGAATATCGATTCAGCAGTCACCGTTGTGGGTGTGCCTGCCAAAGCTTTACACAAAATTTGAAGGAAGAGACATGAAACGTATTTCCGTGGCACAACCGAAGCTTGCAGGAAACGAACGCAATTACGTGCTCGATTGCCTGGATACCAATTGGATATCTTCAAACGGCAAATATATCGGCGCCTTCGAAGAGAGCTTTGCTGCCTTTTGCGGCGTCAAGCACGCGATCGCTACCAACAATGGCACGACAGCTCTGCACCTGGCGCTGGTTGTACTCGACTTGCAACCTGGTGATGAAGTCATCATTCCAACCGTGACTTACATCGCAACCGCCAACGCGGTGCGCTATTGCGGAGCAACACCGGTCCTGGTGGACGTCTGTGCCGACACCATGAACATCGATCCTCAAACGATCGAAAGCAAGATCACCGCGAAGACCAAAGGCATCATCCCGGTCCACCTGTACGGTCATCCGGCGCAAATGGACGTTATCAACGAAATTGCTCGCAAACATAATCTTTGGGTGGTTGAAGATGCCGCCGAGGCTCATGGCGCACAAGTAAAGGGTAATAAGGTTGGCAGCCTTGGTACGTGCGCCACATTCAGCTTCTTTGGCAACAAGATTATTACTACTGGCGAAGGTGGAATGGTCACCACCAATGATGACGAACTGGCGGCCAAGCTACGCCTGTTCCGCGGACAGGGCATGGATCCGAACCGCCGCTACTGGTTCCCGGTAATCGGTTATAACTATCGCATGACCAATATCCAGGCGGCCATCGGGTTGGCACAAATGGAAGGCATCGCCACGGCTCTCGCCGATCGTGAGCGCTTGGCAGGCTGGTACAACGAAGCATTGGCGGACCTTAAAGACAAGATCGTTTTGCCAACCGAAGCATCCTGGGCCAAGCAAGTATTCTGGATGTACAACATTTTCCTTGCCGATGGTGATGAGCATAAGCGCGACGCGGTCATGCGAAAGCTCGATGAAAAGGGCATTGAAACCCGTCCGGTTTTCTATCCGATGCACGTCTTGCCTCCTTACAAGGAAGACGAGAGCTATCCGGTAGCAGACCTGTGGTCGGGACGCGGAATCAATCTGCCAACCCACCAGGATCTGACCCAACAAGACATTATCCGAATCGCGGCCAGCTTGCGCGAGGTCCTCGCGGACTGATGAAAATCGCCCTTTGTTCTTCGTTTATGCCCTTCATCCGAGGCGGCGGAAGAAATATCGTTGACTGGCTGGCTTCGACTTTGCTCGAGGCCGGCCATGAGGTGGAAGTCGTCTATCTCCCGGAACTTGATTCTCCGCCCGATATCCTTTTCCAACAGATGATGGCTTTGCGCTGGGTGGATCTTCAAGCGGCTGATCGGATCATCTGCTTCCGCCCCCAGGCGCATCTGATTCCTCATCCGCACAAGATTCTGTGGTTCATTCACCACATTCGTACTTTTTACGATCTGTGGGATACGCCATATCGCGATTTTCCAGATACGCCACATAACCGCGCCATCCGTGAATCCCTGATCGAAATTGACAGCCGGGCAATGGGAGAAGCAAAGACCATTTTCACCAATTCGAAAGTGGTCTCTGATCGACTCAAAAAATTCAATGATGTCGACAGTCAGGTTTTGTACCCGCCGGTGTTCGAGCCTGAACGGTTCTTCAACGCAGGATACAACGACGAAATCGTCTGCATCTGTCGTCTGGAACACTATAAGCGCCAGCATTTGCTGGTCGAGGCCCTGAGCCACACGACCACTCCGGTTCGGTTGCGAATCATGGGGACGGGTGCGAGCCCGGACTATGCGAATGCCCTGCGACAAAGCAGCGAGGCGTTGAACGTCGCGGATCGAGTGATTGTTGAAGACCGCTGGATCACGGAGGAAGAAAAGGTGCTGCACTTGTCACAATGCCTGGCGGCCGCCTATCTCCCCTTGGACGAAGATTCATATGGCTATCCAAGCCTGGAAGCCAGCCATTCGCAAAAACCTGTTCTGACCACCCGCGACTCCGGCGGAGTGCTGGAACTGATTCAGGACGGTTACAACGGCTACATTACCGAATCGACTCCCGAATCACTGGCACGCGCCATGGACAAACTGTACCAGGATAAAAACGCGACCGAAGCCATGGGCATCAACGCCAGGCAGAGATTGGTCGATTTGAAGATTTCATGGTCGCAGGTGCTGGAGCGTCTTTTGGCATGAAAGTATTAATCGTAAACAACATGGCGCCCTTCATTTGGGGTGGCGCAGAAGAGCTCGCTGTCAATCTGCAGAAAAATCTGATCGTTTCTGGCCATGATGCAGAAATTCTGCGCATTCCGTTTCAATGGGAGCCGAGCACTCGCATCCCTTCGCAAATGCTGCTGGCACGGACCATGGAGATCGCCAACACCGAACATGTGATTGCCTTGAAATTTCCGGCCTACCTGGTTCGGCATCATCGCAAATCGTTGTGGCTGCTACACCAGTATCGCCAGGCGTATGACCTTTTCGATGCAGGGCAGACCAACCTGCCGCCCGGCGACGCTGGCGCGGATATTCGCAAAGCGATTGCGCAGGCTGACAATGAAAGCTTTACCGAAAGCCGGCACATCTATACCAACTCTGAAGTCACCAGGCAGCGCTTGCTCAAGTACAACGGCTTCGACTCCAAGGTTTTGCTGCCACCAGTCAATGACCCTGAAGTGTTCACCGGCGGCGAATGCGGTGACTATATATTTGCCGGTGGCCGCGTAAACAGCATGAAACGGCAGTACCTGCTCCTGCAGGCACTGGCGAAAGCCGATCGCAGAGTCAAGATGATTATCGCCGGTCCACCAGAGTCCCCGGCCGACACCCGGCAACTGCACAAGATCATCGAAGAGTTCGGTCTGCAGGACCGTGTAAAGCTGGACTTGCGCTTTCTGCCACGCGCTGTCTACGTTGACTACGTCAATCGCGCACTCGCCGTTGCCTACATTCCGTTCGATGAAGACTCACTGGGGTATGTAAGCATGGAAGCGGCTACCGCCCGCAAGGCATTGATTACCACAACCGACAGTGGCGGCATTCTTGGCCTGGTGGTCCCCGCAGAGACCGGCTGGAGAGCGGAACCGAGCGCTGAAGGCCTGGCCGAAGCAATGAACGCTGCATATGAAAACAAGGCTCGAACTCGCCAGTATGGAGAGGGAGCGCAGTTTTTGTGGAACAGCCTGGGCATTAACTGGCCAGAAACTGTCGAGGCTCTTCTCAAATGAAAGTTGTCATATTCACACCGGCAGTCAAGACCTCGGCGATTGGCCGCATGACCCGTCTTGTTGTGCATCAACTTCTGGCCAGGCAGCATGAAGTTGTAGTGATCCGCACTGAAAGCCAACACGTTCAAATCAGTGAGTCGCATGACTTCAACTGCACCGTTGTGCCATGGACAAACGACGAGCAAGTCGAGCATGCCATTAACGACGCTGACTGCTGCGTCTATCAGATCGGAAACAGTTTCGAATTCCATGAAGGCGCAATCGCATGGATCGGTAAAGTCCCCGGCATCGTATGCCTTCATGACTTCTTCCTCGGGCACTTGTTCTTCGGCTGGGCTCAGAGCCGTCGCAGCGAAGCCGTTCAAATATTGGAACAGTGGTACGGGAAGACGGTTGCAGAGGAATATTTCCAGATCCATGACGGTGCCACGTTCATCAATAAGACGCGTACCGAAGCCCCACTTACAGAGTGGATCAGCTCAATGGCTACGTGTGTAATCACGCACAGCAATTGGGGATGTGATCGGGTAATGGCGGCTTGTCCCGGACCTGTTTTTGTCACACCGCTGGCCTACGACGCTCCTGGTGCCACAGGTGCCGATATTCGTTCTCAAGGCAAACTGAATGTATTGACTATCGGCCATGTCAACCCGAACAAACGGGTCGAAAGCTGCATCCTGGCAATCGCTGACAGCCCGGCTCTGCGGGCGAATGTTCGCTATCGACTCGTCGGTGCCATTCTTCCGGAAACCGAAAAAAGACTGACCGAGCTGGCGAACGACAATGGAGTCGAGCTGATCATCTCCAATGAGGTTGACGATGCAACTCTGTCAGAAGCGATCAGAGAAGCCGACGTCATCAGTTGTTTGCGCTGGCCCAGCCTGGAGGCGGCATCGGCTTCCGCGATTGAAGCCATGCTATACGGTAAAGCCACAATTGTGACCGACACCGGTTTCTACAGCGAACTACCTGACCAATATGTTCTGAAGATTTCGGCAGATAACGAAGTGGAGGATCTGAAGAGAATCTTTCTTCAGCTTCACAACCAACCGTCTTCTGTCGACCATCTCGGGAAGGAAGCCCGGAAATGGGCAGAGGGTACTTTCACTGCTGAAAACTACGCTCTCAAAATCGAGCAAGCTGTCCCTGCCGCACTAAGAGCGAAGGTGATTCTTTCGGCAGTTGATCATTTTTCGAAGATTTTCGAGAGATGGTCCGTCAATCCAGAGCTGCTGAGTACTCCAGACATATTGCAGCCATTGAACCTGTTCAACACCAACACCATCGTGTAGCAAGCAAGCGGTGGATCAGTAGCCTGATCCACCGCTACGTCGCCGTTATTACTTCAGGCTGTCAAAAACAAATCTTGCAGTATCTTCCCAAGCCACAGGCATGTATTCGCGCCTGATGGCTGCTTCCTTCGCTGCCAGCGCTTCAGAATCGAACGCGTATTTCTGCAGCTCCGCAGCCCACACCGTAACGTCCCAGGGCTCGAGATAATCGAGCAGCTCACCACCCACCTCAGGAATCGAGGCTGCGTTGGAAGCGAGGCAATATTTACCAGCAGCCAGACTTTCCGCGACTGGCAATCCCCACCCTTCGTACAAAGACGGAAACGCCGTCATCATGCAATGACGGTAGAGATACATCAGATCAGAGTCTGAGACATTATTGAGGATGCGTATGTAGTCTTTTGTCCTCGGGTCCAGCTGAATGTCGGATAGTAAGTCCCCTACTCCCCAACCCGGCATCCCGACAAACACCAGTTTGGGTAAGTCTTTGACACCATTGTCGATCAAGCGTGTGTAGGCGCGGTAAAGCACCTCATGATTTTTGCGACGCTCGATCGTTGATACGAACAGAACGAAGCGCTCTTGCAACAAAGAGCGCACATCATCACTGATGGTCTCGCTCAACTCATGAGAGAGTTGGCAACCCAATTTGACGACCGCCGTTTCGGGAACGGGCGCACCTAACTCATTGAGCAGCGACATCAAATCCTTGCGGGTACATTCCGATATGCACAGGATTTTGTCAGCGCACCATGCGACGTCGGTAAAGTAGTTGGCAAACCTGGCCGCCACATCGCCTACGCATAAATGAGGTAAACGGACCGGAATCACGTCGTAGCAGAAAAGAACGATGCGCAAGCCGACTCGCTTTTTGAGCTCATAAAGATAGGGAAGATTTTTATTATCCCAGTCCAATCCGACCGATATATAGCTGTCGCCTTTCGCAAAGGGATGGCCGAGGGCATCCGTTTTTCTGGTTGAAGGACTGAACACATGAGGGCGATTCGCCGGCTTGAAAAACGCCCGTATAGCCGAACGCAGGTGGCGAAGCCCGATTACCGCCTCCACGATAGAAACACGGCGCTGTTGAAGGAACTGATAGATGCGGCCGCTCAACTTGGGTGGCAACCGATTGAGGACCTTGATCGCTTTTTCCTTTAACCGAGCCTCGATCGATTTTCTATTCGGACTGCTCGTGACAACCTGCCCAGGCGCTGTCGTGTGCGCCCCTGAAATTCTTTTCAAGGTCGTCGCAACGTCATCCGCATCGACCGAGCTGTAACCTCTGGCGTGGCTGTAAGAGCAAAACTTTACGTCCTCGCCGGCAGCAATCAGCTCCAGCGCATGAGCAGCTGCCTCAGCCTCCGTACGGATAATGCCCACCGCCGGCCGACGCCAGCCGAGGATGGTTGTTACATCAAACCAGATACTCATGCCTGCGCCTTTTTTTCAATGACTTGTGCCGCTGCAAGGGGAATCGATTCCAGGCTGCGAGCCCAGGTCAACGGCTCACGCGTTGCCCTATCCGGACCGCTACCATCAATCGTCGCCGGCCCGGTCAAGCGCATGCGGATCGCCGCATGAAACTCACTCGGTGTACGGGCCACGCTGATCTCCGGCAAATCCAGATGCCGCTCGAACCCACGGAAAGCAGACTCGGTGCCAATAACGTACTTGCCCGAGTAGATGGCCTCTGCGGTTTTGATATTGGAGCCGCCGCCATGAGGGATCGGCAACAGAAACGCGTGCGCCAGGGTCTTTACGGCATCCAGATCTTCATCTGGCAACATATAAAGCAGTTGCAGGCGCGACAGATTCAGTTGGCCCCAGCGACTGTCGCGAAGTGTCGTTTCCAGATGCTCACACACACTCCCGACCACCACTAGCTTGCTGTCCGGCGGAATGCACGCCAAAGAGCTGCCGAGGCACTCATTAAAACCTGTGAAGTTGGGCGGGTGAGCGCTGGCAACATAGAGAATCCAGGGCGACTTCGGCAGGCGCTCCTTCCAACTGGCGAGCAGCTCCGGTTTGGCTGACCACGGCGCGATTCCGTTGGAGGCAAGCAGCGGTTTCTTTGCTCCCCAGGCCTCGAGAATGTCGAAATCTGCCTGAGTCACCGCTACGGCAATATCGGCCTCCAGCGCAGCCTTGCGCTCGAGCGTCTCAATGTCAGCAATGACCGACTCGGCACCCTTGATGCCATAGCTATCGAGAATTTCCTGCTTCAGCGGAGCCTCGATATTCTGCGAGCCGTAAATCAGGCAGGCGTGGGCGTACTGCGGCATCTGGTGAATTTTCAGCACCAGTGGCCATAACCAAGGTTGCTCGACATGAATGACATCGATTGCCGGAGGCAGCTTATTGAGAATATCGGCAAAACCGCCGCGTTCCGACGCTGCGAACTCGCCTGATAACAAATCGTTGATTAAAGGCACATAGGTGCCTTTATATTTTCTGAACTCACTGTCGGCGGGAAAACTGACATCGTTGCCGCCCAAGGTCGATGGTGGATAGCCCTCTGGTTCATAAACAGCCAGATGAGTCACACTCCAGCCATTTTCGCCAAAAGTCTTAGCGATATTGGCGACCCGAACCTGTCCACCATGGCGGGGACTGGCAATCGGATACGTGCTTAATAATAAAACCGTTTTCAAAGTGAGAACCCATAAAAATGATATTTGCCAACCCGCGATCACACCGCAATATTTCGTTCACCGAAGCACTTTGAATACCAGGGAGTCGAACGCTCAAGCGCCTTTGATCAACAGCTCGATGTCTTTCAGACACGCCCACATCAATGCCTGATCGCCGCGGGTTTCGACATTCAGGCGCAACAGTGGTTCTGTATTGGAACCACGCAGATTGAAGCGCCAATCGTCGAACGACACGCTGATACCGTCAGTCCTGTCGACTGCGGGATTCAGTGGAAGATAATGTTCCAGCACGCTTTGCAACATCGCCGGTACATTCTCAACCCGGTAGTTGATCTCGCCAGTGCATGGATAAGCCGCAATACGCTCATCCACCAATTGGGCGAGAGTCTTGCCAGTTGTGGACATCAAGGCTGTAACCAGCAACCACGGAATCATCCCGCTATCGCAATAGGCGAAATCGCGGAAATAATGGTGGGCGCTCATTTCGCCGCCATAAATGGCATCTTCCAGACGCATGCGTTCTTTGATGAATGCATGTCCGGTCTTGCACAAGACAGGCACGCCTCCCGCCTGCTCAACCTGTTCAATGGTGTTCCAGGTCAGACGAGGGTCATGGATGATCTTGCTGCCGGGGTGTTGCTTGAGCAGCATTTCCGCCAATAGACCGACAAGGTAATAACCTTCGATAAAACGACCGGCCTCATCGAAAAAGAAGCAACGATCGAAATCGCCGTCCCAAGCCAATCCGACATCGCAGTTATTATCGAGCAAGGCCTGGCGAGTCAGCTCACGATTTTCCGGCAACAGTGGATTGGGTACGCCGTTGGGGAAGTTCCCGTCCGGTTCAACGTTGATCAGAACCCACTCAAAGGGCAACTTGTTGATCAAAGCTTGCAGGACCGGACCGGCTGCACCATTGCCTGGGTCTGCCAGTATCTTCAGCGGCTTGAGGTCCGCGACATTGATGTAGGTCAGCAAATGATCGATGTAGCGGCTTTTGTCCAGTTCATACCGAACCGTTCCAATGGAATCGGCCACCACACCAAGGTCGCCGCTCTCCACCCGATCGCGAATGGCATTCAAGCCCGTGTCGCCACTGATCGGCCGTGACTGCGACTTGACCAGTTTCATGCCGTTGTAGCCCTTGGGATTGTGGCTGGCCGTGATCATCACTCCGCCGTCGGCATTGAAGGCGCTGGTGGCAAAATAAACTTCCTCAGTACCACAAAGCCCGATGTCGATGACTTCGGCACCTGCTTCCCTCAGTCCATGGGTCATCGCCTCGGCAAGCATCGGACTTTCCAATCGCATGTCACGCCCCAGCACAATGCTCTTGGCCTGCAACTCGACAACCATGGCCCGACCGATCCGGTAAGCAATCTCCACACTTAGATCGACCGGGACCTCGCCACGGATGTCATAAGCCTTGAAACAATGGGTTTTGATCGGGGTATGCATTTTAGTCTCTTGCCTGGAAATCCGAGACAGTCGCGCGACAAGCCACGACTGTAAGCGTGAATGGGAGGAGCAGCCACGAGCAGCAATATGCAAATAAGCCCGACTGGTTGAATCTTTACCGCTCAGGCTCAGGCTGCCTCGATCGTTATTGGTCTACGCGACCGTAGTTGTCTTCAAAACGGACGATATCGTCTTCACCCAGATAATCGCCGCTTTGCACCTCGATCAGCACCAGGTCAATGACGCCCGGGTTCATCAGGCGATGCTGGTGACCGGCACGGATAAACGTCGACTCGTTGGTGTTGAGCATCAGTTCCTGCTGGTCGTTGACCACGACCGCCATACCGCTGACGACGATCCAGTGCTCACTGCGGTGATGGTGCATTTGCAATGACAGGGAAGCTTTGGGCTTGACTACAATCCGCTTGATCTTGAAGCGCTCGCCATTTTCCAGGGTGGTGTACGTACCCCATGGGCGATGCACAGTGCGGTGTAGTAGATGCACGGTATGGCTGCACGCCTTCAGCTGATTGACGATGTGCTTGACGTCCTGAGCATGGTCCTTGTGGGCGATCATCACGGCATCCGGAGTATCGATGATCAGCAAATCTTCCACGCCGACCAGCGCAGTCAGACGCCCTTCGCTGTTCACATAATTATTCCGAGACCCGTGAGACAGCACTTCGCCCTCGAAGCGGTTGCCGTTTTCATCCGGTGCGGTAAGTTCACTTACCGCATTCCATGAACCGATATCGCTCCAGCCAATATCGCATGGAATGGTTGCGACCTTGTTGGAACGCTCCATCAATGCATAGTCGATGGAAATATCGGGTACTTGAGCAAAGCTTTCGCTGTCCAGCGCCAGGCAACGGTATTTGCTGGACGATGACAGGCGAGATACCTCAATGGTCTTGGCAACCGCGTCGACAACATCGGGAGCGTGCGTGCGCAGCTCCTCGAGTACGGTTCCGACACGGAAGCAGAACATTCCCGAGTTCCAGAAATAATTACCGGCACTGATATACGTCTTTGCTGTTTCCAGATCTGGCTTCTCTACAAAGCGGGCAACTTTCAAACCACCCTTGAGAGGTGCCTCTTTCTGCGCTTCGATGTAACCGAAACCGGTTTCCGGATAGGTTGGCTGAATGCCAAACGTGACCAGCCAGCCTTCACTGGCCAACGCCACGGCATTGGACACCGCCGCGGCAAACGCTTTTTCGTCCTGGATCAAATGATCGGCTGCGAGCACCAGCATGTGCGCATCAGGGCCATGGGTGGCTTCCAGTTGCAAGGCTGCCGCCGCGACCGCCGCTGCAGTATTGCGCCCGAACGGCTCGAGAATGAAGCCCTGCGCGTGCCTGGCCGTGTTGACGAGCCCGTATTCATCTTCAGTCTTGAACAGCAGCTCACGATTGGTCACGGTGAGGACTTCCACCACACCATCCAGCCGTGAGGCGCGCAGGAACGTCTTCTGGATCAGATTCTGACCATCCGGCAATTCCATGAAGGGCTTGGGATGGGCTTCACGGGATACAGGCCACAACCGGCTGCCCACTCCGCCAGACAAAATTACGGGAATCAGTTCCATGCTCAAAGTCCTTAACCCTCTCCCCTGCATTTCATTTCAGGAAAGCGGTCTCAATTATGTTTGCAGTTGAACTACACCGAACGCGGTGCAGAATCCTTCCCCGCCTGCCAGTATCAAGACGACGGAGCTTATGACACGCGCGCCCTCGCGAGCGACTATTCATTGCCTGATTGGCCACCATTCTACAGCGCTAACCGCAATCGATAGCTTGGCAGAATGCAACAAACGACGCGGCCAAACACACAGCCTTCAACGCGCTGACTGTTCCAGCAACTTATACAAGTATTGCCCGTATCCGGTTTTCTTCAGGCGCTGCGCCTGAGCTTCGACCTGCTCTGCAGTAATCCAGCCGTTGTGGTAGGCGATTTCCTCCAGGCACGCGACCTTGAGCCCCTGACGGTGCTCGATCGTATGGACGAAATGCCCGGCTTCCAGAAGCGAATCATGCGTGCCGGTATCCAGCCAGGCAAAGCCGCGCCCCAACATTTCGACGTTGAGGGTTTTCTGCTCCAGATAAGCCCGGTTGATATCGGTGATTTCCAGTTCGCCACGTTCTGACGGCTGGATGTTTTTGGCAATTTCCACGACCTGGTTGTCGTAGAAGTACAGCCCGGTCACTGCGTAATTGGACTTCGGCTTCTTTGGCTTTTCTTCGATGCTCAGCGCGCTGCCGCTGGCATCGAACTCAACGACCCCGAAGCGCTCCGGATCGGAAACGTGGTAACCGAACACCGTCGCGCCAGAGGGCTGTGCGTTGGCCGAGCGCAGGTTTTCGGTGAAGTATTGCCCATAGAAAATATTGTCGCCCAGGATCAGGCAGCAAGGATCGGTGCCGATAAACGACTCGCCAATAATGAAAGCCTGCGCAAGGCCATCCGGACTCGGTTGCTCGGCATAACTCAACGCGATGCCATACAGACTGCCATCGCCCAGCAACTTGCGGAAATTGGGCAAGTCTTCAGGGGTGGAAATGATCAGGATTTCACGTATGCCCGCGAGCATGAGCACCGACAACGGGTAGAAAATCATCGGCTTGTCGTAGATAGGCAAAAGCTGCTTCGACACCCCCAGCGTGACCGGATGCAAACGTGTCCCGGAGCCACCGGCCAAAATGATGCCTTTACGATTGGTCTTGATCATTTATTCAGAATTTCCCTGAGCATTCGGGTTACACCACTTTGCCAATCCGGCAAGTGTAGAGAAAAATTATCGCGCAGCTTCCGAGTATCCAGTCTTGAATTCAAAGGTCGTCGCGCAGGCGTTGGATAGGCAACGGTTTTGATCGGATCGATGGTTTTCACAGCGAGCAACTCACCGCTGGCTTGCGCGAACGCGATCACCTTGCTCGCGTATCCATGCCACGACACTTCGCCAGCAGCCGCCAAGTGGTACAAGCCTGCCAGCTCGGGCTGTTGCAACACTTGGCGAAGAGCGAGAGCCGTCACGTCGGCAATCAGATCGGCACCCGTAGGCGCTCCGATCTGATCCGCGATCACGCTCAACGTTTCCCGCTCCCTTGCCAACCGGAGCATGGTTTTTGCGAAATTGTTACCGTAAGCACCGTAGACCCAACTGGTTCGGAAGATCAGATGCTTGCAACCCGAAGCAGTTATTGCCTGCTCACCGGCGAGTTTGCTGACGCCGTAGTGATTCAACGGTGCCACGCCGTCCGTCTCCCGCCAGGCCGTCGTACCCTGACCATCGAAAACGAAATCTGTCGAGTAATGAACCAGCCAGCAGCCCGAGGCTGCAGCTTCTTCAGCCATGACGCCAGTTGCCAATCCGTTTACACGTTCGGCCAACTCGGTTTCCGACTCGGCTTTATCTACCGCCGTGTAAGCAGCAGCGTTAACGATAACGTCGGGCTGTACCTGTCGAATCGTCGCGCGCAGTGCCTCGGGATTGGACAGATCGCCATTCAATCCGCCAGCCGGATGACGATCCAGAGCAATCAATTCTCCAAGCGGGGCCAACGAACGTTGCAGCTCCCAACCCACCTGACCGTTCTTGCCCAGCAGCAGAATTTTCATGCCTTGGTCGAGCGATCCTTGTAGTTCTGATTGATCCACTGCTGGTAGCTACCGCTCTTCACGTGCTCAACCCACTCAGCGTTGTTCAAATACCACTCGACTGTCTTGCGAATCCCGGTTTCAAAGGTCTCTTCAGGCGACCAACCCAGTTCACGCTCAATTTTGCTCGCATCGATTGCATATCGCAGGTCATGCCCTGGGCGATCCTGCACATAGGTAATCAGACTGGCATGGGGGCGGTGGGCCGAATCAGGACGCAACTCATCGAGTAATGCACACAAGGTATGCACCACGTCGATGTTTTGTTTTTCGTTATGACCACCGATGTTATAGGTCTCGCCGATGACGCCTTCAGTAACGACTTTGTACAACGCGCGCGCGTGATCTTCGACGTACAACCAATCGCGGACCTGATCGCCTTTGCCGTACACCGGCAGCGGCTTGCCTTCCAGCGCGTTGAGAATGATCAGCGGGATCAACTTCTCCGGGAAATGGCAAGGCCCATAGTTGTTCGAGCAATTGGTCACCAGCGTAGGCAGACCATAAGTGCGCGCCCAGGCACGAACCAGGTGGTCGGAGCTGGCCTTGCTCGCCGAGTAGGGTGAGCTTGGCTGGTAAGGCGTGGTTTCGGTGAAGAGGTCTTGCGGACCTTCGAGGTCGCCGTAGACTTCGTCAGTCGAAATGTGGTGAAAACGGAACCCGGTTTTGCGCGCGTCATCCAGCGTAGCCCAATAATGGCGCGCAGCTTCGAGGAGTGTGTAGGTACCAATGATATTGGTCTGGATGAATTCAGACGGGCCCGAGATCGAGCGGTCGACGTGAGATTCTGCGGCCAGGTGCATGATTGCATCGGGTTGGTGCTCACGCAGGACACGGTCGATCTGATCACGATCACAGATATCGACGCGCTCGAAGGCGTAACGTGAATTCTGGCTGACCTCTGTCAACGACTCCAGGTTGCCGGCGTAGGTCAACTTATCGACATTGACAACCGCATCACGAGTGTTGGAGATGATGTGGCGGATGACTGCCGAGCCAATGAAGCCGGCACCGCCGGTAACTAGAATTTTCACGCGAAGCGATACCCTTGAGCTGCAGACAGCGCTGCCAGCGAGCGCCATCTAATCCATGAATGCAGAAGCCACTATCGGTTGGCATCCGTCAGAGTCAGTCTGAATCGACATGCCGGAAGCATGATCGAACAAGGGACGCATTTTACAGCTTAATGATGGTTTTACTAATGGATAAAGACAGGCTGAGGCGCAATTTCGACAGATGCCGTGCGCCTTCCTTCTTTACACCAGTCGCTTGCGTGCAGCTCTGGACGAACGCCCCAGAAACCAGGCCAATACAGGGCCGATGAGCATACCAATCAACAGCGCCAACACGGCCACCACAGACACTGGTAATTGCGGGCCGGCAAAACCCAGAAACAAAAGCGAAACCGATTGCTGATTCTCCAGCACGAACGCCAGAACAATCAGAACCATCAGCAGAAGAAAAACGCCAAGCAGTATGCGTTTCAGATTACGCATTCACGCCTCCTCGAATTTGAATAGCGAAGATCAAGCGCCCTCCTCCTCTTCCTCATTCACGCGGTCGCGCAATTCCTTGCCCGGCTTGAAGTGCGGAACGAATTTACCGTCCAGGCTCACCGACTGACCGGTCTTCGGATTACGGCCCACGCGAGGCGCGCGGTAATGGAGGGAAAAGCTGCCAAATCCACGGATCTCGATACGATCACCGGTGGCGAGGCATTGGGACATTTGTTCAAGCATGGTCTTGATGGCCAGCTCCACATCCTTGGATGAGAGTAGCCCTTGATGGGTGACAATTCGTTCGATCAACTCCGACTTCGTCATATTTTTCCCTTCTTTTTCAAGCAGCTAGATCAGCGCTTGAAAGGTTTTAGCATGCCCGGAAGAATTTGAACAGCCCAGGGATTGACATATCTTTCCCGGCGTTGAAATGCCCATTTTCAGGGCACCCCGCCGACAGTCGGATCACTGCATCATCAACGACAGATCACCAGCATGGTCCGGGTCAGATAGCCTGCGGGGTTGAAGCCGAACGGATACTCGTCCTCCTCCTTTGCATCATCGGACCTTGTGACGACCTTGTAACCGGCGCCCTTGCACTCCTTCGCTGCGCGCTTCTGGCACTTCTCCCAACCGGAGCCAAGACCCGAGCAGTCGACCTCGATTCCGCTGACACCGCGTACTGCATGAGTCTTCGCGCTGGTAGTACACCCTGCCAGCGCCAACGCTGCTGCCAACACAATAAACTTGTTCATCCACTTCCTTATGCCAGGCCATGCCCGACGACTACACGCTCAAGACCAAGCTTAGTCGTGAATAGGCGATTGATCCGATTAAAGAAACAGACCCGCAGGCCACGACATTGGTTTCATGCACGGACGTACAAAGAGCAAATCGCAGGCACAAAAAAGGGCGACCGAAGTCGCCCTTTTTCATGATCAAGCAGAACTCAGTTCTGTTTGGCCATTGCTTGACGCAGCAGTGCCGCCATGGTGGTGTCAGCTGCTTCACCTTCCGGAGCTGCTTTCAGGCTCTGGATGGCTTCTTTCTCTTCAGCATCGTCTTTCGACTTGATCGAGAGCTGGATTACGCGGCTCTTGCGATCAACGCTGATGATCTTGGCTTCAACTTCCTGGCCTTCTTTCAGAACGTTGCGCGCGTCTTCAACGCGGTCACGGCTGATTTCGGAGGCTTTCAGGGTAGCTTCGATGTCGTCGGCCAGAACGATGATGGCGCCTTTGGCGTCAACTTCTTTCACGGTACCGGTCACGATAGCGCCCTTGTCGTTAACCGAGACGTACTCGGAGAACGGATCGCTTTCCAGTTGCTTGATGCCCAGGGAGATGCGCTCGCGCTCTGGGTCAACCGACAGGATGACGGTGTCCAGCTCGTCGCCCTTCTTGAAACGACGTACGGCTTCTTCGCCCACTTCGTTCCAAGAGATGTCGGACAGGTGAACCAGACCGTCGATGCCGCCGTCCAGACCAATGAAGATACCGAAATCGGTGATCGACTTGATGGTGCCGGAGATCTTGTCGCCCTTGTTGAACTGGCCAGAGAAGTCTTCCCATGGGTTCGACTTGCACTGCTTGATGCCCAGGGAGATACGACGACGCTCTTCGTCGATGTCCAGAACCATGACTTCCACTTCGTCGCCGACTTGTACGACTTTCGAAGGGTGGATGTTCTTGTTGGTCCAGTCCATTTCCGAAACGTGTACCAGACCTTCAACGCCTTCTTCCAGCTCAGCGAAGCAGCCGTAGTCGGTCAGGTTGGTGACACGAGCGGTAACGCGAGTGCCTTCTGGGTAACGGGCTTTGATAGCAACCCATGGATCTTCGCCCAGTTGCTTCAGGCCCAGGGAAACACGGTTGCGTTCGCGATCGTATTTCAGAACCTTGACGTCGATTTCGTCACCAACGTTGACGATCTCGGAAGGATGCTTGATGCGCTTCCAGGCCATGTCGGTGATGTGCAGCAGGCCGTCCACGCCACCCAGATCGACGAATGCGCCGTAATCGGTGAGGTTTTTGACGATACCTTTGACTTGCTGGCCTTCCTGCAGGGATTCCAGCAGAGCTTCACGCTCGGCGGAGTTCTCGGCTTCGAGGACGCTGCGACGGGAAACGACAACGTTGTTGCGCTTCTGGTCCAGCTTGATGACCTTGAATTCCAGCTCTTTGCCTTCCAGGTGCGTGGTGTCGCGCACTGGACGGACGTCAACCAGGGAACCTGGCAGGAACGCACGGATGCCGTTAACGTCGACAGTGAAGCCGCCTTTAACCTTACCGTTGATAACGCCCTTGACCACTTCCTCGGCTGCGAAGGCTGCTTCCAGAACGATCCAGCATTCAGCGCGCTTGGCTTTTTCACGGGACAGCTTGGTTTCGCCAAAGCCGTCTTCAACCGAATCCAGAGCAACGTGAACTTCATCACCAACGTTGATGTTCAGTTCGCCAGCATCGTTGTAGAACTGCTCAAGCGGGATGAGTGCTTCAGACTTCAGACCAGCGTGAACGGTTACCCAGCGAGCCTGGTAATCGATATCAACGATAACACCGGTGATGATGGAGCCTGCCTGAAGGTTCAGGGTTTTCAGGCTTTCTTCAAAGAGTTCCGCAAAGCTTTCGCTCATTTTAATTCCTGTAGATGAGGGCGAAGTAAACGCCCATCTCCACACCCCAGACGGTGTGGGTTAGTTTCATTTAAAAGAAGCACCGCAGGACTATGACTGGTCCCCTGCGACCCTCTTGGTCACCCGGCGATATCGCGAATGGCGATCTCGCTCATGATGCGTTCAAGCACCTGATCGATGGAAAGCTCCGTGGAATCCAGCTGAATCGCGTCGGCCGCCGGCTTGAGCGGGGCTACTGCGCGCTGGGTGTCACGCTCATCGCGTGCACGGATCTCATCTAGCAGACTCGACAGACTAACACCCTCGACTTTGCCCTTCAACTGCAAATATCGACGGCGCGCCCGCTCCTCGGCACTGGCGGTGAGGAAAATCTTCAGCGGTGCATCGGGAAAAACCACCGTACCCATGTCGCGGCCATCGGCCACCAGACCCGGCGCTTCCTGGAATGCGCGCTGGCGCTGCAGCAGCGCCTCGCGCACGGCGGGCAGCGCAGCTACCTGCGAGGCGCCGGAACCCACACTTTCGGTGCGGATGACATCGCTGACTTCGTCGCCTTCCAGAATGATCCGTTGCAACTGACCTTCGGTCGCCGCGATGAACTGCACATCCAGATGAGCGGCGAGTTGCTTGAGCAGCTCTTCATTGGTCAGATCGACGCCATGGTTGTGCGCAGCGAATGCGAGCAAGCGATAAAGCGCACCGGAATCCAACAGGTTCCAGCCCAGACGCTTGGCCAGAATCCCGGCGACCGTGCCTTTGCCGGAGCCGCTTGGCCCATCGATGGTGATGACCGGTGCAATGTTTTTCACGACTGAGCCTCTTGTGCCACACGAATACCGACTTGCCCGCATAGCGCGAGGAAGTTGGGGAACGACGTCGCAACGTTGGCGCAATCATGGATGCGGATCGGTGCAGTGGCGCGCAACGAGGCAACGCTGAAGGCCATGGCGATGCGGTGATCGCCGTGACCGTGCACTTCACCGCCGCCGATCTGGCCACCGTCGATGATGATGCCGTCCGGGGTTGGCTGGCATTTTACGCCCAGCGCCAACAGGCCGTCAGCCATCACCTGAATGCGATCGGATTCCTTGACCCGCAGCTCTTCAGCGCCGGTCAGCACGGTGCGCCCTTCAGCGCAGGCAGCCGCCACGAACAGCACCGGGAATTCGTCGATGGCCAACGGCACCAGCTCTTCCGGAATCTCGATGCCTTTGAGTTTCGCCGCGCGCACGCGCAGGTCAGCCACAGGCTCGCCGCCGACTTCACGCTGATTTTCCAGGGTGATGTCCGCACCCATCAAACGCAGGATGTCGATGACACCCGTACGGGTCGGGTTGATGCCGACATGCTCAAGCACCAGTTCGGAACCTTCGGCAATCGACGCCGCCACCAGGAAGAACGCCGAGGAAGAAATATCGCCCGGCACTTCAATATGGGTAGCGGTCAGCTTGCCACCGGACTCAACCGACGCCGTCGCACCATCAACGCTCACCGGGTAACCGAAACCGCGCAGCATGCGCTCGGTGTGGTCACGGGTGGGCGCCGGCTCGGTCACGGTGGTTTTGCCTTCGGCATACAGGCCGGCAAGCAGCAGGCAGGATTTCACCTGCGCACTGGCCATCGGCATCGTGTAGGTCAGGCCTTTGAGCTTGTGGCCGCCGCGAATGGTCATCGGTGGACGACCTTCCGCTGCGGTCTCAATCACTGCGCCCATTTCCCGCAGCGGATTGGCCACGCGATTCATCGGACGCTTGGACAGCGACGCGTCACCCGTCAGGGTGCTGTCGAAGTTCTGCGCCGCCAGCAGGCCGGACAGCAGACGCATCGAGGTGCCGGAGTTGCCCAGATAGATCGGGCCCGGCGCAGGTTTCAAGCCGTGCAGACCGACACCGTGGATGGTCACGCGACCATGGTGCGGGCCTTCGATGACCACGCCCATGTCGCGGAACGCCTGCAAGGTTGCCAGGGCGTCTTCGCCCTCGAGGAAACCTTCGACTTCGGTGACGCCTTCGGCCAGCGAGCCGAGCATGATCGAGCGATGGGAAATCGATTTGTCACCCGGTACGCGAATCCGACCGGACAGGCGGCCACCAGGTTGAGCCAGGAAGATCAGATCGTTGGAATTCATAGCGTCCACATAGGCCCTGCGGGCCAGGATTTTACTGAAATGCTCGCGGGCAACCCGGGCGCGCGTGAAGACGCCCAACAATTGGTGCCCATCCCCTGCATCGACCGCGTCGCGCAAGGCGTCGAGGTCGCTGCGAAATGTATCGAGTGTGCGCAGGACAGCCTCGCGATTGGCGAGAAAGATGTCGTGCCACATCACCGGGTCGCTTCCGGCGATTCTTGTGAAATCGCGAAAACCACCGGCAGCGTAACGGAAGATCTCCAGATTTTCATTGCGCTTGGCCAACGAATCGACCAGGCCGAAGGCCAGCAGGTGCGGCAGATGACTGGTCGCCGCCAGCACTTCGTCGTGACGCTCGACCTGCATGTGCTCGACATCGGCGCCCAATTCGCGCCAAAGGCGATCGACCACCGCCAGCGCGGCAGGATCGGTTTGTTCAAGCGGTGTGAGGATTACTTTATGACGACGGAACAACTCGCCATTGGACGCCTCCACCCCGCTCTGCTCGGATCCGGCAATCGGATGCCCCGGCACAAAGCGCCCCGGCATGCCGCCGAACGCCTCGGTCGCCGCGCGCACCACATTGCCTTTGGCACTGCCGACATCAGTCAGAATCGCCTGACCCAGATCCATGCCCGCCAACCGTGCGAGAAGCTTTTCCATCGCCAGGATCGGCACCGCCAACTGAATCACATCGGCGCCCTGACACGCAGCGGCCAAGTCGTCTTCGCAGCGATCAACCACACCCAACTCGACCGCCAGCTTGCGCGATTGCGGGTCGAGATCGACGCCGACCACTTCGCGGCACACACCGCTTTCACGCAAGCCTTTGGCAAACGAACCACCGACCAACCCCAGACCGACCACCACAAGGCGCCCGATCATAGGTGCAGCAGATTGCAGTGCAGTGACATCAACCACGAGCCAGGACCTTGCGCAGCGCTTCGAGGAAGCGGCTGTTTTCTGCCGGCAGACCGATGGTCACCCGCAGGTGATTCGGCATGCCGTAGTTGGCCACCGGACGCACGATCACACCTTCGCGCAGCAAGCCCTGAAACACCGGGGCCGCGACCTGAGCGAGATCGACGCAGATGAAGTTGCCTTTGGATTCGATCCAGCCCAGACCCAGATCACGGAAACCGGCTTGCAACTGCTGCATGCCCGCCTCGTTGAGCTGACGGCTTTGCGCCAGATATTCCTCGTCCTTCAACGCGGCACAGGCGGCCGCCAGGGCGAGGCTGTTGACATTGAACGGCTGGCGCACACGGTTGAGCACGTCGGCTACTACCGGGGTGGACAGCGCGTAGCCGACGCGCAGCGCGGCCAGGCCGTAGGCCTTGGAGAACGTGCGCGACACCAGCAGATTCGGATAAGCCGCGAGGAAATCGAGGCCGTCCGGCAAATCGCTGCCTTCGGCATATTCGATGTAAGCCTCGTCGAGCACCACCAGCACATGTTCCGGCACGTCCTGTAGAAACTCGTCCAGCGCCTCGGCACCGAACCAGGTACCGGTCGGGTTGTTCGGGTTGGCGATGAACACCACACGGGTATTGGCGTCGATGGCCGCGAGCATGGCGGTCAGGTCGTGCCCCCATTCCTTGGCCGGCACTACTTTGGCTTGAGCGCCGACCGCCTGAGTGGCGATCGGATACACCGCAAACGCGTGCTCACTGAACACGGCATTCAGGCCCGGCGCCAGATAGGCGCGCGCGACCAGCTCAAGAATGTCGTTGGAGCCGTTGCCCAAAGTGACCTGATTCAGCTCGACGCGGCATTGCTCGGCCAGCAGGGATTTCAGCGCGAAACCGTTGCCGTCCGGGTAGCGAGTCAGCTCGGCCAGCTCTTCGCGGATCGCCGCCAGCGCCTTGGGACTGGCGCCGAGCGGATTTTCGTTGCTCGCCAGTTTGACGATTTTCGCCGGATCCAGATCCAGCTCACGCGCCAGTTCGTCCACAGGCTTGCCCGGAACGTACGGCGAAAGTTGTTGCACGCCCGGCTGTGCCAGAGCGAGGAAGTTGCCACTCATTTGCTACCGCCCTTAGAGAACTGCTTTCGGGTAGGAACCCAGCACTTTGAGTGCTACCGCTTCCTGACTGATCTTCTCCAGCACACCCTTGATCAACGGATCACGGTGATGGCCGACGAAGTCGATGAAGAACACATACGTCCATTTGCCGCTGCGTGACGGACGGGTTTCGATACGGGTCAGGTCGATCCCGTTGTCATGGAACGGCACCAGCAGCTCGTGCAGCGCGCCGGGCTTGTTGCTCATGGACACGATGATCGACGTCTTGTCGTCGCCGGTCGGCGGCACTTCCTGGTTACCGATCATCAGGAAGCGCGTGGAGTTGTCCGGGCGATCTTCGATCTTCTCGGCCAGACGCGTCAGGCCATACAGGCCTGCCGCCATGTCGCCGGCAATCGCCGCCGAATTCCATTCGCCCTTGACCCGCTTGGCCGCCTCGGCGTTGCTCGACACCGCCACGCGCTCGACATTCGGGTAATGCGCGTCCAGCCACTTGCGGCACTGGGCCAGCGACTGCGCGTGGGAATAGATGCGGCTGATGCTGTCGGTCTTGGTGTTCTCGCCGACCAACAGATGATGGTGAATGCGCAGTTCGACTTCGCCGCAGATCACCATGTCGTGTTCAAGGAAGCTGTCGAGGGTGTGGTTGACCGCGCCTTCGGTGGAATTTTCCACCGGGACCACGCCAAAATTCACCGCACCGGCCGCCACTTCACGGAACACTTCGTCGATCGCCGCCATTGGCTTGCTGATCACCGCGTGGCCGAAATGCTTCATTGCCGCCGCTTGGGTGAAGGTTCCTTCAGGGCCCAGATACGCCACTTTTAGCGGCTGCTCGAGCGCCAGGCACGAGGACATGATTTCGCGGAACAGCCGCGCCATCTCTTCGTTGCCCAGCGGCCCCTGATTGCGCTCCATCACCCGCTTGAGCACCTGAGCTTCGCGCTCGGGACGATAGAACACCGGCACTTCGCCTTCGGCCAGCGAGGCCATCTTCACGCGCGCAACTTCCTGGGCGCAACGCGCACGCTCACTGATCAGCTCCAGGACCTTGGTGTCCAGAGCGTCGATGCGCACGCGCAGTGCCTTGAGTTCTTGCTCGGACATCAGCCGTGTTCCTTCTCGAATTCCGCCATGTAGGCCACCAGCGCGTTGACTGCATTGATGTCGACGGCGTTATAGATGGAGGCGCGCATGCCGCCCACCGAGCGGTGGCCCTTGAGGTTGAGCAGACCGCGCTCGTCGGCACCGGCGAGGAACGGCTTGTCCAGACGGTCATCGGCCAGACGGAACGGCACGTTCATCCACGAGCGGTCCGACTTGTTGATCGGGTTGCTGTAGAGACCGCTGGCGTCGATGAAGTCGTACAGCGTGCGCTGCTTGACGTCGTTCAGTCTGGCGATCGCGTCAACGCCGCCCTGCTCCTTCAGCCACTGGAAGACCAGGCCGGAAAGGTACCAGGCCAGGGTCGGCGGCGTGTTGTACATCGAGCCGTTATCGGCCGCGACCTTGTAGTTGAGCATGGTCGGGCACAGCGCGCGGGCCTTGCCGAGCAGGTCTTCGCGGATGATGTTGACGACGATGCCGCTCGGGCCGATGTTCTTCTGCGCGCCGGCGTAGATCATGCCGAAACGCGAGATATCGACTGGACGCGAGAGGATGTCCGAAGACATGTCGGCCACCAGCGGCACGTCGCCGGTTTCCGGGATCCACTGGAATTCCAGGCCGCCGATGGTTTCGTTCGGCGCGTAGTGGACGTAAGCGGCGTCTTTCGACAGATTCCACTCGTTCTGGCCGGGAATGGCGAAATAGTCATAAGGCTTGGCGGTCGCAGCCACATTGACGTGACCGTAGCGCGAAGCTTCTTCGATGGCTTTCTGCGACCAGATACCGGTGTCGATATAGTCCGCCGAGCCGCCTTCAGGCAGCAGATTCAGCGGAATCTGCGCGAATTGCTGGCTGGCGCCACCTTGCAGAAACAGCACTTTGTAGTTCGACGGGATATTCAGCAGGTCGCGCAGATCCTGCTCGGCCTGGGTCGCGATGGACACGAACTCATCGCTGCGATGGCTCATTTCCATGACCGACAGACCCTTGCCATGCCAATCAAGGAGTTCACCCTGGGCGCGCTGCAGAACAGCTTCAGGCAACGCCGCAGGACCGGCGCAGAAGTTATAGGCTCGCTTGCTCACATCCAATCTCGCTCTGATCTGGTGGTCACTTAAATCTTTTGATATGCAGGTGATCGTTCCCACGCTCTGCGTGGGAACGCATCCGATGACGCTCCGCGTCATGGGACGCGGAGCGTCCCCAGCGGCATTCCCACGCAGAGCGTGGGAACGATCATCCGCAGTGTTGCAGAAATTCATACCGGACAAATAACAAGGGGGCGAATTTTCATCCGCCCCCTCGTTTGTCCGCTTATTCTTGCGGCTCTTCGTCAGCTGCGGCGTCGAGTTGCTGGTCATCTGCGGCCTCGTCAATACCGACGGTGCCCTCGAATTCCTCGCCCTCTTCACCTTCGAGCTCTTCGCCTTCGATTTCCGAAGGCTCCTGAACCCGCTCCAGACCGACCAGGGTTTCATCCTTGGCCAGCTTGATCAGCGTCACACCTTGAGTGTTACGGCCCAGGCTCGACACTTCGTCGACACGGGTACGCACCAGGGTGCCCTGATCGGAAATCAGCATGATTTCTTCACCGTCCTGCACTTGTACCGCGCCGACCAGACGGCCGTTACGCTCGTTGCTGACCATGGCGATAACGCCCTGGCCGCCACGCTTGTACTCAGGGAACTCGGTGATCGCCGTGCGCTTGCCGTAGCCGCGCTCGGAAGCGGTGAGGATCTGGCTGCCTTCTTCCGGGATCAGCATGGAAATCAGCTTCTGCCCTTCTGGCAGACGCATGCCGCGCACACCGCGAGCGGTACGGCCCATGGCGCGAACTTCGGACTCCTTGAAGCGCGTGACCTTGCCGCCGTCGGAGAACAGCATGATTTCCTGTTCGCCATCGGTAATGGCCGCAGAGATCAGGATGTCGCCTTCGTCCAGCTCCAGCGCGATCAAACCCACGCTGCGCTGACGGCTGAAGGCCACCAGCGGGGTCTTCTTCACGGTACCGTTGGCGGTCGACATGAAGATGAACGGCGCTTTCTTGCGATCGGCAGCCTTGATGCGCGCACGGCGCTCTTCGTCGGTTTCGTTGCTGTTTTCGATGTCTTCTACATCAGCCTCGACGCCTTCGGCTTCCTCTTCATCAGCCTGACGCTTCATGGCTTCGAGATCGACCGGCAGCATGGTGGTGATGTATTCGCCTTCGCTCAGCGGCAGAAGGTTGACCAGCGGACGACCACGGGCGGCGCGGGACGCTTCCGGGATCTCGTAGGTCTTGAGCCAGTACACCTTGCCCTTGCTGGAGAACAGCAGCAGCGTGGTGTGGCTGTTGGCAACCAGCAGGTGAGCGATGTAGTCCTCATCCTTGACACCGGTGGCCGACTTGCCTTTGCCGCCACGACGCTGCGCCTGATACGCCGCCAATGGCTGGGTCTTGGCATAGCCGCCGTGGGAAATGGTCACCACGCGCTCTTCTTCCGGGATCATGTCGCCCAGGGTCAGGTCGAGGCGCGCATCAAGGATTTCGGTGCGGCGCTGATCGCCGTATTCGGCGCGGATCACTTCCAGCTCTTCGCGGATCACTTCCATCAGGCGCACGGCGCTGTTGAGGATGCGGATCAGCTCGCCGATCTGATTGAGGATCTCTTGATACTCGGCCAGCAGCTTCTCGTGTTCCAGACCGGTCAACCGGTGCAGGCGCAGTTCGAGAATGGCCTGCGCCTGTTCCGGCGACAGGAAGTACTTGCCTTCGCGCAGACCGTATTGCGGATCGAGGTTTTCCGGACGGCACGAATCGGCACCGGCGCGTTCAACCATCGCTACCACAGCGGAGGATTCCCACGGCGTGCTGACCAGCGCTTCCTTGGCTTCCGACGGCGTCGGCGAAGCCTTGATCAGCGCGATCACCGGGTCGATGTTCGACAGGGCAACGGCCTGACCTTCGAGAATGTGACCACGCTCACGGGCCTTGCGCAGTTCGAACACGGTACGGCGGGTGACGACTTCGCGACGGTGACGAACGAAGGCCTCGAGCAGATCCTTGAGGTTAAGGATCCGTGGGCGGCCGTCGATCAGCGCCACGATGTTGATGCCGAATACCGATTGCAGCTGGGTCTGGGCGTAGAGGTTGTTGAGAATCACCTCTGGCACTTCGCCGCGACGCAGTTCGATCACGACGCGCATGCCGTCCTTGTCGGACTCGTCGCGCAGTTCGGTGATGCCTTCAAGCTTCTTCTCTTTGACCAGTTCGGCGATCTTCTCGATCAGACGCGCCTTGTTCAACTGGTAAGGGAGTTCAGTGATGACGATCTGCTGACGGCCACCGACCTTGTCGATGTCTTCGATGATCGAGCGGGCGCGCATGTAAATGCGCCCGCGACCGGTGCGGTAGGCTTCGATGATGCCGGCGCGACCGTTGATGATCGCTGCGGTCGGGAAGTCCGGACCGGGAATGTATTGCATCAGCTCGTCGACGGTCAGCTCGGGGTTGTCGATGAGCGCCAGGCAACCGTCGATGACTTCACCGAGGTTGTGCGGCGGGATGTTGGTCGCCATGCCTACGGCGATACCGCTGGAACCGTTGACCAGCAGGTTCGGTACGCGGGTCGGCATGACCGCCGGGATCAGTTCGGTGCCGTCGTAGTTCGGCACCCAGTCCACGGTTTCCTTGTGCAGGTCGGCCAGCAGCTCGTGCGCCAGCTTGGTCATGCGCACTTCGGTGTATCGCATGGCGGCGGCGTTGTCGCCGTCGACCGAACCGAAGTTGCCCTGGCCGTCGACCAGCAGGTAACGCAGGGAGAACGGCTGGGCCATACGAACGATGGTGTCGTACACGGCGGTGTCACCGTGCGGGTGATACTTACCGATCACGTCGCCGACGACACGGGCAGATTTCTTGTACGGCTTGTTGAAGTCGTTGCCCAGCTCGCTCATCGCGAACAGCACGCGACGGTGCACGGGCTTGAGGCCATCGCGCGCGTCCGGCAGTGCTCGGCCGACGATTACGCTCATTGCGTAGTCGAGGTAGGACTGTTTCAGCTCGTCTTCGATATTGACCGGGAGGATTTCTTTGGCCAGTTCGCCCATGAGAAGCCTGATTCCTTTTTCTGGTGAAACTTCGTCATATCCATGTGGGAGCAACGAAGCTCGTCGGGGCAGGCCGGGTGCCATGCGCCGACTTACGACAAATCAACATTCGGATCGCGGATTTGCGCAGTGAAGACAGCTCCGTGAAGCCGCCTCGGAAAACGCCGGATGTTATCACAAGAGCCGCCACGCACCTATCCCCCAGATGCGCATGGAGCATAGTTAGTTGACCGGTGACAGGCTTGAGAGGGACGAGAGAGGCTCAGAGCTTCTTTGAATGTGAAATTCGGGGCAGATTTACAGTTGTTTATTGACATTCAGGCCCCATCGCTGGCTTGCCAGCGATGGGGCCCGCTCAGACGCCACAACCCTTCAATGCAGGCGCTTGCGGCACATCAACTGGGCCATTTTCGCGGTGTCCGGGCGTTCAACGATGCCTTTTTCGGTGACGATCGCATCAATCAGGTCCGCCGGGGTGACGTCAAACACCGGGTTGAACGCCTCAACGTCCGCGCCGACGCGCTTGCCGCCGACTTCGAGCAATTCGGCGCCGGCGCGCTCTTCGATCGGGATGTCATCACCGCTGGCCAGGCTCATGTCGATGGTCGAGCTCGGCGCCACCACCATGAAGCGCACGCCGTGGTGCATGGCGTTGACCGCCAGTTGATAGGTGCCGATCTTGTTCGCCACGTCGCCATTGGCGGTGATGCGGTCGGCGCCGACGATGACCCAGGTCACGCCCTTGGTTTTCATGATGTGCGCGGCGGCGGAGTCGGCGTTGAGAGTGACCGGAATGCCTTCGTTAGCCAGTTCCCATGCGGTCAGGCGCGAACCCTGCAGCCACGGACGGGTTTCGTCGGCGTAAACGCGTTCGACCATGCCTTCAATATAAGCTGCGCGAATCACCCCCAGCGCCGTGCCGAAACCGCCGGTCGCCAGGGCGCCGGTGTTGCAGTGGGTGAGGATCGCCTGGGCATTGCCCTGATGCTTGCGGATCAGGTCGACACCCAACTGGGCCATGGTCAGATTGGCTTCGCGATCGCTCTCGTGAATGGCGACGGCTTCCGCCTCCAGCGCCACTAGCGGGTCGGCGTTGCCTTTGAGGCGATCGAGGCGATCGTGCATGCGCCCCAGCGCCCAGAACAGATTGACCGCGGTCGGACGGGAATCGGCCAACAGCGCAAAGTCCTCCTCCAGCGCCGCGTACCAGTCGCCACCCTCGGCGATCCGCGCGCGGGCGGCGAGCACAATGCCATAAGCCGCACTGATGCCGATGGCCGGTGCGCCACGCACGACCATCGAGCGGATCGCCTCGGCCACGCCGGCGGCGCTGGTGTAGGCGATCCAGGTTTCCTCGAACGGCAAAATACGCTGATCCAGCAGGTGCAGCGCGCCGTCTCGCCAATCGATGGCCTTCACTTTCTCCGCAGCCAACAGTCGATCGCGCATCCCACACCCCGCACTCATGAACAAAAGCCGCCGATTATAGCGATCCCCCCGCGAAGACGCTCGGGTATACTTCGCCATCCTTTACAAAAGCACTGGAACCGACTCCCGATGCCCAAACCTGCCATTGCGCTCGACCTTTTATTGCTGCCGACCTGGCTGGTCCCCGTCGAACCTGCTGGCGTTGTGCTCAAGGAGCACGGCCTGGGCATCCGCGACGGTTGCATCGTGTTTATCGGCCCGCGCGCCGAAGCGTTGAAGTGTAACGCCACTGAAATCCGCGAATTACCGGATGTGCTGCTCGCCCCCGGCCTGATCAATGCTCACGGTCACGCCGCGATGACGCTGTTCCGCGGCCTGGCGGACGATCTGCCGCTGATGACCTGGCTGGAAAATCACATCTGGCCGGCAGAGGCCAAATGGGTCGATGAAGATTTCGTCCGTGACGGCACCGATCTGGCCATTGCCGAGCAGATCAAGGGCGGCATCAGCTGTTTTTCCGACATGTATTTCTACCCCAAGGTCGCCAGCGAGCGTGTGCACAACAGCGGCATTCGCGCGCAGATTGCCATTCCGATCCTCGACTTTCCGATTCCCGGCGCCAGCAGTGCCGATGAAGCCATCCGTCAGGGTGTAGAGCTGTTCGGCGATCTGAAACATCACGATCGCATCAAGATTACTTTCGGCCCTCACGCACCGTACACCGTCGGCGACGAGAACCTCGAGAAAATCCGCGTGATTGCCGAGGAGCTGGACGCGGCGATCCACATGCACGTCCACGAAACTGCCTTTGAGGTGCAGCAGGCCGTCGAGCAATCCGGCGAGCGGCCACTGGCGCGTCTGGGCCGCCTCGGCCTGCTCGGGCCGCGCTTCCAGGCTGTGCACATGACCCAGATCAGCGATGACGACCTGGCGCTGCTGGTAGAAAGCAACACCAGCGTGATCCACTGCCCGGAATCGAACCTGAAACTGGCCAGCGGTTTTTGTCCGGTGGAGCGTTTGTGGCAGGCTGGGGTGAATGTCGCGGTGGGCACCGATGGCGCCGCCAGCAATAACGATCTCGACCTGCTCGGCGAAACCCGCACCGCCGCCCTGCTGGCCAAAGCCGTTGCCGGCTCGGCCACTGCGCTGGACGCCCATCGTGCGCTGCGCATGGCCACGCTCAACGGCGCGCGCGCACTGGGGATCGACGCGCAAGTCGGTTCGCTGGAGATCGGCAAAGCCGCAGACATCGTGGCTTTCGATCTGTCCGGTCTGGCGCAGCAGCCGGTGTATGACCCGGTTTCGCAGCTTATTTACGCCACCGGTCGCGACTGCGTGAAACACCTGTGGGTCGCCGGCAAACAACTGCTCGACGACCGGCGCCTGACGCGCATGGATGAGCAGCAACTGGGCGCGACTGCGCGCCACTGGGGCCAGCGCATCAGCGGCCACACCGAATCGTAAACACCGTGGAGCAGACTCCGCGGCTACAGCCTTTTTGCAGTTTTTCGAGGAACTGAACATGAGCAACGTCGACCACGCCGAAATCGCCAAATTCGAGGCCCTGGCCCATCGCTGGTGGGACCGTGAAAGCGAATTCAAACCGCTGCACGACATCAACCCGCTGCGCGTCAACTGGATCGACGAGCGGGTCAATCTGGCTGGCAAGAAAGTCCTCGACGTCGGTTGCGGCGGCGGCATCCTCAGTGAAGCCATGGCCCAGCGCGGCGCGACCGTGATGGGCATCGACATGGGCGAAGCGCCGCTGGCGGTCGCACAACTGCATCAGCTCGAATCCGGCGTCAGCGTCGAATACCGGCGGATCACCGCCGAAGCCCTGGCTGAAGAAATGCCCGAGCAGTTCGACGTGGTCACCTGCCTGGAAATGCTCGAGCACGTGCCGGATCCATCCTCGGTGATCCGCGCCTGCTTCCGCATGGTCAAGCCCGGCGGCCAGGTGTTCTTCTCGACCATCAACCGCAATCCGAAGGCGTACCTGTTCGCCATCATCGGCGCCGAATACATCATGAAGCTGCTGCCGCGCGGCACCCACGACTTCAAGAAATTCATCCGCCCCTCCGAACTCGGCGCGTGGAGCCGCATGGCCGGCCTGACCGTCAAGGACATCATTGGCCTGACGTACAACCCGCTGACCAAGCACTACAAGCTGTCCAACGATGTTGACGTCAACTACATGATCCAGACCCTGCGCGAGGAATAAGCATGGCTATCAGAGCGGTTCTCTTTGACATGGACGGCACCCTGCTCGACACGGCGCCGGACTTCATCGCCATCTGCCAGGCCATGCGCGCCGATCGCGGCTTGCCGCCGATCAACGACAAGCACATCCGCGACGAGATTTCCGGTGGCGCCAAAGCCATGGTCGCGGTGACCTTTTCAATGGATCCCGAATCACCGGGCTTCGAAGAACTGCGCCAGGAGTTTCTCGAGCGCTATCTGGTCGGCTGCGCGGTACACAGCAAGCTGTTCGACGGCATGGCCGAGCTGCTGGCTGACATCGAAAAAGCCAACCTGATCTGGGGCGTGGTCACTAACAAGCCGGTGCGCTTCGCCGAGCCGATCATGCAGCGACTGGGGCTGGCCGAGCGCTCGGCGCTGCTGATCTGCCCGGATCACGTGAAAAACAGCAAGCCCGATCCGGAGCCGCTGACCCTCGCATGCAGCATGCTTGATCTGGATCCGTCGACGGTCCTGTTTATCGGCGATGATCTGCGCGACATCGAATCCGGCCGCGCCGCCGGGACCAAGACCTGCGCGGTGACCTACGGCTACATCCACCCGGACGATCACCCGCGCCATTGGGGTGCAGACGTGGTAGTCGATCATCCGCTGGAGTTGCGCAAGGTGCTCGATAACGCGTTGTGCAGCTGCTGAAACTGCCGCGAAACGGCACAGGCTGGATTCCCGTGCGGAGCGCGGGACGCTCTGACTCTTGAAGAGGTTGTTTATGTTCGATTACACCGCTCGCCCCGAATTGCTCAAGGATCGGATCATTCTGGTCACCGGGGCCGGTCGCGGCATCGGCGCAGCGGCGGCGAAAACCTACGCCGCCCACGGCGCCACGGTGCTGCTGCTGGGCAAGACCGAAGCCAATCTGACCGAGGTCTACGACGCGATCGAAGCGGCGGGCCACCCGCAACCGGCGGTGATCCCGTTCAACCTCGAAACCGCCCTGCCCCATCAATACGATGAGCTGGCGGCAATGATCGAAACCGAATTCGGCCACCTTGACGGTCTGCTGCACAACGCCTCGATCATCGGCCCGCGCACGCCGATCGAACAATTGTCCGGCGAAAATTTCATGCGGGTGATGCAGGTCAACGTCAACGCCATGTTCATGCTGACCAGCACCCTGCTGCCGCTGCTCAAACTGTCGCAGGACGCCTCGGTGGTGTTCACCTCCAGCAGCGTCGGCCGCAAGGGGCGCGCCTACTGGGGCGCTTATGGTGTGTCGAAGTTTGCCACCGAAGGCCTGATGCAGACGCTGGCCGATGAGGTCGACGGTGTCGCGCCCGTCCGCTCCAACAGCATCAACCCGGGCGGCACGCGCACGAGTATGCGCGCGCAGGCCTATCCAGGGGAAAATCCGCTGAACAACCCGACGCCGGAAGAGATCATGCCGGTGTACCTGTACCTGATGGGCCCGGACAGTGCCGGCATCAACGGTCAGGCGTTCAACGCGCAATAACCGCCATACGTCGCTTTTGTTGCCGCGGCAGATTGCTGTCGCGGCAGACCTTCGCCGCCTGCAACCGTCACAATAGAGCCAATTTCCCGGCAGCGACCCGTTAGGCTTTTATTCAACCTGTTGATTTGAATCGGTTTAAATTAAAGCGAACCGATTGGCATGAGTTTCGCTCTAACCTTCCTCAAAGCATGCCGTGTGAAGGCAATGGGGCGAGACCGATTTCGATAGCTGACTTATCGTCATTCGGCAGACTAGACTTACGCCAGATGTCCTACGGGACTGATGGACCAGTATGACGCGCAGCCCATAGCCGCTCTCACCCAGCCTGTAAGACAGACTTACTGCTTAGGGGCTCACGCCATATGAAATCACCTTCCCAGACCAATGCGATTGATTTTGACAGTGCCAAATTGCAGCGCCTGGGCTTTGGTCAGGTGCCTCCCCTGCTGGAGCGTCCGGCAAGCCTCGCGCAATTGCGCCAGCAACTGAGCCTGCAACTGCAGACCAGCCTCGAACCGCAACGCATCCTCGGTCTGTTTTTCCGTGAAGTTCAGCGCCTCGTGCCGCTGGACGCCTTGGTTTATGCGCATCAGGGCAGCGATCTGCGCCTGGAGTTCGGCAGCCGCGGCCATCACTCGATCAGCTACAGCCTGAGCCACGAAGGCGAGCACTTGGGCGAAGTGGTGTTCCGCCGCAACCAGCGATTCAACGAGCTGGAACAAGGCCAACTGGAGTCGCTGCTGTCGTCGCTGCTGTATCCGATGCGCAACGCCTTGCTCTATCGCGAGGCGACGCAAAGCGCACTGCGCGATCCGCTGACCGGCGCCGGCAACCGCATCGCCATGGAGCAGACCTTGCAACGCGAGATCGACATGGCGCGGCGTCATCAACAACCGCTGTCGCTGCTGATGATCGACATCGACCACTTCAAGCGCGTCAATGACAGCCATGGCCACAGCGCCGGCGATAACGTGCTCAAAGCGATCGCAGCGACCCTGAAGGCGCAGTTGCGCAATGTCGATATGGTGTTTCGTTATGGCGGGGAAGAGTTTCTGATCCTGCTGTCCAACACCAGCCGCGAGGCCGCGGCAATGGTCGGCGAACGGCTGCGCTGTGCGGCGCAGACTGCCGAGTATTACGCTGATGGCCAGTTGATCGAGCTGACGGTAAGCCTTGGTTGTTCGACATTGCTGCCCGGCGAATCGGCCGACAGCCTGCTGCGCCGCGCTGACAGCGCGCTGTATGTGGCCAAGCGTGAAGGGCGTAACCGCCTGGCGATGGCCGGCTGAGTGTTTCAGATAACGCAAAACAATGTGGGAGCGAGCCTGCTCGCGAAAGCGGTCCATCAATCAACTCAAGGTTGAATGTCAGATCGCCTTCGCGAGCAGGCTCGCTCCCACAGGGGTTTTGCGTCAGTTCTCGACTACCGCCCTGCGCTCGCGGTTGTGCGCTACGCGCTCCGACGTCTCCAGCTGCATGCACCGCTCAAGAAACAGGTACATATAGTCATAACTCTTGCAGATCGCCTGGCGCAGTTCGGCTTGCAAGGCCTTGCTCGGGTTCATGCCGGCCAGCGTGCAGATGATTTCCAGTGCTTCCCAGGGATGCGCATCGTCGTACTGCGCATGCATCTTCAGCCACTTCATCGCGCGCTTGCGGTCCTCTTCCGGGAACGCGGCAGCGTATACGCCGGTAGAGCAGACCACCGCCGACCACTCCCCGGTCGCGCCTTCGATGGCGTAGTTGGTTGCGGCAATGGCGACGATCAGCGAATCGGCTGAACTGGTGTGCCAGCACCAATGACTCAGGGCATGCAATTCCGGCGGCACCTGCTGGGCCTGGAGGTCTTCCAGGCTGACGCCATGGGCTCGGCTCCAATGCACCCAGTAATCGGCATGATTGAGTTCGACGCGGATGTTGCGCATCAGCCAGCGTCGCGCCATGTCCTCGCCAGGATGGCGAGCGAATTTAGTCTTGGTGAGGTTCTGCGCCATGTACAACGCAAACTGCTCAACCACCGGCCAGCCCCCGATGAGGTACTGACGCATGGTTCTGGCGCTGAGCTTGTTATCACGCATGCGCAGGTAAAGTTCATGTTCGACAACCCGGCGCTTGCTCTCGCTGCAATCCTGAATCAGCTGTTGTGCCCAGCCAGGATAACTTGCAGCTTCCATGAGGGGTCCGGTTCGGTTGAATGTGTCGATCACTGTTCGGCTCCTTTTGAGTTGTGATTGTACGGATCGGCAGAAGACTTCAACGGAACGTGCCAGGCGCTTTGAATAACAGCGGCTGCGGTCTGGCGGGTCTACTTAGCAAACTGTCACAGGTAAACAACTGCGGGCGTTCGATGACATAACCCTGAGCGTAATCGACGCCGATTTCAAGCAATGCCTGCTCGATCTGGGTTGTTTCTACAAACTCGGCAATCGTCTGCTTGCCCATGACATGTCCAATATGATTGATCACTTCGACCATCGCCCGGTTAATTGGGTCGTCCAGCATGTCCTTAACGAAACTTCCGTCGATCTTCAGGAAGTCTACAGGCAAATGTTTCAAATAAGCGAACGAAGACATTCCGGCACAAAAGTCATCCAGCGAAAAGTAGCAACCTAAGCCTTTGAGTTCATTAATAAATCGAATAGCACTGCCTAAATTCGCAATGGCACTGGTTTCGGTAATTTCAAAACAAATCATTTCAGGCGGTATGTTGTAGTTAACAAACTGTTCGCGCAGAAAGTGCAAAAACGCGTCATCTCCTATAGTAATGCCTGACAGATTAATCGCACACATTGCTAACGGACCTTGATGTTCCTGAGTAATACATTGGGCAATAACTTTAAATACGTTCTGAACTACCCAACGGTCTAGTTGAGTCATCAAACCATAACGCTCGGCGGCCGGAATGAAACTGTCAGGCAAGATCATTCGCCCGGACTCATCGTGCAGCCGCAACAGAATTTCAATGTGCCCAGCCTCGCCGGCAATTGGCTTGAGCGGAGCGATTTCCTGGGCATACAGACAGAAGCGGTTTTCCTCCAGTGCCATGTGCAAACGTTGCACCCAGGCCATCTCGCCGAAGCGCAGCGACAATTCGGAATCGTCGGCGTGATAGACCTGCACGCGATTGCGGCCTTTTTCCTTGGCCATGTAGCAGGCCATATCGGCAGCGCGCAGCGAGGCTTCGAGGGTGGTCGGAGTCTGCGCCACATGCACCAGGCCGATGCTCACCGTGGTCAGAAATGGCCGGCCCTTCCAGACGAAATGCAGGTTCTGCACGGTCTGACGCAGCGCCTCGGCGATCTTCTCCGCCGCTTCCGGCGCGCAGTTTTCCAACAGAATGCCGAACTCGTCGCCGCCCAGCCGCGCCAGCGTATCGCCCTCGCGCAGCCCCGATTGCAGCAGCGTGCAAATATGCCGCAACAGCTCATCGCCGGCGGCGTGACCGCAGGTGTCGTTAACCAGTTTGAATTGATCAAGGTCGAGGAACATCAACGCATGCCGCCCGGCCTGGCGCGTCAGGTTGTGCAGCGCCTGTTCGAGGCGATATTCGAATTCACGGCGGTTGGCCAGACCGGTCAGCGCATCGTGAGTCGCCTGCCACGACAGATTGGCGATGTACTGGCGTTCCTGCGTCATGTCGTGCAGCACCAGCACCGTGCCACTGACCTTGCCAGCATTGCGGATCGGCGCGCCGACCAGGGTAACCGACAAGGTGCTGCCGTCCAGGCGCTGAATCAGTTTGGAGTGCTCGCTGCCACCACTGAGCTTGCCGCTGAGGATGTGCTCGATCAGCGTCAACCCCTCAGCCTGGGCGTTGTCATCGAGCAGATTGAACAGCGCCGACAGTGGCAGGCCCGCCGCCTGCTCGGCCTTCCAGTGGGTCATGGCTTCGGCGGCCGGGTTCATGTAATCGATGGCGCCACTGACGTCGGTGGTGATGACCCCATCGCCGATCGAATGCAGGGTGACGTGTGCGCGGTCCTTCTCCAGTTGCAGCGCTTCGGCGAAGGCGTGGCGTTGCTTGAGCAGTTTGTGCGTACGCCATAGGGCCAGCACGATCAGCCCCAGCGCCGTGGCCAGGTTAGTGAACAGCAACAGACGCATGATCACCCGCGAGCCTTCGCCCAAGGCATCGCTGAAAGCCCTGGCAGCCGGGGTCACAGCATCGTTGATATTGAAGATCCGCGTCTTCCAGTGCTGGATATCGGTATCGCTCGCCGAGTTCTGCGAAATGCCGCGATGCATTTCCTGGGCGACGTCATCGAGTTGATCCAGATACGCATCACCAATTGTCCAGCGATCGATGGCGGTTTCCAGATAACTGAAATGGCGAAAATTGAGGTACAGCCAGATCAGGCTGGAAACGTCATCGGGGTGGTTGCCACCCTTGAGAATGCCTTCGCGCGCCGCAGCCAGATCGGGCGGTCGGCGGTCCAGCGCCAGACGCAGCTGATGCCCGCCCTGCGGCACGCCAATCGCCTCGCGATACTTGAGGAAGATCGCCTCGTCGCGGCTGTCGGCATACAGATTGAGGTAATAGATGGCGTCTTTCTGGCCCTTGGACCAGAGACTTTCGCCGGCAACGTAGCCGCGTACGGCCGAGAGCACATACAGACTCACGCCACCCAACAACGCTTGAAACAACACAACGGCAATAAATGGCCAGACGATGCCCAACAACCGTGGCGTTCCGAGAGTCCGCTTTTGCTTCATGAGATCCCTTGCGCAAGCACTGCCAGATGAACACCGGAAAATCCCGCTCCTGACAGCTCAGCCTAGGCTAATTTTCGCCTTGTCAAAGGGGCAGCTCTGCCGTCCTCTACGTCGATCGCGCAAGTGGCCGGTCCGAAGCAGCGTCTGGCGTGGTTTTACTCGATGCAATTCAAGCACTAAGCACAGAAACCGCGCTGAATTTCAAGACCGCTGGATCTGCTGCAGATGACCGTAGAGCTTGGCATACAGGCCGCCGTCGGCGATCAGTTGCTGATGATCACCGTCTTCAGCGATCTGACCGCCGTCGAACACCAACACGCGATCAGCTTGCTTCACCGCCGACAAGCGGTGGGCGATGATCAGTGTGGTGCGGCCATTGAGGAAGCGCGCCATGGCCTGATGCAGGTTGTATTCGGTAGCGGCGTCGAGGGCCGAAGTGGCTTCGTCGAGGATCACCACTTTCGGCTCGGCGAGGATCATTCGTGCAATCGCCAGACGCTGGCGCTGACCGCCGGACAGACGCACACCGGAGCGCCCGACGATGCTGTCGAGGCCGTTGGGCAAGGCGCGCACAGTGGCTTCGAGCTGGGCGATTTGCAGCGCCTGCCAACAGGCTTCATCGCTGCGCGTGCGGCCCATGGTGAGGTTGGCGCGTACTGTGTCGTTGAACAGCGCCGGATGCTGCAAAACCACCGCAACGTTTTCCCGCACGGTTTCCAGGCCGATCTCCTGCTGGGTCGAGCCGCCGAAACGGATGGTCCCGGCCAGCGGCGTGTACAGACCAAGGAGCAGTTGCACCAGGGTACTTTTGCCGCCACCGCTGGCGCCGACGATGGCCACTTTTTCGCCCGGCGCAATCGACAGGTTCATCTGATCCAGCACCAGCTCATCGCCATAGCCGAAACTCAGGCCTTGCACCTGGATGCCGACGGTGTCGCGGCCCTTGAACGGATCGATACCGCCCGGGTATTGCGGCTCGTCGGCACGCGCCAGCAGTTCGTTGATCCGCGCCAGCGCACCGCCCGCCGCGTAATAGGCGTATTGCAGATTGAGCAGTTGTTCGACCGGACCGATCATGAACCACAGATAACTGAACACCGCGAGCATCTGCCCGATCGACAGATCGGAAAACAGCACGGTGAGCATTGCCGCCGCGCGGAAAATATCGATGCCGAACTGGAACAGCAAACCACTGGCGCGGTTGGAGGCGTCGGTCTTCCACTGCGAATTGACCGCGTAATTGCGCACTTCCTGCGCGCGCAGGCCGAGGCGCCCGAGGAAAAAGCCCTGACGGTTGCCGGCGCGCACTTCCTGAATCGCGTCGAGGGTTTCGCTTAGCGCCTGGGTGAAGCGCGCGGTGCTGTCGTTCTCGAGTTTCTTCAGGTGTTTGACGCGTTTGCCCAACTGCACCGTGGCGTAGATCACCAGCGGGTTGAACAGCAGAATCAGCAGCGCCAGTTTCCAGTGCATCCACATCAGAATGCTGGCGGTGCCGACCAGCGTGAGCATCGCCACCAGAAAGCGGCTGAGGGTTTCGCCGACAAATTTATCGAGGGTGTCCAGATCGGTGACCAGATGCGTGGTCACCGTACCGCTGCCCAGACTTTCGTATTCGCCGAGGGAGATGCGTTTCAGCCGTTCGATCAGGCGCACACGGATGCGGTAGACGATGTCCTTGGCCAGGCGCGCAAACAGCCGCGACTGCAACACGCCAAAGCACAGCGCACTGCAACGCAAGGTCAACGTCACCACCAGCATCAGGCCGATATAGCCCGCCGCTTGCTGCCACATGCTCGGCAGAAAATGGTTCATGACTTTCAGCGCCGCATCGCCATGACCGAGCAATACTTCGTCGACCAGCAACGGCAGCAACAGCGGAATCGGCACGCTGCACAAGGTCGCCAGCACGGCCACGCCGTTGGCGATCCACAGGGATTTTTTGTGCGTAAGTGCCAGGCGCCGGACTTCTGCCCAGCTCAGCCGGTCGGCACGCTTGCCGTCTGCGGTGTCATCGCCCAGGTCAGGCACAGGCGGCGCGCTCCAGCCAGCGGCCGAGCAACGGCGCCAGCTCGCTGAGCGGTTGATAGCCGTTGGTCAGCAATGCCAGTTGGCCGTTGCGCTCGGCGAGCAGGGTCGGGAACCCGGCAATCCCCAGATCCTGCACCCAGGTAAAATCGGCCTGAGTGGCTTTGTATTGATCGGCATGGTCGAACAACGCGGCGAACTCGATGCGCGGCACACCCGCCCGCTCGGCGAGTTCCACCAGCACGCTGGCCTGGGTGACGTCGCGACCTTCAGCGTAAAACGCCTGCTGGATCAGGCCGACCAGTGTCCAGGCGCAATCCGGCGCCAAGCTGCGCGCCGTAACGATGGCGCGGCAGGCCGGTTCAGTGTCGTAGACAAAACCGTCCGGCAACGCCCCTTCGAGCTTGAATGGCTGGCCGGTGGCCTCGGTGACTGCCTGCCAATGCTCAAGGATGTAGCGCCGCGTGGTCGGTTCCAGCGCCGCGCCGCTGCCGGTGCGCAAGCCGCCGACCACCAGATGCAGCTCGACCCCGGCTGCCTGCGCCTGCTCGACCAAGGCCTTGGCCACCGGAGCGAAACCCCAGCACCACGAACACATCGGATCCATCACATAGAGCAGGCGCGCAGACATGGTTAAGCCTCGGTGGATGCTTGCTTGTAGTTGTAGCCGATCGGGTGCGGCTGGTTACGCGCCTTGGCCAGTTCGATCTGCTTATGTCGGTCGATGGCGCTGCGCCGGGTTTTCTCGCTGAGCTTGTCCCAGCAATGCGGGCAACTGATGCCGGGCACGTAATGCTCGGACGCACGATCTTCAACGCTGACCGGAGTGCGGCAGGCATGACATTGATCGTAGTCGCCTTCGCTGAGGTCGTGGCGCACAGTGACGCGGTTGTCGAACACGAAGCAGTCGCCCTGCCACCTGGTTTCTTCCTGCGGCACCTCTTCGAGGTACTTCAGAATGCCGCCCTTGAGGTGATAAACCTCTTCGAACCCTTCGCCGAGCATGTAGCTCGAGGCTTTTTCGCAGCGGATGCCGCCGGTGCAGAACATCGCGACCTTCTTGTGCACGGCCGGATCGAAGTGTTCTTTGATGTACTCGGGGAATTCGCGAAAACTGGTGGTTTTCGGATCGATGGCGCCTTCGAAAGTGCCGATCGCCACTTCGTAATCGTTGCGCGTGTCGATCAGCAGGACTTCCGGGTCGCTGATCAGCGCGTTCCAGTCCTGCGGTTCGACGTAGGTGCCGACCTTCTTGTTCGGGTCGACGCCTTCGACGCCGAGGGTGACGATCTCTTTCTTCAGCTTGACCTTGGTGCGGTAGAACGGTTGTTCGTCGCAGTACGATTCCTTGTGATCGATGTCGATCATGCGCGGATCGTTTTTCAGCCAGGCGAGCAGGCCGTCGATGCCTTCGCGGGTGCCGGAAACAGTACCGTTGATGCCTTCTTCGGCAATCAGCAGGGTGCCTTTGATGCCGTTATCGACCATCGCCTGCAGCAGTGGCTCGCGCAGGTCAACGTAATCTTCGAGGGTGACGAACTTGTACAGTGCCGCCACGACAATCGGTTGTGTCATGGGTATTTCTCCAGGTGGCTACCCTCGCAAAGGGTGAACCGGATTCAAAAAAAACGCGCCGGCTAAGCGGCGCGTTGCGGATTCTAGCAAAAAACCGAAGTTTAATGCTTGCTGCCGCCAGCACAGGTCGGCGACGCCGGAGCGCCATCGATCTCTGCCCATTCCTGCGGGGTGTAGGTGTGCAGCGCCAACGCATGGAACTCGCCCATCAACTCGCCGAGCGTGCCGTAGACTTTCTGGTGGCGCTTGACCCGATTGAGGCCTTCGAACTGCGCGCTGACCACCACCGCCTTGTAGTGCGTCTGTAACCCGCGACTGTGCATGTGGCTTTCGTCCAGCACTTGCAGATGCTCAGGCTGTAGCAGGCCCAGCGTCGATTCGATGCGTTGTTGCATGGTCATCACGAACTCCGCTTACTTCTTCTTGGCCGGTGCAGCGGCCGGGGTCAGCTCTTTGGTCATGTCGTCGAGCAGCTTGTTGACCACTGGCACAGCGCTTTCCAGCTTGCCCTGGGTCATCTGTGCCGATTGCTGGGTCAGCTGCGGCATTTTTTCCAGGACCTTCTTGCCCAGTGGCGACTGGTAGAACGCGACCAGGTCCTTGAGCTCGGATTCGCTGAAGTTGCTGGTGTAGAGCTTGACCATGTCCGGCTTGAGCTTGTTCCAGCCAATGGCCTGGTCCAGCGCGGCGTTGGCCTTGGCCTGGTAGGTTTCGAGGACGGCTTTCTTGGCCTCAGGGGCTTTGGTCTGCTCAAAACGCTGGGCAAACATTTGCTGCACTTGCATGTACACCGGAGTGCCCAGTTTGTCAGCGTGAGCCAGGGTCAGGAAGGCTTCGGCACTGGCGTTGTGGCTGGCGGTATCGGCAAGCACCTGGCCGCTGGCGCAAACCAGTGCAACCGCGGTACAGATGGCACGAAGACGAGTCATCGAGTTTCCTTTTAAGCAAAGCGAGGTCAAACCCCAAGGGCGACCATTCTGCGCCTAACGATTGCCGCGGCTCAACCCCCAAGCCTTGCCGCGCTTGATTGAGCGGGTCGGCCGGTCAACAATCGAGTCGATGGAACCACCACGGCCGATGCCGGCCTAAACTGCGCAAACAGACCAACAGGAGTGTGCACGATGAGCCGTATCGAAACCGACAGCCTGGGCCAGATCGAAGTCCCGGACGACGCTTACTGGGGTGCTCAGACGCAACGCTCGCTGATCAACTTCGCCATCGGTCAGGAGCGCATGCCGTTACCGGTATTGCACGCCCTGGCCCTGATCAAGAAAGCCGCCGCGCGGGTCAATGACCGCAACGGCGACCTGCCTGCCGACATCGCCCGACTGATCGAACAGGCTGCCGACGAAGTGCTCGACGGCCAGCACGACGACCAGTTCCCGCTGGTGGTCTGGCAGACCGGCAGCGGCACCCAGAGCAACATGAACGTCAACGAAGTGATCGCCGGTCGCGCCAACGAACTGGCCGGCAATCCGCGCGGCGGCAAGACCCCGGTGCACCCGAACGATCACGTCAACCGCTCGCAAAGCTCCAACGACTGCTTCCCCACCGCGATGAGCATCGCCACTGCACAAGCCGTGCAAGAGCAATTGCTGCCAGCCATCAGCGAGCTGTCCGGTGGCCTCGCCGAACTCGCCGCGCGCCATATGAAACTGGTAAAGACCGGGCGCACGCACATGATGGACGCGACACCGATCACCTTCGGCCAGGAGTTGTCGGGTTTCATAGCGCAACTGGATTACGCCGAACGGGCAATTCGCGCCGCGTTGCCGGCGGTGTGTGAACTGGCCCAAGGCGGCACCGCGGTCGGCACCGGGCTGAACTCGCCGCATGGTTTTGGTGAGGCGATTGCAGCAGAACTGGCGGCGCTGTCCGGCCTGCCCTTTGTCACCGCACCGAACAAGTTCGCCGCCCTCGCCGGCCACGAACCGCTGACCAGCCTTTCCGGGGCGCTGAAAACCCTCGCCGTGGCGCTGATGAAGATTGCCAACGACTTGCGTCTGCTCGGCTCCGGTCCGCGCGCAGGCTTTGCCGAAGTGAAGCTGCCGGCCAACGAGCCGGGCAGCTCGATCATGCCCGGCAAAGTCAACCCGACCCAGTGCGAAGCGCTGTCGATGCTCGCCTGCCAGGTATTGGGCAACGACGTGACGATCGGCATTGCCGCCAGCCAAGGTCATCTGCAGTTGAACGTGTACAAACCGGTGATCATCCACAACCTGCTGCAATCGATCCGCCTGCTCGCCGACGGCTGCAGCAACTTCCAGCAGCATTGCATCGCCGGGCTGGAACCGGATGCCGAGGCCATGGCGCGGCACCTGGAGCGTGGGCTGATGCTGGTGACCGCGCTGAACCCGCACATCGGTTATGACAAATCGGCGGAAATCGCCAAGAAGGCCTACAGCGAAGGGCTGACCTTGCGCGAGGCGGCGTTGCAGTTGGGGTATCTGACCGATGAAGAGTTTGATGCGTGGGTGCGGCCGGAGAACATGATCGAGGCTGGGGCCAAGGGCTGAGATTTCCAGCGCTTGATCATCCGCCTTCGCGAGCAGGCTCGCTCCCACAGGAAAGTTGCATTCCAATGTGGGAGCGAGCCTGCTCGCGAATGGCGCACTGCCGCTCCTCAGCCGGGTACAACCTTCGCCCGCCGCGCCTTCAATCCGGCAATCAACGACGGCCCCAACGCCACCAGCGCCGAGCCCAGCACCACCAGTACCGCCCCGCCATACCCCAGCGCATTGATCTGCTCGGCATGCACATATTCCGGCCAGATCCGCGCCGCCATCGCCACCGCCGCGAACGTCACCAGCGGCGTGATCGCCAGGGTCGCACTGACCCGCGAGGCTTCCCAATGCGCCAGCGCTTCAGCGAACGCGCCGTAGGCGATCAGCGTGTTCAGACAGCAGGCCAGCAGCAACCAGCCTTGCAGCGGGCTCAGGTTCAGCGCTTCGAGCGGATGCACCCACGGCGTCAGCAACAAGGCGCAGAACAGATAGATCACCATCATTACCTGCAGCGAATTCCACACCGTGAGCAATTGCTTCTGGCCCAGCGCGTAAAAGGTCCACACCGTCGACGCCAGCAGCACCAGCAAGACCCCCGCGGTGTAATCCGACAGCGAGGTCAACAGCTCTGCCAGACGCTGATTGAAAAACAGCCCGAAACCAATCAACAACACCAGCAAACCAATGCCCTGGCCAATGCTGAAGCGTTCCTTGAACACAAACAGACTGGCGATCAGCAACATGATCGGGCCCATCTGCACCACCAGTTGCGCGGTGCCGGGGCTGAGCAGGTTCAGGCCCATCAGGTACAGCACGTAGTTGCCGACCAGCCCGAGCACCGCCATCAATACCAGCCAGCCGCCCTTGGGCCCGAGCACCTGGCGGCTCGGCAGGCGCTTGACCGACCCCAGATAAATGAACAGACAGCCGCCGGACACCAGCAGGCGAAACCAGGTCACGGTGACCGGGTCCATCACCAGCAACACCTGTTTGAGTTTGATCGGCAGAATGCCCCAGAGCAGCGCGGTCAGCAGCGCGAGGAACAATCCATAGACCCAGCGACCGGACGATATGTGCATGCGAACCCCAAAAGCCTGCTGACAAGAATCGCCATTCTAGGCGCGCATCGTGTTGTGACACAGGCACAGTTGCATCCAGGCCGCGAATGCAACTGTGCAGGTCGCAGCAGGATGTTGACGCGTTGCCGTTGATCGACTCGCCGCGCAGGCCAAGTGCTTCAGGCATAAGCTCAACAGACCTTCAAGTCCAATCGCCAGGGAGACCGATGATGTTAGCCATGCGCGCCGCCGACAGCGCCCCCGCCACCCGTTTTCGCAGCGACCGGGTGTGCCGGATCAATGGCCAACTGTTTTTCAGCACTCGGGAAAATACCCTTGAGGGGCCATTCGACAGTCATGAGATCGCTGAGCAGGAAATCAAGGCCTACATTATGCGGATGCAGAACCCTCATTCCAAGCGATGACCGCAGCGCTGCATTCGCGAGCAGGCTCGCTCCCACAGAGAATTTCGGTGGCCACGCAATCCATGTGTGACCACCGACCTGTGGGAGTGAGCCTGCTCGCGAAGAGGCCTGAGCAGGCAACTGATCTGTCAGCGCACCGCCTCAAACAACCCACTCGCCCCCATCCCGCCACCGACGCACATGGTCACGATGCCGTAACGCAGATTACGCCGCTGCAACTCGCGCACCAGATGCCCGACCTGGCGTGAGCCGGTCATGCCGAACGGGTGGCCGATGGAAATCGAGCCGCCGTTGACGTTGTATTTTTCGTTGTCGATCTCCAGCCGGTCGCGGCTGTACAGGCACTGCGAAGCAAACGCCTCGTTCAATTCCCACAGATCGATATCCGCCACCTGCAAGCCCTTGGCCTTGAGCAGTTTCGGCACCGAGAACACCGGGCCGATGCCCATTTCATCCGGCTCGCAGCCTGCGACGGTAAAGCCACGGAAAAACGCTTTCGGTTTGAGACCCAGCTCCAAAGCCTTTGCCAGACTCATCACCAACGTCATCGACGCGCCGTCGGACAGTTGCGACGAGTTGCCAGCAGTCACCGAACCGTCGTCAGCGAACACCGGTTTCAGCCCGGCGAGGCTTTCATAAGTAGTGTCGGGGCGATTGCAATCGTCGTGATCGACCACGCCGTCGAGAATCTGCACCTCGCCGCTGTTCTTGTCTTCGACGCGATACTTGACCGCCATCGGCACGATCTCATCATCGAACAGTCCGGCGGCCTGAGCCTGCGCGGTGCGGATCTGGCTTTGCAGTGCGTAGCGATCCTGCGCCTCACGGCTCACGCCATAACGCCGCGCCACCACCTCGGCGGTCTGGCCCATCGTGTAATAAATGCCGGGGGTCTGCTGCTTGAGCAACGGGTTGATCAGGTGATCGGTGTTGACGCTTTTCAGGGTCAGGCTGATCGACTCGACGCCGCCGGCAACGATGATGTCGCTGCAACCGGAGGCGATCTGGTTGGCAGCGATCGCAATCGCCTGCAAGCCCGACGAGCAGAAGCGGTTGAGGGTCATGCCCGCCGTACCGGTGCCGAGGCGCGACAGCACCGCGACGTTGCGACCGATGTTATAGCCCTGCGCACCTTCGTTGGAGCCGGCACCGACGATGCAATCCTCGACGCTGGCCGGATCGATGTCGTTGCGCGTCAACAGGGCGTTGACGCAATGCGCCGCCATGTCATCGGGGCGGGTCTGGTTGAACTTGCCGCGAAAGGATTTGGCCAGGCCGGTCCGCACGCTGTCGACGATCACCACTTCACGCATGGCATACCTCATTGTTGTTGTCGGTTGAGAGTGGACCTGAGCATAAGTCCACCTTCTTGCCGACCGCGATGATCATTCACCTGGCGTATGCGCGGCCATCGCTTCAGTCCTTGCGTTTCTTCGCCTGCTTGTCGGATTTTTCGAACGCCTCTTCCAGAGCTCGGTTGATCGTGCGCAGCACTTTGACCCGCGCCCAGCGTTTGTCATTGGCTTCGACCAAAGTCCACGGAGCGATTTCGGTGCTGGTGCGATCGACCATGTCGCCAACCGCCGAGCGATAGGCATCCCACTTGTCGCGGTTGCGCCAGTCGTCTTCGGTGATCTTGAAGCGCTTGAACGGAATCTCCTCGCGCTCCTGAAACCGCGCCATTTGCGTGTCCTTGTCGATGGCCAGCCAGAACTTGACGACGATCACACCGGAGTCGGCCAGTTGCTCCTCGAAATCGTTGATCTCGCCATAGGCGCGCAACCAGTCGGCCGGCTTGCAGAAACCTTCGATGCGCTCGACCAGCACGCGGCCGTACCAGGAACGGTCGAACACGGTGAACTTGCCACGTGCCGGGATGTGCCGCCAGAAGCGCCACAGGTACGGTTGCGCGCGCTCCTCTTCGGTCGGAGCGGCAATCGGCACGATGTTGTACTGGCGTGGATCAAGCGCTGCCGCGACCCGGCGGATCGCCCCGCCCTTGCCGGCGGCGTCGTTGCCTTCGAACACCGCGATCAGCGCATGCCGACGCATGCGTTTGTCGCGCATCAGCCCGGACAGCCGCGCCTGTTCGGTGATCAGCTGTTCTTCGTAGTCTTTCTTGTCCAGCCGATGGCTGAGATCGAGGCTGTCGAGCAGGTTCAACTGATCGACCGGCGTGCCCAACGGCGCGGCGCTGACCTCCTGCGGATTGACCTCTGAGCGCTTGAGCGCGCTCTGCAAGCCTTCGAGCAGAATCTTGCCCACCGCCAGGCTGCGGTAGTTGGCATCGGCGCCTTCGATCACGTGCCACGGTGCGTAATCGCGGCTGGTACGGCGCAACACGCGCTCACCGTACTTGACGAACTTGTCGTAGGTTTGCGATTGCTGCCAGTCCAGCGGGCTGATGCGCCAGCTGTGCAGCGGGTCGTCGGCCAGTGCCTTGAGTCGCGCCTTCATCTGTTTCTTCGACAGGTGGAACCAGAATTTGAAGATCAGTGCGCCTTCATCGCAGAGCATTTTTTCCAGGCGTTCGGCGCCGGCGATCGCCTGATCCAGACGCGGATCCTTGAACAAGCCGTGCACCCGCCCCTGCAACATCTGGCTGTACCAGTTGCCGAAAAAAATTCCCATGCGGCCCTTGGCCGGGAGCATCCGCCAGTAGCGCCACGCCGGCGGCCGCGCCAGTTCTTCATCGGTCTGCTGATCGAAGGTGCGCACCTCGATCAGGCGCGGGTCCATCCACTCGTTGAGCAATTTGACCGTCTCGCCCTTGCCCGCACCTTCAATGCCGTTGATCAGGATGATCACCGGGAAGCGCTTCTGCTGCTGCAATTCGAACTGGGCTTCAAGCAAGGCTTCGCGCAAGGCCGGGACAGCTGCATCAAAGGTGTCATCGTCGATGGCGTGACCGATTTCAGCGGATTCAAACATGGGGACTGCTCCTTCCAGGATTCAGCAAGACTAGCGGATTGGGCACAACCGCGGCGCAGAAATTCCCACGGGGCGTGGATTGTCGGCCAGCGCCCGACCCCGTGCCTTGCCATGGATCAAGCAGCGCCTGCCCGATCGGCTAGAATGGCGGCCTTGCCGTTGCCGAGCCTGCCATGAAACCTGTACTGCCCCACGCCCAGCTCGACTGGGATGACCACGGACGCCCGCGTTCGCGACTGTTCGATGACGTGTATTTCTCCGACCAGTCGGGGCTCGACGAAACCCGCTACGTGTTCCTTGAACAAAACCGCCTGGCCGAGCGTTTTGCCGCCCTGCCGGCGAACGGACGACTGGTGATCGGCGAAACCGGGTTCGGCACCGGGCTGAATTTTCTCTGCGCCTGGCAGCTGTTCGAGCAACACGCTGCGGCCGGAACGCGGCTGCATTTTGTCAGCGTGGAGAAATACCCGCTGAGCCCTGCCGATCTGCAACGCGCCCTGGCTTTGTGGCCGCAACTCAAGCCGCTGGCCGATCAATTACTGCGGCACTACGTGGCGATCCACGAAGGTTTTCAGCGCATCACCCTGGCCGATGGTCGGGTGACCCTGACGTTGTTGATCGGCGATGCACTGGAGCAACTGCCACAGCTCGACGCACAGATCGATGCGTGGTTTCTCGATGGCTTCGCTCCGGCGAAAAACCCCGACATGTGGACCGCCGAACTGTTCGTCGAACTGGCCCGACTAGCGGCGCCGGGCTCGACCATCAGCACGTTCACCAGCACCGGTTGGGTGCGGCGTTTGCTCAATGCCGCCGGGTTCAAGATGAAGCGCACGCCGGGCATCGGCCACAAGTGGGAGATCCTGCGTGGCGAATTCCTCGGCTGGCCGGCAGACCTGACGCCACCCCAGGCGCACAAACCCTGGTTCGCCCGCCCTGCCCCGCTGGCTGGCAAACGCAGCGCGTTGGTGATCGGCGCCGGGCTGGCCGGTTGCGCGACGGCGGCCAGCCTTGCTGCCAGGGGCTGGCAGGTGAGCCTGCTCGAACGCCATGAGACCGTCGCGCAGGAAGCCTCGGGCAACCCGCAAGGCGTGCTCTACCTGAAGCTGTCCGCCCACGGCACGGCGTTGTCGCAACTGATCGTCAGTGGTTTCGGCTATACCCGCCGCCTGCTGGAAAACCTGCAACGCGGCACCGACTGGGACAATTGCGGCGTGCTGCAACTGGCCTTCAATGCCAAGGAAGCCGAACGGCATGCGCAACTGGCCGAGGCCTTCCCGGAAGATCTGTTGCAGTGGCTGGAGCAACCGGCGGCGCAGGCCCGCGCCGGGGTCGGTGTGGCCCATGGCGGCCTGTTCTACCCCGAAGGCGGCTGGGTGCATCCGCCCGCGCTGTGTCAGGCGCAAGCCGCGCAGCCGAACATCGAACTGCTCAGCCATCACGACGTGCTGCAACTGCGCAAGGTCGATGATCAGTGGCAAGCGTGGGACGGCGAGCGTCTGCTCGCCAGTGCCGCGGTGGTGGTACTGGCCGGCGCCGCCGAAATCAAGCGCTTTGCGCAGAGCGCCGAGTTGCCGCTCAAGCGCATTCGCGGGCAAATCACGCGTCTGACGCAAACCGCGCAAAGTGCCGCGCTGGCGACGGTGGTTTGCGCCGAAGGGTATGTCGCACCGGCGCGTCTGGGCGAGCACACCCTCGGCGCCAGTTTCGACTTTCACAGCGAAGACCTGACCCCGACCACTGCCGAACACCTGGGCAATCTGGCCATGCTCGAGGAGATCTCCAGCGATCTCGTCGCCCGTTTGCACATCGACCAACAGCCGGTCGAAAGCCTTGAAGGGCGCGCCGCGTTCCGCTGCACCAGCCCCGATTACCTGCCGATTGTCGGCCCGCTCGCCGACCTGCCAGCGTTCAATCAAACCTACGCGGCGCTGAGCAAGGACGCCCGGCAAGTGCCGGACAGCGCCTGCCCGTGGCACGACGGCCTGTACGTCAACAGCGGCCACGGCTCGCGCGGGCTGATTACCGCGCCGCTGTCCGGCGAACTGCTCGCGGCGTGGCTCGACAACGAGCCGCTGCCGCTGCCGCGCAGTGTCGCTGAAGCCTGTCACCCGAACCGGTTCGCCCTGCGCAAACTGATTCGCGGCAAGTGATATTCAGTCGTCGGGTCTGGCACACAGGCCCAGATCGGCGATGCGTAGTGCATCGTCGGTCAGGCGGGTAAACACCTCTTCCAGGGCTTTTTCCCGTTCGGCCTTGATGATCTCTGCCTGGCTCAGGTAATCGGCGTCGGACAAGCTGGACGACTTTTCGTCCAGCGCGGTCATTTTGGGCGCCCACTTATTGTCAACAGGCGCGAACTGGCGGGGATAGCCGCGTCGCAGGTAGTCCTTCCAGAATGGCTGCTCGCTCATGAACTTCAACCATTTGGGCGAAAGTTCTGCGGTGTTGACCCTGTTTTTCGCCACTTCCAGATCGGCCTTAGTGACTCCGGCCAATGTGCCGTAGCGCATGTGCTGCGCCTGGCCAGGCAAATCCAGCGTTTCGGCCAGACCGATACGATAGGCGAGGCTGACTTCGAGCGGATCGAGGCTGGGAAATTTTCCGGCATGTTCCGCGGCGATCTCGTCCAGTTGTGCCAGGCGGAACAGACCACGCCCCAGTTCGAGTAGCGGCTTGGCCCGGGTGATCTCGCCGCCGGCGAGGCGGGTCACCCGGGCGACCTCCACCGCCACTTCCAGATGGCTGAAATTCATCGCCGCGCTGTCGGTGCAATTGATCGGACTGGCGGCGATATTCAGCAGTCGATCGCACAGCACAGCGTCATTTTCTGCGGCCTCCAGTACCGCCCAGACTCGCCGTCGCAGGTCCGCGTTGACCTTCTCCGAATCAGCGGTGTTGCCCAGTTCCGCCAGCAGATGAAACAGCCCTTCAGCGTTTGTGTCGTCCTTGAAGGCGTTCCAGATCCGCTCACGTCGGCCAAACATCGCATCGGTCTGTTCGGGAAGCCACAAGTCACGGGACTGTTGCTCGTTGAGCCGGACAATGTCGTCTGGGATCACCCCCATGCCGACGCCGAAATTGTCGCGATACGTCTTAAGGTACGTCGCGCTCGGTTCACTCAGTTTATTGCCCTCCAGATTGAGCGCCTGGCTGAAGCGCCTGGGCGTTGTAAACAACCAGCCCGGCAGGTTCTTGATCTGGTTGTTCTTCAGGTCCACCCATTCCAGATAAAAAAGGTGAGACAGCCCCTCGGGTATTTCGCTGATGCCGGTTTGCTCCAGCAACAGCCGACGCAGGTTGAACATCCGAGCGACATCAGGCGTCGCCCCGAGGGCGTTTTCGTTGAGATTCAAATGCTCTAGCGTGTGCAGCCCGTTCAGCTTTTTCAGCGTCTGCTCAGTCAACCTGATCTTGTTGCGCGCCAGACTCAGGCTGTTGAGACCGGGCATATGCGACAGCACTTCAGGCAGACGCGTCATGGCGTTGTCATCGAGTTCAAGCAATTGGAGTTGTTTGAATGACTTGAGGAAGTACGCAACATCGTCATCCAGTGCCATATTGCGCATCGACAGTTGCTGGATGTGGTCAAAGCTGATCCCCGGTGGCAACGTCGGCAACTTGCCGACGCGCATGCCATCAAGGTTCAGTACGCCCACCGCTTTGCCATTTTCGTTGTTCGCCTGATAAAAACGCCGAAAGCCGTTTTCAATCAGCTCGGCGAAGGTGCGGCGACTGTGTCGAAGCTCGGCCAGATCGCCGCCCACGGTGTTCATCGCGTCGATATCCTCGCTCCAGGTAAACAGCGCGTCACGCAGACTGTCGAGATCCCGGCGCAAGGCTTTGACTCGCATTGCCCGGCTCAGCGCATCGCCGCCCAGGCCGTCGATGAACTCACTGGCCTGCGCCTCGGTCATGCGCGGATAGAGTTTGCGGACTTTGCGCAGCAATGCCGACGGATGTTTCTGGACGGCTGGCTGGTCGCCTTGCACGCAGGCTGGCTCGGCCTCCAGCAGTGCGGATTCGTCATCGATCAGCGTGCGCGCCGTGGCCTCGCGCTCGCCCAGCGCCTTTTCGAGCAACTGGCTGCGCAAGCCTGCGGCGTCGGTTGGCAGCGTGTCGACACTGCGGGCGACGGCCTTGGGCTGTCTGGTCGGGACGGCCTTGAGGATGGCATCGAACAGCGCATTGGGGCCGGCGGCGACTTTGCCTTGGGATTTACCGTTGCCGTCAAACGCTTCATAGCCCGTGGCGGATTTTACCAGCGAACATTTTTTGCCAGCTAACGCCGACTCTCCACCTATTGCTTGCAGAATCGGCCCGGTCAGGGTTTTGTCGCGAATTTCCAGGCGCACCTGCGAATCCCAACCGCTGAGGCGCGGCAGCAATTGTATGGCCAGTTTGTCGGTATCGTCGTTGGCCAGGCGCGGCCAGTGAAATCCGGCGAGTGCGCGATCGAGGCGTATCCGCGCGCTGGCCGTCCTCACGTGCTGCCCAAGCTGCAAGGCCACGCGTCCGTTTGCGCGCAAGCTCTGGCGCTGCACACTCGGCGCCTGCTCGATGAGTTTTTTCGCATAGCGCGCAGGGATATCGGCAAAGACCTTGCGCAGTTTCAGCACGTCGTCAGCGTCGCTCTGGTCGTAGCGTTGATACATGCGCTCGAACGTCGCGCGATGATCGGTCTTCAGCGCTGAACCGAGTTTTTTTGCCAGTGCCGAGTGCTGAAGGTTTTTCTCGACTTTGGTGCCAAGCAAGGCGTCGACCTCACTTTGATACAGCCCGTCGATAATGCTTTGCAGTAACTCGCCTCGGGCCAATTTATCTTCATCGACCACCACGGCGAGGGATTCGTCGAGCAATTTGGTCTCGGGGTAGGTTGCACTCACGTCGCCTTCGGCATCGATCACCTCGATGTAGCGGTCGGTCGGCCAGCCTTTCATTGTCGGCAAGGTCTGCAACTGCTCTTCGACGGGCTGGCCAGAATGGACTTCACCGCGCTGCAGTTCATTGCTCAAGCTGCGCAACTGTCGCGCCAGGCGCGCGCGTTCCACGGTTTCACGCAAGCGCACCGACAGGCTGACGTTGTCGAGAAAAGCCTCATGCAGTTCCTCGGGCGGGACATCACAGAGGCGACGCAGCATATCCAGATCGGTATCGGCAAATTCGCTCAGCTGCGGGTCGATGCGTTTGAGCGCGTAGGCGGTACTGCCCCATTCCTCAGGCTCTTCGGCGGGAAGGCGCCAGCCGCCTTCAATGTGTCGGGTGATTTGTGGAACGTACGCTTGCGCACGTCGGGCATGTTGCAGGCGCCAGACCTTGCTGTCGGCAGCGTAGTCGCCGGCGAAGATTCGGTGATCGACGCGGCCCATGGTCTTTTCGCCGATCTGATAAAAGTCTTTGGAATCCGCAGCGATGGTGAATCCCGTCGGCAGGGAATGTTCGTAAGGTGCCAGGTCATGCTTCCACAGCCGTGGCTGGCCCGCGCCGTTGATAATGGCGCTGAATTGCGCGAAAAACTCCGGGTGCGCCTGCAGCAGTTTTTTGCCCAGTGCGCCGATGGCTTTTTGCGCTCCGGCAAAAGCCGCCATCGCTGCGATGTTTTCCACCACGCTGAGCAGATGCGACAGGGCTTGCTGATGATCGCCACGGCGCCAGTCCTCGACGCCTTCGTAGATTTCACCGAGCATCTGCCCGACTGCAACGCCCATCATCAGTTGTCCGAGCACGGGCACGAACAGTCCGGCGACCGAAACCACCGTCACGCCCAGCTGGAGAAAATCGAGCAAGCGTTTTTGTCTCACCTCCTCATCGATATCGTCGGTCGGCACTGCCAGCTTGCGCGCGTCGGTCTGCAGCTTGCCGACATGGCTTTGCACCATGAATTCGAACAGGCCGACGCTGATCGGCCATTGTTCAACGGTCGCCAGGTCCTTGCTGTCGGCGAAGGTTTTGAAGAAGTCGGCCTTGTCGTCTTCATCAAGGCTGTTGGCGAAGTAATCCTTGTAGCCCTTCACCTGCAATTGTTGCGTCAGGTACTGCTTGAAAGCTTTGAAGCTTGAGTATTCGTAGAGCGGGCGCTGCGGCTCGCCGGGCATATACACCACGCACCGTTCATTGGGGTACAACGCCACCGAACGGCTGGAAAACACCACCACGCCCCAGATGCAGCTGTCGAGGAGCTTGATGCCTTGCAGGATCATCGCCTGCTTGTTGTAAAGCACGGTCTTGGGCGGTATGACGCCATCGTTGTCGAGCAGCTTTTGCAGGACTTGCTGCGTGGTATCAGGGATGTGTTTTCGCAGGCCGGCCAATTGCAGGTCCAGTTGAAACAGGCGCTTTTTCAGTTTGGCGATATCGCAGGTCATGGTACTGGTGGCGATGACTTTGCCATCGCTGTCGCGCAGGCCGAACACTTGCGCAAAATGCTCCTGATAGCGTTTGCCCAGGTCCAGCTCGCGGCACAATCTGGCGAAAGCGACCGGAGTCAGTCCGCTTACGCCTTGGGCGGCACTGCTGATGCGGATGAAGCTGCCCTGCGGAAAGGTGTCCGCAGCCTCATCTTCACTGAAGTTCTGCATCGCCGCTTGCAGCAACGACGGCGTGGCGTGGGGGAAGGTCTGAATGCCGTGTTCATCGGTGGAGGTTGCCGGGCATCCGCAGTCGACGCCGGGCAGGCTGAGAAAGTCTTTCTCGACATCAAACGTCACCGACGGCCATTTATTGCCCAAGGCAGTGTGCAGTTGATCAATACAGAAGCTGTGCAAGGGCTTGAGTGCGAGCAGCTCCTTGTCGACCAGCAGTTGCGTTGCGTGCAGGTCGCGCGCCGTCTGATCGAGTGTCGCCAATGCGGCGGGGCTGGCTTTGAGCAGATAGGCCGGCAAGGTTTTCTGCAACGTTTGCGCAGTGTCGAGATCGGCGGTGGCGGCAAGTAGCGTGCGCAGAATGGCGTCGTCACTCGGCGCGGTTGTGTTCACTGTGGCGGGCATCGGTAATAGTCCTTTATTGCGGGTTGGTGCCGATGAACTTATCGAATGGCGGGGATGGCCGGTGGTATCTACCTATCGCCGTCCGGATACCCGCAATTTTCCAGCTGACGCAAGACCCAAACCCGGACTTATAACTTATCGTTCTAAAACTCCACCTACCGTGGCGGGTCAGTTTCTGAGTACCCGCCCTTTTGGCGAGGTCCCGTTTGACCCCTCCCCAACGGAAAAACCGGTAAGGATTTTATGTGTGGATTAGCTGGCGAGTTACGTTTTGATCAACGACCTGCAGACCTTGCAGCCATCGAGCGCATCACCCATCACCTGGCTCCGCGCGGCCCTGACGCGTGGGGCTTCCATGCCCAAGGGCCGATTGCCCTGGGCCATCGGCGCCTGAAAATCATGGACCTGTCGGATGGTTCGGCGCAGCCGATGATCGACAGTCAACTGGGCCTGTCGCTGGCCTTCAATGGTGCCATTTACAACTTCCCGGAACTGCGCGCCGAGCTCGAAGCGCTGGGTTATGCGTTTTATTCCGGCGGTGACACTGAAGTGCTGCTCAAGGGTTATCACGCCTGGGGCGAGGCGCTGCTGCCCAAGCTCAACGGCATGTTCGCCTTCGCCATCTGGGAGCGCGACGCGCAGCGCCTGTTCATCGCCCGTGACCGTCTCGGCGTCAAGCCGCTGTATCTGTCGCGCACCGGTCAGCGCCTGCGTTTCGCATCGGCGCTGCCGGCGCTGCTCAAGGGCGGCGACATCAACCCGATTCTCGATCCGGTGGCCCTCAATCACTATCTGAACTTCCACGCCGTGGTGCCTGCGCCGCGCACGCTGCTGGCCGGTATCGAAAAGCTGCCGCCAGCGAGCTGGATGCGCGTCGAAGCCGACGGCAGCACCGAGCAGAAAACCTGGTGGACCCTGCCCTACGGCCCGCACGAAGACGAGAAAAATCTCAAGCTGGAAGACTGGGTCGACCGCGTCCTCGACAGCACCCGCGAAGCCGTTGCGATTCGTCAACGCGCCGCAGTCGATGTCGGTGTGCTGCTCTCCGGCGGTGTCGATTCGAGCATGCTGGTCGGGCTGTTGCGTGAAGTCGGCGTCGAGAACCTGTCGACCTTTTCCATCGGTTTTCAGGACGCTGGCGGCGAACGTGGTGACGAATTCCAGTATTCCGACCTGATCGCCAAACACTACGGCACTCAGCACCACCAACTGCGCATCGACGAAAAAGAAATCATCGAACAACTGCCCGCCGCGTTCCGCGCGATGAGCGAGCCGATGGTCAGCCACGACTGCATCGCCTTTTACCTGCTGTCGCGGGAAGTGGCCAAGCATTGCAAGGTGGTGCAGAGCGGCCAGGGTGCCGACGAATTGTTTGCTGGTTATCACTGGTATCCGCAAGTCGACGGTGCAGCCGATCCGTACGCAGCTTATCGCGCGGCGTTTTTCGACCGCAGCTACGACGATTACGCCGCTACCGTGCAGCCGAAATGGCTGACGGCCCATGACGCCGCCGGTGACTTCGTTAAAGAACATTTCGCTCAGCCCGGCGCTGATGCGGCGGTGGACAAGGCCTTGCGCCTGGACAGCACGGTGATGCTGGTCGATGACCCGGTCAAGCGGGTCGACAACATGACCATGGCCTGGGGCCTGGAAGCGCGTACACCGTTTCTCGACTATCGACTGGTCGAACTGTCGGCCCGTGTGCCGGGCCAGTTCAAGCTGCCGGACGGCGGCAAACAGGTGCTCAAGGAAGCCGCGCGGCGGGTCATTCCAAGTGAAGTGATCGACCGCAAGAAAGGCTATTTCCCGGTGCCCGGTCTCAAGCATCTGCAGGGTGACACGCTCAACTGGGTGCGCGAACTGCTGCTCGATCCGAGTCAGGATCGCGGCCTGTTCAACCCGAGCATGCTCGACAAGCTTCTGACTGACCCTCAAGGCCAGTTGACCCCATTGCGCGGTTCGAAACTGTGGCAACTGGCGGCGCTGAACCTGTGGCTCAGTGAACAAGGAATCTGATTGATGAAACCCCACGCCACGTCCATCAACCAACGCCTGCTACGTGGTCAGGCGCCGTCGTACGAACGTCTGCAAGCGCGACTGGCCGAAGACGGCAGCACCCTGCCCTGCGCGCCGATTGCCGTGCATTGCGGCTGGGGCCGGTTGCTGATCGGCCATACTTTCCCCGACCCGGCGTCGCTGGCGCAGGAACTGCTCAACGAACAACCGGGCGAGCGCGACATTGCCTTGTACGTCGCCGCGCCGCAGCAGATTCTCGGACTCGAGCCGACGCAGCTGTTTCTTGATCCGTCCGACACGCTGCGCCTGTGGTTCAGCGATTACCGCCAATCCACGCGCGTGTTTCGCGGCTTCCGTATTCGGCGCGCGCAGAGCGAGGCGGACTGGCAAGGCATCAACCGTTTGTATCAGGCGCGCGGCATGTTGCCGATCGATCCCGAACTGTTGACCCCGCATCATCAGGGCGGCCCGGTGTACTGGCTGGCGGAGGATGAAGACAGCGGCGCGGTGATCGGCAGCGTCATGGGCCTCAATCATCACAACGCCTTCAACGATCCGGAAAACGGCAGCAGCCTGTGGTGCCTGGCGGTGGACCCGCAATGCTCGCGTCCGGGTGTCGGTGAAGTGCTGGTGCGGCACTTGATCGAGCACTTCATGAGTCGCGGTCTGAGCTACCTCGACCTGTCGGTGTTGCACGACAACCGTCAGGCGAAAAACCTCTACGCCAAACTCGGTTTCCGCAACCTGCCGACCTTCGCCATCAAGCGCAAGAACGGCATCAACCAGCCGCTGTTTCTCGGTCCGGGGCCAGAGGCGCAGTTCAACCCGTACGCGCGAATCATTGTCGAGGAAGCCCATCGACGCGGCATCGACGTACAGGTCGATGATGCAGATGCGGGCCTGTTCACCCTCAGCCATGGCGCGCGCCGGGTGCGCTGCCGTGAATCGTTGAGCGACCTGACCAGCGCGATCAGCATGACCCTGTGTCAGGACAAAAGCCTGACCCACAAAGTGCTGAAAGCCGCCGGGCTGAATCTGCCCGCGCAGCAACTGGCGGGCAATGCCGACGACAATCTGGCCTTTCTCGACGAACACCAGCGGGTGGTGGTCAAGCCGCTCGACGGCGAACAGGGCCAAGGCGTGGCGGTCGATCTGCAGACGATCGAGGACGTGCAGCAGGCCATCGAAGCCGCGCGGCAATTCGACAGTCGCGTGCTGCTCGAGAGCTTCCATGAAGGCCTCGATCTGCGCATTGTGGTGATCGGTTTCGAAGTGGTTGCAGCGGCCATCCGCAAGCCTGCCGAAGTGGTCGGTGACGGTCAGCATTCGATCGGTGCGCTGATCGAGGCGCAGAGCCGACGTCGGCAAGCGGCAACCGGCGGCGAAAGCAAAATCCCTGTCGATCACGAAACCGAACGCACCTTGCACGCGGCCGGTTACGACTACGACAGCATTCTCCCGGCCGGCGAACATCTGTTCGTGCGTCGCACCGCCAATCTGCACACCGGCGGCACGCTGGAGGACGTCACGGCGATTTTGCATCCGACGCTGGTCGACGCAGCAGTGCGGGCGGCGCGGGCGCTGGATATCCCGATGGTCGGCCTCGACCTGATGGTGCCGGCGGCGGATCAGCCGGAGTACGTTTTTATCGAAGCCAACGAACGCGCCGGCCTGGCCAACCACGAGCCGCAACCGACGGCGGAACGCTTTGTCGATCTGTTGTTTCCGCATAGTCAGTCGGCGGTCTGACAGTGATGCGCTGAATGCACCACCGCTATCGCTAGCAGGCTAGCTCCCACAGGGGAACGCATTCCAATGTGGGAGCGAGCCTGCTCGCGAAGGGGCCGCATCAGACACCGCAAATCCCCCCTCATCGAAACCATCGGTGTGCTCAACCCATCAGGAGTTTCCATGACCCTGCAAATCCCCGAACCGGATCTGAACTACCTGCAAAAAGTCCTGCTGGAAATGCTCGCCATTCCCAGCCCCACCGGCTTTACTGACACCATCGTGCGCTACGTCGCCGAGCGTCTGGAAGAGCTCGGCATCCCGTTCGAAATGACCCGGCGCGGAACCATTCGCGCCACGCTCAAGGGCAAGAAGAACAGCCCCGACCGCGCAGTCTCGGCGCACCTCGATACCATTGGCGCCGCAGTCCGCGCGGTCAAGGACAACGGCCGCCTGACCCTCGCCCCGGTCGGCTGCTGGTCGAGCCGCTTTGCTGAAGGCAGCCGCGTCAGCCTGTTCACTGACAGCGGCGTGATTCGCGGCAGTGTCTTGCCGCTGATGGCGTCCGGGCATGCGTTCAACACCCAGGTCGACGAGATGCCGATCAGTTGGGACCATGTCGAGCTGCGTCTTGATGCGTACTGCACGACCAAGGCTGATTGCGAGTCGCTGGGCATCAACGTCGGTGACGTAGTCGCGTTCGATCCGCTGCCGGAATTCACCGAGAGCGGCCATATCAGCGCGCGTCACCTGGATGACAAGGCCGGCGTCGCGGCACTGCTTGCCGCCCTCAAGGCCATCATCGACAGCGGCCAGGAATTGATGATCGATTGCCATCCGCTGTTCACCATCACCGAAGAAACCGGCAGTGGCGCGGCGGCGGCATTGCCATGGGACGTCAGCGAGTTCGTCGGCATCGACATCGCCCCGGTCGCACCCGGCCAGCATTCCAGTGAACACGCGGTCAGTGTGGCGATGCAGGACTCCGGCGGGCCGTATGACTATCACCTGTCGCGGCACTTGTTGCGCCTGGCCGGTGAACACGAGTTGCCGGTGCGCCGCGACATGTTCCGCTATTACTTCAGTGACGCCCATTCGGCAGTAACGGCGGGGCACGACATCCGCACTGCCCTGCTCGCCTTTGGCTGCGATGCGACTCACGGCTATGAGCGCACGCACATCGACAGTCTGGCGGCGTTGAGCCGATTGCTCGGCGCCTACATTCTGAGCCCGCCGGTGTTCGCCAGCGACGCGGCCCCGGCCAATGCCTCGCTGGACCGCTTCAGTCATCAGATCGAACACGACACGCAGATGGAGAGCGAAACGCGGGTGCCGCCGGTGGACAGTCTGGTGGGGCAGCGTTCCGACAGTTGAGCCTGCGGTGAGCAGATAACCGCCTTCGCGAGCAGGCTCGCTCCCACAGGGGATCGCATTTTACATGTGGGAGCGAGCCTGCTCGCGAAGAGGCCTGCCCAGCCAACACAAAACTGGCAGGCCAACACCATTCGCCGTAGCATCGCGCCATTGATTTAGCCGAGGTGCCCATGCTGATTCCCCACGACCAACTTGAAGTCGACACCCTCACCCGCCTGATCGAGGATTTTGTCACCCGCGACGGTACCGACAATGGCGATGACACGCCGCTGGAAACCCGTGTTCTGCGCGTACGCCAGGCGCTGACCAAGGGCCAGGCGTTGATTGTCTTCGACCCGGAAAGCGAACAGTGCCAGTTGATGCTCAAGCACGATGTGCCCAAGCATTTGTTCGACTGAGGCTCAGCGAACTTTTTGCACGCCTTCCTTGCGCTTGATCCGGTCGTAGACTTCTGATCGGTGCACATGCACGTTTTGCGGGGCTTCGACGCCGAAGCGCACGCTGGAGCCATTGACCGACAGAACGCGCAGGGAAATGTCGTCACCGATTGAAATCAACTCACCAACGACACGGCTGAGTACAAGCATGAGATAGGTCCTTCAGGGTTAGCGAACCCTGAAGATGCGCGGCTTGCGGCGGCTGCACAATGCGCAGCAGGCAAATCAGTTTTGCCTTACAGCCTTGCGCGCTCAGAGCCGTAAGACGTTTCCTGCAAAACAAGCTTAAGCCGCTGAAAACCGCGGCCCGAACAGGATCACACTGGCGCCGATCACGCACAACGCCACGCCGATCCAGTCAGAGCCCAGTGGCCGCACGCGCTCGACCACCATCAGCCAGCCAATCGAAGCGACGATGTAGATTCCGCCGTAAGCGGCATACGCGCGCCCGGCATAGTTGGCTTCGACGCGCGTCAGCAGGAGTGCGAACAACGTCAGACTCAACAGCGCCGGAATCACCCACAGGGCACTTTTGCCCTGGCGCAGCCACATGAAGAAGGCGAAGCAGCCGGCGATCTCAAACAGCGCCGCGAGGAAGAACCATAAGTAATTGAGCATCGATGCGTCTCGACAGGGTGACCATTGCGGCCACCCTAACGACGCCGTCTGCTGCGGGCAAGTTCAGCCGTTGTTCTGTTTGGCCTTGGCGCGCATTTTCTCGGCCATGCTGGTCATTTCGTTATAGAGCAACTGCGGGTTCTTTTGCTTGATCGCCCAGGCCATGCGCCCTTGTTCGTGGGGCAGGATCATGAATTCACCGGCGGCCACTTGCTGATAAATGTAGTCGGCGATATCCGCGGCGCTGATCGGCGAACTTTCCAGCAACTTGCCCACTTGGGCCTTCATCGCCGGGGTCGGCCCGCGGAACGAATCGAGCAGGTTGGTCTGGAAGAACGACGGGCAAACCACGTGTACACCGACTTCCTGTTGCGCCAGCTCTATCAACAGACTTTCCGAAAGCGCCACCACACCGGCCTTGGCCACGTTGTAGTTGCTCATGGCCGGCCCCTGCATCAGCGCCGCCATGGAGGCGATGTTGATGATCTTGCCTTTGCTTTGCTCCAGCAGCGGCAGGAACGCCTTGCAGCCCTTGACCACGCCCATGAGGTTGATCGCGATCTGCCAGTCCCAGTCTTCCAGCGACAACTCGCTGAAGAAACCGCCCGACGCCACGCCGGCGTTGTTGACGATAATGTCGATGCCGCCGAGCTTCTCTTCACACGCTTGGGCGAATGCCGTGAGCTGGCTGTAATCGCGCACATCGCAGCGCTGGATGAAACCGTCACCGCCGGCCTCGCGGACTAGCTTCAGGGTTTCCTGCAGGCCGGGCTCGCTGACGTCGGACAGCGCCAGCTGCCAGCCCTCACGCGCCCAGCGCAGCGCGATTTCGCGACCCAGCCCCGAGCCCGCGCCAGTGATCATCATGCGATTTTGCATAGCAGACAGCCTTGTTGTTCCGGGAAAGATGCGCCGAGTGTAGCGAACGATCGGCCATCACCCACGCTCCATCAGATTGCTGAATGGTGAGGGCAAACCGGGGCGCGTTGGATTCAACGACGTCGAGTAAGTTCTGAACTAGCCGGGCGAAAAAAAGAAATAAGCCTGCAATCCAAATACATTAAAAAAACATGGAATTTTTTCCACTTGGCACAAGTCGGAACTTGTAAGCCGGCTGGAATTACTTGGTATCCAGTCGCCCTTGAACATTAAGACTTCTCGACATTACCAACAAGGAAATCGACATGGGCACAATTCTTATCATCATCCTGATCCTGTTGCTGATCGGTGGTCTGCCGGTCTTCCCGCACTCCAGAAGTTGGGGTTATGGTCCGTCGGGCATCATCGGTGTCGTACTGGTCGTGCTGTTGGTGTTGTTGCTACTCGGCAAGATATGACGATTTGAAGCTGTAAAAAAAGAGGCCCTGTTGAGGGCCTCTTTTTTATTACGCGTTTTTCAACAGCAATCAGTCCGGCTTGCCGTGAATCACCCCGGCGGTGTTATCCAGCAGGCTCTTGGTCGCGGTTTGCAGGAACGCTTCCAGCTTGAGTTTCAGTTCGGCGGTACGCGGTGCATTCGGCACCACTTCGGCGTGCGGATTGGCACCGAGCTCGTATTGCCAGATTTTCGGCCCCATGTCCTTGTCGCGCGGCAACACCAGGATCTGGTCTGCAGTGACAATCGCCGTGGTCTGCTCGCTGCCCGACGGCTTGATCACACCGAAACCGGTATCGCCCTGCGGCAGGTTGAGCAGGTCACGGCCCCAGCACTGGTGCCGCACTTCGCCACCGAGGCGGCCCATGATGGTCGGCACGATGTCGATCTGCGTACCGACGGTATGGTCACGGGTGCCGAACTTCTGCTGGATGCCCGGTGCGATCATCAGCATCGGTACGTTGAAGCGGCCCAGGTCCATTTCGGTGATCTGGCGCTCGTTGCCGAAGCCGTGGTCGCCGACGATGACGAACAGGGTTTCGTTGAAGTACTTCTCCTTGCGCGCCTTCTCGAAGAACTGGCCCAGCGCCCAGTCGGAGTAGCGCATGGCGGTCAGGTGTTCGTTGAGGCTGCCACGGTCAGTCACGCGCTCGACCGGCAATGGCGTCGGCAAGGCGTATGGCGTGTGGTTGGACAGGGTTTGCAGCAGCGCATAGAACGGCTTGCCGTTTTCCCGCGCCTTCAGCTCCTGCAGACCACGGTCGAACATGTCCTGGTCGGACACGCCCCACGTCGGGTCGGAGAACACCGGGTTGACGAAGTCGTTACGGCCGACGAAGTTGGTCATGCCCTGGTTGCTGAAGAAGCCCGACTGGTTGTCCCAGGCGAAATCGCCGTTGTAGACATACACATCGTCGTAGTCACGCGCACTGAGCAACTGCGGCAGGCCGGACAACTTGTGGCTACCTTCCGGGGTCTGCATCAGGTACTCGAAACCCGGCAGGTTGGGGAAACAGGCCATGGTCGCGAACATGCCCTGGTGGGTGTGCGTGCCGTTGGAGAAGAAGCGGTCGAACAGCAGGCCTTCCTTCGACAGTTTGTCCAGATACGGCGTGATATTGCCCGGCGCGCCCAGCGCACCGACCGAGTGGCCGGCCATGCTTTCCATCAGGATCACGACGACGTTCTTGATCGGCAGGGTCTTGTCGGCCGGCGGCATGTAGTCACGGCGCACCGCAGCGATGTCGGCGTCGACCAGTTTGTCGTCCGGCATCAGCAGCATGTCACGCACCACTTTTTGCGCCTGTTCCTGCGGCAACGTGGCTTTCCAGATGTTGTCGCGATCCTCGCCCATGCGCGCCTTGGCGGCAGCGATCAGCGACAGCGTGCCGTTGAGGCCGAGCTGGTTGGCGAAGTTGGAATCGGTGGTGTACACGTCGCCCCAACGCATTGGCGGGCCCTGACGCAGGGTGCCACGAGCAGCCACCACACAGATCAGCAGGCAGACCACGAACACCGCCAGACGGGTGTACCACGGCGCGACCTGACGCGAGCTGACACTGCCGCCGCTGAACGGACCGCGCGGACGCGTGGCGCGGTCGGCGCCTTTGAACGCGAGGGTCAGAATGACCGTGCCGATGACCCACGCCAGCAGGTAGCGAACCACCGGAAAACCGTACCAGAGCATGCTCATCACGGTTTTCGGGTCTTCCTTCACATACTGGAACACCAGACCGTTGAGGCGCTGGTGGAACTCGCGGTAGAAGTCCATCTCCATCAGGCCGAGGAACAGCGCGATGCTCGAGGCGATGGTCAGCCACAGGCGGAAGAAACCGCGCGCGGCCATGGCCCGGGCACTGAACAGCGCCAGCACCAGCGGAATGCACAGGTAGACCACCAGGCGCAGGTCGAAACGCAGACCATTGACGAACGCTTCAAGGAAGGTCGAGACCGGGGTGTCGAGGATCATCTCGCGGTTGTAGACCAGCAGCGCGAGGCGCAGCACGGAAAACATCACCATCATGACCAGCGCACAAAGCAGCGTGTAGGCCAGATGCGATTTGACGGTCGGTTGCAGCAGGCGACTGGAAGATCGCTGCTGATTCAGGGCGTCCGGGTTTGCCATGTCGTTTTAGGACCCATTGGAAAGTTGAAGTTGCAAAGAATAAAGCGGCGCCGTGCCCTCTATTGGTCATTCCAGACCCCGGGGCGTGCGCGGTGCGCAAATGTTGCACGATCACCCGCACCATTGCTATTGATTACTGCCGCACCGCCAGATGCTTTCATTTAGAGCGATGAGTGCGGGCCGTCAGCGCGGGCGAATTGTCGGGAACACTTTGTGAAAATTTCGTCCAACGCATATCTGGAAACACAATAAAGCCGGAAACGAAACGCCCCGAATCAATCGGGGCGTTTATTTCAAAGTGCGCGAATTATTTCTCCGCGCGTTGTTTCAAGGCTTTGAGCGTATTGAATGGCGCATCCACCACGAACTTGTTGGCAACCATGGCCGGCACGCTGCCGCCTGGTTCGGTGTGCACTTGATAGGTCACTTCAACCTGATCGCCTTTGGGTACGAACTTCCAGAAACCCTTGACCTGCTGCACCCGCACGAAACCTTTTTCTTCCGGCAGATAAGTCGGCACGCCTTCGAGATTGCGGGTCAGGCTGCCGTCGGCGCCTTCGACGGTGGTGATGCGCAACACCGAATCACGCGGAGTCACCGGCCACGGTGTGTTGAACTGAGTGTAGGTCCAGCTCTGGTCGCCTTCGTGCTTGAGCAGTTTCTGGGTCTTGCATTCGTGAATCCAGGCGCAGGCACCCGCAACGTCTTCCTGCAGCGCGCGCAGTTTGGCGATGGTGGTCTTCATCAGCGCGACGCCCTGATAGGACTTGTAGTCCGAGCCGGGTATTTCGCTCAGCGAGACCTTGATGCCGTCCTCGTTCTTGGCGACTTTCCAGTCCTCAGCCTGAGCAACCGAGGTGGCCAGCACAGCGGTCAAACCACACAACACAGCGATACGATGCAGCGAACCCATAGTCTTTTCCTTATTGTTGAAGTTCCGTTGCCTTGACACATCACGCCGCCGTCATCTGCTCCCACCAACCGATCAGCCTGATCGCTTCTTCGGCGCTGCTGCCACAGACTTCGACATCCGCAGCGAAGCCTGAACAGACTGGCGGACGCTCCGGGCGGCCGAAAATGTTGCACAGGTTATCGACCGACAGCTGCACGCAACGTTCGCCGGCAGGTTTACCATCGGGCATGCCGGGAATCGGCGAACTGATGGAAGGGGCAATGCAGCAAGCGCCACAGCCTTCACGGCATTTCATGACGAACAGATCCTCGCAACGGGCGATGTGTAAAGAGACGGGAAACAGAGTAACCGCTAAAACGGCTGTTTCAAATTGTCTGCAGCGGGTTTTAAGCGATAAGTGAAAGTGACTGACCAGTCTCCGACCAAGCGTCTGTTCTGTGTGTTACAGGCAGGGGTCATTTACTGTTTGAATTCGAAGTCCAACGCCGCGCCTTCAACTTCGCGGCGTTCGTCATTGCGCAATTGCAACTGCATTTCGTTGCTGAGCAAGCGACCGTTGAGTTGGAAGCCGCTGTCCTTTTCGCCAAACATCTGCGGCAGAATCGCCTCGCGCTTGGGCAACTCCACGGTGCCCTTGGGCTTCAACTCTTCGACCATGTCCTTGGGCAGGCTGAGGTCGAGCTTCGCCTTCGGCAATCGGGTTTTCGCAACTTCGCTGGCAGGTTTCGATTTCGAGGCTACCGGGCGGCGCTTCTTCACCGTGGCGGCTTTTTTCGCCTGGGCTTTTTTGACCGGTGCTGCGGTTTTCGCGGTTTTCGTGCTCGTACTGGTCGCCGCCGGTTTTTCCTGGGTGGCAGCCGCCATGACACTCGGCGCCTGACCGATCATCAACAAACCCAGCAAAACCCACGCGGCAGGAACAATCGCTTTCATGGACCCAACGAACTGACGGCAGAGGGCCACATGCTCGCTTTTTGCGCGCGACAAGACAAGCCTGAACTGCCGCTCGTTCAGAATCCGCCAGCGGTTTCCTGGCAAAGTTGCGTCGCCAACAGCCCCAGCGTCATCAACGCCCGTTCCGCCTCGCGATTCCACGGAATGCCGCAGTTCAGGCGAATACAGTGGTTGAATTGCTCGGTATTACTGAAGATCAGCCCCGGCGCGATACTGATGCCCTGCTGCAACGCGCGCACATGCAATTCCTGCGTATTGACCCGCCCAGGCAAGCTCACCCAAAGAATGAAACCGCCCGTGGGCCGGGTCATTTGCGTACCTTCTGGGAAATGCTGCTGCACCGCCAGCTGGAAGGCGCTGAGGTTTTTCCGGTATTCCTGGCGGATGTAGCGTAAATGCCGGTCATAGCCACCGTTTTCCAGATAAGCAGCAATCGCCATCTGCGTGACACTGCAAGCCGAATGCGTGCTGAAGGTCTGCAGACGCTGGATTTCCTGCTGAAACTTGCCAGCGATCATCCAGCCGATGCGCACACCCGGCGACAGGGTCTTGGAAAAACTCGAACAGTAGATCACCCGATCGAGGCGGTCATAGGCCTTGAGCGCCTTGGTCTTGCCCTGCTCGAACATCAACTCGCCATAAATATCGTCTTCAACGATCTGGATATCGAAATCCGAGGCCAGGCGCAGCAGTTGCTTCTGCCGCTCTTCGGGCATGGTGCCGCCCAGCGGATTGCTCAGGCGCGTAGTCAGCACCAGCGCCTTGATCGACCACTGGTTGGCCGCCAGTTGCAGCGCTTCCAGGCTCATGCCAGTGGCGGGGTCGCTGGGAATTTCGATGACCTTGAGGCCGAGCAGATCGGCCAGTTGCAGCAGACCGTAATACGTCGGCGATTCAGCCGCGATCAAATCCCCCGGCCGGGTCAACACCCGCAACGACATTTGCAGGGCATCGACACAACCGTGCGTAATCACCACCTCGGATGGATCAACCACCACCCCGGCATCACGCATACGAATCGCCACCTGCCGGCGCAGCGGTTCAAAACCTGGGCTGAACATGTAACTGAAGGCACGCGGACTATGGAAACGGGTGACCTTGGCCAACTGCTGATGCAGCGCACGCACCGGCAAATAATCGACACTCGGCACCGCCGCCCCCAGCGGAAACACGCCTTCACGACGCGACTCGACCAATACCTGCTGAATGATGCTGCTGCGCGTCACCAGCCCCGGCCGCTCAACCCGCGCAATATCCGGCGTCGGCGCCGTCAGCGCCGGCGTCTGATGCACGTAATAACCCGACTGCGGCCGCGCGCGGATCAAACCCTGATCCTCAAGATTGGCGTAAGCCTGCAACACCGTCGCATGACTGACGTTGAGCTGCGAACTCATCTTGCGCACCGAAGGCACCCGCTCCCCCGGCTGATAAACGCCACGCCGAATATCCTCGGCCAGTTGTTGAGCAATACGTTGGTAGAGCAAGAGATTGGTCATGACGCAGCACTCGATTTCACGGGCGATTTTATTCTTGTGCGAAACAATACCGGAACAGTTTAGAAGTGTACTGGGACAGTTGTCACTTTAGTCGACGATACAGTGCGGTGTCTGCGGGGACTGTGCTGTTTTTTTGAGAAAGGGTCGAGAAACGTGGCTCAAGATCAAAAGCCCCTCACCCTAGCCCTCTCCCAGGGGGAGAGGGAACTGACCGGGGTGGATGAAAGAGATACGCCAACCCTAAATACCGAGTCGTACTCAAGTTCAAAGCCTGCAGTGGTCTAATTTCCCCGGACACCCCGATAGGTGGAAAATACATCTATCGAGGAGTTATCCATGACCAAAAAACGCAGAGCATTCGACGACAGTTTTAAGCTGCAAGTCGTGAAGATGATCAAGGATCAGGGGCTGACCGTTGTGCAGGTTTGCCAGGATTTGAACATTGGTGAGACAGCCGTTCGA